>NZ_JBYTEL010000006.1:227465-281986 GCF_058789195.1 Cupriavidus sp. FW216-B1 | reverse complement strand
CAGCAACAGCAACAGCAACAGCAACAGCAACAGCAACAGCAACAGCAACAGCAACAGCAACAGCAACAGCAACAGCAAGAGGACACCCCATGCCCACCAACGTGGAAATCAAGGCCCGCATCGCCAGCGTCGAGGCGCTGGCGCCGCTGGTGGCGCCGTTGGCCGACCACGGCCCGGAACGGATCGAGCAGGACGACACCTTCTTCGCGTGCGCCAACGGCCGCCTCAAGCTGCGCGTGCTGGCCCCCGGCGAAGGCCAGTTGATCTTCTATGCGCGCGCCGACCAGGCCGGGCCGAAGGAAAGCCACTACATCATCTCGCCGACGGCGGCGCCCGATTCCCTGCGCGCCGCGCTGGCGGCGGCGTGGGGCGAGGGCGGGCGCGTGCGCAAGACGCGCGTGCTGTACCTCGTGGGCCGCACGCGCGTGCACCTGGACCGCGTGGCCGGGCTGGGGGATTTTCTCGAGCTGGAAGTGGTGCTGGCCGACGGCGAAGCGGCCGCGGCGGGCGTGGCCGAGGCGCACGCGCTGCTGGACAAGCTCGGCGTGGCGCGCGCGCAACTGGTGGAAACCGCCTACGTGGACCTGCTGCGCGCGCGCTGAGACGGCCGCGCGCGCCTGGAAGTCGTTTCAACCTGCCGTGCCGCGCGACGACGCCAGGGTCTTCCCGAAACGGCTTCCTATTCGTGCGCCGGCACGGGCGCGTAGATCTGCGGATGCCCCTTGACCGGGCCGCCGCCGTGGATGCGGCCGTCGCGCACCTCCAGCACGTGGTCGCCCAGCGCCTCGACGTCCTCGGGGTCGTGCGAGATCACCAGCATCGGCACGTCCAGGCTGGCCTGCAGCGCCCGCAATTCGTTGCGCATGCGCACGCGCAGCGCCGGGTCGAGCGCGGAGAACGGCTCGTCGAGCAGCACGATGTCGGGCTGCGCCACCAGCGCGCGCGCCAGCGCCGTGCGCTGCTTCTGCCCGCCCGAGATCTCTCCGGGATAGTTGCCGGTGATCGCGCCCAGGCCGAACGCGTCGATCCAGCGCTGCGCCTCCGGGTGGCTCGCCTTGCGGCCCGGGTTGCGCCAGCCGCGCGCGAGGCCGAAGGCGATGTTCTGCGCCACCGTCAGATGGGGGAACAGCGCGTAGTCCTGGAACAGGTAGGCCACGCGGCGCTCCTGCGGGCGCACGTCGATGCCGGCCTCGCTGTCGAACAGCGTGCGTCCGTTGAGCACGATGCGGCCGCTGTCGGGCCGCAGCAGCCCGGCGATGGCGCGCAGCGTGAGGCTCTTGCCCGCGCCGGACGGTCCGAACAGGGCGATGCGCCGGCTCTCCGAGACGAAGCTGATGTCCAGCGCGAAGCGGCGGTCGTCGGTGCCGAGATCCTTGCGGACCGTGACGTGCATGCTCATGGCCGTGTCATCCCAGGGTCTTGCGCGCGGCCGGCACCAGCCGGCCCGCCGCCACCAGCAGCACCACGCAGGTGACGGACGTCACCAGCACCAGCAGGTTGGCGGTGTTGTCGTCGCCGGCCTGCACCGCTTCGTAGATGGCCACCGACAGGGTCTGCGTGCGGCCCGGCAGGTTGCCGGCCACCATCAGCGTGGCGCCGAACTCGCCCAGCGCGCGCGCGAATGCCAGCAGCACGCCGGCGATGATGCCGCGCGCGGCCAGCGGCAGCGTGATGCGGAAGAAGATGCCGGCCTCGGGCGTGCCGAGCACGCGCGCGGCATCCTCGTACTGGCTGTTCACGCCCTCGAATGCGGCGCGCGCCGACTTGAGCACCAGCGGGAAGGCCACGATGGTGGACGCCAGCACCGCGCCCTGCCAGGTGAACACCAGCTCGATGCCGAGCTGGCCGAGCCAGGCGCCGAGCACGCCGCGCCGGCCCACCAGCACCAGCAGGTAATAGCCCATCACGGTGGGCGGCAGCACCAGCGGCAGCGTGAGGATGGCGTCGACGAGGTCGCGCGCGCCCGAGCGCCAGCGCGACAGCGCATACGCCACCGCCACGCCGAGCACGGCGTTGATCAGCGTGGCCCAGCCCGCCACCTTGAGCGACAGCGCCAGCGGGACCCAGACGGCTTGCAGGGAATTCATAGGCATGGCCGGCCGGGCGCGTCGGCCCGGCGGCGGATGGCGCCGGGGCCGCGGCGCGGCCCGGCGCGCGGGGTCAGGGCTTCAGGAAACCGTACTTGGCCAGCACGGCCTGGCCTTCGTCCGAGAGCACGTAGCCGACGAAGGCGGCGGCCTCGGCCGGCTGCTTGGCGACGGCGGTGACGGCGATCGGGTAAGTGACCGGCTGGCGGGTCGGCACGCGCAGCGCGACCTTGACCTTGTCCGGCATGATGGCCGCGTCGGTGGCGAACACGAAGCCGGCCTCGACCTCGCCGCGCGCCACGTAGTCCAGGCTCTGGCGCACGTTCTGCGCCATCACGCCCTTGGCCGACACCGCATCCCACACGCCGGCCGCTTCCAGCGCGCCCTTGGTGTAGCGGCCCACCGGCACCGAGGCCGGGTTGCCGAAGGCGATGCGCTTGAACTCGGGCTTGGTCAGGTCCTGCAGCTTGCCCACTTCCTGCCTGCTGTCGGCCGGCACGATCAGCGCGAGCTGGTTGGCGGCGAAGTCGCGGCGGGTGGCGGCGTTCACCACGCGCGCGGCCTCGGCCTTGTTCATCGCGTCCTGGTCGGCCGAGGCGAACACGTCGGCCGGCGCGCCGTTGATGATCTGCTGCATCAGCACGTCCGACGCGCCGAAGTTCAGGATCACCTTGGTCTGCGGGTGGGCGCGCTCGTAGGATTCGGACAGCGCCTTGAAGGCGTTGGTCAGGCTGGCCGCGGCGGAGACCACCAGGTCGGCGCCGAAGGCGGCCGGCGCGGACAGCGCCAGCGTGGCGGACAGCAGCAGGCCGGCCGCGAGCGAGGCGCTCCGGCGGGCGCCGCGCGGCGGACGGGGCAGGGCGGGCGGGCAGGCGGGAATCGGTTGCATGGGCATGGCTGTGCGGAGGTTGGGAGAGCGGCCGCGGCGGGCCGGAAGGCTCGGCGCGCGCGCCGCGAACGCTGGAAGCGAATGCGCGCTACATGAATTCGCAATATATGACGGTATATAACGCGGCGTCAATGGCACATTCGGTGCATGCGGGCCCCGTGGCCCGGCCTGGCGTCACGGGCGTGTCACCGCCGCGTCACCCTGCTGCCATCTGCGTTCATGACAATGGCCGCGACCTCAATGGCTGGTGCGATGGCGATGACGATGACGGCAGCGACGGCGGGAACGGCGGCAATGGTGGCAGGCAGGGCGGCGCGGCCGCTCGCGGCGGGCGGCGTCCCGCGGACTTCCGTGGCCGCCGCGCGCGTGGCCGACAGCCACGACCAGCGCCGCCTGCTCGCCGCCGTGCTGGTGGCCGTGGCGGTGGCCGCCGGCTGCGTGGGCGGCGCCTCGGTGTGGCGCGAGCGCGCCGCCGCGCGCCGCCTGGAACTCGCGCACTGGCAGGCGCAGGCGGGTGCCGACCGCCACGCGCTGGCCGCGCTGCGCGGCGCCGCGCAGCAGGGCGAGGCGGCGGCCCAGGCCGCGCTCGGCGAGGCGCTGCTGGCCGGCGGCGATGCCGCGCAGCGCGCCGAAGGCAGCCGCTGGCTGCGCGATGCCGCCGAGGGCGGCGACGCGCGCGCGCATTTCCTGCTGGGCAAGGCCGCGTTCCCGGGCGACGGCGCGGACAGCGGCGACGGCAGCGAAGCCGGCGGCACCGCGCCCGACGCCGCCGCGGCCTGGCATCACTTCGCGCTTGCCGCCGCCGCCGGCGACAGCGGCGCCGCCTACTACCTCGGCCTGCTGCACCGTGGCGGCTACGGTCGCGCGCCCGACGCCGCCAGCGCCGCGCGCTGGTTCGGCGTGGCCGCCGACGCCGGCGTGGCCCCGGCCATGTTCATGCTCGCCAACGCCTACCGCGACGGCGCCGGCGTGGCGCGCGACGAGCGCCGCGCGCTGGCATGGTACGAAGCGGCGGCCCAGCGCGGCCATGCCGCGGCGATCCGCGCGCTGGCGCGCCGCTAGGGGACGCGCTGCGCGGGAACACCAAGCATGTCGCGTAAGTCGCGCGAGGCCTGAAATCGCATACAAGGCAGTGGTTCGACATTCGCCCCGCGAGCTGATCGTCCCGTCCACGCATACTGCCATCCGGCCGCTCAAGCCGCAGGCAGTCGCGCGATCACCTTGATCTCGAACTGGAAGCCGGACAGCCAGGTCACGCCAACCCCCGTCAGTGTCGGGTATGGCGCCTCGCCCCAGTAATCCGGCAGCACTTTCCAGACGGTCTCTAGCGTGTCCTGCGGATCAATCAGGAATGCCGTGACATCGACCACATCGTCAAACGTGCATCCAGCGGCCTCCAGCACAGCATTGAGGTTGTCAAAAGCGCGTCGAATCTGTGCCTCCAACTCCGGCTCTGGCGAGCCATCCTCCCGGCTGCCGACTTGGCCGGACACGAAAAGGAAGCCGTCCACACGTACGGCCGGGGAGTAATGATTTCGTTCATACAAAGCTTGACGCCCTGCAGGGAATACAACATCGCGGGATGACGCCATGGCGAGTTCTCACTTTCTTTGTCCAGCAATCTCTGCCGGACTTCACTGGGATGAATGGAAGACTCTACAGGCGGGGATGTCATCGATAAATGGCCTATTCTCTTCACCAGAATTTGTAAAATCCAAACAATATGAATCAAATTCTCGGAACAAAAGATGGATCGGTTCGATGCGATGCGCGTCTTTGCTTGCGTGGTGGAAACAGGCAGCTTCACCAAGGCCTCGGAGACCCTGCATATCAGCCGGGCGACGGCAACCCAATTGGTGCAGCAGCTCGAGACACGCCTGCATGCCAAGCTGCTGCATAGAACCACCCGCAAGGTCAAGGTGACGGTTGCAGGGCAAACCTTCTACGACCATGCGATTCGACTGCTGGCCGACCTGCAGGAAGCGGAACGTGGCGTGGCAGGAGGATCAGACATGCTCGAAGGGCGCTTGCGGGTCGATGTGCCCAGCCCACTGGCCAGCTTGATCCTGGTGCCTGCGCTCCCCGGTTTCTACGAGCGCTACCCCGGCATTCAGCTTGACATGCGTGTCAGCGATCGCACGTCTGATCTACTGGATGAGAACATCGACTGCGTGATCCGGGGCGGGCCCATTGTTGACCAGACACTGATCGCCAGGCGGGTGGGCGATCTCCATCTACAGACCTACGCCGCGCCCGAGTACCTGCGGCGCGCCGGGAACCCCGGCCATCCGAGCGAACTCGATGGATCCGCGCATCGGATCGTGGGTTATCTGTGGGCACACAGAAACCAGCGCGTCCCGTATCCGATGCGACGTGGCGAGGAGATCGTCAGCATCCGTGGCAACTATGCCCTTGCCGTCGATGACGGCAATGCCTATCTGGCTGCAGGCGTGGCCGGACTGGGAATCGTATGGCTGCCAGACTACATGGCCCAGCGTTGTACAGCCGAGGGCACGTTGATCCGGTTGTTTCCCGAGTGGCAACTGGACCCCATGCCATTGCATGTCGCTTTCCACCCAAGCCGGCGTGCCAATGCCAGGCTGCGCGCCTTCATCGATTGGGTGGAGGAACGCATCGGCGTGATCTCCTGATCCGTTCGTTTTCGACGGCGCTGCTTTGCCAAGGCTTCCTTTTCCGAGTCCCCGATCCCCGCCATGAACGCCTCCAACATGGGCGGGATCGACTTTTCGGCATCGACCGCCTCGCCATACGTCTGCGCGTGCAGCGCGGCGTGACGGTCGAGGCCGGTCTTCAGGCTGACCTTGCCGGCAACCGGGGGTGCCGCGCTCACGCCGGCGGCGCCCCGTCCTTGAATGCGCTCTTGAGCATCTGGCGCAGCTCCGGTCCGTCTTCATGGTGATGGACCTGCACCGCATGCTGCACGGCGACCTGAAGCAGTTCTTCCTCGCTGTCGGCGCTCAGGGCGACCGTGCACTTGGATTCGCTGGGGAACTCGCGGCAATCGATATATTTGCGTCCCATGACTGGCTCCTGACGCGATGAGGGTGTATCGGCGGGGCCTCGCCGAGGCTCCGGCCGCGGCGCCGTGGCGGGCCACGCGCGGCGTGCGAGTCCAGTATAGGGCGGCCCGCGCGAAAGCCCATGCCGGGGCCGGATCGGCTATCCTCAAGCGCCTGCCCGCTGCCCAACCCGACATACCCAAGCCAAGATGAAATCGATCTACCTAGCCGGTTTCGACGTCTTCCGCCCGGACGCCGTCGCCCACGGCGAATACCTCAAGGCGCTGTGCGCCCGGCACGGCTTCCTCGGCCTCTATCCGCTCGACAAGGCGGCGCCCGCCGGCCTGCCGGGTCCCGACGCCGCGCGCTGGATCTACGAGGCCAACATCAACCTGTTGCGCCGCGCCGACATGGTGATGGCCAATCTCGACGATTTCCGCGGGCCCGGCGAGCCGGATTCGGGGACCGTGTTCGAGGCCGGTTTCGCGGTGGCGCTGCAGAAGCCGGTGTGGGGCTACAGCGCCGACGCCGGCACCCTGCTGGAGCGCGTCGGCGTGGCCAGGGGCGAGGACGGCGCCATGCGCGATGCGCGCGGCTTCGTGGTGGAGGATTTCGGCCTCGCCAAGAACCTGATGCTGGCCTGCTCGGTGAAGCTGGTGGCCGGCGGCCCGGAGGCATGCCTGGCCGCGATGGAGCAGGCCGAGCGGCGGCGCAGTTGCCGCGGCGCCGGCGCGCCGGCCGAGGACTGAGCGGCCGGGCGCGCGGCGCCGGTTCAGCGGCGCAGGCTGGCCATGCCGGCGGCGATGTCGTCCGCGGTGCCGGACACGATCTGGCGGTAGGCCGCCACCACGCCGTCCACCGCGCCCGGCGCCGGCAGCTCGGCCTGGGTGCGCCCGGCGCTGACCTTGCCGTCGGGCAGGCGGCGCACGGTCCAGTTGATGGTGGCGCTGGCGCGCTCGCCGACGCTGGCTTCCAGCCGCACCACCTCGGTGGTGATGCGGTACACGGGGGCCTCGTCCGGCAGGCCCGACAGGCCCTGCTGGTAGATGTCCAGCGCGCCGAGCCGGGCCTGCAACTGCTGCGAGAGCGCGTCGCGCAACTCATCGGGCAGCGGCGCCGACCAGCGCGACTGGTCGAGCAGCCGCAGCTCGCCGTCCTGGCCGCTGCGCACCACCAGCTGCGGGCGGTTCAGGCGCTCGGGCACGCGCACCGGCGCCACCTCGATCCACAGCGGCCGGGCGCCGGGCGCCGGGGCCGCCGCGGGCGCGCCGTTCGCGCCGTTCGCACCATTCGCGCTGCCGGCAAGCGTGTAGTAGCGCGGCTCGGGCGAGGCGCAGCCGGCCAGCAGCGCGGCCGCGAGCGGCAGCGCCAGCATGGCGGAGGAGATCATCTTGCGGGTCATCATGGGGTCTCCGGCTTGCCGCGCACCAGCGCTTCGGGGTGGCGTTCCAGGTAGTCGGTCAGCGCGCGCAGCGACACCGCGGTGCGCGTGAGCTCCTGCATCATGCGGCGCGTGTCCTGCTGCAGCGGCGCGTCGGAGGCGAGCGTGCCGTTGGCGGCGCTGAGCGTCTTGCGCGCGTCCTGCAGCGCGGCCACCACCTGCGGCGCGACGTCGCCGTTGAGCTGGCCGACCAGCTTGTCGGCGCTGGCGAGCATGGTGTTCATGGTGGCCAGCGAGGCGCGCAGGTCCTGGCCGATCTGCTCGAACGGCACCTTGTCGATCTTGTTGACGATGTCGCCGAGCTTGGCCTGCAGCTCGTCGAAGGTGCCCGGCGTGGTGGGCAGCTCGGCGATCGCGCCGTTGTAGTCCACGCCGACCGGCGGCGCCTTGGGGAAGAAGTCGAGCGCCACGTAGAGCTGGCCGGTCAGCAGGTTGCCGGTGCGCAGCTGCGCGCGCATGCCGCGCTTGACCAGCGCCTGGACGATGGTGCGCGCGCGGTTGACGTCCTCCACGTCGCGCGCGCGGAAGCCCATGCGCGACGGGTAGAGCTCCACCACCACCGGCAGGCGGAAGGCCTTCTTGTCGCCCACGTACTCGATGCCGATCGAGCGCACCTGGCCCACCACCACGCCGCGGAAGTCCACCGGCGCGCCCGGCGAGAGCCCGCGCACCGACTGGTCGAAGTTGAGCACGGCCAGCGAGGGCACCAGTTCCTCGGGCTCCTTCATGGCCTCGGTCTGGTCGCTGGAGAGCAGGAACTGGGTGTTCTCGCTGGCCGCCGCGGTGGCCCTGGAGTCGTCCGGCGCCTGGAACGCCACGCCGCCCAGCAGCACCGTCACCAGCGACTGCGTGTTGAGCTTGAAGCCGCCGGCGTCGAGCTTGATGTCCACGCCGCTGGCGTGCCAGAAGCGGGTGTCGGCCGTGACCAGCTTGTCATAGGGTTTGTTGATGAACACGCGCAGCGACAGGTCGCGCCCGTTGGGCTCGAGCTGGTAGGCCACCACCTGGCCGACCTGCACGCGGCGGTAGTAGACCGGCGAGCCGATGTCGAGCGAGCCGAGGTCGGCCGCGCGCAGCACGAACTGCTTGCCGGAGGCGTCGGTAGTGACGGCCGGCGGCACCTCCAGCCCGGTGAAATCGCGTATGCGTTCCTCGGACTTGCCGGCGTCCACGCCGATGTAGGCGCCCGACAGCAGCGTCTCCAGCCCGGAGATGCCGCTCGTCGCGAAGCGCGGGCGCACCACCCAGAAGCGCGTGTCTTTGGCCGAGAAGCTGGCCGCGTCCTGGGTCAGGTCGATCCTGGCGATCACGTGCGAGCGGTCGGGCGCCAGGCGCACCGACTTGACCAGGCCGATGTCCACGTCCTTGTAGCGCACCGGCGTCTTGCCCGGCGTGAGCCCTTCGGCGGTGCGGAAGGTGACGGTGATCTCGGGGCCGCGCTCGGCGATGGTGCGGATCAGCAGCGACAGGCCGACCACGGCGGCGACGATCGGGATCAGCCACACCAGCGAGGGCAGCCAGCGCGAGCGCCGGCGGCGCGCCGGCGAAGGCGGCTGCGGTGGCGGGGAGGGGGAAGCGTTGTCAAGATCGGGCATCGTTTGCATCCAGCGAATCCCACAGCAGGCGCGGGTCGAAACTGAGTGAGGCCAGCATGGTGAGCACCACCACGGAGCCGAAGGCCAGCGCGCCGCCGCCCGGGATGATGGTGGCGAGCGCGCCGGCGCGCACCAGCGAGGCCAGCAGCGCCACCACGAAGATGTCGAGCATCGACCAGCGGCCGATGACCTCGACCAGGCCGTACAGGCGGGTCTGCTGGCGGATGCGCCAGCGCGAGCGGAAATGCACGGACAGCAGCAGCAAGGTCAGGATGCACATCTTCAGCAGCGGCACCACGATGCTGGCGATCAGCACCACGATGGCCAGCAGGTTGGAGCCCGACAGCCACAGGTAGATCACGCCCGAGAAGATGGTGTCGTGCTGCGTGCCGAGGATCGACTGCGTCACCATCACCGGCAGCAGGTTGGCCGGAATGTAGAGGATGTAGGCCGCCAGCAGGAAGGCCCAGGTGCGCGCCACGCTGTGCGGCTTGCGGTGGTGCAGCGTGGCGCCGCAGCGCGGGCAGGGCCCGCCCTCCAGCGCGCGCGGGCTGAGCGCGTCGCAGGCGTGGCACGAGACCAGCCCCATCGAGGTGGCGGTGGGCACCTGCGGCAGCGGCTTGTCCTCGTCGTCGTCGGCCAGCTCCGCCATCACGCCGGCGGCCATGCGGCGCGAGCGCGCCAGCGCGCTTTCGCCGTTGCCGCGCGGCGCGGGAGCGGGGGCAGGGGTGGGGGCGGAATCCGGCGCGGCGCTCATCGCGGCTCCTCGTCCAGGTAGTCCCACAGGTTGCGCGGGTCGAACGACAGCATCGCCGCCAGCACCACCACCAGCGCGCCGAACGACCACAGCGCCACGCCCGGCAGCACCTGGGCCATCGTCGAGAGCTTCACCAGCGTGACCAGCACGCCGATCATGAACACCTCGATCATGCCCCACGGGCGCGTCTGGCGGATGCCGCGCACGATGCGCTCGAAGCCGGCCGGCATGCGGTGGCGCGCCATCGGCACCAGCAGGTACAGCATCATCAGCATCTCGGTGAGCGGGAACAGGATGGTGGTGGCGAACACTAGCATCGCCACCAGCTCCATGTGGTCGGCGTAGAGCGCCTGCACCGCGCCCCACAGCGTGGTCTCGGTGCGCACGCCCTTGAGGTCCATCTCGACGATCGGATAGGCGTTGGAGACCGCGAACAGGATCAGCGCGGCCAGCACCAGCGGCAGCAGGCGCGCATAGGCGCGCGTGCTCTCGCGGTAGAGCTGGCCGCCGCAGCGCAGGCACAGCGCGCGCTCGCCGTCGGCCAGGGGCTCGCGCTGGTAGACCGCGTCGCAGTATTCGCAGGCCACCAGCCGCGCGAGCGCGGCCGGATCTTGCGGCTGCGGTTGCGGCTGCGGGCGGGCGTCGTCGCGGCGCGCTTCGCTCATGCCTTGCCGGAGCCGGCCACGTCCTCGGCGGCGATGGGTTTGCCCTGCGCCAGCGCGCGCGGCGGATCGGCCAGCTGCTGCGAGCCGATGGTCCAGTCGCGCAGCAGCGCGTAGGCCACCGCCAGCAGCGTCGGGCCGATGAACACGCCGAGGAAGCCGAACGCCAGCGCGCCGCCGAACACGCCCAGCATGACCCAGATCAGCGGCATGTCGGTGCCCTTGCTGATCAGCAGCGGCTTGATGATGTTGTCGGCCATGCTGACCACGCCCACGCCCCACACCACCATGAAGATGGCCCAGCCCAGCGCGCCGGTGTGGTACAGCCACAGCGCGGCCGGGATCCACACCAGCGGCGGCCCGACCGGGATCACCGACAGGAAGAAGGTCACGAAGCCGAGGATGGCCGCGCCCGGCACGCCCGCGATCCAGAAGCCGATGCCGGCCAGCAGCGCCTGCACGAAGGCCGTGCCCAGCACGCCGTAGACCACGCCCTTGACGGTGTTGCCGGCCAGCGCCAGCAGGTGGTCGGCGCGCTCGCCGGCGATGCGGCGCATGCCCGCGCGCAGCCACGCCACCGCGAACTCGCCGCCGGTATAGAAGAAGAACGCCAGCACGATCGACAGCGCCAGTTGCCCGAGCCCGGCGCCGATCGACAGGCCCGCGCCCAGCACCGCGTGGCCGACCGGCGCGATCAGCTTGCGCAGGTTGGCCACCATGTCGGAGTCGGCGTGGATCACCTTGTCCCAGCTGGTCTGCAGGTAGCTGCCGACGTAGGGCAGGCCGCTTAGCCAGTCCGGCAGCGCCGGCAGGCCGCTGTCGATGAAGCGGTCTACCACGCCGGAGAGCTGGTCGATATGGGCCGAGAAGCTGGCGCCGGCGTAGACGAACGGGCCTAGCACGATCACGGCGGCCAGCAGCACGCAGATCATGGCGGCCAGGCTGCGGCGGTTGCCCAGCCAGCGCGACAGCACCGAATAGGGATACCAGGAACTGAACGCGAGGATGGCGGCCCACAGCAGCGCCGTGGTGAACGGCGCCAGCACCAGCAGCGAGCCGCCGATCAGGACGACCAGCGCCAGGACGGCGGCAATTTTTTCGATCAGTTGGCTGGAGTTCATCGGGTGCATCTCCGGGCATGCCGGCGTGACGGGAACGCCGACAATATATAGGAAAACATAGACCCTCCCGCCCGATAGCGGGGATGCCGGCGCGCGCGCGGGCAAAAAATGCTGCGTTGCGGTTGCTGCGCCGCGGCACGGGCGCGCGCCGGCGCGGGGTGTGGGAGTGTGGGAGGCGGGGCCGGCGCGCAGCCGCCGCGGCTCGCGGCGGCTGCGGCGGGCACGGGGCCGGGCGCTAGGCCGGCGGGTGAGCCGGCGGCGGCCCCTGCTCCAGCAGCGCCGCGATCAGGTCGGACTGCGTGACGATGCCGAGCAGCCGGCGCTGCGCGTCCACCACCGGCATCTCGTGCAGGCCGCCGTCGGAGAACGCGCGCGCCAGCTCCACCATCGGCTGCTCCGGCCGGGCGGTGGCCATGCCGGTGTGCATCAGGTCGCCGGCGCTGCCCGCGCGCGGCTGGCCGCCGGCGCGCGCGGCCAGCAGGTCGGCCAGGCCCAGCATGCCGACCAGGCGCCGCGCCTCGTCCACCACCGGCAGCGTGCGCAGGCCGTGGCGGTTGAGCAGCGCGCGCGCCTGCACGCCGCTGTGGCCGGGCTGCACCGTGACCACGTCGCGCGACATGATGTGCTCGCAGCGCACCTCGCCGAAGCGGCGGCGGTAGGCGCGCATCTGCGCGGCCACCAGGATGTCTTCCAGGTCGTCTTCCTCGATGTCGAGGAATTCGCCGCGCGCGCGCAGCACCGCGTCCAGGTCGGCGCGGCTGAAGCCCACGCGCGCGCTCGGCGGCGGATCGGCGGTGCGGTGCGCATTGGCGTGCTCGGCCGGGCGGTGCGGGTAGCGCCGCCGCAGCGCGTTGTTGAACAGCAGCGCCACCAGCAGCAGCAACATCGAATTGAGCGCCACCGGGAACGCCGCGAAGCCGAAGCCGAGCTTGGCCACGGCCGGCCCGCCGAACACGGCCGTGACCGCCACCGCGCCGCTGGGCGGGTGCACGCAGTGCAGCCGGAACATCGCCGCGATGGCCAGCGCCACCGCCGCCGCGGCGGCCAGCCCGGGGTCGGGAATCCAGCGCGCGCACGCCACCCCGATCAGCGCCGCCACCAGGTTGCCGCCGACGATGGACCACGGCTGCGCCAGCGGGCTGGCCGGCACCGCGAACAGCAGCACCGCCGAGGCGCCCATCGGCGCCACGAACCACGGGTTGAGGCCGCCGAGCATGCGGTGGCTGATCCATTCGGTGGCCAGCAGGCCGAGCAGCGCGCCCAGGCAGCTCTTGAAGCGCTCGCGCCGGCTGCCGGCGACGGGGGCGGGCACGAACGCGCGCAGCCAGGCGCGCGCCGGCGCGGGCGGGAAACCGGCCGGCGCGGCGGTGGACGCGGCGGCCGAAGCCGTGGCGGAAGCGGCTCGGGAATTGGCCGGGGAATCAGCCGGGGAAGGGGCCTGGGATGGCGGCATGGGGCGGGCCTGGTTCTCGGTTCGGTGGCCCGGGACTGGGCGCAAGGCGGGCTGCGCGGGCGCGGCGGCACGCATCCGCCGCCGGCCGCATCGCAGCAAGCCGGGCGCAAATATATCATGACGTGATACATTTCGCTGTCGCGGCGCCGGCCACGGCACCACCCCATATGCGCACCGCGCAAGCCCCCACGAGTCCCATCATGCACTTCGAAAAACGCGACTACGCCGTCAGCCGGCGCCTGCTGCTGCTGGCCGCCCTGGCGCTGCCGATCGGCGCGGTCAGCACGGCGGCGGCGCTGCTGCTGCTGAACCTGATCCGCTTCTTCACCAATCTCTTCTTCTTCCAGACGCTGTCGCTGGCCGAGCGCTCGCCGGCGCAGCACGCGCCCGGCGCGTGGGCGATCCTGGTGCCGGTGGCCGGCGGGCTGCTGGTGGGGCTGATGGCGCGCTACGGCAGCGACAAGATCCGCGGCCACGGCATCCCCGAGGCCATCGAGGCGGTGCTGTTCGGCAAGAGCCGGATGTCGCCGCGCGTGGCGGTGCTCAAGCCGCTCTCGTCGGGCATCGTGATCGGCAGCGGCGGGCCGTTCGGCGCCGAGGGGCCGATCATCATGACCGGCGGCTCGATCGCCTCGCTGCTGGCGCAATACCTGCACCTGACCGCCGCCGAGCGCAAGACGCTGCTGGTGGCGGGCGCCTGCGCCGGCATGACGGCGATCTTCGGCACGCCGGTGGCGGCGGTGCTGCTGGCGGTGGAGCTGCTGCTGTTCGAGCTGCGCCCGCGCAGCCTGCTGCCGGTGGCGCTGGCGTGCGCGGTGGCCGGTTTCCTGCGCCCGCTGGCGTTCGGTTCCGGCCCGCTGTTCGCCATGCAGACGCCGCCCGCCTCCGCCGTGGCGCTCGGCTCGTGCGTGGTCGCCGGGCTGCTGTGCGGCGTGCTCGGCGCGGTGCTGACGCTGGCGCTGTACCGCACCGAGGACCTGTTCTCCCGGCTCGGGCTGCACTGGATGTGGTGGCCCGCCATCGGCGGCGCGGTGGTCGGCATCGGCGGCCACTTCGAGCCGCGCGCGCTCGGCGTGGGCTACGACGTGATCGCCGACCTGCTGCACAACCGCCTGGCGCTGGAAGTGGCGCTGGCCCTGCTGGCGGTCAAGGCGGCGATCTGGGTCGCGGCGCTCGGCTCGGGCACCTCGGGCGGCGTGCTGGCGCCGCTGCTGATGCTCGGCGCGGGGCTGGGCGTGGCGCTCGGGCCGGTGCTGCCCGGCGGCTCGCCGCAGCTGTGGGCGCTGGTGTGCATGGCCGGCGTGCTGGGCAGCGTGCTCGGCGCGCCGCTGACCGCGATCGTGTTCGCGTTCGGGCTGACCCACGACAGCGAGGCGCTGCTGCCGCTGCTGCTGGCCACCGCGGTGGCGCACGGCTTCACGGTGCTGACCATGAAGCGCTCGATCATGACCGAGAAGATCGCGCGCCGCGGCCTGCACGTCTACCGCGAGTACGGCGTCGACCCGCTCGAGCGCCAGCACGTGGCGGACCTGATGACCACCGCGGTGGTGAGCGTGGACGGCGAGCAGGCGGTCGGCGCGCTGTGGCCGCGCCATTTCGGCGAGCACGCGCCGCACCGCGCCTATCCGGTGGTGTGCGGCGGGCGCGTGGCGGGCATGCTGGAGCGCAACGCCTTGCGCGGCCGGGAGGATTCGCCGCTGCGCGGGCGCGAGCTGATGATGCCGCTGGGCGCGGAGCAGGTGCTGCTGCCCGCGCATACCGCGCGCGCCGCCGCCGGGCGCATGGCGGCGCTCGGCGTGGGCCGCCTGCCGGTGGTGGCGGACGCGGAGTCGATGCGGCTGGTGGGCGTGGTGTCGCTGCGCGACCTGCTGCATCCCAGCGGGCAGGTGCTCGACGAAGAAACGCGGCGCGAGCGGCTGCGCGGCGCGGGCCGCGGCGGGCCCGCGCGCGCCGTCACTTCTTCGTGAGCCGGTCCATCATGCTCTTGACCTTCTGCTCGTTGCGGCGGTCGATCTCCGCTTTCTCGGCCGGGGTCAGCGCCGCCGTGTTGCAGGCGCCGGCGTAGCTGGAGAAGCGGCTAGCGCACTGCGCCGCCAGCTGCTTGGCGCGGGTCCAGTCGCCGGCCTGGCCGTAGAAGCGGATGGCGTCGGGCCAGGCCGCGGGGGCGTCGCTGAAGTAGCTCAGGCCCTGCTCCATCACCTGGCCCGCCTGCCGGCCCTGGCCGGCGCCGAGCAGCCCGCTGGCGCGGGTCACGTAGACCGTCCAGCTGCGGTCGGGCTCGGACTGCAGGTTGCGGTCCAGCAGCGCGCCGGCGCGCTGCATGCCCTGCGCGTTGCCGCCGGGGCCGAGCTCGGCCAGGCTCAGCGTCATCAGCGGCAGCGCCTGGCGCGCCGTGGGGCCGGAGCTGGCTTCCAGCGCCAGCCTGCGCGCGCGGGCGAAGTCCTGCGCCTGCAAGGCGCCCTGGGCATCGGCGGCGAGCTGGTAGTTCTTCAGCGTGGCGGCGGTGCGCCGCTGCGCCAGCGCGCGCGTCCAGGGCGCCACGCTCGGGCGCGGGCGCGGCTTGCCGGCCATCAGCGGCATGACCTGCGCGGTGAGCGAGTCGAGCCGGCCCGCGGTCGACGGGTGCGACACCGTGAGCTGGTCCCATAGGCCGCGCATGCCGTTGTCGAGGTTCTGGAACAGCCCGGCGCCGCCGGACTCCAGCGAGGCCTCCAGTTCGCGCACGGTCTGGTTGACGGCGTCGTTGCCCTGCGCCGTGCTCTTCTTGCGCGCATTGTCGGCGGCGGCCTGCTTGACCTGCTCGAGCAGGCGCTGCTGCTGGGCCTCGCGCAGCGCGGCGTTCTTCTGCTCCCAGGTGTCCTGGCGCTCGAGGAAGGCCTTGAAGCCCTGCGTGAACGAGTAGCCCAGGCGCAGGCTCACGGTGGCGCCGAAGCGGTCGGCGTTCTCTTCCTGCTGGCGGCCCCAGGCCGGCACCAGCACGCTCTTGCCGAGCGCGTAGGAGGCCAGCACGCTGTCGGCCAGGCCCCAGCCGGCGGCGTTGCCGGCCTTGCGCGCCAGCACCACGCCCACGGTGGTCCAGGTGGCGACCTTGTCGGCGGCGTCGGCCGCGCCTTCGAGCTGGTGGTAGTCGAGATAGACGTGGCCGTACTCGTGCGAGAGCAGCGCCACGATCTCGTCCTCCGACTCGGCCGAGGCCAGCCAGCCCAGCGACAGGTAGATGTTGCCGCTGCCGGTGCAATAGGCCTGCAGGTCGCCGGAGGCGGTGATGTAGACCGCGCCGGGCCAGTCCGGCACGCCGGCCGCGGTCTTGACCCTGGCCAGCAGGCCGTCGAGATAGGCCTGCATCTCCGGCATGTCGACCAGGCCGTAGCCGCGCGCGCGCTGGTTGCGCACGTCCGGGGCCGGGTCGGGCCATGTGCGCCCGGTGGGCACGGGCGGCAGCTCGCCGGTCTTGAGGGCGAAGGTGTCGCCGCCGGGCAGCGTGGCGCAGCCGGCGGCCAGCCATGCCGCGGCCAGCGCCGCCAGCGTGGCCAGCACAGGCCGCGCCGGCGCGCGGCGCGGGCGCCTGGGCTTCGGGCTTGCTCGCATGGCGCTCAGCGGCAGTTGGCTTCGCCGGCGCCCGGGGTGGAGCCGGTCGGGCTGTGGTTGCTGCCGCCCTGCATCACGGTGCCGGCGCAGCTTGCCTTGGCGCCGCGCGTGACGCGCACGGTCATGCTGTCGACCCAGTAGTCGTGCCCGGCCACGCGCACGCGGTAGAAGTCGTCCTTCGACTCGAGCACGGGCCACGGCAGGTTGTCCGGCGCCACGCTCTGCGCGGCGGCGGCGTCGCCGGGGTGCGCGTACAGCGGCAGCGGCTTGACGACGGCGCCGGCGACCTGGCCGAGGTCGGACGGCGGCGTGGCGGCGCCGGCCGGCAACGCCGGCAGGACCGGCAGGACCGGGAGCAGGGCGAGCAGGGTGGCAGCGAGGCGGGCGCGGAGGGACGGGAGGCGGCGCATGGTTTTTACTCCGGGTGGTGCGATTCGGTCAGGGGTGGCTCGTCCGGGTCGGTGCCGAGCGCGATGTCGGTGATCTTGCGGGTCCAGCCGAACCATTCGGCGGCGAGCGCCATCGCGGCGAGGTCCACCACGGGCAGCGTGCCGACGTCGAGCAGCCACTGAGCGCCGACGATGAACAGCATGATGGCCAGCGTGGAATAGGCCACGCGCCAGGCCTGCCCCGAGAGGAACGCGCCGACCCGGCCGGCGCCGAGCAGGAACGCGCTCAGGTGCCGGTTGCGCGGGCCGCGTGCGCCGGTGGTGCAGGCGTGGCGCAGGCGCGCGCGCAGGCGGCGCAGCCATACCCCGGGCTGGCGCCGCCAGCGCCCGCGCGCGTGCCGCGGCGGCGGGCCGCCGAACAGGCGCCGGCGGTGCAGCAGCAGGTGGGTCAGCGCCACCGCGACCAGGCCCAGCACGGCCAGGCGCCACGGCGGCGGCATCTCCCATTCCAGCGCGCGCTTGTAGCGCGCGCCGTAGGTCAGCAGGTTGTCGAGCGCCATCGCGTGCATGAACACGCCCGGGATCGGACCGTGCACGGGCGACGCCACCAGGTCGTTGCTGCCCGCCATCGAGGTGCCGATCAGCACGAAGCGGCCGTCGATGCGCTCGCGCAGCCGCTGCGCGTCCGCCTCGGTGGCCGGCTTGAGCTCGCGCATGGTCAGCGCGCGGCTGTAGGGGCAGATCGGCTTGAGCGCCTCGTCGCCGGCCCACAGCGCGCGCAGCGCGGGCGGCAGGACCTCGCCGGGGCCGGCATAGGGCCGGCACCATTCGGCAAAGCGCGGCAGGCCGGCATTGTCCACGCCCCAGACCAGCGCCATCGGCGCTTCCTCGCGCTCGAGCTTCACGCCGGCGGCATCCTCGGCCACCGCCAGCGCGGCGCTGCGCGCGGGCGGGGCGCTGTCTTCGTCGCGCGCTTCGCCGTGCGCTTCGCCGCGCTCCCCGCCGTGCGCCCGGTTCTCGTGCCTGCCTTCATGGCCGCCGGCCTCGCGCCACAGCGGGTAGTTCCAGATCAGGCGGTCGATGCGGTCGGCCTCGTAGTCCACGCCGACCAGCGTGAAGCACGGCGCCTCGCCGGCGGGCGTGGCCAGGCCCGGGCGCAGCGCCAGCCGGCCGTCCGCGCCGGGCAGCGCGGCCAGGAAGACCGGCACGCCGCGGTCGCGCAGCCGGCACAGCGCCAGCACCAGCGCGGGCAGCGTGGCGTCGTCGCGCGCCTGCGTGAAGGTGATGTCGACGAAGATCGCGCGCGGCTTGTAGGCCTGCCCCAGCACCGACAGCCAGCGCGCGTGCGTGCGGTACGGCACCGGCCAGCCCTGGCCGGCCTCGGCCAGGGAGGTGTCGTCGATCAGCAGCACGGTCACGTCGTCGCGGCGCGCGGCGGGGTAGAAGGCGCCCACCAGCGCGCTCTGCGCGCGCGCGGTGACGTGGGTGATGGCGTCGCTGGAGGGCACCACCTTGGGCACGCCCCACAGCATCAGGAAGGAGATCACCAGCGCGAACGGCAGCGAGACCAGGAAGCGCGTCGCCGGCTTGTAGCGCCGGGCATCTTCCCGCGCGCCGGCGGCGTGGCCGGTGGGCGGCGCGCCCGTGCCGGCTGGCGCCGCCGGCGTGGCGTGGTGAGGCGAGCTGGTCATCCTGCGGCGTTCTTGTTCTTGTCCTGGCTATGGCCGTGCGCGGCTCGCGCGCGCAGGGCTGTCCCGGGGGAGGTCAGATGTGGATCAACGGTGGCAAATGCCGGCGCTCATGATAGCTCGAAATTACATTTGCTTACATATGCCGATGTGGCTGCGGGGAGACAGCCGCCCCATCGGAGGGCGGGAGGGCGAGAGGCGGGCAGGCGGGCCGCGCGCGGGTTCAGGCGGGCTGCACGTAGACCGTGAGCTGCAGGTCCACGATGCGGTAGCCTTTTTCCGCGACGAAGCGGTCCAGCCGTTCGAGCAGGGCTTCGTCCTCGAACTTGAAGATCTTCCCGTCCTGCATGCTGACCACGTGGACGTGCCGGCTGCCGTCGGACAGCTCGTAGAACGACTTGCCGTGGCCGAGCTGGCTGCGCCGGACGATGCCGGCGTTCTCCATGTCGCCCAGCACGCGGTAGACGGTGCCGATGCCGACCTGGTTGCCGGCGTCCCGGAGGGCGACGTAGAGGGCTTCCGCGGTCGGGTGCGCGTGGGCGCAGCGCTGCAGCGCGCCGAGGACCTGGAGCCGCAGCAGGGTGGGACGCAGGCCGGCGTCGCGGAGTACGGATTCGGAAGCGCTCATGGTGGAAAGGGGGCGGGGGCGCGGCGTGGCGTGGGCCATCCGAAGGGGCTCGGCGCTCAGATCTCAGACCATTCGCGCAGCAGGTTGTGATAGTGGTGGGTCAGCGTCAGCAGCTCTTCCGACTCGCCGCAGCGGGTCCGCAGCGACTGGATGGCCTGGTCCAGCTCGAACAGCATCGTGCGCCGGCCGTCGTTGCGGATCATGCTCTGCATCCAGAAGAACGAGCACAGGCGGCTGCCGCGGGTCACGGGGGTGACGCAGTGCACGCTGGTGGACGGGTACAGCACCATGTCGCCGGCCGGCAGCTTGACTTCGTGCACGCCGTAGGTGTCGCGGATGGTCAGGTCGCCGCCGTCGTATTCCTCGGGGTCGCACAGGAACAGCGTGGCCGACAGGTCGGTGCGCAGCCAGCCCGGGCTGTGGTCGTGGGCGCGCACCGCGCCGTCGACGTGGAAGCCGTAGTGCTCCAGATTCGCGCTGTCGTAGCGGTTGAACAAGGGCTGGGCGATGCGCAGCGGCAGCGCCGCGGAAAAGAACAGGGCGTTCTTCTTCAGCGCCTCGGTGACGATGCCCGCCATTTCGATCGAGGCCGGGGCATTGGCCGGGGCCTGGCGGTTGTTCTTCACCCTGGCGCCGGCGGTGCCGACCGTGGCGCGGCCGTCCACCCATGCGCCGGACTCGAGCCTGCCGCGCAGGGTCCGGACTTCTGCGGCGCTCAGCACGCCGGGGATGTGGAGAATCATGATGTCGACATGTTGTATTGATGCCCCGCCGGCCGCGCGCGGCCGCCGGCGGGGCGGCCTGGCTGCCGTCAGAAGCTGATGTTAGCCGTCAGCAGCGCGGTGCGCGGCGCTCCCGGGAAATACCGGTAGCCGCTCTTGTTGATGGACGCGACGTAGTTCTTGTCGAAGATGTTGTACACGTTCACCTGGAAGCTCAGGTTGCGCGACACGCGGTAGCTGGCCATCGCGTCGAACACCCAGTACGGATCGGTGTGGTCCGGCGTGCCGACCGCGCCGTCCGTGCCGCGCTTGAGCCCGCTCAGGTAGCGCGCGCCGCCGCCGATGGTGAAGCCCAGCGGCAGCTTGTACGTGGTCCACAGCGAGAGCGCGTGCTTGGGCGTGTAGGAGAGCAGGTTGGAGCCGTCCTGCGAGACCGCGCTGCCCGCCGCGACGGTGGCGTTCTGCAGGGTGTAGCCGCCCGTCAGCGACCAGTTCGGCGTGATCTGCCCCGCCGCGCCCAGCTCGATGCCCTGCACGCGCTTCTTGCCGATCTGCCCGTAGGTGCCGTCGTCGAGCAACTGCACTTCGTTGGTGATGTCGGTGCGGAACAGCGCGGCCGAGGTGAGCAGCTTCTTGTCGAACAGCTCCCACTTGGTGCCGATCTCGGCCGTCTTCGCGCGCTGCGGCGAGAAGTCGATGCGGTTGGCGCTGTTGCCGCTGCCGGCCGCGGCCAGGGCGAAGTTGGCGCCGCCCGGGGGCTGCTGCGAAACCGCGTAGTTGGCGTAGACGTTGCCGTTCGGCGTCACGCGGTACAGCGCGCCCAGCTTCCAGTCGAACAGGTTGCCCGAGGTCGAGGCGTTGACCGTGGTCACGGGCGTGCCGGCGGCGACGCCGCCAGGGCAGGCCACCACGGTGCGGCCGGTGCCGCCGCACGCGGTGGCGCTCGAATAGTGGGTGTTGTAGTGGTCCCAGCGCAGCCCGCCGTTGACCTGGATGCGGTCGGTCAGCTCGACCGTGTCGAAGAGGTAGGCGGCGACGGTGTTGGTCGAGCCGCTGGAGTCGGCGCCGTTCTTGCCGTAGTTCGTCGCGAACAGGCTGCTGTTCGGGCTGTAGATGCTGACGTTGGGCAGCGTCGGCGAATTGTGGCCGTACAGGGTCTGCTCTTCGTGCGTGAATTCGACGCCGGCGCTGATGTCGTGCTTGAAGCTGCCGGTCGCGAACTTGCTGGTGACGTTGGTCTGGTTGCTCAGGATCTGGTTGACGCTGTCGCGCAGGTTGGGCGTGCGCGTCATGGTCCAGGTCGACGGATCGGCGGGGTTGGGCGTCACGATGTTGGTCGCGGCGGCCATGAACGAGGTCAGCAGGTAGTCCTGCTTGGTCTGCGCCCAGCGCGTGGTGTTGTGCAGCGTGGTGGTGTCGCTGAAGCGGTGGTCCACGCGGATGGTGGCCATGTCCGTGGTCGAGTCGTCGTGGTCCGACGCGGTGCCGTAGAAGTTGTGCGTGTCGACCCTGCCGCTCGTGTTCAGCAGCGACAGCGCGGCGTTCGGCGCGCGGTAGCCGGGCAGCCCGATGGTCGAGACGCCGCCGTCCGGCACGTTGTTCTGCTTCACGTGCATGTAGTCGATGTACACCGTGGTCGGCGTGTTCAGGCCGAACGCCAGCGAAGGCGCGATGCCCCAGCGCTGGTTCTCGGCTTCGTCGCGGCCGGCGACGTCGGCCTTGTGCCCCATCAGGTTCAGGCGGAACGCGGTGGTTTCGCCGATCGCGCGGTTCCAGTCGATGGTCGAGCGCGCGTAGCTGGACGTGCCCGCGCTCAGGCTGGCGTCGAAGCTGTTGTCGAGCGTGGGCTGCTTGGTGATCAGGTTGATCGAGCCGCTCGGCGCGCTGCGGCCGTAGTCCGAGCCCGACGGCCCCTTGATGACCTCGACCTGCTGCGTGTTGAACATGTCGCGGTAGGTGGTGTTCGTGTCGCGGATGCCGTCGACGTAGATGCTGTTCGAGGTGTCGATCCCGCGCATGTAGATCGCGTCGCCGGTGCTGGTGCTGCCGTTCTCGCCGGCGAAGAAGGTGCCCGCGCCGGGCACGTTGCGCAGCGCCTCCGTCAGCGTGGTCGCCTGCTGGTCCTTGATGATTTCCTGGTTGATGATGGTGACGGTCTGCGTGGTGTCCTTCAGCGGCTCGGTGAATTTCGGCGAGGCCAGAGTATCGGTCTTGTAGGTGCCCGAGGCGGCGCTGACCTGCACCGGCGGCAGCGTGACTTCCGACGGGGCCGCGGCCTGCGCGGCGGCGGGCAGCGGGCAGCCCAGGGTCAGGCCGGTGGCGATGGTGGCGGCGGCTCCGGCGAGCGACGGATAACCCGTGCGGGATTCGGAGGGCGAGGATTTTCGACTGCGGATGTAAGACATTTGTTGTGTTTTGGATGGGTCCGTATCGCGGCAGATACAGATCGTCATAGGGGCACCCGTTCCAGTGCATGCATGCGGCCATGCCGATGCTCATGTCGCCGGGCAGCGCTTGCCAGGTTCGCGCGTTGCGGTGCTGCCGACGCCATGTGATGACGGGGATGATTTGGATCCAAGTGGTTTAGGCGGCACCTCCTTTTGCTGTGCGGGATCCCTGTCGCGGCCGCCTCCGATCTCCCTTGGTGGCGCATGGATCACTAAGTAAATGAAAATAATTATCATTTTAGTTTCCGCAATGTATTTTTTGCAACACAGACTTAAATAAATTGAACTTATGCGCGGCAGGAGACGCCACGGCGGGCATCCCGAACATGCCGCCCGGGCGGCGCCTGGGCGGGCCGGGAGGGGCGCCCGGCGGCCATGCGGCGCGCCAGCCAGGAAGCGGGACGCCCGGGTTGGCCGCGTGTCGTCGGAGGGGGGAGGGAGAGGGGGAAAAGGCGATGCGGCGGCCCGCTGCGGGGCGCCGCGGCCGGGTGCCACGCCGGGATTACACAGGATTACGCGGGGTTACACCGGGTCACGCGCGTTTACGCCGGACCGCGCGCTCCCGGCGGGCATGCCGGAGCGCATGCCGCTCAGAGCTTGTAGCTCGACAGCAGGATGCTGGTCTCGGTGGCGCCGATGCCGTCGATCATGCGGATGCGGTCGAGCGTGCGGTCGAACGCCTCGAGCGTGTCCGCGCGCAGCTCGGCGATGATGTCCCAGCGCCCGTTGGTGGTGTGCAGGGCCTGCACGTTGGGCTCGCCGCGCAGCGCCTGCAGCACCTGGCGGCCCTTGTTGCCTTCCACGGCGATGGTCATCCACGCGCGGATGCGGTGGGCCTCGGCCTCGGGCTTGAGGCGGACCGTGTAGCCGACGATCAGCCCTTCCTTCTCCAGCCTGTCGATGCGGTTCTGCACGGTCGCGCGCGACACCCGCAGGGCCTTGGCCAGCGCGGTGGCGGGCAGGCGCGCGTTGTCGCGCAGCAGGGCGAGAAGCTGGCGGTCGGTGTCGTCCATGCGGGTTTCCGGGGGTGGCCTGGGGTGTACCTGGATCGGGTTGGCGATTCGCCAGATGAAACTGGCGATGTGAAAAGCATAGCAGGCGGATTGCGCAACCTGCTGCCTTTTAGTTAGCGCTGCACTGCACCAGAATGCAGTCACCGCGGTCCTCGGACCGCACGCACCTTCCACCCCCGCAGCCGTCACCCAGAAAGGAGCCAGCGTGATCAACCAGCCCACCATCCTGCTTGTCGACCCGACCCACTACGACGTGTCCTACAGCATCAACCCGTGGATGGACCCGGGCCTCTGGGCGCGCGATCCGCGCGGCATGCACCAGCACGCGGTGCGCTCGTTCGAGGCGCTCCACGCCGCGCTGCGCGCGTCGGGCTTCGCGGTGGAGACCGCGCCCGGCACGGCGGGCCTGCCCGACATGGTGTTCCCGGCCAACGCGGCGGTGGTGCTGGACGGCCACGCGGTGCTGGCGCGCTTCCGCCATCCCGAGCGCGCCGGCGAGGAAGCGCCGTTCGCGCGCATCTTCGAGGGCCTGCGCGAGCGCGGCCTGATCGACGCGGTGAGCGTGCTGCCCGAAGGCTGTTTCCAGGAGGGCGCGGGCGACTGCATCTGGGACGCGGTGCGCGGCCATTTCTGGGCCGGCTTCGGCCCGCGCTCGACGCGCGCCGCGGCCGACGTGATGGCGCAGCGCTTCGGCCGCGAGGTGGTGGCGCTGGAGCTGGCCACCGAGCAGAGCTATCACCTCGACGTGTGCTTCTGCCCGCTGTCGGGCGGCGAGATCCTGTACTACCCGCCGGCCTTCACGCCGCAGGCGCTGCGCACGCTGCGCGGGCGCGTGCCGGCCAGCCAGCGCATCGAGGCCAGCGAGGACGACCTGCGCCACTTCAGCGTCAACGCCGTCAACCTGCACGACCAGATCGTGATGACGCGCACCACGCCGCACCTGCGCGCCGAGCTGGGCCAGCGCGGCTACCACCTGCGCGAGGTCGACCTGTCGCCGTTCATGCTGTCGGGCGGCGGCGCGTACTGCATGACGCTGCGGCTGGACCGCACCAGCGCCGCGGCGCAGGCCACCGCCGGCACGCGCGCGGCGCCGGCCGCCGCGTGAGCGCCGGCCGGGCGCGCACGCCATTCAACGGGGGAACATCATGAGAGAGATCGCCTTGACCCGCTTCCTGGATGCCGGCGACGTGGCCGCGCTGGTGCGCGAGACCGGCGTCGCCAGCGCCATCGCGCAGATGGCCCATCACATCCGCCAGGATTTCCTGCGCTGGGACGCGTTCGAGAAATCGGCGCGGCTGGCCTCGCATTCGCCGGGCGGCGTGATCGAGCTGATGCCGGCCAGCGACGGCGTGCAGTATGCGTTCAAGTACGTCAACGGCCATCCGCGCAACGCGCTGGCGGCCATGCCCACGGTGATGGCCTTCGGCGTGCTGGCCGAGGTGGCGAGCGGCTTTCCGCTGCTGCTGGCCGACCTGACGCTGGCCACCGCGCTGCGCACCGCGGCCACCTCGGCGCTGGCCGCGCACGCGATGGCGCGGCCCGGCGCCAGGGTCATGGCGCTGATCGGCAATGGCGCGCAGGCCGAGTTCCAGGCGCTGGCCTTTCACGCCATGCTCGGCATCCGCGAGATCCGCGCGTTCGACATCGACCCGGCCGCGACCGCGCGGCTGGCGCGCAACCTCGACGGGATACCGGGCCTGAGGGTGGTGGCGGCGGCATCGGCGCGCGCCGCGGTGGACGGCGCCGACATCGTCAGCACCGTGACCGCGGACAAGACACGCGCCACCATCCTGACGCCGGAGATGGTGGCGCCGGGCGTGCACATCAACGCGGTGGGCGGCGACTGCCCGGGCAAGACCGAGCTGCACGCGGACATCCTGCGCGCGGCGCGCATCGTGGTGGAATACGCGCCGCAGACGCGCATCGAGGGCGAGATCCAGCAGTTGCCGGCCGACTGGCCGGTCACGGAGCTGTGGGAAGTGCTGGCCGGGCGCGCGTCGGGGCGCGGCGGCGCGCACGAGGTGACGGTGTTCGATTCGGTCGGGTTCGCGCTGGAGGACTACGCCGCGCTGCGCTGGCTCCATGCCGCGGCCCACGCGCGGCACCGCGGCAGCCACGTGGAGCTGGTGGCCACGCCGCCCGACCCGCGCGATCTCTACGGCTGGATGATGGCGGCGGCCGCGCCGCTGCCCGCGCGCGCGGCGGAGGCGGAGCCGGCGTGAGCCGGCATCGGCATCGGCCCCCCGTGCCGGCGGATGCCCGCGGGGCTCAGCCGGCCGCGCCGCGCGTCATCATCAGCTGTGCGCGCAGGAAGCCCTTGACCTCTTCGAGCGACGGCGTCTTCAGGAAGACCATGATGCCCCAGTGCTGCAGGGCGTCGGCCACGCCGTCGTAGGCCTGGCGGTTGGTGATCACGGCGAAGATGACGTTCTGGCGCGCGAAGAAGTTCTGCAGCTTCTCGATGGTGGCCGACTCGGCGTCGCTCAGTTCCTCCACGTAGTAGAGCACCACGCGCGGGTGCGAGCTGACCGACGTGATGATCGTGTCCACCACGTCCTCCACCACCACGCTCTTCAGCGGCAGGCCCCACTTGCCCAGTTGCGCGTGGATGCGCTGGGCTTCCTGGTGGTTGGGGTGGAACACCACGAGATCGAGCTCGTGCACCGACGGCAGGTCCTGGCCGACGCGCGTGGCCAGCAGCCGGTGCACGGTCTCCTTGTGAATGCGGCGGTGGCCCCCGTTGGTCTTCCAGGCACCGAGTTCGCCGCGCTCCACCATCTTCTGTACAGTGCCCAACGAGACATTGAGCAGCTTGGCGGCGGTACGCGTGCTGTAGTAAGGCTTTTCAGCCAGTTCTGAATCCAGTTTCATCCGTTCACCCGTTAACAAGAAAACTCCGCACTGCGGTGCGACTGGCAGTGACAGCGCGTGCCTCCCGCGCTGGTTTGGATTCCGGCCGCGCGTAAAAAAAGCGCAACGACGCATGGCGTGCCGGCACCCTGAGCCTCTTGCATGACCTGCCCGATAACCCGGGCGCCGGAAGCGGAGGTGCTCCGCAGCCATGCAAGGACGTGATCTTGCGTCACAGGTGCCTTCTTCTTCCAAGGGAAGAATGCCGGTTTCCAATCATATGCGTTATCGAACATACGCTGCCACCGGGGGTGGCAAATATTTCGAAAACGCCTCGAACGCTCCCACTTCTGTCTTTAAACGCATATTGTCGCGTTCTGGCAGACACGCGGCCAGCGGAATTTATCGCAAACAATGCAGACATCTGAAGCGGGGTCTACCCTGCACCCAGGATGCCCCGTCGCGGTGCGCGAAGGGCAGCCGGCGGCGCGCGCGGGACGCCCGCCCGCGCGCCGCGCGGCAGATGGCTTGCGTCCGCGCGCGCCGGCGTGGCCGGCGGCGGGCATGAGGGGGGCGGCGCCGGCGCTAGGCCGGCCCGGAGCCGGCGGTCTCGAGCACGGGCAGCGCGGCCGGCATCGCAGCGGGCATCGCAGCGGGCGCGGCGGCGGGCAGCCTGGCGAGGTCGGCGGCCAGCGCGGGCTCGCTGCACGGCACCAGGTCCGGCGCGGCCGGGTCGCCGTCCGCGGTGGCGGCCGCGGCCGTGGCCTGCGCCCTGAGTTCGCGCGTCTTGATGACGATGAAGTATTCGTAGATCGATTGCAGGATCGCGTAGGTCAGCCCGGCGCGGCCGTCGAGGAAGCCGCGCTTGCCCAGGTAGAGCAGCAGGAACTTGGCCAGCGGGCGCAGCGGCAGGCGGAAGAACAGTTCCTTCTGGTGCGCGCGCCGGCGGTGGAAGTCGCGCGCGAACAGCGCCTCGCGCAGGCTGAAGTCCGCCTTGCCGCGCCGGTTGTCGATGGTCTGCTGCGCCTCCAGGCTGCTGTAGCCGTTGTGGCGCGCGATCCAGTGGCTCAGGCCCTTGCTGAAGGGAAAGTGGTCGAGATAGCCGGACAGTTCGCCGACCGGACCGTCGGGGATCGAGGTGGGATTGACCAGCCGTTCGTAGCGCATGCGCTCGGGCCGGAACAGGCGCAGGTAGAACGGCGCGGCCTGCACGTGGCGCAGCCAGGTGCCGAGGAAGAAGTCGCGCCGCTGCACGCGGTAGGCCACCTCGTCGCGCGCGCCGCGCGCGGCGGCGCACACCTGCTCGACCAGCGCGGGCGTCATGCGCTCGTCGGCGTCGATGTAGAACACCCAGGGATGGCGGAAGCGGATATGGCGCAGGCCCCAGTTCTGGTGGCTGGCCCAGTTGTCGAACGGCCGCTGCGTGACGTGGGCGCCGAAGCGCCGGGCGATCTGCACGGTGGCATCGGTGCTCATGGAGTCGTAGACGTGGATGTCGTCGGACCACGCCACGCTCTGCAGGCAGCCCGGCAGGTCCTGCTCCTCGTTGCGCGTGAGGATCAGCACCGAGACGCCGGGCGCGGCGTGCCGCGGCTGCATCTGGCCGGCCGCGCTGGCCGGACTAGGCTGGGGCTGTGCCATGTCTTGTCCTCGTGCTGATGGGCCGGGCCGGGACGCCGGCGTAGACGGTCCAGGGCGCGCGCAGGCTCCGCGTCACCACGGCGCGCGGCGCGACCACCGCGCCTTCGGCCAGGGACACGCCCGGCGAGACGAAGGCCTCGGCGCAGATCCACACGTGCGATGCCAGCACGATGGGATGCGCCACCAACTGGAAATTGGCGCTGTTGTAGTCGTGGCTGCCGGTGCACAGGTGCGCGCCCTGCGAGACCACGCAGTGGGCGCCGATCTCGATCGGCGCCATGTTGTAGAGCGTGACGCCGTCGGCCACGCCGCTGTGGCCGCCCACGCTCAGTTGCCACGGCGCCCAGATTTTCACGTCCGGGTAGATGTGCACATGCGGCCCGAGGCGCGCGCCGAACAGCCGCAGCAGCGCCGCGCGCCACGCGTGCAGCGGGCGCGGGCTGGGCCGGAACAGGCACAGCCAGACGCACTGCCAGAGCTGGCGCTGGAGCCGGTTGCCCAGCGTGAACGAGGCGCCGGTGGTCGGGTCGTTGCCTTGCAGGATCATCGTCGTTGCGCTCGATGGTTGGCGGCCGCGGCACGCGCGCGCGCCCCGGCCGGCGGCCGGGCTTGGTCCCGCACCGGCCGCGCCTGGCGCCGGGAGGACGCGGGGCGCGCGGGAAGGGGTGAGCTCATGGTGGCGCGCCGGCCGGCGCGCTTCGGTGCGGCACCTCACACAGCGCGCGCGGCGGCGCGGCGCGGGCCGGCCCGCGGCGCAGCGGGGGAAGGACGAAAGGGACGGACGAAGGGGACGGACGAAGGGGAAGGACGAACGGGAAGGACGAACGGGAAGGGGGAAGGGCGGGCGGCGGCGCGGCAGTCGGCGGGCGCGCCGCCGCGCGGCTCAGAGCCGGTACTTCTTCACCTTGTCGAACAAGGTGGTCTTGGCGATGCCGAGCGCCTCGCTGGCGCGGCTCAGGTTGCCGTCGTGGCGGCGCATGGCGTCGGCCACCAGCGCGCGCTCGAACTGCTCGACGGCCTGCGCCAGCGGCAGCGCGGCCGGCGCGGCGGTGCCCTGGCCCGGGTTGCAGCCGAGCCCGAGCACGTGGCGCTCGGCGAGGTTGCGCAGCTCGCGCACGTTGCCGGGCCATTGGTAGGCCATCAGCGCGGCCATCTCGGCGCGGCTCGCCGGCAGCGCCTCGCGCTCGAAGCGCAGCGCGGCCTGCGCCACGAAATGCTCGAACAGCGGTGGCACGTCCTCGCGGCGCTCGCGCAGCGGCGGCAGTTCCAGCGTGACCACGTTGAGCCGGTAATAGAGGTCGGCGCGGAACTGGCCGGCCTCCGACAGCGCCTTGAGGTCGGACTTGGTGGCCGCCACCACGCGCGTGTTGACCGGCACCGGGGTGTTGGAGCCGAGCCGCTCCACCACGCGCTCCTGCAGCACGCGCAGCAGCTTGATCTGCATCGGCATCGGCATGCTCTCGATCTCGTCGAGGAACAGCGTGCCGCCCTCGGCGTGCTCGATCTTGCCGATGCGCCGGCGCGCCGCGCCGGTGAAGGAGCCGGCCTCGTGGCCGAAGATCTCGCTTTCGAACAGCTGCTCGGGCAGCCCGCCGCAGTTGATCGGCACGAAATGCCGCGCGTGGCGCGCGCTGGCTTCGTGCAGGCAGCGCGCCACCAGCTCCTTGCCGGTGCCGGTCTCGCCGTGGATCAGCACGTTGGCGGCGGTGTCGGCCAAGTCGGCGATCAGGCGGCGCAGCCGCTCGATGGCCGGCGAATGGCCGGTCAGGCGCGCCTCGAGCGTGTCGCGCCCGGCCAGCCTGCGGCGCAGGTCGGCCACCTCCAGCACCAGGCGGCGCTGCTCCAGCGCGCGCCGCGCCACCTCCACCAGCTGCTCGGGCGAGAACGGCTTCTCGAGGAAGTCGTAGGCGCCGTCCTTCATGGCCTGCACCGCCAGGCTGACGTCGCCGTGGCCGGTCACCATCACCACCGGCAGCGTGGCGTCGCGCGCGCGGAGCTCGCGCAGCAGCGCCATGCCGTCCATGCCGGGCAGGCGGATGTCGCTGACCACCACGCCGGCGAAGCCCGCGCCGGCTTCGCGCAGGGCCGCCTCGGCGCTGCCGGCCGCGCGCGTGGCGATGCCTTCGAGCCGCAGCGCCTGCTCGCAGCCCAGGCGCACGTCCGGGTCGTCCTCGACGATCAGTACGGTGAGCGGGCTAGTCGTCATGTGCGGTTTCCTTGCCTGGCTGGCCACCCGGGCAGCCCGGTCCGGCCCCGGGCCGCGCCAGCGGCAGCACCAGCGTGAAGCAGGCGCCGCCGTCGGGATGGTTGCTGGCGTCGAGGCTGCCGCCGAACTCGTCCAGGATGCCGGCCGACAGCGTCAGGCCCAGCCCCAGCCCCTGGCCGGCCGGCTTGGTGGTGAAGAACGGCTCGAACAGGCGCGCGAAGGCTTCCTGGGACAGGCCCGGGCCGTTGTCGCGGACGGTCAGGCGCAGCTTGTCGCCGGCCAGGTGGGCGCGAATCTCCAGCACCGGCGCGGCGGTGGCGGCCATCGCGTCGAGCGCGTTGCCGATCAGGTTGACCAGCACCTGCTCCAGGCGGTTGGGGTCGCAGGCCAGCACCAGGCCGGGCTCGAGCTGGCGGCGCAGTTCCGGGCGCATGGCCTGCAGGCGCGTGTCGAGCAGGAACAGCGCGTTGTCGAGCGCCTCGTCCAGCCGCGCGGTGCGCCCGCCCTGGCCGGGCTTGCGCGCGAACGACCGGAGCGCGCCGGTGATGCGGCCCATGCGCTCGACCAGGCCGATGATGGTGGCGAGGTTGGCCTGCGCGGTGGCATTGTCGCCGCGCGCGAGGAATTTCTGCGTGTTGCCGGAGAGCGTGCGCAGCGCCGCCAGCGGCTGGTTGAGCTCGTGGGCGATGCCGGTGGACATCTGCCCCACGGCGGCCAGCTTGCCGGCCTGCAGCAGGCCGTCCTGGGCCTGGCGCAGGGTGGCCTCGGCGCGGATGCGCTCGGCCACCTCGGCCTGCAGTTGCTGGTTGGCGGCCGACAGGTCGGCGGTGCGCTCGGCCACCTTGCGCTCCAGCTCGCTGTTGGCGGCCTCGAGCGCGGCGCGCGCGGCCAGCCGCTCGCCGGCGATGCGCCGGCGCACGTTCCAGGCCGCCGCCAGCAGTAGCACGAAGGCGGTCAGCACGCCCGCCAGCGCGGCGGTGTTGAGCGCGGCCAGGCGCGCCTGGGAGGTGTTGGTAAGCAGCGTGAGCTGCCAGTCGGTGCCGACCAGCTCCGCGTTCTGCGCCAGCATCGGCGGGCCGCGCCGCAGGCGCACCAGCGCGTCGCTGTCGGACAGCTTGCGCACCGGCGCCAGTTCGAGCTGCGGCAGCGGGGCGCGGTTGTACTGGAGGCTGCGCTGCAGGCGGACGCGCTGCTCGGCCGACAGCGGCCTGAGCGCGGCGAGCTTGAGCGACGGGTCCGAGGCCAGGATCACCACGCCGTTCTCGTCGGTCAGCAGCATCTGCGCGTCGGCGCCCTGCCAGCGGTTCTCGAGCGGCTCCAGGCCGACCTTGACCACCGCCACGCCGCGCGGCTTGTGGCGGTCGCCGAGCGGCGCGGACAGGTAGTAGCCGGGCTCGCTGCGCGTGGTGCCGACGCCGTAGAAGCGGCCGAGCTGGCCGTCGGCGGCGTCGCCGAAATACGGGCGGAAGCTGAGGTCCTCGCCCATGTAGCTGTCGGGGCGCTGGTAGTTGCTGGCCGCGCGCACGCGGCCGCGCGCGTCGAGCACGAACACCGCGCGCGTGCCGGCGCGCGCGTTGAGCGCGGCCAGGTACTGGTTGGCCGCCTCGACCCGGGCCGGGTCGTCCGGGTTGGCCAGCAGCGCGGCGATCTTGTCTTCGAGCGACAGCAGGCTGGGCACGTAGTCGTAGCGGGCCAGCTCGCTCGACAGCGCCTGGCTGTACAGGCGCAGCTGCACCTGGCCGCGCTCGCCCTGGCGCGCCAGCGCGGCGTCGTAGCTGTAGCGGTAGCCCAGCGCGCCGGCCAGCCCGACCAGCATCGCCAGCGCCAGCATGGCGAGCGGCGGCACCCAGCGGCGCAGGCGGCCGGCGCGGCCGTAGCTGGCGCAGGCGTCCTGCGCGGTGTCGCGCGGGCTGGCGGGCGGGGTGGCGTGCGAACGGAACGGGCCGGTCATGGAGCGGGCGGGGAAGGCTTGCGTGTGCTGCGGATGGCGATGGATGGCAGGGGTGGCGTGTGGTCGGGCCAAATGTGCCGCCGGCATGGCACCGCAACGGCGCCGCCCGCAGCAACCCCGTCTTTTACCACAACGCGCGGCGCCGGCCGCAAAACAAAAAGGGCCCGGCCGCCTGATCGGCGGCCGGGCCCTGGCGCGCTGGCGGTGTTACTTGCCGGCCAGGACCTGAACGGGTGTCAGGCCGCGGTTGCCGTCGGCAGCGGGGTCGTCCGCTTCTTCGGGCACCGGCGCGCCGATGGCGCCTTCGCTTTTGGCGACGACGGCGGTGGCAATGGCGTTGCCAAGCACATTGGTGACGGTGCGGCCCATGTCGAGCACGTGGTCGATGCCCAGCACCAGCAGGATGCCCGCCTCGGGCAGGCCGAACATCGGCAGCACGGCGGCCACCACCACCAGCGCCGCGCGCGGCACGCCGGCGATGCCCTTGCTGGTGACCAGCAGCACCAGCAGCATGGTGATCTGCTGCGCGAGCGAGAGGTGGATGCCGTACACCTGCGCCACGAACAGCGCGGCGAACGAGCTGTACATGATCGAGCCGTCGAGGTTGAACGAGTAGCCCAGCGGCAGCACGAAACCGGTGATGCGCTCCTTGACGCCGAAGCGGCCGAGCTGCTCGATCACCTTGGGGTAGGCCGATTCGCTGCTGGCCGTGGCGAAGCCGATCATCAGCGGCGCGCGCACCATCCCGAGCAGGCGGAACACGTCGCGGCCCAGGAAGAAGTAGCCCCCGGCGATCAGCGCCGCCCACAGCAGCGCCAGCGACAGGTAGACGCTGCCGAGCAGCTTGGCGTAGACCACCAGCACGCCCAGGCCCTCGGCGGTGATGACCGCGGCGATGGCGCCGAACACGCCCACCGGCGCGAACGCCATCACGTAGTTGGTGACCTTGAGCATGACGTGGCCGAGGCCGTCGATGGCGGCCAGCAGGGGCTTGCCCGCGCCGTCCTTGACGGTGCCCAGCGCGAAGCCGAAGAACAGCGAGAACACCACGATCTGCAGGATCTCGTTGGTGGCCATCGCCTCGACGAAGCTCCTCGGGAACATGTGGGTGACGAAGTCGCCCAGGCTCAGCGCGCCGGTCTTCAGGTTGGAGGCGGCGTCCGCCGGTGGCAGCGCCAGGTTCATGCCCTGGCCCGGCGCCAGCAGGTTGGCCATGACCAGCCCCAGCAGCAGCGAGGTGATCGAGGCGGCGAGGAACCACGCCATCGCCTTCAGGCCGATGCGGCCCACGGCGCGGCCGTCGCCCATGCCGGCGATGCCGCTGACCAGCGTGGCGAACACCAGCGGCCCGATGATCATCTTGATCATGCGCAGGAACACGTCGGTGAGGATGGACAGGTAGCCGGCGATGGACTTGGCGGCGGCGGGGTCCGGCGCGAGGTGGTTGGCTGCCGCGCCGGCCAGCACGCCGAGCAGCATCGCAATGAAAATCAGGGTGGGCAGTCGGTTCAGTTTCATCAGAAGTCGGGCCGTGCGCCCGGCGGCTCGCCGGGCGGTTGTTTTATGCGGGGACTGGCAGGCTTCGGGCCTGGCGCGTCGACCCCGGGGGCGGCGTCGCGCGGCCTGGGCCGGGGGACGTCAGCGAGGCGGGGATGGCAAGGCGGGCGCGGTCATTGTTTCCTCCGTTGTTGTGTGGGCGCGGGGGGGGGGGGGGGGGGGGGGGGGGGGGGGGGCACCGGGGGCCCCCCCCCCGCCGGCCCGGATCGTCGTCCGGGCCGGCGCATACATCGCACGAGGCGTGCCATGCCGGCGGCCCCGCCGGCCTCGCCTAAGTCACTGAAAAACAAGGGGAATTAGAAGTGCTTCCGGCGCACGGTTCGGATTTCCGTGCAAGCGCGGGTGATCGGCGTTCGGATTTCCGGATGCGCGGACGGCGCGGAGGGCGGCCGGGCGCAGCATGGCGCCCGGCGCGCATGGCCGGGAGGGGGAAAGGAAGGGGTGGCCGGAGGAAAGCGGGCGCGCGGCCGCGCGCGTCAGGCGTTGTCGGCCGGCACCGTGCGGCAGCGTTCCAGGAAGTCCTCGAGCGGCATCGGCCGCCCGATCACATACCCCTGCGCGTAGTCCACGCCGATCGCGCGCAGGGTGTGCAGGGTCTGTTCGTCCTCCACCGATTCGGCCACCGTGAGGATGCCCAGCCGGTGCCCGATGTCGTTGATCGAGCTGACGATCTCGCGGTCGACCGCGCTGGCGGCCAGGTGGCGGATGAAGCTGCCGTCGATCTTGAGGTAGTCCACCGGGAACTGCTTGAGGTACGCGAACGACGACAGGCCCGCGCCGAAGTCGTCCAGCGCCACGGTGCAGCCGGCGCTGCGCATCTCGGCCACCAGGCGGCTGGCCGCGGCCATGTTGTTGATCAGCGCGGTCTCGGTGATCTCCAGCCGGATGCGGCTGGCCGGCAGCACCGATTCATGCAGCTCGGCATGCAGGAAGGGCAGCAGGAACGGCTCGCCCAGCGAATTGGCCGACAGGTTGACGGCCACCGAGAGCCCCGGCACCGCCGCCAGGCGCGCGCCGAATTCGCGCAGCACGTGGTGGATCACCCAGCGGTCGACGTGGCCCATCAGGTCGTAGCGCTCGGCGGCCGGGATGAAGGCGCCGGGCATGATGAGCTTGCCCTGCTCGTCCACCATGCGCACCAGGATCTCGATGTGGAGTTCGGGGAGGTCGGCCTCGCCCGGCTGCAGCGCGCGGATCTCCTGCGCGAACAGGCGGAAGCGGTTGGCGTCGAGCGCCGAGTGGATGCCGGCGGCCACCTGCAGCTCCTGGTGGTGGCGCTGCGCGTCGCTCTCGTCGCGGCGGTACACCGAGACGCGGCTGCGCCCGGCGGCCTTGGCGGCGTAGCAGGCCACGTCGGCGCGGCTCATCAGCTCGCCCACCGGCGGCGTCTCGCTGTCGATGGCGGTGATGCCGATGCTGGCGCCGACGTCGTAGACGCGCCCCTCCCACGGGAAGCGCTGGCCGCGGATGGCGTCGATGATCTTCTGGCAGACCCGCTCGGCCTGGTCCACCGAGCAGTCCTTGAGCAGCAGCGCGAATTCGTCGCCGCCCAGGCGCGCCAGCAGGTCGTCGGGGCGCACGTGGTGGCGGATCACGTGGCCGAGCTCGCGCAGCAGCACGTCGCCGGCGGCGTGGCCGGCGGTGTCGTTGACGATCTTGAAGCGGTCCAGGTCGATGAAGCACAGCGCATGGTGCTGCTGCTGCAGGCGCGCCGCGTCGCAGGCCTCGCGCAGGCGCTTCTCGAACCAGATGCGGTTGGGCAGGCCGGTCAGCGCGTCGTGCGAGGCCGAGTGCGCCAGCTCGCGCTGCAGCGCGCGCGCGCTGGTGATGTCCTGGAACACCAGCACCGCGCCGATCACCTCGCCCGCGGCGGTGCGCACCGGCGCGGCCGAGTCCTGCACGTCGTGGCGGTCGCCGGTCAGGCTCTGCAGCACCGCGCCGTCCTGCAGGTAGACCGGGCGCAGCGTGCGCAGGCACTGCGCCACCGGGCTGGCGATGGGCTCGTTGCTGTGCTCGTCGACGATGCGGAACACGGTCTCCAGCGGCTGGCCGGCGGCGGCCTGGATGCTCCAGCCGGTGAGCTGCTCGGCGATCGGGTTCATGAAGGTCACGGCCATCGCCGCGTCGGTGCAGATCACCGCGTCGCCGATCGAGCTCAGCGTGATGTGCAGGCGCTCCTTCTCCTCGAACAGCGCCTCGGTCAGGCGGTGCTGCTCGGTGATGTCCCAGTTGGTGCCGATCATGCTCAGCGCGGTGCCGTCGTCGCGGCGCAGCACCATCGCCAGCGCGCGGATGTGGCGCACCTCGCCGCGCGCGTGCTGGATGCGGTATTGGGTGTCGAAGGCGCGCACGCCGCGCACCGCGGCGCGCATCTCGGCGCGCGCGCGCTCGATGTCGTCGGGATGCACCATGCCGGTCCAGCGCTGGAAGTCGGGGGCGCCGGCGGCCGGGTCGGTGCCGTGCAGCGCGTGCATGCGCGCGTCCCAGGCGATCGCGCCGCTGGCGATGTCCCACTCCCAGATCCCCACGCCGCCCGCTTCCACCGCGAGCTGGGTGCGGCGCGTCAGCGCCTCGAGCTTCTGCTGCGCGGTCTTGCGCTCCTCGATGCTTTCCACCTGCGAGATGAAATGCAGCGGCGCGCCGCTGTCCTCGTCGCGCACCAGCGAGACCGCCAGCAGGGCCCAGCGATAGCTGCCGTCCTTGTGGCGGAAGCGCTTTTCGATGCGGTAGGCGTCGATCTCGCCGGCCAGCAGGCGCTCGACCTGGTGCAGGTCCGGGCCCAGGTCGTCGGGGTGCGTGATGAGCGGGAACGGCAGCTCGAACAGCTCGCTGGCCTCGTAGCCGAACAGCTCGCAGATGGCGCGGTTGACCTGCAGCCAGCGGCCGTCCAGGCCCACCAGCGCCATGCCGATGGCCGAATGCTCCATCGCCTGGCGGAAGCGCCGCTCGCTGCCGCGCAGCTCGCTGCGGTCGCGCCGGTTCTGCTCCAGCAGGAAGGCGATGCAGACCGGGAACAGCATGATGAGCGCGGTCGACAGTTGTATCGGCTGCAGCACGAAGGGCTCGCCCGCGCCGCGGCCGAAGGCGCTCGCGGCCAGCGTCGCCGCGGTGGTGGCGCAGATCGACAGCAGCGTGAGCAGCGCGGTGGCGAACGGGTTGGTCAGCAGCGCCGCCAGCACCAGCGGCAGCGCCATCACCACGAACGGCTCGTTGCTCTTGTGCAGCGCACCCGCGCCCACCACCAGGCACAGCAGCAGCAGCGCCGCGAAACGGCGCCGGCCGGCGCGGCCGAAGGTCTCGGCGGCGCGCTCGCGCGTGATCGACACCATCAGCGGCAGCAGCATCACCACGCCCATCGCGTCGGCCGTCCACCAGGTCCACCAGACCGCGCCGAAATCGCCGCGGTAGGCGGTGGCGACGGTGGCCGCGCCGATGGTGGCACCCACCGCCGGCCCCAGCGTGCTGGCCGCGCCCAGCGTCAGGCCGAAGCGCGCCAGCGGCCCGGGGCGGGTCAGCGTGGCGCCGGCGGTCATGGCGCGCACCAGCCAGCCGGAGAAGGCCATCTCGGCCACGTTGCCCAGCGCCAGCGCCAGCGCGATGGCGGGGTGGTCGCCCATCGCCGCGTTGGCCGCCACGCCCGCGGCCAGCATGCCGCCCAGCAGCACCGGCGCGTCGCGGCGGGGCCGGTGCAGCAGCACGCCGAGGCCGAACGCATTGGCCAGCCACAGCATGGCCACGTTGCCCGGAAAGCGCGACGCGGCGATGCCGGCCACGGCCAGCAGGAAGAAGCCGAGGGCGGCCAGCACCGCGCGCTGCCAGCGCGGCGAAGGAGTGTGCAAGGAACGGACTTCCGGTTGTGGCGTCATGTCGCGTCTGCGATCTGGATAGGAGAACTTGCAATGGCGATGGCCGCCGGGCTGACGCAGGTTGCACGCGTGGCCCAGCCTAATCGATCAATATAGCGTCCATATGGCGGCAGCACGAGCCGAGAAAAATGACTCTGCCGGCGCTGTTCGGACTGGCATGCCGCGCCGATTTCCTGTATGGCCCCCTCGCTTGCCGGCCGGCTCCCGGCATCCCCGGCGGCGCTGCGGGCCGCGCCGGCGCACGGCCGGCGGCGGATTCGGGGGCGCCCGGAGAGCGCTCGGAGACAGCCGCGGCGCGTCCGCGCCGCGCTCGCCCGCGGCTGCGCCGCCGTCCGCCTCCCGCGGCCGTTTCAGGTATTTCCCCGCCGATGTGGGGTACCCCGACGGACGTCGCGAAGACGCGGGCCGGCATCGCAGCGATGACATGAGCGGACGGAGGCCGCCGCGCAACGGGTCGTGGAGCGGGTCGTGAAGCGAGTCGTGAAGCGAGTCCCGGCCCGGGGCGCCATCGCCTTCGGCGCCGCCGCCTTCGGCCCGCCGGCGCTCGCGCGGCAAGCCCCGGCCGGCCGGGCCGGTCCGCGTCCGCCGCGTCCGCGCCGACGGCGCTGCCGCGCGCGCGGCGCGATGGCGCGGCGTTAAGCAAAGTTAATGCTTGCCGCTGCCCGATTCCTGAATAATGCCGACAGAGACGGCGGCGCAGGGAGCCGCGGGCCGCTTCGCGCCGGCGATGCCCGGGGTGTGCGCCACGCGCGTGCCACGTGTGCGACGCGCGGCCGGCGCATTCGGGCCAGGCAACCTCACGTTAACCCTAGGTTTTGTCGTGGTTTGCACACAAATGCGAATGCGTCTCATGTAGAATTGTCACGTGGCTGGTACATAAGACATCCGAGCCGCCGGATGGAAGGGTCAGTTGGCGCGGCAAGCGCGCATTGGGAAGGGGGAACTGTCATGCGTGTTCTGATTGTTGAGGACGATCAGCGGGTCAGCCAGTGGCTAAGCGCCAGGCTGCAACAGAAAGGACATGACTGCCGCGTGACCGACACCGGCGAACAGGCGCTCGAGCTGATCGGATCCGAGGCATTCGACGCCGTGCTGCTGGACCGGATGCTGCCCGGCATCGACGGCATCGGCGTGCTGCGCGCGCTGGCCGATCATCCCCACCCGCCCGTCATGGTGCTCTCCGCGGTGGACCAGCCCAGCGACCGCGTCGAAGGGCTGCGCGCCGGCGCCGGCGACTACCTCGGAAAACCGTTCGACTTCACCGAACTGCTGCTGCGCCTCGAAGGCCTGGCCAAGTGGCGCGCCCTGCCGGGCGACGCGGACTGGATCACCCGGCTCGAGGACCTGTGCATCGACTGGCGCGAGCGGCGCGTGTCGCGCAGCGGCCAGGCCATCGACCTGACCGAGAAGGAATTCGCGCTGCTGCAGGTGCTGGCCACCAACGCCGGCCGCACGGTCACGCGCGCCATGCTGCTGGAAAAGGTCTGGGGATACCAGTTCGATCCGCAGACGAACCTGATCGACGTCCATGTCTCGAAGCTGCGCAGCAAGATCGACCGGAATTTCCCGCGCTCGCTGCTGCGCACGGTGCGCGCAGTCGGTTATGTCCTGGGCTGAGCGCGTTGCCCACCTGCTCGAGACCCGCACTTTCCGCCACGCCTCGCTGGTCGCGTTCCTGTTCCTGCTGGTGGCGGTCGGCACGGTACTGCTGAGCGCCCACCAGATCGACGCGCTGCTGCACAGCCACGTGCGCGACATGGTCCTGGCCGACCTCCGCGCCCAGGAGCGCAGCCATCATTTCGCCGAAGCCAAGGGGCTGGCGTTCGCGCTCGCGCACGAGGACACCCGCGAGCGCGAAGGCAACAAGTCGTTCGTGCTGTCGCCCTCGGGCGCGCTGCTGTTCGGCGACCCGAAGGTGAGGGCCGCGCTGCAGTGCGAGCCGCCGTGCGCGCTGCAGTGGCGCAACGTCACCGTGGGCGACGCCAGCGCCCAGCTCGCGCAGCTGTTCGGCGTGCAGGTGCCGCTGGCGGACGGCGGCGTGTTCTTCAGCGGGTACGACATCCTGCCGATGCGCGAGCGGCTGCGCGTGATTCCGCTGATGGCCGGCGCCGGACTGTTCGCGGTGCTGCTGTCGAGCCTGGCCATCGGGCTCTATACCAGCGTGCAAAGCATGCGCCGGGTGGACCGGATCCGCAGCGCGCTGCGCCGCTACGTGACCGGGGAGCGCGACGCGACGGTGCCGTGCGGGCCCGACGGCGACGAATTCGACCTGCTCGGGCAGGACATCAACCACGTGCTCGACCGCGTGAACCGGCTCATGGAAGAGGTCAAGAGCGTCAGCAGCCATCTGGCGCACGAACTGCGCACGCCGCTCACGCGCATCTACAACCGGCTGGCCAACCTGGCCGAGAAGGTGGACGACCCCATGCGCGAGGACGTGCTGGGCGCGCTCGAGGACGGCGAGCGCATCCAGCGCATGGTGCGCGCGGTGCTGCGCATCGGCGAGGTGGACGCGGGCCGCTGCGAGCACGCGTTCGAATGGTTCGAGGTGCGCACGCTGCTCGACGACCTGGCCGAATACTACGCGCCGCTGGTGGCGATCTCGGGCATGGCGCTGCGCATCGAGGCGGAGCCGGGGCGCGAGCTCTACGGCGACCGCGCGCTGCTGTTCCAGGCGCTGTCGAACCTGCTGGAAAACGCGATCAAGTACGCGCCCGGCGGCGAGACGCTGGTGCTGCTGGCGCACCGCCGCGGCGACGGCATCGCGCTGGGCGTGGCGGACAACGGTCCCGGCATTCCCGCCGCGCTGCGCGGCCAGGCGGTGGAGCGCTTCCGCCGCCTGGGCGGCACCTCGGGCGGCACGTCGCAATCGTCGCAATCGTCACAATCGGGCAGCGGACTTGGCCTGGCGCTGGTCAATGCCATCGCCAGGCTCCACGGCGCGCAGCTCTCGCTGGAGGAAAACCGCCCGACCGGGCTGCTGGCGGTGCTGCTGCTCGACCGCCGCCACTGGAACGACCGCACGGGTCTCAAGAGCGCGCTCAGGACGTGACGCGCGCCGCGGCCGGCGGCATGGCGCGCTAGGCGGCGCGCCGGGGCTGCGCCGGCGTCTCGGGACGCCACCACATCCGGCAGGCCCCGCGCGGCGGCGATCACCCGGCGGCGGTCGTCGACCGACACCGCCGTGACATGGCTGCCGCGCATGGGTCAGGCGGTCTCGAACGTGCGCGCAAGCAGGCGCGCAAAGCGGTCGTAGGCCGCGTTGGCGCCCGCGATGACGGCGTCGTGCGTGCGCGCGTCCAGCGCATCGCTGTCCAGCGCGGCGACGAAATTGCGCCACGCCGCGGCGCGGCCCTGCGGATAGGCGGCGAGGTTGCGCGCGCCGAATTCGGCGGACAGGCCCAGCTTCTCCTGCGCGGCCTTGAACAGGAACGCCGCGCCGAGCGTCGAGCCTTCGGAGACGTAGAGCCAGCCCAGCGCCTCGGGCATGGCAACGCCGGCGCTGGCGATATCGGCTTGCGGCAGCTCGCGCTCCAGGTCCGCGAGATCGGCCTGCGACGCGGCGGCGCGGCCGCGGCCGTCGAGATCCGGCACCGCGGCGCGCACGGCGGCGTCCTCGAACAGGTGCTCGACATCGCGCTGGAACAGATACTGCGCGGCAACGAAACGGGCATAGCCGTCGCGGCTGGCAAACGGATCGGCGGCTTCCATCAGCGTGTGCATGCGCTCGTGCTGGGCGGCCGTCTCATGCTTGAGCCGGGAAGACAGCGAGGGGCGGACTTCGGTGGAGGTGGTCATCGGGGAGGGTTCCGGGAATTGAACGGCGATAGCGGATGGCGGATAGCAGATGGCGGGCGCGATCGCGGCGCGGCGGCGCGCGGCGGCACGCATGTGCAAGGCTTCTTTTTACGTGATCGCGCCGCGCAAGACACGTTAATCTTGCTTCATATAGTTCGCGCGTCGCAGTCCGCGCGCGTGCCGGATGCGTTCGTCGCGCGCCCGGTTCACCGCGCGCCCGGCGCGTCGCCCGCCTGCCCGGGCAGGTGGCCCAGCAACTGCTGGTACTGGTAGCGGAACGCGGTGCCGTTCGTGCCCAGCAGGCGCGGCAGCGGCGTGATGAAGTCCTTGCGGATCTCCACCGTGATGCGCCAGACCGGCACGGCCCGGCCGGCGGCGATGGCGCCGTGCGCCGCATTGCCGCCGCCGATGGTGTCGAGCGAGGTGAAGCTCTCGACGGCCACGGTGGCGATGTCGCCGTCGCGCAGATAGCCATGCCCGGTGGCCGCCATGCGCACGCGCACGCGCTGCTCCATCTGCCGCGCCTCCAGCGATCCGGCGGGGTCGGTGCGGAACTGCCCGATGGCGCGCTCCAGCGCCGTGCCGCCCATGACGATGGCGAGCCCGATGTTCCCGAGCTCCGTGAACATCATCGCGCCGGCAATGATGACGGGCAGCGCGAACGCGGCCTCGACGGTCAGCGCGCCACGGCCACCATGCCGGCGTGCGAAACGGCTACGCATGGCCGCGCTCCTCGCGCAACCGCCGCCTTGCCGCGGGGCGGCGGGCGGCGGCGCGCCATGTCGGAAGGCACCCGTGCATGGCGTCAGCCGAGGAACAGCACGAACGCCGCGCCGGCGGCAATCGCGATGCTGTACGGAATGCCGGGCAGCGCATGGGCGTGCAGCGCCGCCGGGGCGGGCGGCGGCCGGCGCAGCCACGAGCCCGGCTGTCTGGCGTACCACGCGGCGCACCGCGCGCTGCACCGCTCGGCCATGCGCAGGACCGGCATGCCCAGTGCCAGCACGCCGCCGGCCAGCGACATGACCAGCAGGAACGTCGACACGTTGCCCTCCAGCCAGAGGCAGAGCACCGCCACCAGCTTCACGTCGCCCGCGCCGACCCAGCGCATGGCGAACAGTCCGTAGCCCACCACCAGCACGATCGCGGCGGCCATCGCGCTGCGCCCGAGCTCCGGCCAGGCCACCGCCCGCGCGTCCTGGAAAACCATCCACGCGGTGTGGACCGTCCACGCGGCCAGCAGCGCCAGCACCAGCCGGTTGGCGATGCGGCGGTACAGCAGGTCCGACAGCACCGTCCAGAGCAGCGCGGGCGGCAGCACCAGCGCGGCAAACGACAGCGAAGGCGGCACCAGCGCGATGGCGTCTTGCAGCAGATGGGGGAAGCGGGCGGGCATGCGGGGGCTCCTGAACATGGCGGGAACGCGTCGGCTGACGGCGAATCGTCCTGGTCCCGCCGTTGGTCAACCGAAGACGACGAACGGCACGCCTTCGTGCACGGGAGACGCCATCACCCTGGCGGCGATGCCGTAGACGCTGGCGAGATGGCTTTCCGTGAGCACCGCGGCGGGCTCGCCATACGCGACGGCCCGGCCGTCGGCCAGCAGCAGGAGCCGGTCGCACCAGCGCGCGGCGAGGTTGACGTCGTGGAGCACGAGCAGCGCCGCCAGGCCATCGGTGCGGCTCAGCGTCCTGATGCTGTCGAGCATCAGCAACTGGTGGCGCGGGTCGAGGCTGGAGATCGGCTCGTCGAGCAGCAAGGCGCGGTAGCCGTCCGGCGGGCGGCAGGCCAGCACCTGCACCAGCGTGCGGGCGAACTGGACGCGCTGCTGTTCGCCGCCGGAGAGGCTTTGATAGTCGCGCGCGGCCAGGTGCGTCACGTCGGCCAGGCCGAGCGCGCGGCGGATCAGCGCGCGGATGGCGCGGGGATCGAGTTCGGGAAACGGATAGCCGCCCATCGCCACCACCTCGGTGACGTCGAGGTCGAAGCTCAGGCCCGGCGACTGCGGCAGCACGGCGCGGGTGCGGGCGAGCTCCCGCACGGACCAGTCCGCCAGGCCGCGGCCGTTCAGCGTGACCGCCGCGGCGGGCGCGGCGATCTCGCCGGCCAGCGTGCCGAGCAGCGTGCTCTTGCCGGCGCCGTTCGCGCCGAGCACGCCGAGCACTTCGCCCGCGGGCAGGCTCAGGTCTATGTCGGACAGCACCAGGCGCCGGCCGCGGTGGCAACTGAGTTTGCGCGCAACCAGCACGTCATGTCCCCTTTCGCGTCAGCATCCAGAGCAGGAACGGCCCGCCCACGAGACTCGTCACGATGCCGATCGGCAGTTCCGCCGGAATCACCACCGTGCGGGAAAGCCAGTCGGCCAGCGTCATGGCGATGGCGCCGCCGGCCAGCGTGTTCGGCAGCAGCCAGCGGTGATCGGCGCCCAGCGGCATGCGCACCAGGTGCGGAACCACGAGGCCGATGAACGAAATCGTGCCGGTGACGGCGACGATGGGCCCCACCAGCAGCGCCGTCAGCACGATCAGCCGGCGGCGCAGCCGCTTGAGGTCGAAGCCCAGGTGCTGCGCCTCCCGCTCGCCCAGCAGCAGGGCGTTCATGGCGCGCCAGTCGCGCAGCAGCAGCGCGCACAGCACACCGACCAGCGGCACGAGCCACGCGAGCATGGGCCACGTCGCGCCGGCGAGGCTGCCCATGTTCCAGAACGTGAGGTTGCGCAGCTGCACGTCGCTGGCCTGGTACGTGAAGAAGCCGACGACGGCGGCGCAGATCGCGTTGATCGCGATGCCCGCCAGCAGGAGATTGGCCATGCCCGCGCGCCGCGAGCCCAGGCGGTAGGCGAGCGCGGTGGCGGCAAGGCTGCCCAGGAACGCCGCGGGCGCGACGCCGGCCAGGCCCTCGGCGCCCAGCACGATGGCCGCCACGGCGCCCGCCGCGCCGCCCAGCGAAATCCCGATCAGGCCCGGCTCGGCCAGCGGATTGCGGAACAGTGCCTGCATGACCGCTCCCGACAAGGCCAGCGCGGCGCCGACCGTGACCGCCAGCACGATGCGCGGCAGCCGCACCTCGATCAGCACGTTGCGCCACATGGCATCGTCGCCGCTCGCGGTGGACGACCACAGCAGCGGCAGCAGCCGCCCGCGCGGGATCGACAATGCGCCGCTGGCCGCCGCCCAGAGCGCGGTGAATACCAGCATGACGCACAGGGCGGCGAACACGCCCGGCCGGTGGACGCGCATCAGCGGGCCGCCGGCTGCCGGGCGGTCAGCCCCGCCTGCAGCAGCCGCAGCGCTTCCGGCAGGCGCGGGCCGAAGCCGAGCAGCAGCAGGTCGTCCATGACGACGATGCGCCGGTTCCTGGCCGCCGGGGTCGCGTTGAGGCCCGGCTGGGCCAGGAAGGCGTCGGCGCTGCCGCTGGCGCCCACCGACATCGTGGTCGTCACGATCACGTCCGGCTTCAGCGCGGCCGCGGCCTCGGCCGAGAACGGCTTGAACCCGGTCTGCTCGGCCAGCACGTTGGTGGCGCCCGCGAGCCTGAGCATCGCATCGCCGGCGGTGTCGCTGCCCACCGCCTGCATCTTGCCGGTATGGCTGCTGACGATCAGCACGCGCACCGGCTGGCCGACGGGGCGGATGTCGCGCAGTTCGGCGTGCAGCCGCTCGACCAGGGCCTGTCCGCGCCCGGGGATTTCCAGCGCCGCGGCCGCGCCGAGGATGCGCTGGTCCAGCGCCTCGATCGTGGGCGCGGACGGCAGTATCACGACCTTGCTGCCGAGCTTGCGGATCTGCTCCAGCGCCTGGGGCGGGCCGGTCTGGTCGGAAGCCAGCACGAGGTCCGGCTTCAGGCTGGCGAGCCCTTCCACCGAGACCGTGCGGTAGTAGCCCACCTTCGGCAGCTTCGACGCCGCGGCGGGGTAGATGCTCGACGCATCCGCGCCGACGAGCGCGCGGTCCGCGTCCAGCGCGTAGATGATTTCGGTGACGGCGCCGCCCAGCCCGACCACGCGGGCGGGCGGCGCGGCCTGGGCCATGCCCGCCGCGCACAGCAGCGGCAGCAGCGCGGAACGCAGCAGTTTCATCGTTGACTCCGGCATGCGCGTCAGGCGGCCAGCGCGGCCGGGCAGAGCGACTGGAGCAGTGTCCGCCACGCGCCCAGCTCCGGCTTGCCGGGCTTGCGCTCGCCGAAGAACTGCGCGATCAGCTCGCCATTGGCGCCGAACAGTTCCAGGGACGTCACCCAGCCGTCCACCGTGGGCTTGTTGACGACCCAGCTCGACGCCACGGCACCGGTGTTCAGGTGCAGATTGAACTTGTCGTCGAGCACGTTGAACCACGTACCGGTACGCACCAGCTTGTGCACCGGCCCCGTGTGGATCTGCACGATGCCCCGGTTGGCGACGAAGCACATGATCGGCAGGCCCGATCCGGCGGCGCGCCCGAGCACGGTCTCGATGGCCGCGTCGTCCACCTGCTGCGCCAGGTCGCTGCCCGCGCTGCGCAGCGCGCCGAGGCGCGACACGCCGAACTGCCGCAGCATGGCGAAGAAATCGTGCGTGTCCTTGAGGCCGCGCCAGTGCTCGCGCATGGCCCCGGCGTCGGCGGGCAGGTCGGCCTCGGCAACTGCGGCGATGGTCTCGACCACCACCGGCGCCACCGCGTCCACGGCGTGCCGGTCGACATACGCCTGCCACGCCGCGGCATCGGTGGCATCGGTCCGGTAGACCTTGTGCACCGCCTCGCCCGCCTTGTCGAAGAACTGCACGCTGTCGCGGCCGTTCTCCGTCACCGCGTAGAAGTAGCGCCAGGCGCCGAAGAACATGCGCAGGTCGATGTCGGGCCCGAGCACGATGCCGACGGGCCCCTCGGCTTCGATGCCCTGGTACTGGCCGTGCCGCTCGTGGACCGCATGGTCGTTGCGCGACAAGGCCATCACCGGCCCGAGCATGCCGAGGTCGCGGAACAACTGCTGCGCCGTGCCCCCGAGCTGCCGCGTCTGCACGCCGCAGCCCGCGGCGACGAGTTCGGCCTCGCTCACCCCGAGATGCCGCGCGCGGTCCCGGATGCGTAGTTTCGGTTGGGCCGCGGCCAGTTCCTGGTGCCGCCGGCGCAGCGCGTCAATGCTTTGTCGTTCCATTTCCATGCGGGTCCGGGAGGGTTCAGGGCTGGACGTCGAAGTTGATCGTCCAGGTCTGCTGGCTGCTGTTCGAGTTCGGGTCGGCGTAGGCGATCTTCGTCAGGTGGAAGCGCGCATACGTGGCACCCTCGCCGCCGCGGATCAGGCCGCCGGCGTCCGGATTGGCGCTGATCAGGTGGGCCACCGCCGGCAGGCCGTTCGCCGCGGCCGCGGCGGCGGTCGGGAAATACGAGTACCAGCCGTAGTTCAGCGGGTTCGGGTAGGCGCCGGTGTAGGTGGGATTGAGCAGCGATGCCGTCGCATCCTTCTTCCACTGGCTGGCCGCGGTGGGCAGGCTCATGTCGGCGGCGGTCAGGTCCGCCAGCGTGGTGGTCACGCTGTTGACGTTGGTGAACGCCGATGCCACGGGCTTGTTCGACGCGTCATAGAACCCGGCGGGCGTCTTGCCCAGGAAGCCGGCCACCGTGCCGGTGCCCGATTCGCCGCCGTTGAGCTTGACGTTGTAGCGGTTGAACGCGATGTGCCACGGACCCGTGGCCGTGGTTTCCACGCGGTTGACCAGATCGTAGTAGACCCAGTCGGCCGAGGCGTTGACCGTCGCCGTGTACACGGTGCCCGGGGCGCTGCGGTCGACGAAGCGGAAGCTCGGATAGCCGGAGGTGGTGCCGCCCGGGCCGCCGTAGTAGCCGGTGATCTGCAGCGCGAACACGGGCGCCGCCACGGTGCCGGTGGTATCGGGCAGCGCGCTGTTGGTGGTGATCAGGAACGTGCGGAAGGTGGGATACAGCGAGTGGTCGGTGGCCGCGCCGGTCACGCCGTACTCGAACACGGCCGAACCGATGTCGTTGCTGCCCGCGAACACGCCGCTGGCCGAATCCTTCAGGAACACCGCGGCGGGCAGGGCGCCGTTGACCGGGTCGATGGTCGCGTTCTTCCACGCCGTCAGCGCGGTCCAGGTGTGGTCGAAGGGGCTGCCGAAGGCGCCGCCGTTGCCCGTGCCGGTGGTGCCGCTGTTCGTCCACAGCGTGGCGGTGCGCCCGCCCGTGTCGGTCTTGACCTTCAGGTCCCACGCGGTGCCGGTGCAGGCCGTCTCCGCCTTGGTGTTGAAGTCGTAGCAGAGCGACGCGCTGGCCGCCGGCAGCGCGAAGGTCCATTCGGCCGACTGCGTGAATGCCGTGGTCGTGGCGGGCGGGGTGGTGGTGCCGCCGCCCGTGGTGCCGTTGCCCCCCGTGCCGCCGGTGCCGCCGGTGGTGGTGCCGCCGTCGTCGCCGCCGCCGCAGGCGGCCAGCGCCAGGGCGAGCGTGATCGTGCCGAGCGCGCCGGGCAGCCGGCGGCGCAGAGAGAGTGTGTCATTCATCATGATGCGTGTTTCCCCATTGATTTCTTGTTAGCGGGCGACGTCGACGTTGAACCGCGCGCCCAGGTAGATAAAGCGCCCCGCCACAGGCCCGAAGTCACTGGCATTCGCGAAATCGCGTTGACGATTGAAGAGGTTGTTGACGCCGGCGAATGCGGTGACGCTGCGGCCGATCTTCTGGTTCAGCACGAGGTCGAGCGTGGCCCAGCCCGGCGAGCGCGCGGCGGCGGCGGAGTCGGTCAGCTCGCTGCTCTGGAAGCGCGCGCGGGTCGACAGCTCGGTGGACGGAAAGACGCGCCAGTCGATGCCCGCGCGGCCCATGTGGCGGGGCCGGCGGGTCAGCTCGGTGCCGGTGTTGAGGTCTTCGGTGTCGGTGAAGGTGTAGGCCGCCGTCAGGTTGAGCTGGTTCGTGGCGCGCCAGCGCAGCGACGTCTCGGCGCCCTGCGTCCGGGCGCGCGCCACGTTCCGGTACGTATAGACCGCGATGCCGTTGACCATCGAGAAGTTGGTCATGTCGGTCTGGATCAGGTCCGTGACGCGGTTGTAGAACAGGTTGGCATCGAGCGTCACGCGCTCGCGCCAGGTGAGCTGGCCGCCGAACTGGAAGCTGTTCGACGACTCCGGCTTCAGGTCCGGGTTGCCCAGCACCATGTAGCCCAGCGAGCTGTGGTCGAACAGGTAGTGGCGTTCCTTGAGGTTGGGCACGCGGTAGCCCTGGCCATAGTTGGCGCGCAGCACGCCTTTCCAGGTGTCGCTGGAGAGCAGGTTGGCGCGCAGGCCCACCTTGGGCGCGAAGTGGCTGCCGAAGTCGGAATCGTGCTGGCCGCGCAGCCCGACGATCATTTCCCAGGTGTCGTTGAACAGGATGTCGTTCTGCACGTAGAGCTCGCCCGCGTGGCGCTCGGCGCTGCCGGCGCCGGTCAGCTCCGACGCCCCGTTGACGTTCTGGTTCAGCGTCTCGCGGTGGAAGTCGCCGCCAAACTGCCAGAGCTGGCGGTACCACGCCGGCATGTCGAACTGGGCGGAGACATGGTCGGTCTGCTGCGAGGAATCGCGCGTGGCGGTCTGGAAGCCGTTCGAGTATTCGCGGGAGGTGCTGTCGTAGGTCTCGTGCACGCCGGCCAGCCGGGCGCGCACGCCGTTGGCGAATCCCCATTGCCCGCCATAGGTGTAGCGGTTGCGGTCGATGTCCTCGGTCTTGCGCTGCGGCACGTAGTTCGGCGGCGCGTAGTACTGGTAGCGCTGCTCGTCCGTCTCGCGGTAGGCGCTGGCGTCGAGCCAGAACTTGCCCGTCGCGGTGGGGAGCCATTCGAGCCGGCCCGCGTATTGCCCGCGGCGGACCTTGTCGCCGTGGCGCGTCCAGTCGTCCGCGTCGACGGCGTAGCCCTTGTTGTCCAGCGCGTCCGCGCTGATGCGCGCCCGGAACTGCTCGGTGCCGCCCTCGACCCGGACATTGCCATGCAGCACGCCAGGCGAACCGTCGGCGTTCTGGCCGCCGTAGGTGCCGGTATCGGCGGTGACCGCGCCCGAGAGGCCCTTGGCGACCGGCCGCGTGATCACGTTGATGACGCCGCCCATCGCCGAGCTGCCGTACTGGGCCGAGCTGGCGCCCTTGACCACTTCGACGTGGTCGACCTCGGTGAGCAGGTATTGCGAGACGTCGACCGTCGAGCCGGTGCTGGCCGTGATGGGCAGGCCGTCGATCAGGATCAGCACCTGGTCGCTGGTCATGCCCTGCAGCGTGACTTCATAACCCGACTTGCCGTGGATCTCGCGCAGCTGCAGGCCGGGCACGTTCTCCAGCGCGTCCTTGAGCGTGCGCGCATGGGTGCGCTCGATTTCCTGGTGGTCCACCACCTCGGTGCGGATCGGCGTCTCGTCCAGCGTCTTCTCGCTGCGGGTGCCAGTGACGACCACCGTCGGCAGCGGGTCTCCCGGCGCGGCCTGTTGCGCCCGCGCGTGCGGCGTAGCGGAAAGTAGGGTGCTGGCGACGACGGCAAGGTATTTCAGACGCATGGGGGGCGGAACCGGCCGCGACAGATCCGGTAGATACAAAGGGATGCAGAATGATAATGATTCTCGTCTGCATCTTCCGTTAAGATTGCTTAATGCAGTTTCACCAGCGCTGTTTCCCCGGCGCAGGCCGGCATGGCCCTGCAAAAGAAGGTGCGTGCCCGGCCGCGCCGCTCCGGTGCGGCGTACGGCACGTGCGCGGCTTTTGCACTATCCTCAGGGGGCTTTGCGGCGCGCGCCCACCGGGCGGTGGACGGTGCCGCCGGCCGGCCGCGCCTTGCGCGGACCAGGGCAAACAGACCCAAGGAGTTCCCCCCAATGACCACCCTAGACATCAATGGCAAGCCATTGCAGGTCGACGTCGACCCCTCCACGCCGCTGCTGTGGGCGCTGCGGGACAGCCTCGGCATGACCGGCACCAAGTTCGGCTGCGGCATCGCCTCGTGCGGCGCGTGCACGGTGCACGTAAACGGCCAGCCCACGCGCAGTTGCGTCACGCCGGTTTCGGCGGCGCAGGGCGTGCGCATCACCACCATCGAAGGCGTGGCCGGCGACAAGATCGGGCGCGCGGTGCTCGACGCCTGGATCAAGCATGACGTGGCCCAGTGCGGCTACTGCCAGAACGGCCAGGTCATGAGCGCGACAGGGCTGCTGCGCAACAAGAAGCACCCGACCGACGCCGACATCGACCAGGCGATGGCGGGCAACGTGTGCCGCTGCGGCACCTACCAGCGCATCCGCGCCGCCATCAAGGATGCGGCGCGCGCGCTGGCATAGGGAGACCATCATGCGAATCCAGAATCTCGAAGCGCTGGTCGGCAACGGCTGGCGCACGGACGCAGTCGCCGGCACCGTCGATGCCGCCGCCGCCGCCGAATCCCCGGCCACGCTCGGCCGCCGCAGTTTCCTCAAGCTCGCCGGGTTTGCCGGCGGCGGCCTGGCGCTCGGCGTGCTGCCGCTGTCCGCCGCGCAGGCGCAGGAAGGCGGCGCGCCCAAGGCGCCGCCCTCCGCGCCGCAGGCCTTCGTGCTGATCGCGCCGGACAACACGGTCACGGTGGCGGTGAACCGCCTCGAATTCGGCCAGGGCGTGCATACCGCGCTGCCGATGGCGCTGGCCGAGGAGCTCGACGTGGACTGGCGCAACGTGCGCGCCACGCTGGCGCCCGCCGGCGACGCCTACAAGGACCCCGCCTTCGGCATGCAGATGACGGGCGGCTCCTCCGCACTCAACCATTCCTTCCAGCAATACCGCGAGCTCGGCGCGCGCGCCCGCGCCATGCTGGTGGCCGCGGCGGCCAGGCAGTGGCAGGTCGATCCCGCCAGCTGCCAGGTGGCGCTCGGCGTGGTGACTTCCGGCAGCCACCGCGCCACCTACGGCGAGCTGGCGCAGGCGGCGATGGCGCTGCCGGTGCCGCAGCAGGTGGCGCTGAAGGACCCCGCGCAGTTCAGGATCATCGGCAAGCCCACGCCGCGCCTGGACGCGCGCGGCAAGCTGGAATCCACCACCGCGTTCGGCATCGACACCCGCCTCGAAGGCATGAAGGTGGCGCTGGTGGCGCGCCCGCCGCGCTTCGGCGGCAAGGTGAAATCGTTCAATGCCGACAAGGCGCGCGCGATCAAGGGCGTGGCCGACGTCATGCTGGTGCCGGTGGACCGCGGCGGCACCGGCGTGGCGGTGGTGGCCGACGGCTACTGGCCCGCCAGGCAGGGGCGCGACGCGCTCGAGATCGTGTGGGAAGACGCCGGCTCGAAGGTCACGTCCAAGGACCTGTTCGCCGACTACCGCAAGCTCGCCGCGCAGCCCGGCGCGGTGGCGGTGGCGGGCGACGTCGGCGCGCTCGCGGGCGCGGCGCGCACCATCGACGCCTATTACGAGTTTCCCTATCTCGCCCACGCGCCGATGGAGCCGCTGAACTGCACCATGCAGGCCGAGCTGTCGGGCAAGACGGTGCGCTCGGTCAAGGTCTGGGTCGGCTCGCAGTTCCAGACCGTGGACCAGGCCGCCATCGCGCGCACGCTGGGGCTCAAGCCCGAGCAGGTCACGCTCAGCACCATGATGGCGGGCGGCGGTTTCGGCCGGCGCGCGGTGCCCACCTCCGACTACGTGGTCGAGGCCGCCAACGTGCTGCAGGCCTGGATCCGGAACGGCCATGCCGAGCCGCTCAAGGTGATGTGGAGCCGCGAGGACGACATCCGCGGCGGCTACTACCGCCCGCTGCACCTGCATCACGCCCGCATCGGCACCGATGCCCGCGGGCAGGTGGTGGCGTGGGACCACACCATCGTCGGGCAGTCGATCCTCGCCGGCACGCCGTTCGAGGCCTTCGCGGTCAAGGGCGGCGTCGACGGCACGATGGTCGAGGGCATCGCCGAGAACGACTACGGCTTTCCGCTGCGCCTGAGCGCGCACCACCCGCAGGTGGACGTGCCGGTGCTGTGGTGGCGCTCGGTGGGCAACACGCACACCGCCTTCGTCAAGGAGACCCTGATCGACGAGATCGCGGCGGGCGCGCGCCAGGACCCGGTGGCGTTCCGGCTCGCGCGCCTCGACGAGGCCAAGCACGCGCGCCACCGCGCGGCGCTGCAGCTGGCGGTGCAGAAATCCGGCTACGGCAAGCGGCGCCTGCCCAAGGGCCAGGCCTGGGGCGTGGCCGTGCACGAGTCGTTCGGCACCGTGGTGGCCTACGTGGCGGAGGTGTCGCTGGTGAAGAACGAGCCGCGCGTGCATCGCGTCACGGCCGGCGTGCATGCCAACCGCGTGGTCAACCCGATGTCCGCCGAGGCGCAGGTCCAGGGCGCGTGCATCTTCGGGCTGGCCGCGCTGCGGCCGGGCTTCGCCATCGAGATCGAGAACGGCGTGGTGAAGAACAGCAATTTCCCCGACTATCCGCCCGTGCGCATGCCCGACGCGCCGCCGGTGGACGTGTTCTTCGTGCCCTCCGAAGACCCGCCTACCGGCCTGGGCGAGCCGGGCGTGCCGCCGATCGCCCCGGCGGTGGCCAACGCGCTGTTTACGCTCACCGGCAAGCGCCAGCGGCAGTTGCCGTTCGTGCTGGCCTGAGCGGCGCGCGCGGCCCGGTCAGCGCGCGCGGCCGTCCGCGGCCGCGCGCCAGGCCTGGGTGAAGCGCAGCAGGTCGTCGGCGGAAGCATCGGTGACGGCGGCATAGTGCATGCCGTCCGCTTCCCAGCGGGCCAGCTGGTAGCCCTGGTGCGATTCGATGGCGGGCGGCAGGGCGGCGGGATCGGCCCCGGCCGCCTTTTTTTCGTCGGCCAGCGGCAGCACGAACATATCGATGGGATGCTGGCTGTCGCGGTACACCAGCACCGCCACCGCGCGGCCATGCACGTAGTCGAGCCGCCCGCCGGCCAGCGGGAAGCCCTGCGCGGCGAGGTCGCGCACCGGCGGCGCGTAATCGAGCCGGCCGTTGAACCACGGCTTGACGGTATGGCGGTCCGACGAAGCCACGTCGATGGCGTGGCCGGACAGCAGCGCGCGCACGTGGCTGCTGACCACCTCGCGCGCCACCGTCGGTTCGGCGGCGTCGCGCAGCGCGTACTGCGCCACGCCGATGCCGAGCGCGGCCACCGTCACCGCGGCCATCGCGGCATTGGCGGCCGGGCCCCAGGCGAAATGGCGGCGCAGCGGTTGCCACCAGCGCCACCAGCCGGCGGCGCCCGGCGTGCCGCGCGGCCGCGCCGCGGCGGCGCCGTCCGCCGGGGCCGCGTCGAGCGCGGCCAGCACCCGCACGCGCAGCGCCGGACTGGCGCGGTGGTACGGCGCGTGCGCGCGCAGCGCGGCACGCATCTCGCGCAGCCGCGCCAGCCGCGCGCGGCACTCGGGGCATTGCGCCAGGTGGCGCTCCACGCGCAGCGTGTCGCCCGCGCCGGATTCGCCGTCCGCGCAGGCTTGCAGCAGCATGCCGATCTCATCGCAGTTCATGGCCCGTCTCCCCGGCGGGAAGCGGCGGGAAGCGGCGCCGCCGCGCTCCTGCCTGTCGTGGTGGCCGGCGCCGCGCCGCCCGCCGCGCGCGCGCCCTGCATTTCCTGCGCGCGCTGCGCCAGCACCGCCGCCGCCAGCAGCTTGCGCGCGCGCGCCAGGCGCGACATCACGGTGCCCAGCGGAATCTCGGCAATGGCGGCGATGTCGCGGTAGGGCAGGTCCTCCAGCTCGCGCAGCACCAGCACCTCGCGGAACGCCAGCGGCAGGCGCGCCAGCGCCACGTGCAGCAGGCGCACGTCCTCGGCGCGCAGCAGCCATTGCTCGGGGCTGTCGCCGTGGCCGTCCTGCCAGCCGGGCAGCGCGGCGCCGTCGAAATGCGCGTCGTCGTAGCCGGCGCTGGCGCCTTCGCCCGGCTGCTGGCGCTTGCGCCACGCGGTAAACCAGGTATTGCGCACGATCGCCAGCAGCCACGCGCGCGGCTGGTCGCCGCGGAAGCTGTCGAAGAAGCACAGCGCGCGCAGGCAGGCCTCCTGCACCACGTCGTCGGCCTCCGTGGCGCTGCCCGAGAGCCAGCGCGCCAGGTTGTAGGCGGCATCGAGATGCGGCAGCACGAGTTCGTCGAATCGGCGGCGCCGGTCGGCAGCGTCCACGTCACTCCTTTGGCTGGGCGGGGGGGGGGGGGGGGGGGGGGGGGGGGGGGAGGGGGAGG
>NZ_JBYTEL010000006.1:133245-227459 GCF_058789195.1 Cupriavidus sp. FW216-B1 | reverse complement strand
CCCCCCCCCCCCCCCCCCCCCCCCCCCCCCCCCCCGATCCCGTATACCGGAGACGCGTCGAGTTTATTCCCGCTTTCCGGCCCGCGCGCGAAAAATAAATCCACCGCGCGGCCGGAATAAACGCGGCGCGGCATCGGTATGACAGGCATCCCCACATCACATCTGTCACGGAGGTGCCGGAATGCAGCAACGATCATGGAAGCGGCGCGACTTTCTCGGCCTGGCCGCCTGCGCCGGCGGCGCGGTATTCGCGCAGGCCCTGCCCGGCTGGGCCGCCGGGCGCGACGAGGCGTTCTACTTCGTGCAGTTGTCGGACGCGCACTGGGGCTTCCAGGGCCCGCCCAACCCCGACGCGCGCGGCACGCTGCCCAAGGCCGTGGCCGCCGTCAACGCGCTGCCGCAGCCGCCCGACTTCCTGATGTTCACCGGCGACCTCACCCACACCACCGACGACGCCGCCGAGCGCCGCCGCCGCATGCGCGAGTTCCAGTCCATCGTCGCCGGGCTCAAGGTGCCGGTGGTGCACCTGATGCCGGGCGAGCACGACGCCAGCCTCGACCAGGGCGCCGCCTACCAGGAACTGTTCGGCCCCACGCACTACGTGTTCGACCACAAAGGCATGCACTTCATCGTGCTCGACAACGTCTCCGACCCCGCCGGCCGCGTCGGCGAGGCCCAGCTCGGCTGGCTCGCCGACGACCTCGCGCGCCAGCCGCGCGACGCGCGCATCGTGGTGTTCACCCACCGCCCGCTGTTCGACCTCTACCCGCAGTGGGACTGGGCCACGCGCGACGGCGCGCAGGTGATCGAGCGCCTGATGCCCTACGCCAACGTCACGGTGTTCTACGGCCACATCCACCAGGAGCACCACCACATGACCGGCCACATCGCCCACCACGCGGCGCGCTCGCTGATGTTCCCGCTGCCCGCCGCCGGCTCCCAGCCCCAGCGCCAGCCGGTGCCGTGGGACCCGGCCCGGCCCTACCAGGGCCTCGGCTGGCGCGAAGTGCAGGCCGGCCGGCCCGGCGGCGAGTTCGGCATCGACGAAAAGCCGGTGGCCGGCTGAACGGCATCAGCCACGGCAACGCACGGACGCGAGGAGTCCCGCCATGACGAAGACAGAAACGAAACCCGGCCGCCGGCGCGCGCTGCGCTGCCTGCTGGCACTGGCGGCGGGCACGCCGCTATTGCACGGCACCGCCGCCGCGCCGCGCGTGATCAAGGTGCATGCGCGCAAGTTCATCTTCACGCCCGACCGCATCTCACTGCGCGTGGGCGAGCCGGTGGTGTTCGAGCTGACCGCGCAGGATGTGGTGATGGGGTTCAGCGTGCCGGATCTGGGGATTCGGGCCGATCTGCCGCCGGGGCAGGTGGTGAGGCTGGCGGCCACGCCCGCCAGGGCGGGGACGTTTGGGTTTTTATGCGATATTTTTTGTGGGTCGGGGCATGAGACTATGAATGGGGTGATTGAGGTTATGTGAGGTTTTTTTGGGGCTTGTGTGTTTGTGGGCCTTGAGGCTCGGGCGGTTGTTGGTGCTTGAACCCAAAGGCCATATGACATCCCCGCTGCGCGGGGCTGCCAGTCACTTTCTTTTGTCTGAAAAGAAAGTAACCAAAGAAAGCAGACCCCTTGCAGGGGGGCTGGGCGCTCAGACCTTATGTCTGGTGGTGGTTTCGTGGTGCGGGCGTTGGCTTCGATGAGGCTGCTGACGCTACCGGTTTGCTTGCCTGCGGCGTCGCAAGCGAAATTGGATTCGTGGTGACGCTGCATGATGGCGTTGGCCCAGGCCCTTCAGGCTGCTGCCGCGACCGGGGCGGATGGGTGCGGCATAGGGACGGTGCTGGTTTCGTGGTGGGCGCAGTGGCCCAGCAATCCCGGTTCCAGCAACCCCGCACACCCGCGCTGGGTCCACCGCGCCCACCACGAAACCACGAGGATGCTATGTCGTGGCCGCCCAAACCGGTAACGGCAGATAGCCGAACAAGCAGTGCACTCGCCATCATAGATCTGACCACGAAACCAACACCGCCAGCAAAGTCGCGGTGGTTCGCGCCGGTAACGGCAGGATGCCAGCAGAACCGCAGACCCCACGACGAAACCAGAAACACCAGAAACCCCAACGTTTCTGCCCCTGCCGGCCAGGCAGTCCGCTTTCTTGGCCTACTTTCTTTTCGGAAAAAAGAAAGTAGGTCGCGCCGGGGGCGCGAAAGCCTTTGACTTTGACTTTAAGACTTTGACTTTAAGACTTTGAATTTAAGATTTTGATCTTAAGCCTTTGACTTTGAAGTTAAGCCTTCGACATTAAAGCCTTTACCTTCGAAGCCAAATCAAAAAACCCAAAAACCCCCTCAATCCCCCTCCCCACCCGCCAACACACGCGGAACGGGCGCCCCAGGTTCGTCATGCGGCGCCAACCCCGCCCTGCGCCGCGCCCGGCGCTCCTTGCGCTTCACATACCAATAATGCGCCCGGTCCAGATACAGATAGACCACCGGCGTGGTGAACAGCGTCAGCGCCTGCGACAACACCAGCCCGCCGACCATCGCGTAGCCGAGCGGCCTGCGCAGCTCGGACCCGGCGCCATGCCCCAGCATCAGCGGCAGCCCGGACAGCAGCGCGCACATGGTGGTCATCATGATCGGGCGGAAGCGCAGCAGGCAGGCCTGGTAGATGGCCTGCTCGGGCGTCATGCCGTGCTCGCGCTCGGCCGTGAGCGCGAAGTCGACCATCATGATGCCGTTCTTCTTGACGATGCCGATCAGCAGGATGATGCCGATCAGCGCGATCACGGTGAGGTCGTAGCCGCCGGCGAGCAGGATCAGCAGCGCGCCCACGCCGGCGGAGGGCAGCGTCGAGAGGATGGTGAGCGGGTGGATGTAGCTCTCGTACAGCAGGCCGAGCACGATGTACACGGCGATCAGCGCGGCGGCGATCAGGTAGGGCTGCGATGCCAGCGACGCGCCGAAGGCCTGGGCGGTGCCCTGGAACGAGCCGCCCAGCGTCTGCGGGCGGCCCATGCCGGCGAGCGTGCTGTTGATGGCGTTGACCGCGTCGCCGAGCGCCGCGCCCCTGGCCAGGTTGAACGAGATGGTGACGGCGGGGAACTGCCCCTGGTGGCTGATCGACAGGTAGGCGGTGCTGTTGGTGTCGATCTTGACGAAGGTGGACAGCGGCACCTGCTCGCCGGTCAGCGGCGAGGTGACGTAGAGCTTCGAGAACAGGGTCGGGTCTTCCTGCAGCGCCGGCGTGGCTTCGAGGATCACGTGGTAGCTGTTGATCTGCGTGAAGTACTGCGCCACCTGGCGCTGGCCGATGGCGTCGTACAGCGTGGCGTCGATCAGCGCCGGCGTGATGCCGAAGCTGGAGGCGCGCGCGCGGTCGATGGTCAGGCGCGCGGCGGCGGCGGCGTTCTGCTGGTCGGAGGCGACGTCGGTCAGCTCCGGCAGGCCGCGCAGGCGCTCCAGGATGCGCGGCGCCCACTGGTTGAGTTCGTCGAGGTTGGCGTCCACCAGCGTGTACTGGTACTGCGTGCGCGACAGCCGCCCGCCCACGTTGATGTCCTGGCCGGCCTGCAGGAACAGGTTGGCGCCCTGCACCTGCGCCAGCTTCGGGCGCAGCCGCGCGATGATCTCGTCGGCGCTGGCGGTGCGGCCCTGGTCCTTGGGCCGCAGGCTGATGAAGAAGTTGCCGGTGTTGATGGTGTTCTGCCCGCCGGTCATGCCGACCGCCATCACGTCGGGGTCGGCGCGCACCACGTCGGCCAGCTGCACCATGCGCGCGTTCATCGACTTGAACGAGGCGTCCTGGGCGGACTCGGCGAAGCCGAACATGAAGCCGGTGTCCTGCTGCGGGAAGAAGCCCTTGGGGATGTAGACGAACAGCGCCACGGTGGTGGCCACCGTGCCGATGAACACGCACAGCGTGATGAACTGGTGGCGCATCACCACGTCGAGCCCGCGCTTGTAGCCGGCCAGCATGGTGTCGAAGCCGCGCTCGAACCACTGGTAGAGGCGCCCGTGCTGGTGCCCGCGCGGCGGCGTCAGGTAGCGCGAGCACAGCATCGGCGTGAGCGTGAGCGAGACGATCACCGACACCCCGATGGTCAGCGTGACGGTCACGGCGAACTCGCGGAACAGCCGCCCGACGATGCCGCCCATCAGCAGCAGCGGGATGAACACCGCCACCAGCGAGACCGAGATCGACACGATGGTGAAGGCGATCTCGCCGGCGCCCTTGAGCGCGGCCTCCATCGGCGTCATGCCGTCTTCGACGTGGCGGTAGATGTTCTCCAGCATGACGATGGCGTCGTCCACCACGAAGCCCACCGCGATGGTGAGCGCCATCAGCGACAGGTTGTCCAGGCTGTAGCCGAGCAGGTACATCGCGCCCGCGGTGCCGAGCAGCGCCAGCGGCACGGTGACGCTCGGGATCACGGTGGCGGCCACGTTGCGCAGGAAGATGAAGATGATCATCACCACCAGCGCGATGGTCAGCACCAGCGTGAACTCGACGTCGGCCACCGAGGCGCGGATGGTCTGGGTGCGGTCGACCAGCGTGTTGACGCTGATGGTGGGCGGGATGGCGGCCTGCAGGCGCGGCAGCGCGGCGCGGATGCGGTCCACCGTCTCGATCACGTTGGCGCCGGGCTGCTTGGTGATGGCGAGGATGATGGCGCGGCCGTTGTGGAAGGTGTTGTCCGCGGGCGCGGCCGCGCCGGCGAAGCCCCAGCCGGCCAGCTTGACGTTCTCGGGCGCGTCCACCGCCACGCCCACGTCGCGCACGCGCACCGGCGCGCCGTTGCGGTAGGCCAGCACCATGTCGTTCCACGGCGCGGCCTTGGTGAGCTGGTCGTTGGTGTAGACGTTGAAGGCCTTGGTGCGCCCGTCGGTGGCGCCGGTCGGCTGGTTGACGGTGGTCGAGGCGATCACGCCGCGCACGTCTTCCAGGCTCATGCCCATCGAGGACAGCTTCTGCGGGTCCACCTGGATGCGCACCGCGGGCTTCTGCTGGCCGCCGATGTTGACCAGGCCCACGCCGGAGATCTGCGAGATCTGCTGCGCCAGCACGTTGTCGGCGTAGTCGTTGATCTCGGTCAGCGGCAGGGTGTCGGACTGCACCGCCAGCACCAGGATCGGCGAGTCCGCGGGGTTGATCTTGCGGAAGGTTGGCGGCGTCGGCAGGTTGCTCGGCAACTGGCCGCTGGCGGCGTTGATGGCGGCCTGCACGTCGACCGCGGCGGCGTCGATGTTGCGGTTCAGGTCGAACTGCAGCGTGATCTGCGCGTTGCCCTGGGCGCTGGCCGAGGTCATCTGCGTGAGGCCGGCGATCAGCGAGAACTGGCGCTCGAGCGGCTGCGCCACGTTCGACGCCATCGTCTCCGGGCTGGCGCCGGGCAGAGAGGCCGAGACCTGGATGGTGGGGAAGTCGACCTGCGGCAGCGGCGCGATCGGCAGCAGCGGCCAGGCCGCCACGCCGACCAGCAGCAGCGCCAGCGCCAGCAGCGAGGTGCCGATCGGGCGCTTGATGAAGTTGGCGGAAATGCTCATGGCCGTGCGTTCCCGGCGCCGGCCGCGGCCGGGGTGGCGGGTGGCGCGGCGGCAGGTCCGCTGCCCGCGCTGGCCACGGTGCCGGCGGGCGCGCTTTCGGTCACGCGCGCGCCGGGCTTGAGCTTGTACTGGCCGTCCACCACCACGCGCTCGTCCGGGGCCAGGCCCCGGGCGATGATGGCGCGCGTGTCCTGGATCTCCGTCACCTCGACCGGGCGCGAGGCCACGGTGTGGTCGGCCTGCACCACGTAGACGTAGGTGCCGGCCTGGCCGCGCTGCACCGCCGGCGCGGGGATGGTCAGCGCCTGGTCGCGCTCGCCCAGCACCAGCCGCGCGTTGACGTACTGGCCCGGCCACAGCGTGTGGGTCGGGTTGGGGAAGCGGCCCTTGAGCTGGATCGTGCCGGAGGTGGTGTCGATGGTGTTGTTGAGCAGGATCAGGCTGCCGCGGCCGAGCGGCTTGCCGCTCTCGCGCTCCATCGCTTCCACGGCCAGCGGCGTGCCGCTGGTCTGGATGGCGTGGTTGATGCGCTGGAAGTCGCCGTCGGGCAGCGTGAAGACCACGTCGATCGGGTCGATCTGGCGGATCACCACGATGCCGCTGGCGTCGGCCGCGTGGATGATGTTGCCGGGGTCCACCAGGCGCGCGCCCACGCGCCCGGACAGCGGCGCGTTGATGGTGGTGAAGTCCAGCTGCACGCGCGCGGCGTTGACCTGCGCGTCGTCGTTCTTCACGGTGGCGGCGAGCTGCGCCACCAGCGCGCGCTGGGTGTCGAGCGTCTGCTGCGTGGTGGCGTTTTCGAGGATCAGGCCCTCGAAGCGCTTGAGGTCCACGCGGGCGTTGGCAAGCTGCGCCTCGTCGCGCGCCTTCTGCGCCTGGGCCTGCTGCAGCTGCGCCTGGAACGTGCGCGGGTCGATCTGCGCGAGCAGCTGGCCGGCCTTGACGTCCTGGCCCTCGACGAAGCCGACGCGGTCGAGCTGGCCGTCCACGCGCGACTTGACCGTCACCGTGGCCATCGCCTGCACGGTGCCGACGCCGGTCAGGCCGATCGGCACGTCCTCGCGCCTGGCCAGCGCGCTGGACACGGCGACCGCGGGTGCGGGCGCGGCCGCCTGCCGCGGCGCCAGCATGTGCTTGAGCGGTCCGCTGGCGAACCAGGCCAGCACGGCCAGCGCGAACACGGCGAGGCCGATCAGGAAGGGGTTGCGGCGGGAGGGCTGAGTCGCCATGGAATGCCTTGGAAAGTAAGTCTGCCGATGCAAATCAGGGGTGGGCCGGGGCGGGCGAGGGCGGGGTGGCGCCGGTGGTACTGTCGCCGCCGCTCGCGCCCGTGCCATCGGCCCGGGCCAGCGCATCGCTGCTCCAGCCGCCGCCGATCGCCTTGATCAGCCCCACGCTGGCGGCCAGCTCGCGGCCGCGCACCTGGATCGCGCTACGTTCATTGGACAGCGAAAGGGCCTGTGCCGTTACCACCGTCAGGTAAGACGTCGTGCCGGCGCGGTACTGCGCCAGGCTCACGCGCTCGGCGGTGCGCGCGGCTTCCACCGCGCGGTCCTGCACCACCACTTCGTCGTCGAGCACGCGCAGCGCGGAGAGGTTGTCCTCCACTTCCTGCATGCCGCCGAGCACGGTCTGGCGGTAGACGGCCGCGGCGCCGTCGTAGGCGGCCACGGCCTGGTCGTTCTGCGCGTTGCGCAGGCCGCCGTCGAAGATGGTGCCGGCCAGCGCCGCACCGAGCGACCACACGCGCCCGGGCGGGCCGAACCAGTCGGCGAGGCTGCTGCTGCTGCCGCCGCCCACGGCCGACAGCACCAGCGAAGGGAAGTACGCCGCGCGCGCCACGCCGATGTTGGCGTTGGCCGCGGCCATGCGGCGCTCGGCCGCGGCGATGTCGGGGCGGCGCTCGAGCAGCGCCGAGGGCAGCCCCGGCGGCACCGCCAGCGGGCGCATGGCGAACTCGGCCGGCGGCAGCGAGAACTCGGCCGGCGCGCGCCCGACCAGCACGGCGATGGCGTGCTCGAGCTGGGTGCGCTGCACGTCCAGGTCGATCGCCTGCGCGCGCGCCGATTCCAGCGTGACCTGCGCCAGCGCGACGTCGCCCGAGGTGGCCACGCCGGCGCGGAACTGGCTCTGGGTGAGCTTGAGCGATGCCTCGTAGGCGGTCAGCGTGCGCGCGAACAGCGCCTTGAGCACGTCGGTCACGCGCAGCTGCACGTAGTCCTGCACCAGCTCGCCCTGGATGGTCAGTCGGGCCGCGGCCAGATCCGCGGCGCTGGCCTGCGAGTTGTCCCGCGCGGCTTCGATGGTGCGCCGCACCTGGCCCCACAGGTCGACTTCCCAGCTGGCGTCCAGGCTGGCCGAATGCGTGTTGGACACCGACGCCATGCCCAGCGTGCTGCTGCGCGCGCGGCCCACCGAGGCGCCGGCGCCCAGCGTCGGGAACAGGCCGGCGCGCGCCGCCTGCGCCAGCGCGCGCGCCTGCCGGTATTGCGCCTCGGCCTGGCGCAGGGTCTGGTTGGCCGCGTTGGCCTGCGCCACCAGTTGGTTCAGGCGGGCATCGTCGAAGCCGCTCCACCAGTCGTGGTCCAGGTCCACCGGCCGCGGCTCGGCGATCTTCCACTGGTGGTCGGGCGGCGTGGCCTCGCGGTAGGCGGCCGGCGCGTCGGCCGGCGGGCGCTGGTAGTCGGGGCCGACGGCGCAGCCGGCCAGCCAGGCGCAGGCCAGGGCGATGCAGAGCTTGCGCGGCGCAAGCGGGCGCGCTGTCTTCATGGGCGGGGTAGACGGTCGGGCGTCATGGACGAGCCTTCATGGGTGATGCCGGTTTTTTGCACTGTCCTGCAACGCTTCGCGGTGTGTCTCGCCCGGGGACACGGCGGCACGGCGGCGGGGGACCGGGATGCCGTCGGGCATGGACGGATGCGCGCCGCCCGCGGGGCGCCGCGAAGTTGCTTATCGCAAGGATAGTGCCGCGCGCGGCGCGGTGAAACGCGCCGCGCATTACCGAATATTTCATTGGTTTACGGCGTTGCGCGCCGCCCGCGGCATGCCGCCGCCGCGATGTGCCGCGTGCACGACACCGGGCGCCGGGGCCGCGACGCCGGTTCGCGGCCCTGTTACGGCATCTTGCAGCGGGCGGGGGCTTGTGCGGTGCGGCAGCGCCGCGCTGCGCGCGGCTGGCAGGAACCATTCGCCACGCGCATTGTCTTGCCGCGCGGTCTGACGCGGCCCGTCCGGGCGCGCGCGCAGGGCTGTTGTAATCTTGTGTAATTGTGCGGCGGCGCGCGCCGGCAGGTTGCTTTTGCCTGGGCCGCCGCGTAGAAAGTAGGTGTCGGGCGGGCCGCCGGCCGGCGCGCAGCGACGAACCGGACGACCAGCGGGAAGGCGGGGTTATGGAGACCGATCAAGAAAGCACACTCACCTATGCGCTGCTGACCGTGCCGGCGCGCGCCGCCATCTGCCGCGCGCTGCTGGAGGCGGGCGACGCGGGCATGCCCGCCAGCGACCTGGCCAGCGTGGCCGGGCTGAACCTGGCGCGTGCCAGCCACCACTTCCGCGAGATGACGCAGGCCGACGTGCTGGCCCTGATCATCCGCGACCGCCAGGTCGTCTACGCGCTCAAGGCGCGCCGCGCGGTGCGCATGGCGCTGGAATATCTCGACAGCGGCGGCATGTAGGCCGGCGCGGCGGCGCGCCGTATAATCGCCGCCGGCGGTGGCGCCTGCCCGGCGCGGTCGCGCGGTCGCGCCGCTCCGGCCGGCTTCGCCCCGGCGGTGCCGCCTTGCGCCGCCCGCCTCATCCCATCCATTCCTGCATCCCCTTGTCCATGTCCGAGCTGGAAAACCTGTTTGCCGACCTTGAAGCGCAAGGCTGGGCGGTCTCCGACGACCTGATCGGCCGCGCGCTGGCGACCCGCCTGCACGGCGAGAGCCGCGCGGCCTGGGAGGCCGGGCTGTTCCATCCGGCGCGGGTGGGCCGGGGCGAGGGCACGACGCGCGAGCCGGGCATCCGCGGCGACGCGATCCTGTGGCTCGACGACGCCCCGGCCGGCCCGGCCGTGCGCGAGTTCCAGGCCTGGGCCGAGGGATTCCGCCGGGCGCTCAACGCCCGCTACTTCCTCGGCCTGCGGCGCGAGGAATTCCACTTCTCGCACTATCCGGCCGGCACCGCATACAAGAAGCACCTCGACCAGCACCGCGCCATGCGCGACCGCCAGATCTCGCTGGTGCTCTATCTGAATGCGGAGTGGGGCGAGCACGACGGCGGCGAGCTGGCGATCTACCCGCCCGACGATGCGTGCGGCGACGTGGCCGAGAATGCGTCCGACAGCGCGTCCGACAGCGCGCCCGATAGCGCCCCCGGCGCCCCCGGCGCCGCGCCGCACCGCGTGCTGCCGCGCCTGGCGCGGCTGGCGGTGTTCCGCAGCGACCTGATCCCGCACGAGGTGCTGCCGTGCCGGCGCACGCGCTGGGCGCTCACCGGCTGGTTCCGCACCGACGCGGCCTAGCCCGCTGGGCGTGAGGCGCCCGTCGCCGCCGCCGTCGGTGCGCGGCGTCCGGCTTTTCGATTCGACCGGGGAGTGCAGGCGGATGGAGTGGAGCGACATCAGGATCTTCCTCGCGATCGCGCGGGCCGGCAGCCTGGGCGGCGCCGCGCGCGCGATCGGGCAGACCCAGCCGACGATGGGACGCCGGCTCAGGGCGCTGGAGCAGGCGCTCGGGCAGACGCTGTTCCAGCGCACCAGCGACGGCTTCGTGCTGACCGCCGAGGGCGCCGCCGTGTTCGCGCACGCGGAGCGCATGGAGGAAGAGGCGCTGGCCTTCGCGCGCCAGCTTTCCGGGCGCGGGCGGGAGCTCGACGGCATGCTGCGCGTCTCGTCGTCGGACTGGTTCGGCGTGCACATGCTCACGCCGGTGATCGCCGGCTTCATCCGCGCGCATCCGCGCGTGGCGGTGGAACTGGTGACGGACGCGCGCCTGTTCAGCCTGGCGCGGCGCGAGGCCGACCTGGTGTTCCGCATCCGCGCCTTCGACGAGGCCGACGTGGTGCAGCGCAAGCTCATGCGCATGGAATACGCGCTCTACGCGGCGCCCGGCGTGGCGCCGCCGCGCGCGGGCGGTGGCGAGGGCCACGCGCTGCTGACGCTCGACACCGGCTTCGCCGACCTGCCGGACGTGGCCTGGATGCGCCGGCTGCTGCCCGCGGCCAGGGTGGCGTTCGGCAGCAACAGCCGCGAGGCGCAGGCCCGGCTGTGCGCGGCCGGCGCCGGGCTGGCGGTGCTGCCGTGCCTGCTGGCCGAGCGCGTCGGCGGCCTGCGGGCGGTCGACCTGGGCGAGCCGGCGCCGGGCCGCGACGTGTGGGTGGGCTACCACCGCGACCTGCGCCGGCAGGGCCGGCTGCGCGCGTTCCTCGACGCCGTGTTCGAGCAGCTTGGCGATGGCGGCGCGCCGCCCGGTGCCGATCCTGCCGCCCCTCCTTCCATCCCTCCCGCCGGCTAGAAGGCCACCCGGTTGCGGCCGGCCGCCTTGGCGCGGTAGAGCGCCTCGTCGGCCTGGTGCACGAGCTGGTCCGCGCTGGCGGTCGCGTGGCAGGCCTGCGCCACGCCCACGCTCGCGCTGACGGCGATGGCGTGGCCGGCGTAGCGCACCGTCTCCGCGCGGATGGCGCCGCGGATCCGCTCCGCCACCGCGATGGCGTCGGCAAACGCCGTGTTCGGCAACAGCACGGCGAATTCCTCGCCGCCGTAGCGGGCCACGACGTCGCGGTCGCGCAGGCAGGCGGCGACCCGCTGCGCCACCGCCTTGAGCACCGCGTCGCCGCCCGGGTGGCCGTGGTCGTCGTTGATGCGCTTGAAGTGGTCCAGGTCGAAGATCAGCACGGAGAGCGCGCGGCCGGACTTGCGCCAGCGGTGGAATTCCTCCTGCAGGCGGTCTTCGATATAGCGGCGGTTGTAGAGCCCGGTCAGCGCGTCGCGGATCGACGCCTCGCGCAGCGCGTCGACGGCCTCGTCGCGCGCGCGCTGCGCGATGGCGAGCTCGGTCGCGTCGAGGATGGTCACGCACACGGCGATGACCTCGTCGCCTTCCATGAGCGGCAGGAACTCGCAGTCCTGCCGCATCCATTCGAAGTCGCACGTGACCGGCAGGTCGTGCGGGAAGCGGAACAGGTAGGGCCGGTGCTCCCACGAGGTGAACGCGCTGATCTTCAGCAGGAACACCGATTCGAGCGTGCGCCGCAGCCACGCCGCGGGCAGCTCGGGAAACAGGCCGAGCAGCCGCTGGCCCAGCGCGGCCTCCGCGCTCACGCCGCTGCGGTCCGCCATGAAGTGGTTCCACAGCGCGATGCGGTGCTCGCGGTCCACCACGAACACGCCGCAGCCCATGCGCGCCAGCGCCAGTTCGTGCAGGCGCGCCTGCTGGGACGGTTCGAGAGGCATGTCGGGGGCTCCGGGCGTTGCCGATGCTGCGGGCGGATGCCGCCGTGCTACAGGCTGTCGAGGGTCGCGTCGAGCGCCGCGCACAGCCGCCCGAACGCGCTGCGCGCCAGCAGCGCGGCCAGGCAGGCCCGGAAGCGGCGGTCCTCGATGCGGACGTGCAGGTCGAGCAGCAGCGCGCTGCCCGCGGCCGGATTGCCCGACCTGGCGATGGCGCCGACGATCTGCGCCGCGTCGGTCTCGCGCGGCACGGAGAAGGCCGGCACGCGGCCGAGCTGCCCGAGCAGGGCGCAGACGCACGCGCCCGCGAGCACGTTCGCCACTTCGGGCAGCAGGCCGCGCAGCGCGGTCCCGCCGCCTTGGCCGCACTCGCCGCACTCGCCGCTCTCGCCGCTCTCGCCGCTCTCGCCGGCCAGGTCCTGGCGCCCGTAGAGCGCCTCGCAGAGTTCGCGCGCGCCGTCGCGCGCGAAGAACACCAGGCTCTCGCCGGCGATGTCCGCGCGGAAGCTCTGGCGGAAGGCCACCATGCCGGGCATGGCGCCGAGCCGCCGCTCGATTTCCTCCTTGAGCCGCTCCGGGTCGGCCACGCCGATGCGCGGGATCGACAGCGTGACGTGGCGGCCCAGCAGGCAGGCGAGCCTGGCGCCGGCCACGCCGATGCCGGCGTTCGCCAGCGCCTGCAGCGCATCGTGCCGCGCCGCGCCGAGCACGGCCGGCGCGCGGCGCGAACTGCGCCGGTCGCGGGCGCCGTGGCCGCGTCCGGTCATGGCCGCGGCCATGCGCGCCGGCTGGCGGCAGCTTGCGCGGCACTGGCGTCGCGGACAAGCATTGGGCGTGGGACTGGGCGTGCCATGAATCTCCTCCGATCTTGACTGGGCGGCACGCGGTGGGGCTCCGCATGGGATTTGCCGGCGGCATTCGCGGCTGAACCGGCAATCCAGGCCGGTAAACAGTGACGGCGCCGGAATATCCGCGCGCCGCTCTCAATTAGATGGGGATGGCGGCGAAGAGTAAAGCGATTTGTTTTTATGCGGCATCGGTGGCGCGGCGGCGACCGGCGCGAGAAATACGGCGCGCGAAATTGGGATTGTTCTTAAACGATGACGATGCCGGAAGACGGCCGTTGCCTGCGCGGCAGTCGTCGGGCGGAGGCGGCGATGCGCTGGAAATACGGGGGGAATTTCCGCGTCTGGATGATGAAGGCGTCGAAGGCGGTTGACAGGGCGCCGGTGCGGCATCGTCCGATCCCTGTTTATTTGATGAGATTTGTCTTAATTTTTCTTAAAGGGTTTTCCATGAAAATGACGAACCAAAAACAGGGAATTCCCATGATCCGATTCCGACTCACGGGAAATGGGCCGGTTATCCGCCTTTGTTCCCCGTTTTGACTCGCGCGCCGCGCGCCACCTCCGCGGCGGCCGGCGCGCGTTAGCGCCGCGCGATTTCCACCACGAGCTTGCCCCGCGCCGTGCCGGTCTCGATGGCGCGGTGCGCCTCGGTGGCGTCGTCCAGGCCGAAGCGCCGCGGGTCGACGCGCACGGCGAGCTTGCCGGCGTCGGCCAGGCGCGCCGCCTCGCGCAGGATCGCGCCGTGGCGCGCGCGGCCGCGGCCGGTCAGCAGCGGGAGCAGCGTGAAGACGCCCGAGTACGTCGCGGCGCGCAGCGACAGCGGCGCCAGGCTGTGCGTGCCCCAGCCGAGGCAGCTCACCACGTGGCCGCCGCAGGGGCGCGCGGCGAGGAAGGCGTCGTCCAGCACCTTGCCGCCGACCGTGTCGTAGACCACGTCGAAGCCGTCGCCGCCGGTGTACTGGCCGACATACTGCTCGACCGTGACGGCGGCGAAGTCGATCGCGGTCGCGCCATAACCTTCGATGATGTCCCGGCTGGCGGCCGAGCCGGTGGCATGGACCCGCGCGCCGGCGGCGCGGGCGATCTGCACCGCGACATGCCCCACGCCGCCGGCGCCGCCGTGCACCAGCACCGTCTGCCCGGGCTGGACGCCGGCCCGGTCCACCAGCCCCTCCCACGCGGTGATGAACACCAGCGGCAGCGCGGCCGCCTCGCGCATCGAGAGCCGGGCCGGCTTGCGCGCGAGCAGGTCGGCGTCGACCGCGGCATACTCCGCCAGCGAGCCCTGCACGCCGCCCACGCCGCCGGTCATGCCGTAGACCTCGTCGCCGGGCGCGAAGCGGGTCACGCCCGGCCCGACCGCCTCCACCACGCCGGCCAGGTCGAGGCCGAGCACGGCCGGCAGCGGCTGGCGCGCATGCGCGGCGTTGCCGGCGCGGATCTTGGTGTCGAGCGGGTTGACGCCGCTGGCGAGGATGCGGACCAGCACCTCGCCGGGGCCGGCCTGCGGCCTGGGCAGGCTGGCAACCCGGAACGGCGCGTTGGCGCGCTCGGCGACCAGGGCCTGCATGGTGGCTTGGGACATGGGGGACTCCGTTGGCAATGTCGTGGTGGATGTCCCATTCTTGTGCATGCCCAGATGAAGATAAATCAACTTATCGGCATCCCGTCCATGCAGATCTGCATGCGTGCGGCAGCGCCCTCGGTGGCGGCGCCGGCGTGGCCGGCCAACAAATTCGCGCGATCCAAGGGTAAACACGTATCAAGTCGCTGACTTGAAAACGTAAACCCCCGTCCCTATAATTAGCACTCGTTGGGTTAGAGTGCTAACAGCGCTCTCTCAGCCTTCCGATTCTGCTGGCAGCTAGCCAAAGCGGCCAGTTTTGTGAACGTAAAATCACTTTTTGTACCAAGGAGTCCGTATGAATCTGCGTCCTTTGCACGACCGCGTGATCGTCAAGCGTCTGGACAATGAAACCAAGACCGCTTCCGGCATCGTGATTCCCGACAATGCTGCCGAAAAGCCTGATCAAGGTGAAGTGCTGGCCGTGGGCCCCGGCAAGAAGGATGACAAGGGTGCTTCGATCGCGCTCGACGTCAAGGTGGGTGACCGCGTGCTGTTCGGCAAGTATGCCGGCCAGGCCGTGAAGGTGGATGGCCAGGAACTGCTGGTCATGCGCGAAGAAGACATCATGGCCGTGGTGAACAAGTAATCACGCCCCCATCCGTACAGATTTAGGAGATTCAGAACATGGCAGCTAAAGACGTAGTGTTCGGCGACGCCGCCCGCGCCAAGATGGTCGAAGGCGTGAACATTCTCGCCAACGCAGTGAAGGTGACGCTGGGCCCGAAGGGTCGCAACGTCGTGCTGGAGCGCAGCTTCGGCGGCCCGACCGTGACCAAGGACGGCGTGTCCGTGGCCAAGGAAATCGAGCTGAAGGACAAGCTGCAGAACATGGGCGCGCAGATGGTCAAGGAAGTGGCTTCCAAGACCAGCGACAACGCCGGTGACGGCACCACCACCGCGACCGTGCTGGCCCAGTCGATCGTGCGCGAAGGCATGAAGTACGTTGCCGCCGGCATGAACCCGATGGACCTGAAGCGCGGCATCGACAAGGCCGTGCTGAACGCGGTCGAAGAGCTGAAGAAGCTGACCAAGAACACCACCACCAGCAAGGAAATCGCGCAAGTCGGCTCGATCTCCGCCAACAGCGACGAAGTGATCGGCAAGCTGATCGCGGAAGCGATGGACAAGGTCGGCAAGGAAGGCGTGATCACCGTCGAAGACGGCAAGTCGCTGGCCGACGAGCTGGAAGTCGTGGAAGGCATGCAGTTCGACCGCGGCTACCTGTCGCCGTACTTCATCAACAACCCGGAAAAGCAGGTTGTCGCCCTCGACAACCCGTTCGTCCTGCTGTTCGACAAGAAGATCTCGAACATCCGCGACCTGCTGCCGGTGCTGGAACAAGTGGCCAAGTCGGGCCGCCCGCTGCTGATCATCGCTGAAGACGTCGAAGGCGAAGCCCTGGCGACCCTGGTGGTGAACAACATCCGTGGCATCCTGAAGACCGCCGCCGTCAAGGCTCCGGGCTTTGGCGACCGCCGCAAGGCCATGCTGGAAGACATCGCCATCCTGACCGGCGGCGCCGTGATCGCCGAGGAAATCGGCCTGACGCTGGAAAAGGCGACCCTGCAGGAACTGGGTCAAGCCAAGCGCATCGAGATCGGCAAGGAAAACACCATCATCATCGACGGCGCCGGCGACGCAGCCTCGATCGAAGCGCGCGTCAAGCAGATCCGCGCCCAGATCGAAGAAGCGACCTCGGACTACGACCGTGAAAAGCTGCAAGAGCGCGTGGCCAAGCTGGCCGGCGGTGTTGCCGTGATCAAGGTCGGCGCAGCCACCGAAGTCGAAATGAAGGAAAAGAAGGCCCGCGTGGAAGATGCACTGCACGCGACCCGCGCAGCCGTGGAAGAAGGCATTGTCCCCGGCGGCGGCGTGGCCCTGCTGCGCGCCCGCGCTGCCATCGCCAACCTGACCGGCGACAACGCCGACCAGAACGCCGGCATCAAGATCGTGCTGCGCGCGATGGAAGAGCCGCTGCGCCAGATCGTCCTGAACGCCGGCGAAGAAGCCTCGGTCGTGGTGGCCAAGGTCATCGAAGGCAAGGGCAACTACGGCTACAACGCCGCCACCGGCGAGTACGGTGATCTGGTGGAAATGGGCGTGCTGGACCCGACCAAGGTGACGCGCACCGCGCTGCAGAACGCCGCTTCGGTCGCTTCGCTGATGCTGACCACCGACTGCGCCGTGGCAGAACTGCCGAAGGACGAGTCGGCTCCGGCAATGCCGGGCGGCATGGGTGGCATGGGCGGCATGGACGGCATGATGTAAATCTGCCGGCCCGCCGCACAGGCAGCCTGCTTTACCCGCATTACCCGCAGTAGCAAAAACCCCCGCTGGCGCGAGCCGGCGGGGGTTTTTGTCTTTGGCGGCGGCGTCTTACGTGGATTGGCCCGGACTCGCGCGGACGCTCAGATCTCCACCGTGAAGCACCAGTCGAAGGCGGGGTTCTCCGGCTCGCCGGTCTGGCGGCGCACGTAGCCGCGCGGGTTGCACACCACGCGCGCGCCGTCGAGCCGGTAGTCGAAGCCCGTGTGCGTATGGCCGTGGACCCACAGGTCGGCCTGGGCGACCAGGTCCGGGCGGCGCGAGATGAAACCGGCGGACACCACGTCGTGCGAATAGCGCGGGTCCAGGCTGCCGAGGTCGGGCGCGTGGTGCGTCACCACCACGGTCTTGCCACCGAACGGCGCGGCGAGCTGCGCCGCCAGCCAGGCGCTGGCCGACTCGTGCAGCGCCAGCGCGTCGGCCGTGGTGAAGCGCCGCCGCTGGCCGTCGTCCCCGTCGGTCTCGATCAGGCGGTGGTCCACCATGCGGGCCGCGCAGGCCAGCATCGCCTCCTCGCGCCGGCCGGTGCCGAACAGCGCGTAGTCGCTCCACCAGGTCGTGCCGATCACGCGCACCCGCTCGCCGCCGGCGCCGTCGAAGTACGCCACCGCGCCGTTGAGCACATGCACGTTCGCCGAGGCCCGCGCGGCGTCGGTCATGGCGGCGTCGGCCGCGTCGAATGAGCTCTCGTAGTATTCGTGGTTGCCCGGCACGTAGACCACCGGCTGGGCAAAGGCGTCGGCGGCCCAGTCCACGCCGGTGCGGCCGTTGGCGATGTCGCCGGCCAGCACCACCAGGTCGGCGGGGCAGGCGGGCATGGCTGCGGGGAAGTCGTGCTCGAGGTGCAGGTCGCTGAGGATGCGGATCTTCATGCTGTCTCCATGCCGTGCGCGCGCCGGGGCGGGGCGCGCGTATCCGCATGGATTCTTCAGAAAAGGGCGGCCGCGGTCAAGCGCGGCCGCATGCCGGGCCAGCCTGTTTGACGCGCCGCGCTCAGAAGACGCGGGGAATCATGCGGGAGCGCACGTTACTCTTGTAGCTGCGGTATGCGGGATCGTCGGACAGGAGCTTCTCCTCGCGGATGATCCGGATACCCTGGAGCAGGAATTGCCCGGCAAACACCAGGAGGTTCTGCATGCCGAAGTTGGCCAGCAGGAAGCCGATGTCGGTCACGAAGTAGCCGAGATAGATCGGGTGCCGCACGAACCGGTAGGCTCCCCTCGAGACGATGCCGCGGTTGGCCGGCAGTATGCCGAACGAATAGCGCAGCGACGCCTTTGCGAAGATCTGCCACCCCAGCCCGGCGATCTGGAGGCCGGCGCCGATCGCCTCCGGCACGACCCGCGTGCCGGGCGCGAGCTGGAAGGCGAGGAAGTAGTAGGTGCCGGCAAGCGAGCACAGCACGGCAACGGGATTCCAGTCGCGCCGCGCCGGCGCGCGCACCACCAGCGACAGGCCGAGCGTCAGGCACTCCGCCACCACCATGAGCAGCAGCGTGACGCGGGTCGGGTCGGCCATCCACTGCTTGATCGCAGCGAAGGCGAACATCCCCAGCAGGAAGGCGGTGCTGCCCCGCAGGCAGGCTTCCAGCGCCGCGTCGCGAAGGCGCAGCAGCGGCGGCAGCGGGTCGCGCGCGAGCGCGCGTGCGAGTGGGATGGACTTGCTGTCGATCATGATGCCTCCGGCGTGTCGTGTGTGCCTCGGTGTGCTTCGGTGCGCGTCGATGCGCGCTGTGTGCTGCCTATCTGGAGATCCGCAGGATCTCCGACGCCAGTTTCGAGAAGCAGGGCTTCAGGTTGTCGATGGTCTTGGCGTAGCAGTACACGCCGGAGGTCTGGTTCTTGTTGTAGAGCGGCGCGTCGGTGGTGTTGGCCATGTTCTTGAGCAGGCCCTCGTCGAAGCCGCCGTTGCCGTCCAGCCCGAGCGTGAAGATGTAGACGTTGTTGTCGCGCAGGTAGGAGGCCATTTCGATGGGCACGTTGGTGGCCGCGTAGTAGACGTTCTGCGCCGAATAGGCCGACGTGACGGTGTACGGCACGCTGGTGGGGTAGATCGCGTATTGCTGGTCGGCGGCGTTGTGCGCGTTGTACCACTGCGGCATCGCCATCGGCTGCGTCACCGTCGTCGTCACCGTGCCGTTGCGGCGGCCGTTGTTGGTGTCGCCGGTGGTGGTGGTCGTGCTGAGGCTGGCGCAGGCGCCGGACATCCTGGTGTTCTGCTGCGAGATGACGTAGAACCCGCTGAGGCTGCTGCCGGGCGAGGTGGCCGTGATGCCGCCGGCGCATACCGTGTTGGTGGGCACCGGCGCGCTGGTCGTGGTGGTGGTCGTGCAGTTGCGGTTGCAGTTGGTGGTGACGGCGGTGGTCGTGACCGTGCCCATCTTGTAGCTGGCCGACAGCGTGTTGGGCTGGCCGTCGGAGAAGAACACCACCACGCGCAGGCTGGAGCGGTTGCTGGTGATGCTGTCGAGCTGCGCGCGCGCCTGGTAGAGCGCCTCGGCGTAGTTGGTGTTGCCGCCGTTGGCCAGATTGCTGATGGTGTTCTGCATGTTGGGGCGGTTGAAGCCCCGGGTGGTGGTGCTGATCGGGATGTCGGACAGGCCGCCCGAGGCGAAATGCACGAGTCCGACGCGGTCCGACGACGGGCTGAACTGGTCGAGGAAGCTGTTGGCGTTGGACTTGACCGTGCTCCACACGGGCGACATCGAACCCGACGCGTCGATCACGAAGATCAGGTCGAGATCCCGGCGGATCGACTGGGCCGTCGTGGCGACCGCCACGTTGTTGAAGCCGAGCACCTTCATCAGCGTGAGCGGCATGGTGGCCGACGCCGAGACGTTGATGGTGACCGCGCCCGAGGTCGGGGTGTCGAACAGCACGCTCGGCGTGGCCATCGCCGGCACGGCCTGCAGGTAGCCGCTCGGGAAGTTGGCGTCGAAGAAATCCTGCGCCGCCTGCCGTGCCGCGGCCGCCTGGTCGGACTGCGTGGTGCCGTTGGTGACGGCGCGGGCCGCCGCGACCGCGGCGGAGTCCACCGCGGCGTTGAGCTTGGCCTTGGTCACGTAGGCCATGCCCGCGTCGACCGCGAGCCCGGCCGCGCCGAGCAGGCCGATCATCGTCATGGCGGCGATCAGGGTGATCTGGCCGCGCTGCCTGCCGGTGCCCGGCGCGCGCGCGGTTCGCAGTGTCGTTGCGGGGCTTCTCATGGCGGCTCCTTGCGTCGTGGTCTCGCGGCGGCAGTCAGAATGACGTGACCGAATACAGGTTGGGGCCGATGTCCGGCATCCTGAGCAATCCGATGGTCAGCCCCTTGAACAGCATGTCGAAGTTGTAGTAGGACTCGACCACGTAGGCGATCTGGCCGTCGGTGAGAAGGCCCGTCATGGCGTTCGCCGTGGGCGACGTGCTGCCGCCGGCGGGCATGCCGCCGCAGCTGCCGTCGTTCTGCCACTGGCCGGTGCCGCCGCCGCAATTCCACACCTTGCTGTCCGGCGCCGAGCCGCCGAGCGACCAGCCCCCGGCCCAGCGGTACTGCTCGAGCACGATGTTGCGCACGGCACAGTTCGAGCCGCTCTTGTTGCACTCGTTGTCGCCCATGATCTTGGTGATGTAGATCATGCCGCGCTGGCTCATCTTCAGCGGCGGCGTGGTCTGCGCCAGCGCGACCATGATGTCCTGCGGCGTATAGGAGGCGCTGCGCGAGGCGAGGCTGGCGCCCTCGCGCGTCAGGTTGACGAGGATCAGGTTGGCCTGGATGGCGCGCGCGAAGTCGATCACCGGCAGCGTGAGGAAGATGAAGATCGGCAGCAGGATGGCGAACTCGATGCTGGCGATGCCGCGCGCGGCGCGCCTGCGCGGAAGGGGGCGGATGCGGTTCATCAGAAGGCCTCGTTGCGCATGGTGGCGGCCACGCTGAACGTGTACTTGCCGCCCGTGGAGGAGAAGAACGCGGCCACCATCGGCGTGACCAGCGGCCAGGCGCAGTTGACCTGGATCACCACGAGGTCGCCCGCGCCGCCGAACATCGTGTTGCCGCTGGCCTGCGAGCTGCCGTTGACCCAGGTGGTCACGGTCGCGTTCGACATGTCGTAGATGCCCAGCGAGGCGTCGTGGATCCTGGCCAGCACGGCCTGGTAGCGCTGCTGGGCGGCGTTGGCCGGATCGAGGGTGTTCTGGCCGGTGATGGCGAAGCGCGCGCCCTCGCGCACGGCGTTCTGCATGGCGAGGTTGGCGAACATCATCATGCTGAAGTCGATGATGGAGAAGAACACCAGGAAGAACACGGGCGCCACCAGCGCGAATTCGACGGCGCTGGCGCCGCGCTGGCGCAGCCGCCCGAAGATGGCCGAAGGTTGCATGGTAGGTCCTCCTGTCCTGGGTTGTGCCCGCCTGGCGCGCCCGCTGTGTCGCCGCGCGGCCCGGGTTGCCTATTGGTTGTTGCCCATCATGAACGGGATCAGCGAGCGGTAGAACTGGATGGCCGGCGAGCCGAGCAGCACCACGAACAGCGACGGCAGGATGAACAGCGTCAGCGGAAACAGCAGCTTGACGGCGATCTTGGCCGCGCATTCCTCGGCGCGCTGGCGCCGCTTGGTGCGCAGCGTGTCGGCATGCACGCGCAGCGAGTCGGCCACGCTGGTGCCGAAGCGGTCGGCCTGGATCAGCATGCTGACCAGCATGTCGATGTCCTCCACGCCGGTGCGCAGCGCGAAGTTGCGCAGGGCCTTTTCGCGCGACAGGCCGGCGCGCAGTTCCAGCACCAGCAGCTCGAGCTCTTCGCCGAGGGCGCTGTTCTCGCCGCGGAATTCCTCGACGACCTTGAGCAGCGCGGCGTCGAGCGCCAGCCCGGCCTCGACGCAGACCGTGATCAGGTCGAGCGTGTCGGGGAACGCTTCGAAGATCGCCTGCTTGCGCACGCGGATGCGCCGGCGCAGGACCAGGTCCGGCAGGTAGAAGCCGGCGATGGCGGCGGCCAGCAGCGCCGCCGGCAGCAGGCGCGGGTTGTCCTCGCTGACCACGCCGCGCGTGAGCACCAGCACCAGCAGCGGGAATGCCACCGCCAGCACGGTCTTGGCGGCGAAGTAGACCGCGATCGCCGACGGGCTGCGCCAGCCCGCATTCATGAAACGGATGCGGATGGTGGAGGATTCCCAGCCTTCCTTGGGCAGGGCGAGCCTGGCCAGCGGCCTGGACAGCCGTTCCAGCTTGCGCATCCAGTCGTCCTGGAGCACCGAGGGCACGCTGTCCGCGCCCGCGGCCGACTTGCTCACCTGCGAGATGCGGCGCCGCAGGATGTCGGGCTGGAACAGCATCATGGCGGCCAGCGTCACGCCGAACGCCACCACGAAGGCGAGGATCAGGATCAGGATTTGCTCGATTGGCATGATGTGTCTCTCCCGGTTCTTCTGGCGGCGGCTACATGTGGATGCGCACGATCTTGCGCATCCACAGCAGGCCCAGCAGCATCAGCAGCACGGCATATCCCACGATCCACGGCCCGATGGGATCGTTGGCGAGCGGATCCAGGAACGTGGGGTTGAGCAGGTACATGGCCCCGGCCAGCGCGAACGGCAGCACGGCCAGGATGATTCCGGAGAAGCGCCCTTCGGCCGAGAGCACCCGCACCTGCCCCAGCAGCTTCATGCGCTCGCGGATGATGCGGGCGACGTTGCCGAGAATCTCCGCCAGGTTGCCGCCGGACTCGCGCTGGATCAGCACGGCGATCACCAGGTAGCGCAGGTCGGGCAGCGGGGCGCGCGCGGCCATGTTGTTGAGCGCGTCGTGCATGGACGCGCCGAAGTTCAGCTCGTCGAAGGTCAGGCGGAACTCCGCGCCCAGCGGATCGGGCAGCTCGTCGCCGGCCATGTCCAGCGCGCTGGAGAAAGAGTGCCCGGCGCGCAGCGCGCGGCTGATCAGGTCGGCGCCTTCCGGAAGCTGCGTCTCGATCAGCTGGAGGCGGCGACTGCGGCGCCGGAGCACAAACCAGAGCGGCGCCGCCGTCGAGCACAGGGCGGCGATGCCCACCGCCGGGGCGGGAAGGCCCATCAGCATGCCGAACGCGCAGATCGCCAGCGCGGGCAGCAGGTTGAAGCAGAGAAACGTCGACACCGTCCAGTTGAGCCCCGACTGCATCAGCAGCCGGTCGAGCGCGTGGATGCGCGGCAGCAGGCGCAGCAGGCTGGCGAACGACGCCGAGCTGCTCAGGGCGCGCTCCTTCATGATGGACGACGACTGCTCCTGCCAGCCGGCCTGGACCGCCGCGCGCACGCGGCGCCCCAGGCGCCGCGCGCCGGCGCTGTGCTTGCTCTGCCACCACTGGTAGCCGGCCACCACCGCCAGCACGATGGCGATGAAGAGCGAGAGGCCGAAGGCCGCGAAGGTCTGGTTCATGGCGTGATCTCCTGGACGGTGCGCGCGCGGCTCATACCTCGAAGCGCATCGAGGGCTCGAACAGCCGTTCCGGCACGTTCACGCCAAAGGCCTGCAGGCGCTCGCAGAAGTGCGGCCGCACGCCGGTGGCGCAGAAGTGTCCCTTCACGCGGCCCTCGGCGTCCACGCCGGTGCGCTTGAAGGTGAAGATCTCCTGCATGTTGACCACGTCGCTCTCCATGCCGGTGATCTCCTGCACGCTCATCAGCTTGCGGCGGCCGTCGGTCAGGCGCGAGACCTGCAGCATCACGGTGATGGCCGAGGTGATCTGCTGGCGCATGGTGCGCGGCGGCAGCGACAGGCCCGCCATGCTGATCATGTTCTCGAGCCGGGTCAGCGCGTCGCGCGGGGTGTTGGCGTGGATGGTGGCGAGCGAGCCTTCGTGGCCGGTGTTCATCGCGTGCAGCATGTCGAGCGCCTCGGCGCCGCGCACTTCGCCGAGGATGATGCGGTCGGGGCGCATGCGCAGCGCGTTCTTCACCAGCGCGCGCTGGGTGATCTCGCCGCGGCCTTCGATGTTGGGCGGGCGCGTCTCCAGGCGCAGCACGTGGTTCTGCCGCATCTGGAGTTCGGCCGCGTCCTCGATGGTGACGATGCGCTCGCTGGCCGGGATGAAGCCCGACAGGATGTTGAGCATGGTGGTCTTGCCGCTGCCGGTGCCGCCCGAGATCAGGATGTTCAGCTTGGCCTTGACCATCGCCTCGATCAGCTGCGCCATCGGCGGCGTGAGCGTCTGCAGCTCCACCAGGTCCTTGACCATCAGCGGATTGACCGAGAAGCGCCGGATCGAGAGCAGCGGGCCGTCCACCGCCGAGGGCGGGATGATGGCGTTGACGCGCGAGCCGTCGGGCAGGCGCGCGTCCACCATCGGGCTCGACTCGTCGATGCGCCGGCCCACGCGCGACACCATCTTGTCGATGACCTTCATCAGGTGCGCGTCGTCGCGGAAGGTCACGTCGGTCAGCTCGAGCTTGCCGCGCCGCTCCACGTAGACCTGCCTGAAGGTGTTGACCAGGATGTCGGAGACGGTCGGGTCGGTCAGCAGCGGCTCGAGCGGGCCGAAGCCGAGCATCTCGTCGCGCACGTCCGACACCAGGCGCTTGCGCTCGCTCTCGTTGATCGGGATGTTGCGCTCGTCGATGATGCGCTCGACCAGCAGGGCCAGCTCGCGGCGCACCTGGTCGGGCGCGAGGCGCTGCAGCTTTTCCAGTTCCACGCGCTCGATGATGGCTTCGTGGATTTCCATCTTGAGCTGCTGGTAGGCGGCGTTCGCGGTGGGGGCGGCGGGGCCGACGCGCTCGGCCACCGTTTCGCCGGCCTTCTCGTAGAGTTGTTCGCGCAGTGACATCTCGTTTCTCCGTGGCGCGTCGCGCGCCGGTATCTGGGTTGCCGGGGCGGCCGTCGCCGCGATCCGTTCAGGCGTGCCGCTCCACCGGCATGGCCTGCCCGGCGCGTTCCCTGCCGTGGCCGAGCAGCTTGCGCAGCAGGCCGTCCTCCTGCTTCGCGGTGTCCGGGAACACCGCGTCCACCATCTGCGCCAGCGCGCGCGCGATCGGGCTGCGCTCGGCGAGCTGCAGCACCGGCACGCCCTGGTTGCTGGCGTCGCGGGCCGGTTTGAGGTCGGACGGCAGGATGTGCGCGACCTTGCCGCCCAGCGTTTCTTCCAGCGTGCGCACGCTCACCGGCGAGTGCTTCTCGAACTCGTTGATCACCAGGTGCAGGCGGTCGGCGGGGTAGCCCAGCGAGCGGAAGATCTCCATCAGGCCGCGGCCCGCGCGCAGGTAGGGCAGGCTCAGCTGCAGCACCGGGTAGATGGTGTCGCTGTGGTCCAGCACCATGATCGAGGACGGGTTGATGTCCTGGCCGATGTCGAAGAGGATCACGTCGTAGGCCGGGCGCACCAGGTCGAGGATGTTTTCCAGGTGGGCGGACTTGATGTCGCCCGCCTTGACCGGATCGCCCGCGCCGGCGATCACGTCGAAGTTCGGGTGCGCATGCGTGATGCAGGCATCGAGCAGCGCCAGGTCGAGGCGCTCGACCTGCTGGCAGATGTCCGCGAGCGTGGCCGGCGGCGCCTTGTCCGTGACCAGGAAGGCGCCGTCGCCGAACTGCTGCACCAGGTCCACCAGCAGCACGCGCTTGCCGCGCCGGGCGGCGATGGCGTAGCCGAAGTTGGCGGCGACGAAGGTGGTGCCGCTGCCGCCCTTGCAGGAGGCAAAGGTGAAGGTGCGCGCCTCGGCGTGGCTGCCGTTGAGCGGCTTGACCGCGAGCCGCTCCAGTTCCCCGTTGAACTCGCGCGGGTCCAGCGGCCAGCGCAGCACGCTGCGGATGCCCATGCGCATGGCGCGCATCAGCAGCTCGGCCGACGGCGACGGCGTGACCAGGATGCAGGGCACGTCGCCGGGCTCCGGGAAGCGCTGGCGCAGGCGTTCCAGCACGTCGGCGCTGAAGTCGTCGGCCTGCAGGATCAGGAAGTCGGAGGGATGGATCAGCCCGGCCATGCCGAGTGCCTTCTCCGGGTCGGCGCAGACCAGCTGCAACTGCCTTTGCGTGGCGGCCTGGCCGGCCATCGAAGACATCTGCCGGGCCCGCGCCTCGTCGGCCGAGACCAGAATGAGCTTTGCCATCACTGTTTCTCCCAGATTGTGTTGTGCCTGGCGGCCCGCGGCGGCGTTGCAGCGGGCCGCCGCATGTCACCGCGTGCCGCCATCGGGTCAGGGCGCCGACGAAGCGGACGAAGTGCCGACGCCGATCGCGTACGCATTCGTGTCCGCGGGCGGATTGCGGAACGACGTGTTGTAGCGGTCCATCGCGAAGGTGGCGCTGCGCGCGTCGACGCCGGTGACGGGGTCCGCGTTCAGCGAGGCATCGGGATTGAGCGTCTGCATGGCGCGCACGATGCGCACGGCTTCGCCGAAGTGGGCGTCGTACACCGGCGTGGTGGTCATGCAGCCGGCCAGTCCGGCGGCCGCGCCCGCGGCGGCGGCGGCCAGGGCGAGCCGCGCGCAGCGGGCGGCGAGTGTGCGGATGTCCATGATGTTTCCCCTGTTCATTGCGCGGCATCGGCAGGCGTTGCCGTGCCGGCGATGGTCGGCGCCGGCGCGGCCGCGTCGGCGCTGTCGCGCGGGCCCGCCATCGGGTCCTTGCTGGTGGTGGGCGCGGCCGGGGCGGGCGCCATCGGCGCGGCCGGCGCGCTGACCGGCGCCGGCAGCGGCGCGCCGGCGGGCGCTCTCGGCGGCATGACCACGTCCGGATGGCCTTCCATGTTGCCGTTGATGAAGACCTCGCCCGGGGTGGGCCTGCCGAAGGAGTCGGTCGGCATCGGGTAGTTGGCCGGCAGCGGCTTGACCAGGCGCGGCGTGACCACGAACAGCAGCTCGCTCTTGTCCTGCTGGAAGTTGGTGCTGCGGAACAGGTTGCCGAGGATCGGCAGTTCGCCGGCGCCCGGCAGGGCCTTGAGGCTGCCCGTGACGTTGCTCTTGATCAGGCCGCCGATGGCGAAGCTCTGTCCGTCCATCACCTGCAGCGTGGTGGACGCGCGGCGTGTGGTGATCAGCGGCAGGATGGTGCTGCCGCTCAGGTTGGGCGCCGAGAGCGCGACGCCGGTGGGCGACAGCTCGGACACCTCGGGCGCCACCTTCAGGTTGATGCGGCCGTTGGCCAGCACCGTCGGCGTGAAGCGCAGGCCGACGCCGAAGGTCTCTTCCTGCAGCGTGATGGTGGTGCCGCCCGCGCTGGAGGCCTGCGGCACCGGGATGAAGACCTTGCCGCCGGCCAGGAAGCTCGCCTCCTGCCCGCTGATCGCCATCAGGTTGGGCTCGGCCAGCACCTTGACCAGGCTGTCGCCCTTCTGCGCGTCGACCTGGAAGTTGAACGGCAGGTTGTTGTGCTTGATGCCGGTGATCACGCCCGCGCCGCCCGAGAGGAAGTTGGCCAGCAGGCCGAAGCTCCAGCTGCCGAAGGCGCCGTTGAGGTTGGACGCGGCGCCGAGCTGGTCGATCAGCGTCTTGGACACCTCGGCCACCTTCACTTCGAGCATCACCTGCTGCGGCGAATCCACCGTCATCATGTTGATGATGCGCTGGCTGCGCAGCGGCTGTCCGCCGGCGTTGCCGGTGCCGGCCATGCCCATGCCCATGCCGCCCATCGGCATGCCGTTCATGGCCAGCATGGGCTGGCCGGGCGCGCCGAAGCCTTGCGGCGGCGCCTGCAGGGGGCCGCGCGTCTGGCGCACGACAAAGGCGTTGGCGATGTCGATCACCATCTGGGCCACGGTGGAGTCCGGCACGTTGCCGGTCAGCACCAGGCTGTCGGCGGCGGCGGACACGCGCACGCCGCGCGCGCCGGGCAGCAGGTCGTGCAGGGTCGACTGCAGGCCGCCGGGGTCGGCGCCGACCGTCACGTCGATGACCGTGCAGTTGCCGCTCTTGCCTTGCACGATCATGTTGGTGGTGCCGACATCCAGGCCGAGCAGGTAGAGCGTCTGCGGCGACACCAGCATGGCCTGCACCACGCCGGGATTGCCCAGCGTGCGCGTGCGCACCGGCTCGGGCAGCGGCAGCATGCGCGACTTGCCCACCGGCACCGCGATCTGCTGCGGCTCGCGCGCCGCGCCCATGCAATTGGGCCCGCGGCTGACGCCGGCATCGCTCGGCGGCGGCGGTACGCTGGCCGCGCCGATGGTGAGCTGGATCGGACCGTTGGCGGCGAGCTTCATCGCCTGCGGCGCAGCTTGTGCTGCCTGCGCGGCCTGTGCCTGGGCGGCGCCCGCCGCGCCCGCATTCCCCGTCGCGCCGGCGGTGCCGGCGGCCGCGGCATCGGCGGCCCGGGCCTGCTCGCTGCCCAGCCAGACGCAGGTCATCGACAGCACGGCGAGCGCGGTCAGGTTCAGGCGTGAGGGGCCGTTGCGCGGCGCGCGGCCGCGCGGGCTGCCCTCCTGGGTATGGTGTCGGTCCATTTGATTTTCCCCCCGGTTGTTGACCCCAGTGGCTGGGGCCGGCATCTGGCGTCGTCGGCGTCCGTGCCTTAGAAGCATTCCTGGTTTTGCTGCATGCCGCTGATCACGCCCACGCAGTTGCTGGCGATCTTCTTCTCGGTCAGTCGCTGCACGACCTGTATCACCTTGGCCACCGGCGCCGGGGCCACCGCGGCCTTGAGCACGGGCTCGTTGAGCAGGCTGCGCTTGGTGGCGCCGGCGGTGTCGACCGGGCGCGGGTCGACCTGATTGCGCAGCACCAGCGAGAGCGTGCCCACGCTGCGCGCCAGGTCGAGCTTCTCGGCTTCTTCCGGCGAGACTTCCAGCGTCACGGCATTGACCACCTTGGGCTTGGTCTCGTCGCGGTTGACCTCCTGCGCGATGGCCAGCACCAGGATCTTCTCGAGCACGATCTTGGAGATCGACTGCTCGTTCTGCGTGGCGCCCTCGCTCCTGGCCTGGTCTTTCTGCGTGTTGACGATGATGTCGACGAAGCTGCCCGGCAGCGCGAAGCCGGCCACGCCCACCACGTCGTTGACGCGCACGGTGATGGCGCGCTTGCCCTCGGCGATCACGGCGGAGAGGCCGCCGCGCGTGCCGACGGGCGTGAGCTTGGATTCGAGGATGGGCTCGCCGCGCATCACGCTGGCCTTGGTCACGCGGCCGTCGATCAGCTTCTGGTCGGTCAGCGCGCCGGGCGGCAGGCTCTCGCGCGGCCAGTCCACGACCTTGACGAACTCGGGCGCGAGCCGCTGGCCGAGGTTGATGTCGGTGCCGGCCACCACCACCTTGGTGACGCTGCCCGAGCTCTGCTGCATCATCCAGCGCGAGGCCAGCACCACCGCCGCCAGCCCGGCCAGCGCCGCCACCAGCAGCATCACGATTGCGCGTACGTTTCTCATTTGATGGTCCTCCCCAGTGTGGATCCAGGCATCGGCGCCGCCGGCGAGGCGCGAGTGCCTCCCCTGGCCCTGGCGCCAGTTCCGTTCATCGTCGTCGTCGTTGTTGTTTTGTCTTTGTCTTTCGTGGCGGGGCCGTGCGCCCGGCTCGTCAGAGCACGCCCGTCATCACCAGCACCACGCCGCCCGCGATCGCCACCGCGTAGGGCAGGCGGGCCGCCGTGGTCAGCTTGTCCCTGCCGGCCAGATTGGCCCGCAGGCCGAGCGGCAGCCACAGCAGGCGCGTGCCGATCCCGGACAATGTCTTTCTCACCCGCTTGCGCATCAGCATGACGGCCAGCGCGAGCAGCCCTCCCACGGCGAAGCTCGCGATGGCGATCTCCAGCGCCGCCTGCGGTCCGGCGAAGGCGCCGATGCCGGCCATCAGCTTGGCATCGCCGGCGCCCACGGCGCCGAGCAGGTACAGCGCCAGGTAGGGCGCGAATCCGGCCAGCGCGCCGGTCAGCCAGGCCTGGGCGCCCTGGCCTGGCCCGTGCAAGGTCATCTGCAGCGCCAGCGCCAGCAGGAGTCCGGCCGCGACCAGCCAGTTGGGGATACGGTGGCTGCGCATGTCGCTGGCGGCGGCAAGTCCGGCCAGGGCGAGCAGGTATCCGCTGGTAAGAGGGTCAAAGGTACTCATGGCATCCTCGTTGCATGAAGCGCGTGACGGCGTGATACCGAGGCATTCGCGGGCAGGCAGCGCGCGGCCCGGTCGGATTCGGATCCGGCCGGGACGCGCGGGCGGCAGGCTCAGGCGGCCGCCGTCGTCAGCGCCGCCTGGATCTTCGACCAGATGCTGCCGACCGCGGTGGCCAGGGCCGGGCCCGACACGATCATGACCAGCGCCACGAACGCCAGCAGCAGCGCATATTCCACGCCGGCAGCCCCGTCTTCTTCACGCGCAAAACGCTTGATGCCTTCGAACATGGTGTTCATGTCCTTCTCCTTTACGTCATGGTTCAAGGGGAAAAAGCGCCCGCTGAGAGTCGGGCACAAGATTCGGCCGGTGGTGCCGGCCGTGGCCAAGCCAGGGGGATTCCTCGATGACGCGTGCGCGGTGGCGCAGCAGCGATGCAAGCATCGCCGCCTCCCCGTGGCGCTACGCGACAAGGCGGGCCTCCCGGCTCCACCAGTCTTCAGGGAACCGTGTGGCTGGGTGCCAGCCGCGGGTTCTCACCCGGCGCGGTCGCCGCTTGCTGCGGCTTGTTGCGCTGGTAGGTGCCGCGAACCGGTTCTGACCTCCCTCAGGAACCGGTCCGCGCCTGAAAGTGCTGCAAGACTGCCTGTGATCGCCGCCGCGGCGCGTTGCTCGTCGCCGCTGCGGCGTGGGCCGTGGAAACAAAGATTGCGCCGGCCCGCCGCCAAACCTCCCCGCGAAACGGCTGCCCTGTCACGGCAACCGCTTCACCCCCGTTTTCAATGCTTTGTCGTGATGCCGGGGCTGCCGGATTGCACCGGCTTGGCCCTGGCATCCTCGGCGTACCGTGTTGTCTTGTTCCCGGTCGCTCTGGTCTTTGTAACGGGCATAAGAGCGACGAACATGCCAGTGAACTTAAGTAATTGATTTGATTGGTGATGTTTTTGAGCTACTTGTAACTTGACGCGGTTCTTGTAACAGGATGTTTCCCTGGTGTTACTGTGGCGCGGTGCTGCCGTGCCCGGCCGGATCGCGCGGGCCGGCCGCGTAGTGGCGTGACCGGCGCCTGGCGGCGCGATCAAGTGCATGACAAGGCGCGCTCGTCGTGTTTTCAGGCAAAATCGTGCCCGGCGGGGTCGGGTAAGCGCGCAGGCGCATCCGGGTGGTGGAGCAGCCGCCGCACCGTCGCGCAAATGGTTTCATGCGCGATACGGCGGGGCCCGGAGCGGGCCGCGTGGGCCAGCGCACGCTGCGCCGCGCGCATGCCCGCCGGCGGTGCGGGCAACGCGCGTCCGGATGAGGCCGGCGCCAAAAGCTGTAGCCGCGCTGTAGTCGCGCGGTAGGCCAACGTGGGCCGGCGCACGCCCGGGGCGGCGCTTTCTCGCTCTGTTGGATGAGGCAGGAACTTCTTACAAATCGGCCCGGTGACGGCGATTTTGGTTGCAGTCCTGATACATTGCTCGCCGCCACGATGGCGGTGGGCTATCGTCGCCCGATTTTCCGCCGGCGCATGGGCCTCGACGGGTACCGTTTGCGGCATTCAAGGGAGAAGCCAGCAATGCACGACAGCAATAACGATTTCCCGGTGCCGGCCTCGGCCGCGCCCGCCGCGCAGCCGAGGCCGCTGCGGTTCGAGTTCGTCGGCTCGGGCTCGGAGTACTTCCGCATCTGGATCGTCAATGCGCTGCTGACGATCGTCACGCTGGGCATCTACTCGCCCTGGGCCAAGGTGCGCACCATGCAGTATTTCTACCGCAACACGCGGCTCGACAACGCCAGCTTCGACTATCACGGCCGCCCCACGGCCATCCTCAAGGGCCGGGCCATCGTGTTCGCGCTGGCGGCGGTGTTCCAGCTCACCGGCCACGTCTCCATACTGCTGTCGCTGGCGCTGGGCCTCGCGCTGGCGCTGGTGTTCCCGCTGCTGCTGGTGCGCTCGCTGCGCTTTCGCATGGCGAACTCCAGCTACCGCGGCCTGCGCTTCGCCTTCACCGGCGGCGACGCCGAGGCCTACAAGGTGTTCCTGCTGTGGCCCGCGCTCGCGGTGCTCACGCTCTATGCGCTGGCGCCGCTGGCGCACCAGCGCTTCAAGCGCTACCAGCACAACCACACGCGCTTCGGCACGGCGCCGTTCGCCATCGATGCCGCCGCGGGCGGCTTCTACGGCGTGTACCTGCGCGCTTTCGGCATGATGGTGGCGGTGGGCGTGCTCGCCGCGGTCGTCGTCGGCGTGCTCGGCCATGCCCTCGGCGGCAGCGCGGGCGGCGCGGCGATGGCCTTCCTGGCGGCGGTGGCGGGTTTCTACGTGGCGCTGCTGTCGATCGGGCCGTTCTTCATGGCGCGCCTGCAGAACCTGGTGTGGAACCACACCACGCTGGCGCCGCATGCGTTTCGCAGCGAGGTCAGGGCCGGGCGGCTGTTCTTCATCTTCTTCACCAACCTGATCGCCACCGTGTTCACGCTGGGCCTGTTCATGCCGTTCGCCAAGGTGCGCTCGACGCGCTACCGGGTCGAGAGCATGACCATGCTGGCGGCGGCGCCGCTGGATGCCTTCGTGGCCGGCGAAACCCAGCAGGTCGGCGCGCTTGGCGACGCGGCGGTGGACTGGTACGACATCGACATCGCGCTGTGAGCCCGCCGTGAGCCTTGCCTTGATCCCGTCCGCCTGATGCCGCATTCCTCCCAGGCCCCGGCCCCGGTCGCCGCCACTTACTACGACGGCCGCTCGTCGCGCGCGCACGCGGCCAGCTTGGCGGTCGAGGGGCGCGAGGCGGTGCTGCGCGACGGCGGCGGCGCGGTGCTGCGGCGCGCGCCGCTGTCGGCGCTGCGGGTGTCAGAGCGCGTGCGGCGCGCGCCGCGCCTGGTGACGTTCGCCGACGGCGCGTTCTGCGAGATCGCCGACCACGCCGGGCTGGCCGCGCTGCTGGCCGCCAGCGGCCATCGCGAGGGCTGGGTGGCGCGCGCGCAGAACAGCTGGCGGCTGGTGCTGCTGTCGGTGCTCGGGCTGGCGGCGGTGCTGGCGGTCGGCTACGTCGTGGTGCTGCCGTGGGGCGCTGGCGTGGTGGCGCGCCGCGTGCCGCCGGCGCTGGAAGCGCGGCTCGGCGAGGCGACGCTGGCCAGCATCGACGACGGGCTGCTGGCGCCGTCCCGGCTGCCGGCCGCGCAGCAGGAGCGCATCCGCGCGGACTTCGCCGCGCTGCGGCGCCCGCCCGACCCGGGCCACGACTACCGCATCGTGTTCCGCCGCGGCGGCCAGCTTGGCGCCAACGCGCTGGCGCTGCCGGGCGGCACCATCGTCGTCACCGACGAACTGGTGAAGCTGGCCGGCGCCGGCCCGGGCCTGAGCGGTGTGCTGGCCCACGAAGCCGGGCACGTGGCGCAGCGCCACGGATTGCAGCAGGTGCTGCAGGCCTCGGCGGTGGGCGCGCTGGCGGCGTATTTCTTCGGCGACTACTCCAGCGTGCTGGCGGGCGTGCCGGCGACGCTGCTGACGCTGCGCTACTCGCGCGAGCACGAGCGCGCGGCCGATGCCTACGCGGTTGAGGTCATGCGGGACAACCGCCTGCCGGTGTCGGCCTTCGCCGACGTGCTGGAGGCGCTGGAGGCCGCGCACAGGCAGGAGGAGGCGGCGGCGCCGGCGGCCAGCGCCGACGCCTCCGCCGGCGCCGGCGGGCGCGAGACCAAGCGCGAGCGCCGCAGCCGCCGCGCCGCCGAGGATGGCGACAAGGCCGGGGACAACGATTTCTTCTCCACCCATCCGCTCACGCGTGAGCGCATCGAGGCCCTGCGCGCGGCGGCGCGGAACCAGGGCGGCTAGATCCCCGCGGGCCGCACGCTGTCCGGCAGCGACGAAGCCGCCACCTGCGCCTGCAGCCAGGCGTGGAACTGCTGGATGGTCTTCTCGCGCGGATTGGCTTCGCGCCAGATGACCCAGTAGTGCAGGCTGGACGGGATGCGCGCGGTGCCCAGCTGCACCAGCTCGCCGCTGGCGAGATAGTCGCGCGCCAGCTGCAGGCGCGCCGTGGCCGCGCCCTGGCCGGCCACGGCCGATTGCAGCAGCATGCCGGCATCCTGGAAGATCGGCCCGCGCTCGGGCTCGCTGGGCGGCAGGCCGGCCGCTTCCAGCCAGTCGCGCCACGGCCGCAGGGCGAAGCGCAGCATCGGCAGGCGCGGCAGGTCCGCCAGCGTGAAGCCGGGATAGCGCGCCAGCAGCGCCGGGCTGGCCACCGCGACCACGTGGTCCTCGATCAGGTTGTGGCAGGCGAAGCCGGGCAGGTCCACGCGCTGGTGCCAGATGCCCACGTCCACCGCGTAGGGGTCGGGCGGGCTGATCTCGGCGTGCAACCGCAGGTGCAGGTCCAGCCCCGGCAGCACGTCGCGCAGGCTGGGCAGGCGGCGGATCAGCCAGGCATTGGCGAGATCCGCCATCACGCTCACTTCCAGCCGTATCACCTGCGGCGCGCAGCCGTTGCTGGCCTCGCGCAGGCCGTCCTGCAGCTCGGCCAGGCCGTCGCGGATGCGCTCGGCCAGGCGCGCGCCCACGCTGGTGGGCATCATCAGGTGGGCGGCGCGCTGGAACAGCTTGGTGCCGAGGCTGGCTTCCAGCGCGCGGATATGGTGGCTGATCGCGCTGTGGGTCAGCGACAGCTCCTGCGCCGCGCGCGAGAAGCTGCGGTGCCGGGCCGCGGCCTCCACGGCGCGCAGCGCCTGCAGCGCGGGCAGGTGCGGGGTGGCGCCCTGGCGCGTGGCGCCGGGCGCCGGCGCGCCAGCGGGGCCATCGGCCACGGTGGCGGCGGTGGCCGGGATGGACGGCGGCGCGGCCGGCGGGGCGGGCTTGGGCGTTCGGGAGGTCATTGCCGTCAAATTCTACTCACAATCGCGGCAGGTATCTTTCGTTGGCCTTGCATGGTGCGACTCGGGACAATGCCGGCATGACTTCCGCCAATCCTGCTTCTTCCTCCGCCGCCGTTGCCGCCCCGCCCGCGCCCGCCGCCGGCAGCCGGCCCGGGCCGGCCCTGCCGCGCGACGCCGGCGCGCGCTGGCGCGTGCTGTGCATCTTCTCGCTCGGTTTCCTGGTGTCCTATGTCTACCGCGGCGTCAACCTGGGCTTCGCGCCGCACCTGATCCGCGAGATGGGCCTGAGCGCCGCCGATCTCGGCCTGCTGACCAGTTTCTATTTCCTCGGCTTTGCCTGCGCGCAGATTCCGGCGGGCCTGCTGCTCGACCGCTTCGGCCCGCGCCGCACCGAGGCCGTGCTGCTGCTGGCGGCGGTGGCCGGCGCGCTGGTGTTCGCCAGCGCGCCCGGCATGGCGGCGCTGGCGGCCGGGCGCCTGCTGATCGGCATCGGCGTGTCGGTGTGCCTGGGCGCGGCCATCCAGGCGCTGTCGATCTGGTTCCCGCCGTCGCGCATGCCGCTGCTCAACGGCGTGGTCATGGCCATCGGCGGCCTCGGCGCGGTGGTGGTGGGCGCGCCGCTGGCGTGGCTGCTGTCGTGGACGGACTGGCGCACGCTCAGCTACGGGCTGGCCGGGCTGACGCTGGGCATGGCGGCGCTGCTGTGGTTCGCCGCGCCCGAAGCCGGCGGCGCCGGCCAGCAGCGCCTCGCCGAGCAACTGCGCGGCACCTGGCAGGTATTGCGCAACGAGCGCTTCCTGCGCGTGGTGCCGCTGGCGCTGCTCAACCAGGGCATCTTCCTGTCGGTGCAGACCTTGTGGGTGGGCGCCTTCCTGCGCGACGTGGCGGGCCAGTCGCCGGGGCAGAGCGCGCGGCTGGTGTCGGTGATCGGCTTCGCCATGATGGGCGGCTGCGTGTGCGCCGGCTGGGCCGCGCGCCACCTCGAGCGCGCCGGGCTGAGCCTGTATGCGTTCGCCGGCCTGGGCATGAGCGGCTTCATCGTGGTCCAGTGCCTGATCATCGCGGGCGTGCCGCTGCCGCCGGTGCTGGTGTGGAGCGCCTACGGCGTGTTCGGCTCGAGCGGCATCCTGGCCTATGCCGTGCTGGCGCGCGGTTTTCCCGACGCGCTGATCGGCCGCGCCACCACCGCGCTGACGCTGGCGGTGTTCCTGGCCACCTTCGCCTGTCAGGTCGGGGTGGGCATGGTGCTCGATCTCTGGCCGGTCGCGGACGGCCGCTATCCGGCGCGCGCGCACCTCGTGGTGTGGGGCGGGCTGGTGGCGCTGCAGGTGGCGGCGGCGGCCTGGTACGCGCTGGGCCGCGAGCGCGGCGCGCGGGCGGCCTGACCGCGATCCGCGGCGAAGGCGCGCCTGCCGCCGCGCGGCCGGGTGGCGCTACAGCACCACCGGCCGGTCGTCCAGCTGGTTGTGGTTGGGTTTGCCGTCCTCGGCGGGGAAGTGCGTGGCGAGCAGGTGGTGGATCTGCTCCACCGCCGCCAACACCGGCCTGACCGAAAGGTCGCGCGCCAGCCCGGCGGCCAGTTCGCTGCACAGCGCGCGCCAGGTCTCGGGGCCGACGCGGGCGTCGATGCCGCGGTCGGCCAGCAGCTCGACGGCGTGGTCGGCCAGGTTGATGTAGAGCAGCACGCCGGTGTGGCCTTCGGTGTTCCAGACCTCGAGCGCGCCGAACAGGGCGCGCGCCCGCGCGCGCGGCGTGATGCCGGCGAAGGCCAGGCCGACCGGCAGGCTGGATTCGATCACCACGCGCACCTCGCCGTGGTGGCGCTGCTCGCCGGCGGCGACCGCCTGCTGCAGCTGCTGCCGGGCCTCGGCGGGGAAGTGGCGGTTGGCGGCGCCGGGGCGGGTGCCGAGATGGCGCAGCGCGCGTTTGAAGTGGGGCATGCGTGGCTACCAGTTGCCGGAGGCGCCGCCTCCGTCGAATCCGCCGCCCCCGCCGCCGCCGAAGCCGCCACCCCCTCCGCCGCCACCGCCACCGAAGCCGCCACCGCCGCCGCCGCGTCCCCAGCCGCCGCCGAGCCCGCCGAGCGTGCCGCCCAGGCCGCCCGCGGCCGCGTCCCAGCCGCGCCGGCCGGTCACGATCTGCGGGCCGCGCGGGCGCCGCGCGGCGGAGATGAAGAAGAACAGGATGATGGCGAGCGGGAACAGCACCGGCAGCCAGTCGGCCAGCGAATCGCGCTGGGCCGGTTTGCCGCCGGCCTGCGGGCCGGGCAGGCCTTCCTTGTCGATGGTGGCCTGGATGGCCGAGACGCCGGCCGCGAGGCCGCCGTAGAAGTCGTTCTGGCGGAAGTGCGGTGCCATCACGTCCTGCAGGATGCGCTTGGACATCGCGTCGGTGAGCGAGCCCTGCACGCCGCGGCCCACCTCGAGCCGCATCTTGCGCAGCCCGGGCGGGTTGTCCTTGGCGATCAGCAGGATCACGCCGTCGTCGATGCCCTTGCGCCCGGCGCGCCAGGCGTCGGCCACGCGGATGCTGTAGGCGTCGATCGGCTCGGGCTCGGTGGTGGGCACCATCAGCACGAAGATCTGGCTGCCGCGCTGCTGCTCGTATTCGGCCAGCACGTTTTCCAGCGCGCCGCGCTGGCTGGCGCTGAGCGTGCCGGTGAGGTCGGTCACGCGCTGGGTCAGCGGCGGCACCGGCACGAAGCCGTCGGCGCCGGCAGCCGCCGCGGCCGCGGCCGGCCACGCCAGCAGCGCGCCGAGCATCAGCGCCAGCGCCAGCAGCGCGCCGCGCCAGCCGCGCGCGGCCGGCAGGGGGAGGGGTCGGGCCAGGTCTTGCCGCATGGGTTCAGCCTCTTGGGTTCAGCCTCTTGGGTCTAGCCTGCTGCGTGCGCGGCGCGGATCAGAACTTCACCGCCGGCGGCGCCGAGATGGCCTTTTCGTTCTCCACCGAGAAGGACGGCTTGACCGGGTACTTGAACACCATCGCGGTCAGGTTGGTGGGGAAGCTGCGCGCCAGGACGTTGTAGTCGCGCACCGCGGCGATATAGCGCTGGCGCGCCACCGTGATGCGGTTCTCGGTGCCTTCGAGCTGCGACTGCAAATCGCGGAAAGAGGCGTCGGCCTTGAGCTGCGGATAGTTCTCCGACACGGCCAGCAGGCGCGACAGCGCGCCGCTCAGTTCGCCCTGGGCCTGCTGGAAGCGCTTGAAGGCCTCGGGGTCGTTGAGGGTCTCGGGCGAGACCTGGATGCTGGTGGCGGCGGCGCGGGCCTTGGTCACGGCTTCGAGGGTCTCGCGCTCGTGCGTGGCGTAGCCCTTGACGGTGTTGACCAGGTTGGGGATCAGGTCGGCGCGGCGCTGGTACTGGTTGATGACTTCGCCCCAGGCTGCCTTGACGGCCTCGTCCTTGGCCTGGAAGTCGTTGTATCCGCAGGCGGACAGCAGGCTGGCGCACAGGGCCAGCAGCAGCCAGCGCAGGACGGACCGCGCGGAGGCCGGGACAGAGGACAGGGCAGGGGACAGGGATGCGCGCATCGAACACTCCGGAAATCGGGGAAGCACCAGTGTAGCGCAGGGGGCGCCGCCGGCAAGCGCCGGCGTGCCGGTTGACGCCAGCATGCCGGTGCCGGTAGATTGTCGGCTTCGGCCCGGCGGCCGCGGTCCCGCACCGGCACCGCCGCGGCCTTGCCCGGATTCTCGATCCCCGGTTTTCCCGATCCCCGCTTCGCCATGCGCGCCTTTCCGCCGATTTCCGCACCCGCCCGAGCTGCCTCGCAGCCGCGGATGCCCGCGCGCGCCAAAGCCAAAAAACAGCCGCTCGTCTGACCGGGGCGCGCTGTTCCGTCAGATGAGCGACGGAACGGCACCTGCGACCAGGGGCGAGGCCGGCTTTGCCGCTTCCATCTTCCCGCAGTCCACGGCAGACCCAGCCGCCAATCCGGCGCCCTTCTGTACGGTTTTTTCCTGACCGGTCGTACAGGAGTGTTTCATGCAGCAAGCAGAACAAGCAGAGCAATCACAACAACCGGCACGGCCGCCGCGGCAGGCCTTCGCCGGCATCTGGCTGCCGCTGGTGACGCCGTTCGCCCACGGCGAGGTCGACCACGCCGCGCTGGCGCGGCTGGCGCGCCGCTACGCCGCCAGCGGCATCGCCGGCTTCGTGGCGTGCGGCAGCACCGGCGAGGCGGCCGCGCTCGACGAGGACGAGCAACTGGCCGTGCTCGACACCGTGCTCGAGGCCGCCGGCGGGCTGCCGGTGATGATGGGCGTGGCGGGCAGCAACGCGCGCCAGGCGCAGGCGCGCGTGCGGCGCCTGGCCGCGCGGCCGCTGGCGGGCGTGCTGGCGTCGGCGCCGGCCTATGTGCGGCCGTCGCAGGCCGGGCTGATCGATTATTTCCACATGCTGGCCGACGCCGCCGCCGCGCCGCTGGTGCTGTACGACATTCCGTACCGCACCGGCGTGAAGCTGGAGACCGACACCATCCTGGCGCTGGCCGCGCATCCGAACATCCATGCCGTCAAGGATTGCGGCGGCGACTATCACGGTACCCAGGCGGTGATCGCCGACGGCCGCCTGGCGCTGCTGGCCGGCGAGGACCACCAGTTGCTGGGCACGCTGTGCCTGGGCGGCAGCGGGGCGATCGTCGCCTCGGCCCATCTGCGCCCGGAGTCGTTCGTGGCGCTGGCGCGCGCGGTGGCGGACCAGCGGCTGGAGCAGGCGCGGCGCCTGTTCCACGCGCTGATGCCGATGATCCGGCTGCTGTTCGCGCAGCCCAACCCCGGTCCGCTCAAGGCCATGCTGGCGCGCGAGGGCTGGCTGCGCAACGAGCTGCGCGCGCCGATGACGCCGGCCGGCGAGGCGCTGGCGTCGGCGCTGGCACGCGCGGGCGCCAGCCTCGGCGAGGCGGTCCCGCGCGGCTAGCCACGCGGTGGTGCGCAGGCCGCTCAGCCGGCGGCGAACGCCTTGCGCGCCGCCTCGATGGTGGTGGCGAGGATGGCGTCGTCGTGCTGCGCCGAGACGAAGCCGGCCTCGAACGCGGACGGCGCCAGGTAGACGCCGGCGTCCAGCATGGCGTGGAAGAAGCGGTTGAAGCGCGCGGTGTCGCACCGGGTGACTTCGGCGAAGCTGCCCGGCACGCCCTCGCGGAAGTACAGGCCGAACATGCCGCCGATGGCGTCGGCGGCGAACGGCACGCCGGCTTCGCGCGCGGCCGCAGCGAGGCCGTCGGCGAGCTTGCGGGTCTGCGCGGCGAGGCGGTCGTGGAAGCCGGGCGCCTGGATCAGCTTGAGCGTGGTCAGCCCGGCCGCCACCGCGAGCGGGTTGCCCGACAGCGTGCCGGCCTGGTAGACGCCGCCCAGCGGCGCCAGGCAGGCCATGATGTCGCGCCGGCCGCCGAAGGCCGCGGCCGGCATGCCGCCGCCGATCACCTTGCCCAGGCAGGTCATGTCCGGGGTGATGCCGTAGTGCGCCTGCGCGCCGCCCAGCGCCACGCGGAAGCCCGTCATCACCTCGTCGAAGATCAGCACGGCGCCGTGCCTGGTGCACAGCGCGCGCATGGCCTGCAGGAAGGCGTCGCTGGCGCGCACCAGGTTCATGTTGCCGGCCACCGGCTCGACGATCACCGCGGCGATCTCGCCCTCGTGCTGGATGAAGGCCTGTTCGAGCTGCTCGACGTTGTTGTACTCCAGCACCATCGTGTGCTTGGTCACGTCGGCCGGCACGCCGGCCGAGGACGGCGCGTTCTGCGTGGTGTCGGCGAACGTCAGCAGGCCCGAGCCGGCCTTGACCAGCAGGCTGTCGGCATGGCCGTGGTAGCAGCCCTCGAACTTGACGATCAGGTCGCGCCTGGTGAAGCCGCGCGCCAGGCGCAGCGCGCTCATGGTGGCCTCGGTGCCGGACGACACCAGCCGCACCTGCTCGATCGACGGCACCAGCTTGCAGATTTCCTCGGCCATCTCGATCTCGGCCTCGGTCGGCGCGCCGAACGAGAAGCTCAGGCCGGCGGTCTCGCGCACCGCGCGCACCACCTCGGGATGGGCGTGGCCGACGATCATCGGGCCCCACGAGCCGATGTAGTCGATGTAGCGCTGGCCGTCGGCATCCCACATGTAGGCGCCTTCGGCGCGCGTGATGAAGCGGGGCGTGCCGCCCACCGAGCGGAAGGCGCGCACGGGCGAATTGACGCCGCCCGGGATGGTTTGCTGGGCGCGGTCGAAAAGCTGCTGGTTACGAGACATGGCTTTGCGTGAGATCAAAAGCAGGAGGAACGCGTTCTATCGGGCGGCAAGTCTGGCGGAAATGCCGGCAAAAAATCCCCAATGAAGGGCATTTGCGCGGTAACGTGCGCGAACACGGCGTGTTTGGCCCGGATCGTGCTTGCCCGGCTGGCGCCGGCGCCGCCGATTCGGTACCATCTGGCCCTGAATTTTAATGGAGAGTGACTGAACCGTTATGGAATACAAGACCTGGATGTGCCTGATCTGCGGGTGGATTTACGATGAAGCCGCCGGCGCGCCCGAAGACGGCATTGCCCCCGGCACCAAGTGGGAAGACGTGCCCATCAACTGGACGTGCCCGGAATGCGGCGCGCGCAAGGAAGATTTCGAGATGGTGGCTCTGTAAGCCGCCGTCGCGCGGCTCCGTGCCGCCGCGCGCGCCGGGGTGTCGCATCCGCCGGCGGCGGGGCGTCCCGGGCAGGGCAGCATGACGTGCCCGTGACAAGCCGGCCCGCGCCGCCGCGTCGCGTCGATGCGACAGATCGCCGGGGAATGTTCCGGATTCCGGATTGACGGCCCCACGGCGAGTTGTCACACTCTGTTTCAAATTTGAAAATCCCCCCTTTGGGGGCGGACTTGGGCAGGCGCGGGTACCACGCGCCGCCGTTTGCCGGGCGCGGGCCACCGCGGCGGTGTGTTTTTCGGGAATCAGGACGTTTTGTTTCGGGGTCCGCCGGCACAGCCATGCTGCGCCGCGCGGAAGTTCTCAGGTGAATGCCGGCGGGTCCCGCGAGGGGCGCGCTGGTTGCGGGAACGGGATGCGGGTCGCTCAACCACTAGAAAGTATTCGGGTCAACGCCGAACGGGTCAGTGCCGGAGCCATCGGAGCCACCGGCGTGGCCGAAGCCGGCGCGGCCGCCGGCGGCACGGTCGCGCCCGCGCGCCGCAAGGTGCTCGTCATCGACGACTCCAGCACCATCCGCCGCACCGCCGAGATCTTCCTGTCGCAGGCCGGCTGCGAGGTGCTGCTGGCCGAGGACGGCTTCGAGGCGCTCGCCAAGGTCGGCGACATGCACCCGGACCTGATCTTCTGCGACATCCTGATGCCGCGCCTGGACGGCTACCAGACCTGCGCCCTGATCAAGAAAAGCCCGCGCTTCCATGCCATTCCGGTGATCATGCTGTCGTCCCGCGACGGCGTGTTCGACCGCTCGCGCGGCCGCCTCGTCGGCGCGCGCGACCATCTCGCCAAGCCGTTCACCCGCGAGTCGCTGCTGCAGGCCGTCGATGCCTGCGTGCCATGTGCCGCCGCCGTGGCCAGCGCCGAACCGGCCTGAGCGCATATCTAGGAATACTCATGACCATCAGCAAGATCCTCATCGTCGACGACTCCCCGACCGAAGCCCTGTTCATGTCCGACCTGCTCGGCAAGCAGGGCTTCAAGGTGTCGGTGGCCGGCAACAGCGACCAGGCCTTCGCCCGGCTCGAAAGCGAGCGCTTCGACCTGATCCTCATGGACGTGGTGATGCCGGGCCAGAACGGCTACCAGGCCACCCGCGCCATCAAGCGCGACGACCGCTTCAAGGACATCCCGGTCATCATGTGCACCAGCAAGGGCCTGGACACCGACCGCATCTGGGGCATGCGCCAGGGCGCGGCCGACTACATCGTCAAGCCGGTCGACGGCGCGGAGCTGCTCGGCAAGATCGCGGCGCTGGCCCACTGAGCCGGATCGCCGCCCGCCTGCCCACCCGCCTACTCCCTTGCCACGACGGAATCCGCCCATGAACGCGCCGCGCCAGGATCTCCGGGCCAGACAGACCCGGCTGCAGGACTACCAGGCCATGCTGGCCCGCCGCCTGCGCGAGGCGCGCAGCCTGCCGGCGATGGACAGCTTTCTCGGCCTGCAGGTCGGCCAGCGCCACTGGCTGCTGCCGCTCAAGGAGACCGGGGAAGTGCTGGAGATGCGCCAGCCCAGCCGCGTGCCGCTCACGCAGGGCTGGTACACGGGGCTGGTGAACGCGCGCGGCAGCCTGCTCGGCGTGATCGATTTCGGCCTGTTCTGCGGCGAGGGTGCCACCCCGCTGCAGCCGGGCAGCAAGATCGTGGTGCTGTCGCGCCAGGTCGAGCGCGCCTGCGGCATCCTGGCCACGCGCGTGATCGGCCTGCGCCATGCCGGCGAGCTGAGTCTGCCGGCGGAGCCGCCGTCCATGCCGCCGCCGGGCCAGCCCCAGGACGCGCCGGAATGGGAGGGCGCGCGCTTCGCCGACCGCGACGGGCGCGACTGGCAGGTGCTGGACGTGAACCGCCTGCTGGCGTCGCCGGCCTTCCTGCAGGTCGGCCGGCAGGCTGCCTGAGGGGCGCCGGCGGCACGGAGACGCATCGCGGGCGGCACGGAGAAGCGGCACGAAGAAGCGGCAGGCGGCGGGGAGGAGGCGGGTCCGCGCTGGCCGCGGACGCGCCGCAGAGAAACCAAGAATCGAAGAATAACGAACAGAGGGTGCTATGGGTTTCAAGAACATCAGCCTGGGTCGCCGGGCGCCGGTGGCCGCTGCCGCCGAGGTGGCGGTGAACGCGGCGGCGCCGGCGGACAGGAGCACCCCGGCCGAGCGCATCGCCGACAGGCTGGCCCGCATCCCGTTCGCCAGCCAGCAGCGCGCGCTGACCGGCGGCGTGGTGCTGTCGCTGGTGGCGCTGCTGGCGTCGGTGTACGCGGACAACCGCGAGGCCAACAACGGCGCGGCGCAGATCGAGATCGCCGGCGACATGCTGATGCACTCCCAGCGCCTGGCCAAGGCGGTGCCGGTGGCGCTGCTGGGCAATGCGCAGGGCTTCACGCAGCTGCGCCAGTCCAAGGCCGAGCTGGCCGGCGACTTGCAGTCGCTGCAGAACGGCAGCGATGAAAAGCACGTGCGCGCCACCGGCGGCGCGGCCGCGCCGCTGCTGGAGAAGGCCATCGAATCGTGGCGCCGCACCGAGAAGAGCGCGGGCGACGTGCTGGCCCAGCAGCCGACCCTGACCACCATCGGCCAGACGCTGCAGATCTTCAACGCCTCCAACCCGGAACTGCTGGAAAGCGCCGAGCAGGTGGCGGCGATCAAGCTGCAGGGCGGCGCCAACGCGCGCGAGGTGGCCGCCTCCGCGCAGCTGGTGATGCTGACGCAGCGCCTGGGCAAGAACCTCAACGAGTTCCTGGCCGGCGAAGGCGTCAACCCGGAAACCGCGTTCCTGCTGGGCAAGGACACCAACACCTTCCGCGAGACGCTGGACGGCCTGCTCAACGGCAGCGAGGCGCTGCGCCTGGCGGCCACCGGCGACGCCGAGACGCGCACCTACCTGCAGCAGCTCTCGCAGCGTTTCGACGCCGTGCAGAAGACCACGCAGACCATCCTGCAGAACCTGCCCGGCCTGATCGCCGCCAAGCGCGCCCAGCAGCAGATCTTCAACGACAACGAGGCGCTGCGCGGCGAACTGTCGCAACTGCAGTCGGCCTATGCCGAAGGCGCGCGCGTGCGGCCGCTGACGCTGGGCGCGACCATCGTCTCGGCGGTGCTGACGCTGCTGTTCCTGGCCGGGCTGGCGGCGCTCTACCTGCGCGATTCGCGCGCCCGCGCCAGCGAGGCGGAAGCCCGCGAGCACGAAGCCGAGGCGCGCCGCCTCGAGGAAAAGCGCAACAACGACGCCACCCAGAAGGCCATTCTGCAGTTGATGAACGAGCTGCAGGACATCGCCGACGGCGACCTGACCAGGCAGGCCACCGTGACCGAGGACATCACCGGCGCCATCGCCGACTCGGTGAACTACACCGTGGAGGAACTGCGCGAGCTGGTCGGCCGGGTGCAGCAGACCGCGGGCGAGGTGACGCAGGCCTCGGGCCAGGTGCAGGACACCTCGACCCAGCTGGTGGCCGCCTCCGAGGAACAGTCGCGCCAGATCCGCCAGACCGGCGAGTCGGTGGTGGAGATGGCCGACCGCATCACCCAGGTGTCGCGCGGCGCGGCCGAGTCGGCCAACGTGGCGCGCGCCTCGCTGGCCGCCGCCGAGCAGGGCCAGCACGCGGTGCAGAACGCCATCGCCGGCATGAACGACATCCGCGAGCAGATCCAGGACACCTCCAAGCGGATCAAGCGCCTGGGCGAGTCGTCGCAGGAGATCGGCGAGATCGTCGAGCTGATTTCCGACATTACCGAGCAGACCAACGTGCTGGCGCTCAACGCCGCCATCCAGGCCGCCTCGGCCGGCGAGGCCGGGCGCGGCTTCTCGGTGGTGGCCGAGGAAGTGCAGCGCCTGGCCGAACGCTCGGGCGAGGCGACCAAGCAGATCGGCGCGCTGATCCGCACCATCCAGACCGACACGCAGGACGCGGTGCACGCGATGGAGCGCAGCACGCAGGGCGTGGTCGAAGGCGCCAAGCTGTCCGACAATGCCGGCGCCGCGCTGGTGGAGATCGGCCGCGTGTCGCGCCAGCTCGCCGAGCTGATCGAGCAGATTTCGCAGACCACCTCGCACGAAGCGGGGCTCGCCACCGCGGTGGCGCGCAATATCGAAGGGATCCTGCAGGTGACCGAACAGACCTCGTCCGGCACGCGCCAGACCGCGCTGTCGGTGCGCCAGCTCACCCTGCTGACCGAGGAACTGCGTAACTCCGTGCTGCGATTCAAGATCGCCTGACGGGTTACGCGAGCCACGGCCGCCGCGCGCCACGGACCGGCGCCACCGCATTGGACGCATTGGATGCAGTCATGTCATTGAATTTCCCCGCCTCGCACGAGCCCGCCGGCGCCGGTCCGGCCGCGCCGGACGTGCCGGCACCGGCGGCCCAGCGCGCCGCCGGCACCACGCACGCCGCCGAAGCCGCCGGCAGCCCGGTGTCGCGCGACCTTTCCATGCTGGCATGGCTGGCGCCGAGCCTGCGCGCGGCGCTCGACGATGCCGCCGCCGAACTGGGCCACTACGTCGACGAGGTGCAGCAGGCGCCCGAGGCGCTCGGCGCGCGCGACACCACCTCGCTGCGCCTGGCCGGCCAGCACCTGCACCAGGCCGCCGGCGCCGTGCACATCGTCGGCCTGCGCGGCGTGGACCCGTACTGCCAGGTGCTGCGCCGCCTGCTCGACGCCATCGACGCCGGCACCGTGCCGGCCGACGCGCAGACGCTGGGCGTGTTCCGCCTCGGCGTGCAGGCGCTGGCCGAGTACGTCGACGACCTGATGGCCGGCGACGACGAAGACCCGGTGCGCCTGTTCCGTTCCTATGCCGACGTGCTCGGCCGCCTCGGCGAAGACCGCGTGCATCCGGCCGACCTGTGGGTCGACGAGCTGCAGATGCTGCCCGGCATCCTGCTGCCGATGCGCATGGCCGCCTCGGTCACGCGCGCGCGCCAGCGCTTCGAGGCCGCGCTGCTCAAGGCGCTGCGCCTGCCGGTGCCGTGCCACGACGAGAGCCTGCTGCGCGAGGCCTACCTGCCGCTGGAGTCCGCGCTCGAAGACGTGCGCGCCAGCGAGCAGGAGCTGCGCCGCGCCACCGACCACCCCGACCGCGGCGTGTGGCACGTGCTGGCGCTGGTGTTCGGCGCGCTGGCCCACGGCCTGCTGCCCTCCGACCTGCTCGCCAAGCGCCTGGCGGCGCGGGCCCACCTGCTGCTGCGCCAGTACCTGCAAGGCCAGGTGCGCGTGCCGCAGGCGCTGCTCAACGACGCCGTCTACCTGCTGGTCACGACCACCGGCGCCGGCGCGGCCGCGCCCGCCGGCGAGGCCGAAAGCCAGCCGGTGCTGGCGCTGCGCTCGGCCATCCGCGAATGCCTGCAGGCGTTCCGCATCGACGCCGCGCACGGCGTGGCGCGCGCCGATTTCCGCGTGCGCTACTACGGCTGGCTCGACCCGATCGACACGCGCAACCTGCAGCAGGCCGCCGCCGCGCTCGAGCGCGCCGCCGCCGACCCGCAGCACGGCGACTGGCAGGGCGCGCTCGCGGCGCTGGCCGAAGCCGCGCAGCCGCTGGCCCAGCCCGCCTTGCTGCGCTGCCTGGACGCCGCCGCGCAGCCCGCCGTGCTGGCCGGCGGCGCGCGGCGGGGGGGCGTGCAGCAGGAAGGCGCCGAAGGCGAGGACATCGGCATCGGCGCCGTCGCGCTGTTCCTCGGCCGCGCGCTGGCGCTGCCTTGGCGCGTGCATGGCAACACCGGCCACGCCGCGGCCGCCGGTTTCGCGCAGCGCTGCGACGAGCTGGCCGCCTACCTGGGTGAGCGCCAGCGGGGCCACGCCGCGGCGCCCGCGCCGCGCTGGCTGGCGCAGATGGTGGAGCAGGCGCGCGCGCAGCGCCTGCGCGAGGCCGCCGTGGCGCAGCTGCGCGGCCATCTCGACAGCGGCGAATCCTGGCTCGACGCCTACGACCGCGACGCGGCCCGCCCCGAATCCGGCGCCCACCTGCGCGATGCGCAGCGCGCGTTCGTCGCGCTGGGCGCCACGCTGGAACAATTGCAGGACGCCGGCGCGCTGCCGGAGACGCTGCGCGCCGAGGCGCTCACCGTGGCCGCGGCGCTGCAGCGCGTGGCGCAGTCGCTCGGCCTGCTGGCCGGTGCGCGCGCCACGCCGGATGCTGCGCCGGACGCCGCCGCCGAGCGCGCCGGCTGGCTGGCCGCGATCGCCGGCGAGCTCGGCGCGGTGCATGCGTTCATCGACGCGCTCGCGTTCGGCCGCCGCGCCGCCGCCGACGCGCCGGATGGCGCGGAATACGATGCGGCCGGCCACGCCGCGGCGGAAGGCGGCGCGGTGTCCCACGCGGCCCTGCTCGCCAACGCGCGCGCGGCCGCCAGCGAGGTGGTGCGCCACCCGGCCGCCGCCGACGCGCCCGAGGTCAAGGCGCTGCGCGCCGCGCTGCAGGCGCTCAACGAGCAGGCGGCCATCGACGACGACGCCGGCCTGCGGCGCCAGGCCGACGAAGCCACCACCCAGCTCAATGCCTGGCTGGCCGGCTCGCAGGGCGCGGCCGAGCGCCTGGTGGTGGCGCTGGCGGACGCGCTGCCGGCCAATGTAGCGAGCGCGCCCGCCGCCGCGCCGGCGCCGCCGGCTGCCGCGGACAGCGCCGCCATCGATGCCGAGCTGCTCGACATCTTCCTCACCGAGGCCGACGAAGTGCTGGGCGAGGTCGCCAGCGACCTGCGCGCCGGCCTCGCTGCGCTCGGCGACGCCGATACCGTCAGCCGCCTGCGGCGCGCCTTCCATACGCTCAAGGGATCGAGCCGCATGGTCGGGCTGCACCGCTACGGCGAGGCGGCCTGGGCCATCGAACAGGTGATGAACCTGTGGATCGCCGAGGCGCGCGGGCCGTCGCAGGCGGTGGTCGACCTGCTGCTGCGCGCGCACGGCGAGCTGGCCGCGTGGGTGACGGCGCTGCAGGTCGATCCGCTGGCCACGCACGACACCGCCGGCCTGCTGGCCGCGGCGCAGGCGGTGCGTGCCGGCGAGGAGGCTGCCGCTGCTGCTGCCGATGTCGCCGCCGCCGCCGCGCCGGTGGAAGACCCGGCCGCGTTCGCGGCGCCGGCCTTCGTGGACGGGCTCGCGCTGCTCGACGCGGACGGCCAGCCGGGCGGCGAGAGCGGCGTGGCCGCCGGACTCGCGGGCGAACTCATGGCCGAATTCGTTCCGGGGTCCGAATTTGGGACCGGAAATGGGGCCGAAGCCGGGACCGAATCCGGGACCGGACCGGCAGCGCAACCCGCCGACCAGGCAACCGGCCTGACCGCCGACGACGAAGCCGCGGCCGACGCCAAGGTCATCCCGTTCCGCTTCGCCAGCACGCCGGCCGAGCAGAACGACCATTTCAAGGTGATCGGCCCGGTCCGCATCAGCCTGCCGCTCTACAACGTCTACCTGCAGGAAGCCGACGATCTGGTGCGCCAGTTCGCCACCGACGTCTCCGAATGGCGCCACGAAGGGCGCCCGTGCCCGAGCGAGCTGGCGCTGCGCGTCGCGCATACGCTGCAGGGCAGCGCCTCCACCGTGGGCCTGGAGCCGGTGCGCGCGATCGCCGAGGCGCTCGAGCGCCTGATGCTGCAACTGGGCACGCATCCGGTGGCCATGCACCCCGGCGATTTCCGCCTGCTCGAACAGGCGGTCGAGCGCGTGCGCGGCATGCTGCACCAGTTCGCCGCCGGCATCTGGCCGGATGCCGACGACGCGCTGTGCCGCAGCCTGGCCGAGCTGGGCGAGCGCGCCATGGTGCGCCCGCGCCTGGCCGTGCCGGAATCGGCCGGCATGGCGCCGGAGGCGGAAGGCGCGCCGGTCGCGCTGCTGTTCGGCAAGCCATCGTCGCCATCGTCACCGCCGTTTGCCGAGGCGCAGGACGGCGCGGCCGGGTTTGCCGCGGCCATCCCGCTCGTGCCCGAACCCGCTTCCGCGCACGCGGCGGCGCCGCTGGCCGAGGCGGCCAACGAAAGCATCGCGCCGGACGGCGAGGCGCCGCTCGACCCCGCGCTGGTCGAGATCTTCCTCGAGGAAGCCCACGGCAGCCTGCCCGAGCTCGGCCGGCTGCTGCGCGGCTGGGAAGCCACCGCCGGCGACGGCCAGGATGCCCGCCACGCCGGCCTGATCCTGCGCGCCCTGCATACGCTCAAGGGCAGCGCGCGCATGGCCGGCGCGATGGCGCTGGGCCAGGCCGCGCACGAGATGGAGACGCTGCTCGACGCCGCCGTGCGCGGCGGGCGCGTCGACGCCGCGCTGTTCGCGCGCCTGTATGCCTGGTACGACCGCATCCTCGCGCATGGCGAGGCGCTGCAGGGCGGCCGCCTGCTGGCGGTGGACGACCCCGAGCTGATCAATGCCGGCGACGCGCAGGTTGGCGAGCCGGAAAGCGGCGTGGCGGCCGAGGTGCGGTCCGATGTGCAGTCCGATATGCGGACCGAAGCGCCGGCCCTGCTACAGCTGCCGCAGGCCGGAGCGAGGCCGCTGTCGCCGGGCGCGGTGGGCGTGGGCATGCTGCAGCCCGCCACCGTGCCGGTGCCGGCCGAGACCGGCGAGCGCCTGCGCGCGCTGGTGCGCGTGCAGGCCCGCACGCTCGACACCCTCATCACCGACGCCGGCGAAGTCGGCGCCACGCGCGCGCGGCTGGAAAGCGAGCTCGACGCGCTGCGCAGCTATCTCGGCGAACTCAACGACAACGTGGCGCGCCTGCGCGGCCAGTTGCGCGAGATCGAGATCCAGGCCGAGTCGCAGATGGCGTCGCGCATCGCCGACGCCCAGCATTCGCAGGACTTCGATCCGCTCGAATTCGACCGCTTCACGCGCTTCCAGGAACTGACCCGCATGATGGCCGAGTCGGTCAACGACGTGGCCACGGTCGAGCAGAACCTGCAGCGCGGCTTCGACCGCGCCACCGGCGACCTCGACGCGCAGGCCCGCCTCACGCGCGGCCTGCAGCGCAGCCTGATGCAGGCGCGCATGGTGCAGTTCGACGCGCTGGCCGAGCGGCTCTACCGCGTGGCGCGCCAGGCCGCCAGCGAGACCGGCAAGGAAGTGCGGCTGCTCATCAAGGGCGGCACGGTGGAAGTCGACCGCTCGGTGCTGGACCGCATGGCCGGCCCGATCGAGCACCTGATCCGCAACGCGGTGGTGCACGGCATCGAGCCGGCCGAGGTCCGCCGCGCGGCGGGCAAGCCGGCCGCCGGCGCGCTCACGCTCGAGGTGCAGCAGGAAGGCAACGAGGTGGTGCTGCATTTCGTCGACGACGGCGGCGGCCTGGACCTGGCGCGCATCCACGCGCGCGCCATCGAGCGCGAGCTGCTCTCGGCCGACGACGACGCCGGCGAGGCGCGCCTGACCGAGCTGATCTTCGCGCCCGGCTTCAGCACCGCCGAGTCGGTGTCCGAACTGGCCGGGCGCGGCGTCGGCATGGACGTGGTGCGCGCCGAGACCGTGGCGCTGGGCGGGCGCATCGCGCTGGCCACGCAGGCCGGGCAGGGCACCCGCTTCACCGTGCACCTGCCGCTGACCACCGCCATCACGCAGGTGCTGCTGGTCACGCTGGGCGGGCGCCAGTTCGCCATTCCCAGCGGCATGATCGACCAGGTCCAGCAGCTGCGCTCGCAAGGCCTGCTCGAAGCCTACAACCGCGGCCGGCTCGACGCCGCCGGCGGCGAGGTGCCGTTCTACTACTTCGGCACGCTGCTGGAGGAAACGCCGGCCATCGCCGCGGGCCGCAAGTACTCGCCCGTGGTGGTGGTGCGCAGCGGCGCCGAACGCATCGCCGTGCACGTGGACGAAGTGATCGGCAACCGCGAAGTGGTGGTCAAGCACATCGGCCCCCACCTGGCGCGCCTCGAAGGCATCGCCGGCGCCACCACGCTCGGCGACGGCGAGATCGTGCTGATCTACAACCCGGTGGTGCTGGCGCAGCGCTTCGTGCGCGAGCGCGGCGAGCCGCCGCGCCTGCCGCTGCCGGGCCTGGAGCAGGCCGCGCAGCAGCCCGCGCTGGGCGCGGTGGCCGAACTGGGCCACGGCGGTGCCGCGCCGGTGGCTGGCCTGGGCACGCAGCCGACCATCATGGTGGTGGACGACTCGCTCACCGTGCGCAAGGTCTCGCACCGCCTGCTGACCCGCGCCGGCTACCAGGTGGTGCTGGCGCGCGACGGCGTGGACGCGCTGCGGCAACTGCAGGACGTGATGCCCGACGCCATGCTGGTCGACATCGAGATGCCGCACATGGACGGCTTCGACCTGACCCGCAACGTGCGCGGCGACAGCCGCACCGCCCACATGCCACTGGTGATGATCACCTCGCGCACGGCGGAAAAACACCGCCGCTACGCCGCCGAGATCGGCGTCAACGTGTATCTGGGCAAGCCGTACAACGAGGATGAACTGCTGACCACGCTGCACCATCTGCTGGGCGAACGCGCCGCGGGCACCGCGGGCTCGGTGGCGCAGATGCTGGGAGACGATGCGGGGAATTGAGGCGGAGGCGGGCTAGCTCCGGCCCTCTCCCCCGGCCCCTCTCCCGCGAGCGGGAGAGGGGAGCACACCGGCGGAAACTGCATTCGCCGGCGGCCCGGTTTTTCCACTTGCCTACTTGTTCACCATCTTCGCCGGCACCGACAAGGTCAGCGCCGCGCCGGCCACCAGGCACGCGGCCAGCAGGTACATGCCCGAATCCGTGCTCTGCGTCAGGTCCTTGAGCCAGCCCACCGCGTAGGGGCTGATGAAGCCGGCCAGGTTGCCCAGCGAATTGATCAGCGCGATGCCGGCGGCCGCGCCGGTGCCGGCGAGGAACGCCGTGGGCAGGCTCCAGAACAGCGGCAGCGTGGTCAGGATGCCGATGGTGCCGAGCGTGAGCCCGAACAGCGCCAGCGCGGTGTTGCCGTGCCAGTGCACCGACAGCAGCAGCCCCGCCGCGCCCACCAGCGCGGGGATGGCGATGTGCCAGCGGCGCTCGCGGTTGCGGTCGGCGCTGTAGGCCACCAGGATCATGCCGATGACCGCGCAGCCGTAGGGGATGGCGGTGAGCAGGCCGATGTCGAGCGTGCTCTTGACGCCGGTCTGCTTGATGATGGTCGGCAGCCAGAAGCTGACGCCGTACAGGCCCATCACGAACGAGAAGTAGATCGCGCTCATCAGCCACACGCGCGGGCTGGTCAGCACCTGCCTCACCGGCGCGTCTTCCTTGTGCATGTCCTCGCTGGCGATGTTGCGCTGGAGCAGCGCCTTCTCGTCCTCGCCGAGCCATTTGGCGTGGGCGATGCGGTCGTCCAGGTAGGCCAGCACGATCAGCCCCACCACCACCGACGGCACGCCTTCGATCAGGAACATCCACTGCCAGCCGGACCAGCCGTTGTGGCCGTCGAAGGACTGCATCACCCAGCCCGAGAGCGGGCCGCCGATCACGCCCGAGAGCGCGATGGCGGTCATGAAGAAGGTGGTGGTGCGCCCGCGCCGGTGCGCCGGGTACCAGTAGGTCAGGTAGAGGATGATGCCGGGGAAGAAGCCGGCCTCGGCGATGCCGAGCAGGAAGCGCAGCACGTAGAACATGGTCGGCGTGGTGACGAACATCATCGCCGCCGAGATCAGGCCCCAGGTGATCATGATGCGCGCGATCCAGATGCGCGCGCCCACCTTGTGCAGGATCACGTTGCTCGGCACCTCGAACAGGAAGTAGCCGATGAAGAAGATGCCCGCGCCCAGCCCGTAGATGGTCTCGCTGAACTTGAGGTCGCTGAGCATCTGCAGCTTGGCGAAGCCGACGTTGACGCGGTCCAGGTAGGCCACCACGTAGCACAGCAGCAGGAAGGGCACGAGGCGCCAGCTCACCTTGCGGTAGGTGGCGTCCTCGAAGGCGGTGCCGGAGGCACCGGGGTGTACTGCGGTCGTAGTCATGCTGTCTCCTCTGGGATTTGCTCTCTCTGGTTGCACGATACCGCTGGATGTGGCGCCGCTCGGCGCGGCGCCGGGAAACTGTTCCGTGTGTTCTCCTAGTGGGCGAACGGGCCGCGCCCGCGCAGCGCGTTGGCCGTCATCATCAGCGCCAGCAGGAAGGGCAGCGCCACGTAGAGGCACCAGTGCACGCGGTCGCCCACGGCCTCGCCCCACTTGCGCTTGAAGACCTGCAGGCGCGGCATGCCGGAAGGATTGGTGGCGCGCTTGTTTCTGACGTGCCATGCCATCCAGAAAAAGAAGATGGCGAAGGCGACCGACAGGAAATTGATATTACCCATGTTGTATGGCGATGGTTTTCAGTGTGGTGAATCCGTACAGGGCCTCGAAGCCCTTCTCGCGGCCGTGGCCCGACTGGCCGGTGCCGCCGAACGGCAGCTCGACGCCGCCGCCGGCGCCGTAGTTGTTGATGAAGACCTGGCCCGCGCGCAGCTTGTGCGCGAGGCGCAGCTGGCGCGCGCCGTCGCGCGTCCAGATGCCGGCCACCAGCCCGTAGGGCGTGCCGTTGGCCAGCGCGACGGCCTCGGCCTCGGTGTCGAACGGCGTGGCGGCCAGCAGCGGGCCGAACACCTCTTCCTGCGCCAGCCGGTGCGAGGGCGGCACGTCGCGGAATAGCATCGGCACCTGGTAGTAGCCGGCCTCGGGCGCCTCGGCCACGATCTGGCCCTGCGCCATCGCGGCGATGCCGGCGTGCTGCGCGTCGGAGACGAAGTCCCACACGCGCTGCTGCTGCTTGCGGCTGATCAGCGGGCCGCATTCCAGGTCGAGCCCGGACGGGCCCACGCGCAGCGACTCGAACACCGTGGCCAGGCGGTCCAGCACGGTGTCGTAGAGCGCGCGCTCGACCAGCACGCGGCTGCCGGCCGAGCAGGTCTGGCCGGCGTTCTGCACGATGCCGTTGACGATGACCGGCACCAGCGCGTCGAGGTCGGCGTCGGCGAACACGACCTGGGGCGACTTGCCGCCCAGCTCCAGCGTCACCGGCACATGGTTCTCGGCCGCCATCTGCGCGACCTGCCTGCCGGTCTGGGGCGAGCCGGTAAACGAGATGTGGTTGATGCCGGGGTGGCGCGCCAGCGCGGCGCCGGCCTCGTGGCCGTAGCCGGTGACGATGTTGAGCGCGCCTTCGGGCAGGCCGGCTCCGGCGGCCAGCTCGGCCACGCGCAGCAGCGACAGGCAGGCGTCCTCGGCCGGCTTGACCACGCAGGCGTTGCCGGCGGCCAGCGCCGCGCCCACGCTGCGCCCGAAGATCTGCAGCGGGTAGTTCCACGGGATGATGTGGCCGGTCACGCCGTGCGGCTCGCGCACCGTCAGCACGGTGTAGCCGGGCTGGTAGGGGATGGTCTGGCCGTGCAGCTTGTCGGCCGCGCCGGCGTAGAACTCGAAGTAGCGCGCCACCGCGCGCGCGTCGGCGGCGGCCTGGCGCAGCGGCTTGCCGGTGTCGCGCGCTTCCAGCGCGGCGAGCTCGGCCTCGTGCTCGATCAGCACCAGCGCCACGCGGTTGAGCAGGCGCGCGCGCTCGGCCGGCGCCATCGCGCCCCAGGCGCCTTCGGCGGCCTGGCGGGCGGCGTGGACGGCCACGTTGATGTCGACGGCGTTGCCGCGCGCGATCTCGGCGAAGGGCTCGCCGCTGGAGGGGTCGAAGACCTTGATGCGCATGCCGGAATCCGGCGCGATCAGGCGGTTGGCAACGAAATGCTGGGCATGCATTGATGGGGCTCCGGCTGGATGCGACCGCCGCCGTGCGGCTGGCGGTGCGCCTGTCGATGCGTGGTTCGGACAATTCAGCATTATCACCCAGCGCGCGCGGCCCGCAAGGCACGCGGCCCGGGCCGGCCGCCATGCGGTCCCCAGGGCGGTCCCCGGCCGGCAATCGTCAGGGCCGGGTCAGCTTCGAACCGCTATAATGCCCGCCATCCACAAACACAGGCATCTGGAGAACTCGCATGAGCTTCAACCTCGTCTCCCCGGGCAAGGACATCCCCAACGATTTCAACGTCATCATCGAGATCTCGGCCCAGAGCGATCCGGTGAAGTACGAAGCCGACAAGGAAACCGGCCTGCTCTTCGTCGACCGCTTCATCGGCACCGGCATGCGCTATCCGGCCAACTACGGCTTCATTCCCCAGACCCTGTCGGGCGACGGCGACCCCGTCGACGTGCTGGTGCTGTCGCCGTTCCCGATCCTGGCCGGCGCGGTGGTGCGCTGCCGCGCGCTGGGCATGCTGAAGATGACCGACGAATCCGGCGTGGATGCCAAGCTGGTGGCCGTGCCCCTGGACAAGCTGTCGCCGGCCACCGCCTTCATGAAGGGCCTGTCGGACGTGCCGCAGAACCTGCTGGACCAGATCAAGCACTTCTTCGAGAACTACAAGGCGCTCGAAGCCGGCAAGTGGGTCAAGGTCGAAGGCTGGGCCGGCATCGAGGAAGCCCACAAGGAAATCACCGACGGCGTGGCGAACTACAAGAAGTAAGCCGAACCCGCCTGTCGCCGGCGGGGGGGGCCCCCCCCCCCCCCCCCCCCCCCCCCCCCCCCCCCCCCCCCCCCCCCGGACCCCGACCCGCCACGGCGGGTTTTTTGTTGCCGCCGGATTGACCGAGACCAATGCCGGCGCCGCCGCGCGGGGTTAAGCTCCAGGCACATAGCACAAGGAGCCTCATCCCCATGAGCGCGATCTCCCCCGCGTATTCGTTCGACCGGCGCTATTCGGGCGCGGCCGTGTTTTTCCACTGGGCGGTGTTCCTGCTGGTCGCGGTGGCCTACGCGGCGATCGAGCTCAAGGGGTTCACCGCGCGCGGCAGCGCGGCCCGCATGGCCGCCATGACGGCGCACGAATGGGCCGGCATGCTGGTGCTGGCGCTGGCCGTCCCGCGCCTGCTGTGGCGGCTGCTGGGCGGCGCGCCGGCGCCCGAGCCCGGCCCGCGCTGGATGCGGCTGGCCGGCGCCGCCGTGCACGTGGCGCTGTACCTGTTCATCCTGGCGCAGCCGCTGCTGGGCCTGCTCACCGTCAACGCGGCCGGCCACCTGCTGGCGCTGCCGGTGCCGGGCCTGGAAGTGCCGGCGCTGGTCGCCCCGGACCCGGCCCTCAAGGACACGCTCAAGTCCATCCACGAAACCCTGGGCACGGCGTTCTATACGGTGATCGGGCTGCACGCGCTGGCGGCGCTGTTCCATCACTACATGCTCGGCGACGATACCCTGCGCAGCATGTGGCGGCGCCGGCGCAGCCGCATGGCCGGCTAGGCTTCGGCAGTCGGCCGGGTCCGGTTGGTTCTGCGGCTGGTCCCGGCCGGTCAGGCGCCGCCGTTGCCGGCGGTGCGCGCGAACGGCGTGCGGTCGTTGAGCTCGTCGAGGTAGGCGTCGATGCCCTGGCGCTCGCGCTCCAGGAAGCGCTCCACCGCGTCGGCGAAGTCCGGATGCGCCAGCCAGTGGGCCGAGCGCGTCGCCACCGGCAGGAAGCCGCGCGCCATCTTGTGCTCGCCCTGGGCGCCGCCCTCGAAGGTGCGGATGCCCTCGGCGATGCAGAATGCCAGCGGCTGGTAGTAGGCGGTCTCGAAATGCAGGCAGGGATGGTGTTCCAGCGCGCCCCAGTAGCGCCCGAACAGCGTGCTGCGGGCCGGGTCGGCGTCGTACACCACCAGCGAGGCGGCGATCGGCCTGCCTTCGCGCTCGGCCACCACCAGCAGCAGGTTTTCGGGCATCGCCGCGCCGATGCGCAGAAAGAAGTCCAGGTTCAGGTAGGGCGTGGAGTGATGTTCGCGGTAGGTCTGGCGGTAGCAGCGGTGGAAGAAGCGCCACGCTTCCTCGTCGATCTGCGGCCCGCGCAACTGGCGAAAGCCGACGCCCGCCTCCGCCACCCGGCGCCGCTCGGCGCGGATGTTCTTGCGCTTTTTCTGCGACAGCGTGGCCAGGAAGGCCTCGAAGCTCTCGTAGCCGGGGTTGGTCCAGTGGAACTGCACGCCATGCCGCATCAGCAGGCCGGCGTCGTCCATCAGCGCGGCTTCGTGCGCGTCCGGGAACAATATGTGCAGCGAGGACAACCCGCTCTGCCCGGCCACCGCCAGCGCCGCCCGCAGCAACAGCCGGCGCTCGTCCTCGCCGCGCGCCAGCAGGCGCGCGCCCTGCACCGGGGTGAACGGGATCGCGCACAGCAGCTTGGGGTAGTAGGGCAGGTGGTGCTGGGCGTAGGCGTCGGCCCAGGCCCAGTCGAACACGTATTCCCCGTAGGAATGTGACTTGGCGTACAGCGGCATGGCCGCGGCGAGGCGGTCGTCGCCGTCCTCGCGCGCCCACAGGGTCAGGTAGCGCGGGCTCCAGCCGGTGTCGTCGCAGGCGCTGCCGCTGGCGTGCAGGGCGTGCAGGAAGGCATGGCGCAGGAACGGCGTGGCGCCGGGCTGGGCGTCCACCAGGGCATCCCAGCGGTCCGCCGGGATCTCCGACAGATCCGAAACGATCTGCGTGCGATAATCCCCCGTCCGCCCGGGTTTCTGTCCGTCTTGTGCCGAAGCCGCCCCTGGCGCGTTTTCGGCGGGACGGTCCGGACCGGGCTTGCAAGATTCCGACTGCATTGCGCTTGATTCACTCACCGTTGGCTGCCGGCCGAGTCTACCGGAAACGCCGCGGTGCTGCAGCGCGGCAGACCGGGCTGGCCGCTGCCTGGCGAGGCGCCGGCGAGGGTCCGGCGGAAACCGGGTTTGCCGCGGTGCGGCAACCCACATCCCGCCGCCATGCCGCAGGGCTAGAATCTTTCACCAACCAATGAGAAGACAAGGGGCCGACATGAAGCAGATTACCGCCATCATCAAACCGTTCAAGCTGGACGAAGTGCGCGAGGCGCTGGCAGATGTGGGCGTCACCGGGCTGACGGTGACAGAGGTGAAGGGCTTTGGCCGCCAGAAGGGGCATACCGAGCTCTACCGCGGCGCCGAGTACGTGGTCGATTTCCTGCCCAAGATCAAGATCGAGGTGGTGGTGGCCGAGAACCAGCTCGACACCGTGCTGGACGCCATCGTCAAGGCCGCTCACACCGGCAAGATCGGCGACGGGAAGATTTTCGTGACCGAGATCGAGAGGGTGATTCGGATTCGGACCGGGGAGCAGGATGAGGCGGCGGTTTGAGAGGGAGTGAGTTGGGTTGGGCGGCTTTTGGTTTTTGCGCTTCGGCTTCAAAGTCAAAGGCTTTCGCTCCCCCGGAGCGACCTACTTTCTTTTCCCCGAAAAGAAAGTAGGCAAAGAAAGCGGGCTGCCTGGCCGGCAGGGGCAGAAACGTTGGGATTGCTTGGGTTGCTGGTTTCGTCGTGGGGTTCGTGGTTCTGCTGGCATCCTGCCGTTACCGGTGCGAGCAGCCACGATCTGGCTGGCGGTATGGGTTTCGCGGTCAGACCTATGATGGCGGGCGCACTGCCTGTTCGGGCATCTGCCGTTGCCTGTTTTGACCGTCACGACATGGCGCCCTCGTGGTTTCGTGGTGGGCGTGGTGGACCGGTGCGCTGGTGTCGGCGGTTCAAGTACGGCCGGTACGGCTCGATGCTGACGCCTAGCTCGGCAGCTTCCAGCCGAAGCGGACCGACAGCAGGCGCGCGGCGGTGATGGTGATCGCGCCTGCCAGCAGGGCCACTTCCTGGTCGGCGCGCAGCCAGGTCAGGCCGATATAGACCCAGCAGCCCACGAACGCGCAGGTGGCGTAGGGCGAGCGGTCGCGCAGGATCATCGGCACTTCGTTGCACAGCACGTCGCGCACCACGCCGCCGAACACCGACGAGATGATGCCCATCATGACCGCCACGGTCGGCGTCATCTGCGCCACCAGCGCCAGCGAGGTGCCGGTGACGGAGAACAGTCCCAGGCCGACCGCGTCGGCGGCGATCATGGCGCGTTCCGACGCCACCCGGCTGACCACCCGCAGCACCAGCGAGGCGCCCAGCGACAGCAGGAAGATCAGGATCACGTAGCCTTCGTGGTCGACCCAGTAGAAGGGCCGGCGGTCGAGCAGCACGTCGCGCACGGTGCCGCCGCCGAAGGCCGTGGCGAAGGCCACCACGAAGGTGCCCACGGCATCGAAGCGCTGCTTGCGCGCGTCGACCACGCCGGAGATGGCGAAGGCCAGCACGCCCGTGACTTCCATCACATGCAGGATCAGGGGCAGCCGCCCCATCAGGAGATCGAGCGGCAGGTGCATCGCGCCCGCGTGCTCAGGCGTGCGGCTGGCGCAGCAGCACCATCAGCGCGCCGGCGCCGCCTTCGGCGCCGCGCGCCTGCACGAAGGCCAGCACTTCTTCCTTTTGCACCAGCCAGCTGCGCACCTTGCCCTTGAGCACGGGCGTCTTGTCGGGCGAGCCGTTGCCCTTGCCGTGGATCACGCGCACGCAGCGCACGCCGCGCTTGACCGAGCGCCGCACGAACTCGGCCAGCGCCTCGCGCGCTTCGTCGCTGCGCAGGCCGTGCAGGTCGATCTTGTCCTGCGGCACCCATTCGCCGCGGCGCAGCTTCTTGACCACGTCGATGCCGATGCCGGGGCGGCGGAACGACAGCGTCTCGTCGGTATCGAGCAGGTTCTCGACGTCGAATTCGTCGGACAGCGAGGCGGCCAGCACGGCCTGGTCGTCGAGCCGGGTCTGCACCGGCACCGGCGCGGGATGCTTCGGCGCGGGCGCCACGCGGTTGCGGTCGCGCAGGGTGTTGACGTTGCCGACGCTGCTGCGGAACACGTCGGCTTCCTCGCGCGCGCGTTGCGCCGCCGCCTCGGCCTCGCGGCGCTCGGCTTCGCGCTGTTCGGTCTGCGCTTTCAGCGTGCTGCGCAGGCCGGACAGGTCATCCAGGCCGAAGCGCCTGGTCGGCTTGGGCTGGCTGGCGGGTTTCTTGGCGCCGTGCGGCATGGGGTCTCTCCGGGAAGGCTCGGTCTGGTCTCGGGAGATTATAGGGGAGGGCGGTGGGCGCAAGAAGGGCGCCGGATGTGCAGCGGATGCGCGCCGGCGCCCCAGGTGGTCGGCAAGGCTTGCCTGCCGCTTGTGTTCTCCCCGCTCCCGCGTGCGGGAGAGGGGCGGGGGAGCAAACCACCGGCGGCGGGATGCTCGGAGGCAACCCGCCCCTTTTTGCCGGCGCGGCTGGCGCCGCTTACTGCAGCGCTTCCACGTAGCGCTGCGCGTCGAGCGCGGCCATGCAGCCGGTGCCGGCGCTGGTGATGGCCTGGCGGTAGATGTGGTCCTGCACGTCGCCGGCGGCGAACACGCCCGGGATGCTGGTGGCGGTGGCATCGCCGGCCAGGCCGCTCTTGGTGACGATGTAGCCGTTGTGCATCTCGAGCTGGCCTTCGAACAGCTCGGTGTTGGGCTTGTGGCCGATGGCCACGAACACGCCGGCCAGCTTCACTTCCTCGACCGCGTTGGTCTGGGTGTTGCGCACCTTGATGCCGGTCACGCCGGAGTCGTCGCCGACCACTTCGTCGAGCACCGCGTTCCAGCGGATCTCGACGCGGCCTTCCTTCTCGCGCTGGAGCAGGCGGTCGACCAGGATCGGCTCGGCGCGGAACTTGTCGCGGCGGTGGAGCACCGTGACCTTGCTGGCGATGTGCGACAGGTACAGCGCTTCTTCCACGGCGGTGTTGCCGCCGCCGATCACCGCGACTTCCTGGTTCTTGTAGAAGAAGCCGTCGCAGGTGGCGCAGGCCGACACGCCGCGGCCCATGAAGCCTTCTTCCGAGGGCAGGCCCAGGTACTGGGCCGAGGCGCCGGTGGCGATGATGAGCGCGTCGCAGGTGTACTCGCCGGCGTCGCCGACCAGGCGGATCGGGCGCTCGGTCAGCTTCGCGGTGTGGATGTGATCGAAGATGATTTCGGTGTTGAAGCGCTCGGCATGCTCCAGGAAACGCTGCATCAGTTCGGGGCCTTGCACGCCGTTGGCATCGGCGGGCCAGTTTTCCACGTCGGTGGTGGTCATCAGCTGGCCGCCCTGGGCCAGGCCGGTGATCAGCACGGGCTGCAGGTTGGCGCGCGCCGCGTAGACGGCGGCGGTGTAGCCGGCGGGGCCGGAACCGAGAATCAGCACTTTTGCGTGTTTGGCCATGATGCGTTCCTGTGGCCGGTGCGGCATGCTGCGCACCGGCGTGAATCGAAACCAGCATTATAAGTGGACCGGCGTTTGCTCACTGTTGCAAATTCCAATGGGAGCGATAGCCCCGGGCAAGGTTAAAATGGCCGGCACCGCAATCCCAGACGGCAACCCAGACCAGGCATGGCCCGAGCTACCACCACCACCCGTACCGATCCCTCCGCGCTGCCTTCGCGCATCGGCAAGCTGCTCGGCGAGGTGCGCTGGTTCCTGATGCTGGCCGTCACGCTGGCCTTCGTCTGCATCCTGGCCAGCTACAGCAAGGCCGACCCGGGCTGGTCGCACGCCAACCAGGTGGCCGACATCCACAACCTGGGCGGCCGCGTCGGCGCCTGGCTGGCCGACGTGCTGTTCTTCATCTTCGGCTTTTCCGCCTATTGGTGGGCGGTGCTGCTGGTGCGGCGCTGCTGGCGCGGCTGGCGCGCGCTTAGCGCCGAGCTGCCCGAGCGCACCGCCGAGGCGCGCCAGGGGCTGGTGGTGAGCTGGATCGGCTTCGCGCTGTCGCTGACCGCCAGCATGGGGCTGGAGGCGATCCGCATGTACCCGCTGCGCTCGGCGCTGCCGCGCGCGCCCGGCGGCGTGCTGGGCGACCTGCTGGGCGGCTGGATGCAGATGGCGCTGGGCTTCACCGGCGCCACGCTGCTGCTGCTGCTGCTGCTGGCCATCGGGCTGTCGCTGTTCTTCCATTTCTCGTGGCTGTCGGTGGCCGAGCACGTCGGCGGTTTCGTCGAGAACCTGTTCCTCGGCTTCAAGGCGCGCCGCGAAAGCAAGCAGGACCGCATCATCGGCGAGGCCGCCAAGGTCGAGCGCACCGAGACCGTGGAGGTGCAGCGGGTCAAGATCGAGGAAGCGACGCCGGTGCAGATCGTGCGCCCGCAGGCCGTGCCCAAGCACGAGCGCGTGGAGCGCGAGAAGCAGCAGCCGCTGTTCGCCGACATCCAGGACTCCGACCTGCCGCCGCTGGCGCTGCTCGACCCGATCCCGGCGCACCAGGAAACCGTGAGCGCGGAAACGCTGGAATTCACCTCGCGCCTGATCGAGAAGAAGCTCAAGGACTTCGGCGTCGAGGTCAAGGTGGTGGCGGCCTATCCGGGCCCGGTCATCACCCGCTACGAGATCGAGCCGGCCACCGGCGTCAAGGGCAGCCAGGTGGTCAACCTGGCGCGCGACCTGGCGCGCTCGCTGTCGCTGGTGTCGATCCGCGTGGTCGAGACCATTCCCGGCAAGAACTACATGGGGCTGGAGCTGCCCAATCCCAAGCGCCAGACCGTGCGCCTGTCCGAGATCCTCGGCTCGCAGGTCTACAACGAAAGCGCGTCGATGCTGACGATGGCGCTCGGCAAGGACATCGCCGGCAAGCCGATGGTGGCCGACCTGGCCAAGATGCCGCACTGCATGGTGGCCGGCACCACCGGCTCGGGCAAGTCGGTCGGCATCAACGCCATGATCCTGTCGCTGCTGTACAAGGCCGGCGCCGAGTCGGTGCGGCTGATCCTGATCGACCCCAAGATGCTCGAAATGAGCGTCTACGAAGGCATCCCGCACCTGCTGTGCCCGGTCGTCACCGACATGCGCCAGGCCGGCAATGCGCTGAACTGGTCGGTCGGCGAGATGGAGCGGCGCTACAAGCTGATGAGCAAGCTCGGCGTGCGCAACCTGGCCGGCTACAACAAGAAGATCGACGAAGCCGCCGCGCGCGAGGAAAAGATCCCCAACCCGTTCAGCCTGACCCCGGACGCGCCCGAGCCGCTCGACAAGCTGCCGGTCATCGTCATCGTCATCGACGAGCTGGCCGACCTGATGATGGTGGTGGGCAAGAAGGTGGAAGAGCTGATCGCGCGCATCGCGCAGAAGGCGCGCGCCGCCGGCATCCACCTGGTGCTGGCCACGCAGCGCCCGTCGGTCGACGTCATCACCGGCCTCATCAAGGCCAACGTGCCGACCCGCATCGCCTTCCAGGTCAGCAGCAAGATCGACTCGCGCACCATCCTCGACCAGCAGGGCGCCGAGGCGCTGCTCGGCATGGGCGACATGCTGTACCTCGCGCCCGGCACCGGGCTGCCGATCCGCGTGCACGGCGCTTTCGTCTCCGACGAGGAAGTCCACCGCGTGGTGCAGAAGCTCAAGGAAGGCGGCGAGGCCAACTACATCGAGGGCATCCTCGAGGGCGGGCTGGCCGAGGGCGAGACCGGCACCGACGGCCTGGGCGGCGGCGCCGGCATCGGCGGTGGCGGCGGCGAAGCCGACCCGCTCTACGACCAGGCCGTCGAGGTGGTGCTCAAGAACCGCCGCGCCTCGATCTCGCTGGTGCAGCGCCACCTGCGCATCGGCTACAACCGCGCCGCGCGCCTGCTCGAGGACATGGAAAAGTCCGGGCTGGTCTCGGCCATGTCGGGCAACGGCAACCGCGACATCCTGGCCCAGCCGGGCGCCGCGCGCGAGGACGAATGAGAGGCGCCGGCAAGATGATCCCGGCGCCGTTGCGCGGCTGATATGCGCGGCTGACGTGCACGAGTAACATGCGGTTACGCGCGATGCACCCGGTTGCGGAATCCGCCGGGCGCGCGCCGCTCTAACCGGACATGCGGCGCCGCGCGCGTGCATCGCGGCACGGCGCGGCGGCCTCTCCATCCAGCAAGGAAAACTACATGCGAAACCGCTTTCTCGTGTCGGCATGCGCCGCCCTGGCCATGTCGCTGGCGGCGCCGGCGGTCATGGCGGCCGGCGTGGACCAGCTCCAGACCTTCGTCGCCAGCGTCAAGAGCGCGCGCGGCGAGTTCACCCAGCGCCAGGTCAAGGGGCAGGGCGACAGCCTCAAGGTCACCGGCACCTCCAGCGGCACCTTTGCCTTCGCGCGCCCGGGCAAGTTCACCTGGCGCTACGTCAAGCCCTACGACCAGCTGCTGCAGGCCGACGGCCAGACCCTCTACATCTACGACAAGGACCTCAACCAGGTCACCGAGCGCAAGCTCGACGGCGCGCTCGGCTCCAGCCCGGCGGCGATCCTGTTCGGCAGCAACGACCTCGAGAAGAACTTCGTGGTGAAGAACGGCCCGGCGCGCGACGGCGTGGAATGGATCGAGCTGACGCCCAAGGCCAAGGACACGCAGTTCGAGCGCATCGGCATCGGCTTCAAGAGCGGCAACCTGGAAGCGATGGAGCTGCGCGACGCGTTCGGCAACACCACGCTGCTGACCTTCAGCGCCATGCAGAAGAACCCGGCGCTGCCCGCCGACACCTTCCGGTTCACGGTGCCGAAGGGCGCCGACGTGATGAAGCAATGAGGCCGCCCATGACCGCACTTTTCCCGCCGCGCCGCGCCGGTACCCGCGCTGTCCTCGCCGCTCTCGCGGCGGCCACGCTGCTCGCGGCCTGCGCCGGCAGCGGCGGCGCCAGCCGGCATTTCGACGTGGACGCCTTCCTGCGCGCCTCCGACACGGCCCTGCCCGAAGTGCTGGCCAACCCGGACTTCCTCTCCGCCACGCAGGCGCCCGCCAGCGACTGCGCGGTGCTGCTGCAGTCGGTCAGCAGCGGCGTGCTGGAAGGCCTGCCGCCTACCGGCAGCGGGCGCGGCCCGGCCTGGCTGCTGCATCCGGCCGGCACGCCGGACAAGGTGTGGCTGGTGGTGAGCAAGCCCGGCGGCGAGCGTACCTGCCACGGGCCGCTGCCGGCCGACGCGATGAAGGTCCTGGCGGAGCGCGCCGGCGCCTGACGCGGCGCGCATGGAAGAAGGGCACGAAAGGCCGCGGGCCGGGCGCTCTGGCATTGCCGCGGGCCAACATGACAGCGTTGTCACTTGACCTCGAAAATAGGAATGATTATTGTTTCTTGCCCGTCTTGCCGAAGGTGCCGGCACGGCATCTCCAGGGCGGAGCAGAACAATCATCGAGGGGAGAGTCATGATCGCATTCCGTCACTTGCTGCCGCGCGCCGCCGCGCTCGCGGTGCTCACCATGCTCGCCGCGCTGCCGCTCGCCGCGGGCGCCCAGGAAAAGGTGCTGAACCTCTACACGGCGCGCCATTACCAGACCGACGAGGCGCTCTACGCCAACTTCACCCGGCAGACTGGCATCAAGATCAACCGCATCGAGGGCCAGGAAGACCCGCTGCTCGAGCGCATCAAGAGCGAGGGCGCCAACAGCCCCGCCGACGTGTTCATCACCGTCGACATCGGCCGCCTGTGGCGCGCCCAGCAGGCGGGCGTGTTCGCGCCGCTCAGGTCGGGCGTGCTGGAGGCGCGCATTCCCGCCAACTACCGCGACCCCGGCGGCGACTGGTTCGGCTTCTCGGCGCGGGCCCGCGTGATCGCCTACAACAAGGACGCGGTCAAGCCCGGCGACATCCGGGACTATGAAGACCTGGCCGATCCCAGATGGAAAGGCAAGCTGTGCATCCGCTCCAGCGGCCACGTCTACAACCTGTCGCTGATGTCCAGCCTGATCGCCCACGACGGCGAGGCCAGGACGGAGCAGTGGGCGCGCGGCGTGGTGGCCAACCTGGCGCGCGCGCCCAAGGGCGGCGACACCGACCAGCTCAAGGCGGTGGCCGCCGGCGAGTGCGATCTCGCGGTCGCCAACACCTACTACATCGCCCGCATCCTGAAATCGGCCAGGCCCGAGGACAAGGCCGTGGCCGACAAGCTCGGCGTGCTGTGGCCCAACCAGGCCAGCCAGGGCGTGCACATGAACATCTCCGGCGGCGGCATGCTCAAGCACGCGCCCAACAAGGAGTCCGCGCGCGCCTTCCTCGAATACCTGGCGAGCGACGAGGCGCAGCGCTATTTTGCCGACGGCAACAATGAATGGCCGGTGGTGCCCGGCGTGAAGGTCAGCAACCCGGCGCTCGAGGCGCTGGGCAGCTTCAAGGCGGACAAGATCAATGTCGCGGAACTGGGCAAGCACCAGCCGCAGGCGCAGAAGCTGGCGGACAAGGCCGGCTACAAATAAGCCCGGCGCGGCGCCGCCGGACGGGCATGGCGGCGCGCGCCGCCATGTTCACGGCACGGCCTTCGGCTTCGGCCGCGGCACGGCGGCCGCCTCCTTGTTTTCCTCCCCGTTTTCCACGCGCCGGAAGCGCAGCTTCGCGCCGCGCTCCTTGTGCCGCTCGAAGGCCAGCTTCAGCTGCTCGCGCCGCCGCACGCGCGTGTGGCCCACGGTGCCGTCCGCGTAAGGCAGCTTGGCGATCACCGTGCCCGCGGTCTGGCGCGCCAGCAGCACGTCCAGCGCCTGCCGCGCGCGCACCTGGGCATGCAGCAGCGCGTCGCCCGGGTTGGCGCGGGAGCGCTCCAGGTCGTAGGGCAGCATGACCGGGCCGGCCAGCTGGCGCAGCGCCGCGCGGATGTGCGGGCTGTCCAGCCCGGACTCGTGCAGGATCCAGGCGGCGTCATGGCGCAGCCACGGATCGGGGTCGCCGAGCTTGCGCAGCAGCGCGAGCGTGATGTCGGCCTGCCGGTAGCCGTGCGCGCGCCTCACCGCGTTGAGCGCGATGCGCCTGACATGGGCGTTCTCGTGGTCGAACAGGTCCGCCACGAGGCGCTCGACCATGCCGGGCTTGTCGAGTTGTTCCGCCAACTGGCCCGCCAGGGCGATCTCATCGACCGGGCTGATCCGCTCCTGGCGGGGCAGGCGGCCCAGCTTGAACACGAGCATGCGGTAACGAAGCTGCATAACACTCCCTGAAGACGCTGCGAACAAGTACGGGGCAAGTGCGGCGATATCGCCGCAATGCAGCGCGAAGCCGGCCAGCGGCGGGGGCGGACCGGTTGGCGCGCGCGGCAACGCGCACGCGCCGGGGCGCAGCTTCGGACCAGCGATATATCGGCAGCCCGTCGGAGAACTTTAGGAAAAGAAGCGCGGCGGCCGCCTGGGCCTATTGCCGCGCGTCGCGGCGGATCGAGCGCGACAGCAGGATCACCGGCAGCAGGCCCACCGCCACGATCACCAGCGATGCCGTGGCGGCCTCGGCCAGGCGCTCGTCGGCGGCCAGGTTGTAGGCCTGCACGGCGAGCGTGTCGAAATTGAACGGGCGCATCACGAACGTCGCCGGCAGCTCCTTCATGACGTCGACGAAGACGATCAGCGCCGCGGTGAGCAGGCTGCCGCGCAGCATCGGCAGGTGCACGCGCCGCAGCGTGGCGCCCGGGCCGTGGCCGAGGCTGCGCGCCGCCGCGTCCATGCCGGGCGTGATCTTCGCGAGGCCGGCGTTGACGGTCTGCAGGGCCACGCCGAGAAAGCGCACCAGGTAGGCGTAGACCAGCGCGGCGATGCCGCCGGTCAGCAAGAGCCCGGCCGACCATCCCAGGTGCTGCTGCAGCCAGGACGACAAGGCGTTGTCGAGCCGCGCCACCGGCACCAGCACGCCCACCGCGATCACCGAGCCGGGCAGCGCGTAGCCCATGCCGCAGACCCGCGTCAGCGCGCGCAGCAGCCAGCCCCGGCCGGCCCCGATGCCGCGTCCCGCATAGCCGATCAGCAGCGCGGCCAGCACCGCCGCCAGCGCGGTGACGCTGGCCAGCAGGAAACTGTTGCGCACCAGCCCGACGAAGCGCGGGCCGAACTGCGCGTCGCCCTCGGCCAGCGCCATCCTGCACAGCATCAGCGCGGGAACGGCGAAGCCCAGCAGCACGGGCAGCAGGCATGCCAGCAGCGCCAGCGCGGCCCGCCAGCCATGCAGGCGATAGGCCGGCGCGCGGCGCTGGCCGCCGTGCACGCGCGCGCGCCCGCGGCTGACGCGCTCGGCCAGCAGGATGCCGAGCACGAATGCCAGCATGCAGGCGGACAGCTGGGCCGCGGCGTTCTTGTCGCCGAGCGAGAACCACGCGCGGTAGATGCCGGTGGAAAACGTCGGGATGCCGAAATAGGCCACGGTGCCGAAGTCGGCCAGCGTCTCCATCAGCGCCAGCGCCGTGCCGGCGACGATGCCGGGGCGCGCCAGCGGCAGCATGACGCGCCACACGCTGCCCCAGGTGCCGTAGCCGAGCAGGCGCGCCGCCTCCAGCGTGTTCAGGGTCTGCTGCAGGAAGGCCGCGCGCGCGGTCAGGTAGACATAGGGATAGAGCACCAGCGTGAACAGCACGATGGCGCCACCCAGCGAGCGGATGTCCGGGAACCAGTATTCGCGCGCGCGCCAGCCGGTCAGCGCCCGCAGCCAGCCCTGCACCGGGCCGGCGAACTGCAGCGCGTCGGTGTACGCGTAGGCGATGACGTAGGCCGGCATGGCCAGCGGCAGCACCAGCGCCCACTCCAGCCAGCCCCGCCCGGCAAAGCGGTAGGTGCTGACCAGCCAGGCGGTGGGCACGCCCAGCAGCAGCACGCCGGCGCAGACTCCGGCCAGCAGCCACAGGGTGTTGCCCACGTATTCGGCCAGCACCGTGTCGGCGAGGTGCCGCCAGGTGTCGCCGCCGGGCGCGAGCAGGCTGCCGGCCACCTGCGCGACCGGCAGCGCGATCAGCAGCGCGGCCAGGCCCGCGACAAGGGCGAGCGGCTGCGGGCGGCTGGCATGGCGAAGGCGGGGCAGGCTCATTCGGCGGCGGGATGGCGTCGGTTGCGGTCGGTCGGCGGGCGAGGCCCGGCGGGCCGGTGCCGGCTGGCGGCACCGTTGGGCAGGCTCCGCATTCTAGCAATGGCGGCGGGCCGGCCGGGACGCGCGCCGCCCGTCCCGCCATCGACGCCGATTCCTGCGCCGATGCTTGCCCGGATCCTCGCCCCCGATTTCCTCCCCCGATTTCCTCCCCCGGTTTCCGCCCCGATCCCCGCCGCATGCGCGCGCCCGCCCCATATAATGCCTGGCATGCGAGGCCACCCTCATTCCACCTCCGCGCCCGCGCGCGCCGATGCCGACACCGTGATCGAGGTCGACCGCATCCGTCACGGCTTCGGCAGCCACGCCGTCGTCAATGGCATGTCGTTCACCCTGGCGCGCGGCAGCATCGCCTGCCTGCTCGGCCCCAGCGGCTGCGGCAAGACCACCGTGCTGCGCGCCATCGCCGGCTTCGAGCCGCTGCGCGAAGGCCGCATCCTGCTGCAGGGGGAGGTCGTATCGTCGCCGGGCTTCGCGGTGCCGCCCGAGCGGCGGCGGGTGGGCATGGTGTTCCAGGACTACGCGCTGTTCCCGCACCTGAGCGTGGCCGACAACGTGGGTTTCGGGCTGCGCCACGCGCGCCGCGGCGAACGCGCCGCGCGCGTGGCGGAGATGCTCGCGCTGGTCGGCCTGGCCGGCGCCGGCGGCAAGTTCCCGCATGAATTGTCGGGCGGCCAGCAGCAGCGCGTGGCGCTGGCGCGCGCGCTGGCGCCGCGTCCCGGCCTGCTGCTGCTCGACGAGCCGTTCTCCAACCTGGACATCGACCTGCGCGAACGCCTGAGCCTGGACGTGCGCGACATCCTCAAGGCCCAGGGCACCACCGCCATCCTGGTCACGCACGATCAGTACGAAGCGTTTGCCGTGGCCGACGAGATCGGCGTGATGCATGCCGGCGCCATCGAGCAGTGGGACAACGCGCACAATCTCTATCACCGCCCCGCCACGCGCGTCGTCGCGGATTTCATCGGGCAGGGCGTGCTGATGCCGGGGCGCCTCGACGGCCCGCATGCCGTCACGCTGGAGCTCGGCACGCTGCGCAGCCGCGAGCCGCTGCGCGTGCCGCCCGCCACGGCGGAGGTCGACGTGCTGATCCGGCCCGACGACATCGTCCACGACGACGCCAGCCCGCTGCGCGCGGAGGTCCTGCACAAGGCGTTCCGGGGCGCCGAGATCCTCTACACCCTGCGCCTGGCCGGCGGCGGGCAGGTGCTGGCGCTGGTGCCCTCGCACCACGACCACGCGCTCGGCGAGCGGATCGGCATCCGCGTGGAGGTCGACGACGTGGTGGCGTTCCCGCGCGGCCAGGCCCGCGGCCACCTCGCGGCCTGATTGCCGGTTGCCTGCCCCGAAGTTTTCATTTCCCCACCCACGACCCCCAGGACCTTTCATCATGCCCGCTTCCCCGAAGTCCGCGTTCCACCCGTTGCGCCGCCGGCTGCTGCGCGCCGGCGCGCTGCTCGCGCTGATTGCCAGCGGCGCCGGCCAGGGCTGGGCGCAGCCGGCCACGGCCACGACCTGGCGCATGGCCACGGAATACCCGGCCAGCGCCATGCCCGGCGAAGGGCTGGCCACGTTCGCCGAGGAGGTCGGAGCGCGCACCGCGGGCGCGCTGGCGGTCAGGCCGAGCTACGACGCCAGCGCCGGCATCCGCTCCGCGCAGATGCCGGCCGCGGTCCGGGAAGGCAAGCTGGAGGGCGGCGATGCCTTCGGCGGCGCGCTGGGCGCGGTGGACCCGCTGTTCCTGCTGTCGTCGCTGCCGTTCGTCGCCACCTCGGTGGACGGCGCGCGGCGCCTGGCCGAACTGGCGCGCGCCGACTACGCGCGCGCGTTCGCGGCGCAGGGCCAGCACCTGCTCTATCTCACGCCGTGGCCGCCCACCGGGCTGTGGTCGCGCGACCCGGTCGCCACGCTGGCCGGGCTGCGCGCGCTGTCGGTGCGCACCTACGACGAGACCTCCACCGAGGTCATGAAGGCCGCCGGCGCGCAGGCCACCAACCTGTCGTTCGCCGATGCCATGCCGCGCCTCAAGGACGGTTCGGTCAACGCCGTGCTGTCCTCGGGCGACGGCGGCGCGGGCCGCAAGCTGTGGGATTACCTGCCCAATTTCACGGCGATCGGCTACGCCATGCCGCTGTCGTTCACCACCGTCAACGCCGCGGCCTACGCCGCGCTGCCGCCGGCCACGCGCGCGGCCGTGGACGCCGCCGCGCAGGCCACCGAGCAGAAGCAGTGGGCGCGCCTGGACACCCGGCTGGAAGAGAACACCGCGCGCATGCGCGCCAACGGCGTGGCCATCCAGGCGAGCCCCGCGCCCGCCGTGCAGCAGGCCTTGCGCGAGGCCGGCGCCGGCGCGGTGAGCGCCTGGCGCGCGCGCGTCGGCGGCGAGCGCGCCGGCGTGCTGGATGCGTTCACGCGCAACGAGCAGGCCGCGAAGTAGAGAACGGGGAGGGTGGCGCGAAGGCGCGGGCAGGCCCGCCGCGCGGCGCGAACGCCGGGCCGCCCGCCGCGATGGTCTACACTGTCAGGTTCCAGGGCGCAGCGGCCTGCCCGTGCGCCCGCCCTGACCAAGAGGCCTGATTACCGTGGCGGATTCGCTGTTCTCCGAAGCTCCCGACCGTTCCCAACAACCGCTGGCCGAGCGCCTGCGCCCGCGCAACATCGACGAAGTCATCGGCCAGCAGCACCTGCTCGGCCCGGGCAAGCCGCTGCGCGTGGCCTTCGCCTCCGGCGAGCCGCATTCGATGATCCTGTGGGGCCCGCCCGGCGTGGGCAAGACCACGCTGGCGCGCCTCATGGCCACCGCCTTCGACGCCGAGTTCATCGCGCTCTCGGCGGTGCTGTCCGGCGTCAAGGACATCCGCGAGGCGGTCGAGCGCGCCGAGCAGTACCGCGCCCACGGCCGCCGCACGCTGGTGTTCGTCGACGAAGTGCACCGCTTCAACAAGAGCCAGCAGGACGCCTTCCTGCCGCACGTCGAAAGCGGTCTGTTCACCTTCATCGGCGCCACCACCGAGAACCCCTCGTTCGAGGTCAACGGCGCGCTGTTGTCGCGCGCGGCCGTGTACGTGCTCAAGAGCCTGGACGACGCCGAGCTCACGCAGCTCGCGCGGCGCGCCAGCGAGGAGCTCGGCGGCCTGCAGTGGGAGGACGAGGCGCTGGCGCTGGTGGTCGCGTCCGCCGACGGCGACGGCCGCAAGCTGCTCAACAACATCGAGATCGTGGCGCGCGCCGCGCGCAACGCCGGCGCCGCCAGCGTGGACACGGCGCTGCTGGGCAGCGCGCTGTCCGAGAACCTGCGCCGCTTCGACAAGGGCGGCGACGCCTTCTACGACCAGATCAGCGCGCTGCACAAGTCGGTGCGCGGCTCCGACCCCGACGCCACGCTCTACTGGTTCTGCCGCATGCTCGACGGCGGCGCCGACCCGCGCTACCTGGCGCGCCGCATCGTGCGCATGGCCTGGGAAGACGTCGGCCTGGCCGACCCGCGCGCGGCCCGCATCACGCTCGACGCGGCCGAGACCTACGAGCGCCTGGGCTCGCCCGAAGGCGAGCTGGCGCTGGCGCAGGCGCTGGTCTACCTGGCCGTGGCGCCCAAGTCCAACGCCGGCTACAACGCCTACAACGCGGCGCGCGCGTTCGTCGCCAAGGACAAGTCGCGCGGCGTGCCGGTGCACCTGCGCAACGCGCCCACCAAGCTGATGAAGGAACTCGGCTACGGCCACGCCTACCGCTACGCGCACGACGAGCCGGAAGCCTACGCGGCCGGCGAGCACTATTTCCCCGACGACCTCAAGCGCCAGGGCTGGTACCAGCCCACGCCGCGCGGGCTCGAAGGCAAGATCGGCGACAAGCTGCGCCACCTGCGCGAACTCGACGCGCAGTGGCTGCGCCAGCAGGGCAAAGGCAAGGGCAAGGACGAGGGCGGCGAGCCCTAGCCGGCACACCCCGGCGCCGGGGCCGCCCGTCCCGCGGAACAGCGGCCGCCGCGGCCGTCTGTTCCGCGCCTGGCCGAACGGCGGGCGGCGGGGCCAGTGCAGTAAAATGGCGGGTCCGCCGGCATGTCGCCGGCCCAGCACCCTCCACACACGCAACATGCTAGACATCCAGTTGTTCCGCAAAGACATCGACGCCGTGGCGCAGCGCCTTGCCGCGCGCGGCTTCCAGCTCGACGTAGCGGCCTTCCAGGCACTCGAAGCCGAGCGCAAGCAACTGCAGACCCAGACCGAGGAACTGCAGGCGCGCCGCAACAGCCTGTCCAAGCAGATCGGCATGCTCAAGGGCAAGGGCGAGGACGCCTCGGCCGTGATGGCGGAAGTGGGCGGCATCGGCGATGCGCTCAAGGCCTCGGCCGCGCGCCTGGACGAGATCCAGGCCCAGCTCGCGGAGACCATGCTGGCCATTCCCAACCTGCCGCACGACAGCGTGCCGGTGGGCCGCGACGAAACCGAGAACGTGGAAGTGCGTCGCGTCGGCACGCCGCGCAGCTTCGACTTCGAAGTGAAGGACCACGTGGACGTGGGCGCGCGGCTGGGGCTGGACTTCGACACCGCCACCAAGGTCACCGGCTCGCGCTTCGCCATGCTGCGCGGCGGCCTCGCGCGCATGCACCGCGCGCTGGTGCAGCTGATGCTCGATACCCACACGCTCGAGCACGGCTACACCGAGATGTACGTGCCCTACATCGTCAACGCGGCGTCGATGCGCGGCACCGGCCAGTTGCCCAAGTTCGAGGAAGACCTGTTCAAGGTACCGCGCAAGGTCGGCGGCGAGAACAACGAAGGCGGCGAGCGCACCGAGAACTTCTACCTGATCCCCACCGCCGAGGTGCCGCTGACCAACATCGTGCGCGACGCCATCGTGGCCGGCGACAAGCTGCCGCTGCGCTTCGTCGCCCACACGCCGTGCTTCCGCTCCGAAGCCGGCTCGTATGGCCGCGACACGCGCGGCATGATCCGCCAGCACCAGTTCGACAAGGTCGAGCTCGTGCAGGTGGTGCCGCCCGAGCAGTCGTTCGACGCGCTCGAGCAGCTCACCGGCCATGCCGAGGCGATCCTCAAGAAGCTCGACCTGCCGTTCCGCACCATCGTGCTGTGCACCGGCGACATGGGCTTCGGCAGCACCAAGACCTACGACCTCGAAGTGTGGATCCCCGCGCAGAACACCTACCGCGAGATCAGCTCGTGCTCGAACATGGGCGACTTCCAGGCGCGCCGCATGCAGGCCCGCTTCCGCACGGCGCAGGGCAAGCCCGAGCTCGTGCACACGCTCAACGGCTCCGGCCTGGCCGTGGGCCGCACGCTGGTGGCGATCCTGGAGAACTACCAGAACGCCGACGGCTCGCTGACGGTGCCCGCCGCGCTGCAGCCGTACCTCGGCGGCCTCGCGCGCCTCGAACCCGAGGCATAAATTTTCTCGCGTAAGGGACTTGCGGTCGCGGTGGACTTCACTCTATAATCTTGTTCTTCGCGACACGCGACCAAGTTACCGGAGAGGTGGCAGAGTGGTCGAATGTACCTGACTCGAAATCAGGCGTACCGGCGACGGTACCGTGGGTTCGAATCCCACCCTCTCCGCCAGAAATACAGAAAAACCCCCGTAGAATCAATGATCTACGGGGGTTTTTGTTTTTCGACTCACAGTGCGACTATCAAACTGATGAGTGTCATGCTGGCCGATAATTGGGCAGTTTGAGCTCCTCCACTCGAACCCGCAGCGCCGTGGTGAGTGGGACTAGGGGGAACTGCCTAGAGGGCTGGGGATGGTCTAGGGGAGGGGTATGGCCGAGTTCGGCCACAAGCGGCCGTTTTGAAATAGGGCCCACATTGCGTGCAATCCACCGTAGAGGTGCCTCTCCGGTGCTTCGGCTGCGATCGCACGGCCGTGATGCGATAAACGCGAAGGCCGGTACGGCTCCAGGGGCTGTTCAGTGGAATTCAGTTACCGGAAAGCGGCCAGTCTGATCGGTGGTAGTTGCAGTCCCGACGACCGGACGCTCGCCTTTGCTCGAGGCGCGACCTGTCCGACTATACCGAATTGAACGTGATGGTCCGATGCATGCCGAGAGGAGAATTCTTGTCGAGCAATTCGGGGCGGCGCTTACTTACAAATGCTCAAGAAACAGCTTCACATGCCGTTGGAATAGGTTCCGTCGGCAACCAAGAAGAAGGCAATGAAAAGCTCTGATCAAACTGTCCCGTTTCGCCGGGGTTCCTGGCTGATATCAGCCACGGCCTCCTTGTGCTTCTTCCTCAATGCCTGTGGCGGCGGAGATTCGCCGGCCGTTGCCACTGCCGCACCCATTTCGGCGCCAATCTCTGCCCCCAACACGTACACCATCGGTGGGACCGTTAGCGGCCTGAGCGGCTCGGGTCTGGTACTGCAGGACAATGCCGGGGATGATCTGGCGATGGCGACCAATGGCGGCTTCACCTTTGCCACTGCCTTGAGCAGCGGGGCAGGCTATGCCGTCACCATCAAGACCCAGCCAACCTCGCCGAAACAGACTTGCAGCGTGACAGCTGGGAATGGGACGGCAACGGCCAATGTGACCAATGTCACCGTCAATTGCGTGCTGGTGCCAATGCTCACCTATGTGACAAACTGGGTGGACTCCAACGTCTCGGTCTATACCGGCAATCCCTCCACCGGCGCACTGACGCAGATCTCCGGATCTCCATTTGCTATCGGTGCGCATCCACAGGCCGTCGCTGTCGCTCCCAACGGGAAGTTCGCCTATATTGCGGCCAATAACATTTACGCCTACACAATCGACGCCACCACCGGTGGACTGAGCCTCGTCGCGGGATCGCCCGTTGCGGCAGGATTAAATCCGATCTCGGTCACGGTCGACCCTAGCGGAAAATTTGCTTATGCGGCGAACAATTCCAGCGCTTCCGTTTCAGCCTACACCATCAACGCGGCCACCGGTGCCCTGACTCAGGTCGCAGGCTCGCCTTTTGCAGCAGGCGCCAGTCCGCGTAGCGTGACGGTCGATCCCAGCGGGAAGTTCGCCTATGTGACGAACGGCGCCTCCAATACGATCTCGGGCTACACCATCAATGCGACCACCGGTGTCTTGACCCCTATTGCCGGATCGCCATTCTCGACGCCTCTGCCGACCACAATTGCAATCGACCCCAGTGGGAAGTTTGCCTATGTGACAAGTTCAAATAACGGTACGGTCTCGGCTTTCAGCGTCGATGCAACTACCGGTGCATTGACAGCTGTCGTCGGCTCTCCTTACACGGCGGGGTCCAATCCATACGCCGTGACGATCGACCGAAGCGGAAAGTTCGCCTATGTGACGAATGACGGTGACAGCACCATCTCTGCCTACACGATCAACACCACCACTGGTGCGTTGGCGCCGATGACCGGATCTCCATTTGCGACGGGGTCAGCCCCTGAGTTCATCACGGTCGACCCCGCCGGAAAGTTTGCCTATGTGGCGAGTCGAGGCAGCGCCAACGTCTACGCCTACAGTGTCGATGCGACCACGGGTGCATTGACGTCCATCGCAGGATCGCCTTTCGCAGCAGGGGCCGGGACGGACGGCATTGCTATCGTCGCACCGTAGCGGGACTGAGGTGCCCCTCCCCGTGGACTGAGTCCGGGGAGGGGGGCGATCTTGCCGTAGGTCGCCGTCGCACTCGGCATGCGTGTCGCGACGGAAACGCGGCGAGCGCCGTTCAGTGGTAGCCGCCGCCGGCAACGTCTTCCAATCTATGGCAGATCTCCGCCTTGGGTCGTTGCCGCTTCGGCACCCAGACCAGCTCCTGCGCGTGTGCGCAAGCCAGCGTCTCCACAGCGCTCAAGAAAGTTGGGCTAGTAATCCGAACGCATAACCGCACTGCGTCACCCTGAATGGCCGCTTTCGGGATCGTCGATTGTCCGCTCCGGGTCGTCAGTGGCCCTCCTTGGCCAGCGGGAGTCTCGGTCTCAATATCGCAGGCGGACCTCGGCTCTCCAGGCGGCCCGTGGCCGTGGAGATGGTCATAACGGACCTTTCCGCGTTGCTGGTGCACTCGGGGCACCGGTATCTGCTAGAACGGCCCCGCGACCACGGATGTGGGCGGGCGGGGCCGTCAGCCGTTGATATCGTCGATCTGCCGAAGAGTTTCGAGTGCGTTGCCCTGCAGACCGATGGCACGCGCGCGGGACACTTGCCAGTCGCTGGGGTTGATCCGGATGAAGCGGCCGTCGCAGCGCTCGCCGAAGCGCCTGACGGTCGAAATGGCTTGTCCCGCGCCGATCTCAACGATCACAAGCCGGCCATCAATGAACAGTTTCGGGAAGAATGTTAGTCGGGTACGCAAGGGTAAGCACGCAGGAACAAGAAACACACGCTCAAACCGACGCACTGCACCAGCAGGCGTCGGTTTTATTTTTTCCGGGAAGCGGTCGGGCGGCACATTGAAGGCAGGGCCCGCGAGGCCATTTGCTTGCCGTCGAGATTCACGGCGCGATGTCCAAATCTCCCGGCCTTGCTGTCAAAGAACCTGCGATGCACGCGCCAGGAAACAGCACGATGGATTGCGTCGTGGCGCTTCCCAAGCCGCGGGTTCAGGGCATGCGCATCGCGCCGCGCCGCGCTGCGCCTCCGGCATCGGCGCAGCCACCACGCCGCGATGCGCCTGCCTCACGCGGCAACGCGCTCCGACGCTGCCGGCGGCGTACCCTTGCCGCGTGCAATCATCCGATCGATCAGCCAGACCCCTGCCAGGGTGACGCCCATCATCGGGAAGATCACGCCAAGCAACCCCAGCCCGATCACCCATGCCCGCATGGCCGGCAGCGCCGACGGATGGGACGGCGCGCCAAGCGTCCGCGCGGGCTTGCGCCGCAACCACATGACACATCCGGTGACGGCCAGCGCCATCAGGCCAATTGATATCGTCGCACAGGCGATCTGATTGGCCAGCCCGAAGTAGCGCCCCATGTGCAGCGACGTTCCGTAGGAGACGGCCTTGGCCACGGCGCCGTAGTCTGCGAACCGGATGTCCTTGACAACGTCGCCGCTATGTTGGTCGATATGCAACGTGCGTTCACCTTGCGGATCGCTCGGGAAGCAGGAAACCGTGTAGACGGCGCTGGCCGACGCCGGCAATGCTATCTGGCAACCCGCCGACGCGCCACGCGCCTTTGCGATTTCCAGGACGCGGTCGAGCCCGACAGGCGTGTGCCCGGAGGAACCTGTCGGCACCGTCGTGAACCCGGTGGCCCAGGGCACGTCCGTCAGCGGCAGGCTTTCCATGGTGTGGCTGTGCGAGCCGCGCGCAGCAGGCGCGTCATGTGGTGCCTGCTGGCGCTGCTGTGCGACGGGATTGCCGTGCTGGTGCGCAGCCGTGCCCGTATCGGGACGGCCCAGGTTCGCCGCGGTGGTGATGGCCTTGAACTGCCTGCCCCATGATGCCGTCCACGGCAGGCCGGACAGCACGAAGGCCAGTGCGCCGAGCGCAAGCCATGCTCCCAGCAACAGGTGGATCTCCTTCCACCATCCGCGCTTGCTCGTTGCATTGGCCATCCGGAATGCCCCGATGCCGGCGGCACGCAGGCGCGGCCACCACATGGCCACGCCGGTGGCGATCATCACCAGCGTCCAGCAGCCGGCCAGTTCCATCAGCAGCTCCCCGGGCTTGCCGGCCAGCAGCGCGCGGTGCAGCATCCGGACTTGCTTCATGAAACGGTCCTCGACGCTCAGGCGGCCCAGCACCTCGCCGGAATGGGGATTCAGATAGACGCTCTCGCTCATTCCCGTCGGCAGGCGGAAGATGAATTCGGCACTGGCATCGGGGCGGGGATCGATGGTGTACGTCGTCGCGACGGCGCCCGCTGGCGCGGCCGCGCGCGCGCGATCCAGCAACGCCTGCGCGGACATGGATTCACCGGCCGGACGGACCTTGAGCAGATGGGGGTAGAGCAGCGGCTCGATCTGTGGCTGGAAGCAGTAGATCGTGCCGGTGATCGCCAGCACGATCAGGAACGGCATCACGAACAGGCCGGCATAGAAATGCCAGCGCCAGAGCATGCGATAGGCGCAGGCCGCGGCAGCGACGGTGGGCGGGGGACTCTTGCTCATGGGAATGAATGCGGGGCGGCTTTCAGGTCGCAAGCATACCGCGCACGTGATTGCGGCTCGTGCGACCAATGGCCGCGCTGGATCCTTTCCGGTTCTTCCATGCACGCCAGGCCGTTCCGGGCATGCGGATCGGACATGCCCGGGCTCACGGGCCTGACTGGTTGTGCGTCCCTGTGCCGCATGCCGTCATTGCCTCCGGATTCATACAATGCGTGCCCATTCCTCCACTTCCAGGTCGTGCATCGCCGCGTGCGGCTGCCGCCTGCTCATCCATGTCCCGCTGCCTTCCTCGCAAACGTTTTCTCGCACTGGCTGCCGGGGCCGCCTGCATGCCTCACGTCCTCGCGCACGCGGCGGAGCCCGGCGCCGACATCCGGGAGCTGGCCCCGGTCACGGTGAATGCGTCGGCCGTGTCCGGGTTGCGGGAGCCGACCACGACGGGCTCGAACCTTGGCCTGACGCTCATGCAGACGCCCGCCAGTGTCGACGTCATGACGCGAGACCGGATCGAAGAGCGCGGTGACGCTTCGCTGGTGGACGCCATCACTCGCGCGCCCGGCATGACCAGCCTTGGCCATCCGGGCAACGGCGGCGCGTCGTTGTCATCGCGCGGCTTTACCGATGCCACATCGGTCATGCGGCTCTACGACGGCCTGCGCCAGTACGGCGGCATTGGCGTGACCTTTCCGTTTGATACATGGTCGGTCGAGCGCATCGAGGTATTGCGCGGCCCGGCCTCCGTCATCTATGGCGAGGGTGCCATCGGCGGCGTGGTCAACGTGGTGCCCAAGAAGCCCATGCGCGGCGCCATCGAGAACGAAATCCAGGCGGTCATCGGCATGGAAAACACCCAACGGCTGGCTTTCGGCAGCGGCGGTGCCATCAACGACAAGTGGTCCTACCGGCTGGACGTGAGCGGCAATCGCTCCGATGGCTGGGTCGATTTCGGCAACTCGCGCAACTTGTCGGTCTCCGGCGCGCTGCAGTGGGACCCCACCCCGGAGTTGAGCGTGAAGCTCAGCTATGCCAAGGGATGGCAGGAGCCACCGCGATACTTCGGCGTCCCGCTCGTCAACGGGCAACAGGACCCGGCGCTGCGGACCAGGAACTACAACGTCGGCGACAGCCTGATCAAGTACGACGACCAATGGTCCGAGCTGTCCGCGCAATGGACGCCGAACAGCAACCTCACGGTCCGTTCGCGGCTGTACTACATCGACAGCAAGCGGCACTGGCGCGACGCCGAGTACTACGACTACCTTCCGGCGAGCGGACTGATCAACCGCTCCTCCTACACGGAGATCCTGCATGACCAGTGGCAGGTGGGGAACACGTCCGATGCCGCGATCCGCCATGACCTGCTCGGCATGAAGAACAACGTCTCGGCCGGTTATGACCTGAACCGCGCCTCCTTCCAGCACACGAACAATGCGCCGTACTCGGGCAGTTCCGTCGTCGATCCCGAGGTGTTCGACCGCGGCACGTTCATCAACGTGGCGGGCACCACGCCGCGCTACGCCAACCAGGCTACGCAGTACGCGCTGTTCCTCGAGGACCGGCTGGAGATCACGCCGAAATGGTCGGTGCTGGCCGGCCTGCGCTACGACCATGCCGACATCACGCGCCACGACCTGACCAGCAACCAGCAAGCCTATGACAAGTCGTTCTCGCACGTGGGGTGGCGTGCCGGCACGGTCTACAACCTGACCGACAACCTCGCTGTCTACGCGCAGTACTCGGCGGCGGCCGACCCCGTCAGCGCGCTGCTGATGCTCTCGCCAGCCAACAGCAACTTCAGCCTGTCCACGGGCCACCAGGTGGAAGTCGGCCTGAAGCAGTCGTTCTGGCGGAGCAAGGGTGAATGGACCTTCGCCGCGTACAGGATCGTGAAGAACAACCTGGTCACACGCGATGTGTTCAACCCCGCGCAGAGCGTTCAGGTGGGCCAGCAGTCCTCCAGGGGGATCGAAGCCACCGTCGGACTCGAATTCCTGCCGGGCTGGCGTCTCGATGCCAATGCCGCGCTGCTGCAGGCCCGCTACGACGACTTCACGGAGTCGGTGGGCGGCGCGCCTGTTTCACGCGCGGGCAATGTGCCGACCGACGTTCCCGAACGCGTGGCCAATGCCTGGCTGACCTGGCGTTTCCTGCCGGGCTGGACGGCTGGCGCGGGCCTGCGCTACGTGGGGCGCCGCTTCGCCGATCGCGCGAACACGCTGGAGATGCCGGCCTACACGACGACCGACGTGCTGCTGCAGTGGCGCCCGCGCAAGGATACGACGCTGTCGCTGCGCGGCTTCAATGTGTTCGACAAGCATTACGTGACGACTGCCTACTACAACCCCACGCAGTGGCTGCAGGGCTCCGGCCGCCGGGTGGAACTGGCCGTCAACTACCGCTTCTGACGACATCCGGCATCCCGTCGGTCGTGGCGGATTCCGGACGAAACCCTGGCGCTTGCCGATGCGGCGGCGCTCAGTAGACGAGCGCGCGAGGCCGATCTTCGTGACCGAGGTGCCGCGCGCCGCCGCGCCGCGCCCGGCTTCAATGTCCACTGGCGGCGCCTTGCCGCATCGGTGTTTTCAAGACCGAAAACGCCTAGTTCATGTGTGGTGCGAGAAGTGCGGCGCGACAGACCTCCAGGATTTCGTCCGCCAGCGGGGAGTCGTCGGGACACGCACGCGACAGCACGACCGCCCCGATCAAATGGGCAAGCGTGTCGATCCTCCTCGCGCGTGCCTTTCGCCGATCGGCCGCGTCCAGTTCCGTGTCTTCGCGCTCCAGTACTGCCAGCAGACCTTCAATTCCGGCCGCGAACGTGGCCTTGACTGCCTCGGGCTGACGCGCGGCGTCACCGCCCAGTGCCGCTAGCGTGCAGCCGGTGGCGCGAGCATCGCGGTGTTCGCGGGAAAGGTATTGCCGTACGAACCCGGGGACGTCCACCGTACCTGTCAGGGCAACAGTCTGCGACATGCCGCAGGCCGATGCCTCCGCCATCAGGTCGGCTTTGGAGCCGAAGTGCTTGTAGAACCCGCCGTGGGTGAAGCCGGCGGCCGCCATCAAGTCCGCAACGCCCACACCGTCATAGCCGTGCTCGCGGAACAATTCGGAAGCCGTCTCGACGATGCGCGTCCGGTTCTCCTGCGCCTGTGTCTTGGTGACTTTCATGCCAGCACGCCTTTTTCTTCATCCAAAGTCTGGATACTACATTGATTACGATCATCATCAAAGTTATTGACGGTTATGATGATGGTCATCATCATTGAGTTCCGTTGACTTGATGAGCCGATGCCATGACCGATACCCACTTGACCGCGCCGACGCGCTTCATCGAAGCCGATGGCGACCGGTTTGCCTACCGCCGCTGGGGCAACGCCGCCAGCGGCCAGCCACCGCTGTTCTTCGTCCAGCATTTCCGTGGCGGCCTGGATCACTGGGACCCGCTGCTGACCGACGGCCTGGCCGAAGGTCGGGAAGTCATCCTGTTCAACGGCCGCGGCATCGCCTCCTCGACAGGCACGCCGCGCAACCGGATCGAAGACCTGGCCGACGACATTGCCCTGGTGATCCGGGCGCTGGGCCTGTTGCAGGTCGATGTGCTCGGCTTCTCGATTGGCGGCATGCAGGCGCAGGAGGTCGCGCTGCGCCATCCAGAACTGGTACGCAAGCTGCTGTTGCTCGGCACCGGCCTGCGTGGCGGCGATCCGACGATGGCACCCAAGGTGCTGGAAATCGCACCGAATCCCGTGCCGACCGCCGAAGACTTTCTCTACCTGTTCTTCGGCCACTCCGATGCGGCGAAGAAGGCCGGGCTGGCCTTCTGGGAACGGCGCCATCTCCGTGCTGACCAGGACCCACCCAGTTCGGCGGCGGTTGCACAAGCGCAGGCCCAGGCACACGCGGCTTATTTCGCACCGCTGTCGAGCGAGAACCCCTATGCCTATTTGAATGCGATCAAACAGCCGACCCTGGTGCTCAACGGCACCAACGACATCATGATCGCCTCAATCAATTCCTGGCATCTGGCCCAACACATTCCCAACGCTCAGTTGCTGATCTATCCCGATGCCGGGCATGGCGCGCAATACCAGTATCCCGAGCGTTTCCTGAAGCATGCAATCCAGTTTCTGGAGGAAAAAGCATGAGTGGCAAGACGTTGTTCGATCCCTACACCCTCGGCCCGTTGACGCTTTCCAACCGGATTGTGCTGGCACCGTTGACGCGCAATCGTGCCGGTGCAGGCTTTATACCGAGTGAACTTGCCGCGACCTATTACAGCCAGCGTGCATCGGCGGGCCTGCTGATCTCCGAGGCCACGCAGATCTCGCAGCAAGGACAGGGCTACCAGGACACGCCCGGCATCTACACGCAGTCGCAGATCGACGGCTGGCGCAAGGTTACTGATGCCGTGCATACGAAGGGCGGGCGAATCTTCCTGCAACTCTGGCATGTCGGCCGCGTCTCGCACGTCGACCTGCAGGCGAACGGCGCTGCGCCGGTAGCACCGTCGGCCATTCGCGCCGAAACCAAGACCTTCGCCAACAACAGCTTCGTGGACGTTTCCGAGCCGAGGGCGCTGGCGCTCGATGAGTTGCCGGGGATCGTCAACGATTTCCGCCAGGCCGCAGCCAATGCCATCGCCGCAGGTTTCGATGGCGTGGAGATTCATGGCGCCAACGGTTATCTGCTGGAACAGTTCATCAAGGACGGGGCCAATGTCCGCACCGATGCCTACGGTGGTTCCATCGAAAACCGCGCACGGCTACTGCTGGAAGTCACCGCTGCCGTGGTGGCCGAGATCGGCGCAGGGCGCACGGGCGTACGCATCTCGCCGGTTTCGCCGGCCAACGGCATCTCCAGCAGCGATCCGCAGCCACAGTTCGATTACATCGCCGACCAGCTCAACGCCTTGGGCATCGTCTATCTGCATGTGGTCGAGGGCGCGACCGGCGGCCCGCGCGATGTAGCGCCGTTCGACTACGATGCGCTGCGCCGGCGTTTCAAGAACACCTACATCGCCAACAACGGCTATGACCTGGAACTGGCCACCTCGCGCCTCGACGAAGGCAAGGCAGATCTGTTCGCCTTCGGCCGTCCGTTCATTGCCAACCCCGATCTGGTGGAGCGACTGAAGGCCGGTGCACCGCTGGCTGCCTTCAACCCGGCCACGCTCTACGGCGGGGGCGCCGCGGGATACACCGACTACCCGGCGCTGGCCGGAACAAGCGCCCAGTAAAGCCGAAGGGGCCGTGCTTCGGCACGGCCTCGCAAACACTGAAATTCAGAGAACAAGCCCATGTCCATTCGCTCCACGGTCCTTATCACCGGCGCCTCCAGCGGCATTGGTGCAACCTATGCCGAACGCTTCGCGCGTCGTGGCCACGATCTCGTCCTTGTCGCACGCGACAAGGCCAGACTGGATGCGCTGGCCGCCCGTCTGCGCCAGGAAAACGGCGTCGCCGTCGAGGTGCTCCAGGCCGACTTGACCCGGGCCGATGACCTGCAGGCGGTCGAGGCGCGCCTGCGCAGCGACGCCCGAATTGGTGTCCTCATCAACAATGCCGGAGCCGCCCAATCGGGCAGCTTCCTTGCGCAAACAGCAGACAGCATTGATCGGCTTGTCACGCTCAACACGACGGCCCTGGCACGGCTTGCCGGCGCCATTGCCCCACGGCTGGCGCAGGCTGGTGAAGGCGCAATCGTCAACATCGGTTCGGTCGTCGGCCTGGCGCCGGAATTCGGAATGTCGATCTACGGCGCGACGAAAGCCTTCGTGCTGTTCCTCTCGCAAGGGTTGAGCCTGGAACTCTTGCCCAAGGGCGTCTATATCCAGGCCGTGCTTCCCGCGGCCACCCGCACCGAGATATGGGAACGCGCGGGCATTGACGTCAACACGCTGCCCGAAGTCATGGAAGTGAGCGAGCTGGTCGATGCCGCACTGGCCGGCTTCGATCGCCGCGAACTCGTGACCATCCCGCCGCTGCACGATGCCGAACGCTGGGAGCGCCTTGACGCCGCTCGGCAGGCCCTGCTTTCGGGTATCAGGCAGGCACACGCCGCAGAACGTTATCGGACGGTTTCCTGAGGTGCCGAACAAATACATCCCTTATTGTGAATAGGCCAGTCCAATGAAACCAGATAACGACACATCGGTGCTCATCTCCGGCGCATCCACCGGCTTCGGTGAAGCGTTCGCCAAGCAATATGCGCAGCTTGGCCACCAACTGGTACTCGTTGCCCGTCGATTGGACCGGCTTGCAGCGTTGGCGCAATCGTTGCGGGCGTATGTTCTTCGGCTTGGTGAGGCGCCTCACCGGGAGTTCAAGCGTGATGGCGTGACGGTGACATCGCTTTGCCCGGGACTGACGGATACAGGCCTCGCAAGTGTCGCGCGGCAAAGAATGACTCCCCAACTGAAGGCCCTCATGATGCAGACGCCCTCTGTCGTTCGAGCGGGCATTCGTGCATTGGATGCCGGGCGGATCACAGATCATGCGGGCACCGGAATCCGGGCGGCCGTTCTGGTGGAGGCCGTACTCGCATCGGCGTTTCCATTCATCGGGAAGAAGTCATGAAAGCCTTCATCATTGATCGTTACGGCAGCAAAGGCGGTGGGCGGATCGGCCAGGTGGCCGAACCTGAAGTGCGGACGGATGATGTTCTGGTGCAGATCCATGCGGCAAGCGTCAACGTCCTGGATTCAAAGATCCGGAAAGGCGAGTTCAAGCTGATCCTGCCGTATCGCTTGCCTCTGGTTCTCGGAAATGACGTGGCTGGCGTCGTCGTCCGTGTCGGGGCCAATGTGCGGGGATTCAAGCCAGGCGACGAGGTTTATGCGCGTCCGGACCAGGATCGCATTGGCACGTTCGCCGAACTTATTGCGGTAAAGGAAAGTGCGCTGGCGTTGAAGCCCAGCAACCTCAGCATGGAGGAAGCGGCCTCCATTCCTCTGGTCGGCCTGACCGCCTGGCAGGTTCTGGTCGAAACCGCGAAATTGAAAAGGGGGCAGAAGGTGCTGATCCACGCCGGTTCCGGTGGCGTGGGAACGATCGCCATTCAGCTCGCCAAGCATTTCGGCGCTTTCGTGGCCACGACCACCAGCACGAGCAACATCGACTGGGTGAAAGCCCTGGGCGCGGATATTGTCATCGACTACAGGAAACAGCACTTCGAAGATGCCTTGCATGGCTACGATGTCGTTCTGAACAGCCTTGGCAACGACGTGCTTGGGAAGTCGCTGCGCGTGCTGAAGCCCGGCGGAAAACTCATCTCCATATCCGGCCCTCCCAGCCCGGAGTTCGCGGTGGAGCAAGGCTTATCTTGGCCGTTGAAGCAGGTGATCCGCCTTCTGAGCTATCGGATCAGAAAGAAGGCCAAGCAGCAGGGCATCAGCTACTCGTTCGTGTTCATGCGTGCCAGCGGAGATCAATTGCGCGAGATTGGTTCGTTGATCGACTCCGGCGCAATCAAGCCAGTCATTGATCGAGTGTATCCGCTGGACTCCACGGCAGATGCGTTGGCCTATGTCGAGAATGGGCGATCGAAGGGAAAGGTGATCGTCAAGGTGAAGCAGCCCTGAAAGGGAGGGGCAGGCAGGGAGGGGCAGGCGGTGGCGTTCATTTCTGGTCAGCCCGAGCGGTGACTTCTCCGCGGCGCGAACCGATATGGCCGGCCGGACGAAGTCTTGGTGTCCGGAAAAAGCCCAATTGCGGGCGGATCGTCATCAGTGATGCTGATAGCGGTTCTCGATCATGCGGGCCGTGGCAATCAGCCGCGGACGGACGTCGGAGATGAAATGCCCGGCGGACATGGTTCGCGATGGCGCTGCGGCATTGATGACCACTGGCGGCAGTTCGGCACCGAGCCTGAGTGGCACCGCGATGCCGTTGATCTCCTTGTTCCATTCGCCGAACGACGTGACGCAGCCGATTTCCGACAGTTCCGAGAACGCGCGTGCAATACCCTGCTCGATGGCTGGCCACTGCGCTTCCCCCAGTGCCTGGAGCCGCTGCATGACGGAGCGCCGTTCCGCCGCGCCCATGATCGCGATGTGCGCCCGGCCCACGGCGGTTGTCCCAAGCGCCAGCCGGCTGCCGACGTCGAGGTTCAGCGTGACGGCGGTCGACTGGCTGCGACGGCAATCGATATAGAGCACCGACAGGTCATCGCGTATGCCAAGGGAAATCATGGTGTGGGTACTGTCGGCCAGCGCCTGAAGCGCCGCGTCGCTGGCCGCGCGCAGGTCCAGCCGCGCGTGCGCCACATGAGCCAGTGTCAGCGTGGCGAGGCCAATGCGATAGCGCCCGAGATCCGCGATGTGATGGAGAAAGCCGAGTGTCGTCAGCGTATAGGTCAGGCGCGTGACGGTGGACTTGGGCAAACCGCAGCGGTGGGCGATTTCGAGGTTGCTGAGCCGCTCCTCGCTGGAATGGAACACCTGCAGGATGCGCAGGCCCCGCGCCAGTGCCTCGACGAAATTCCGGTCCGATCCCTCGGCGATGATCGACGCCACGGCGCCCGCGTTGTCCGGCGCTTCGGATGCCGCCGCGCGCGCCGCAAGCACGCTCGGAGTTTCTGCCTTGCCCGATGCTTTTTTCACGGCGTCTCCTCTTTCCGCTGGCAGCGTTCCCGCATCGCGCGCTTGTCGTACTTGCCCACGCTCGTGCGCGGCAGCGCGTCAACGAAGTGTATCGCCTCTGGCACGGCATACAAGGAAGCGTCTCAGCACTTCCGCAAGCGCCTCCGGTTGCTCAAGCTGCGGCCAATGGCCGGCACGCGGCACCTTCTCGAGGCTCGCATCCTTGAAGCGCGTGGCCGTGGCCGCGATGATGTCTTCGGTAAAGAACGTGTCGTCGGTCGCCACGCAGAGGACGGGGCAGGGCAAAGCCGATGGCGTCCGGCCGGCGGGGTGGCCGCCGGTCCATGCCTGCAGTTGGGCCAGCGCATCCTCCCGCCGTGTCGCCACGGTGCCATCGACGAGGATGTCCAGCGCATCGGCATCGAGCTCCACCGCCAGCCCGCGCTTGCCCGCGCCGATAGCCTCACGGTCCGTCAGTCCGGCCCGTGCGGCGAACCGTGCCATGACAGCCGGCGGCAGCGGATAGCCGGCCAGCGGTGCGGCGGTGATCAGGGCAAGGCCGGCGAGTCGGTCGCCCAGTTGCAGCGCGGCCAGTTCCGCCACCTGGGCGCCCATGCTGTGGCCAACCACGACCACCGGCACCGGCGCGTCCGCTGTGATTTCCCCGATCTGACGCACCACGTCCGCGGCATAGCCTTCGAGTTGACGGTCCGGCCCGGCCCCGGCCGCGCCGGAGCGCAATGCCACCGGGACAATCTTCCAGCCCTGCGGCGCGAACCGGCCGATCAGGCGGCTCCAGACGCCCGGGCCGTCGAGATAGCCGTGCACGAGCACCACGATGCCCTGCGTCATGCTCTCACCTCCGGCATCAGATGTTCCAGATACCACTGCAGCGCCGCCGAGCTGGACGCCTCGAACGACTTCCGGTATGCGTCGAAGTGGCCGCCGGCGATGAGGCGCAGCCGCTTGGGCTCCACGGCCCGCTCGTAAGCTGCCAGCGCCAGGTCGGTCGGCGTGACGACGTCGTGTTCGGCGACGACCATCAGCAAAGGCTTCGGCCCGATGCGCGGAATCCAGTGGCCGGGCTCGTAGAGCTGCGACAGCCGGGACGAGCGCAACGTCACGTATTCGCTGGGTTCGACGCCGTCGGGAATGTCGTAGGCGTTGTGGTAGTCCATCATGTCCTTCGACCGGTAGACCGCGCGCACCGCCGGGTCCAGGCTGACGACGCGCTGCATCGTCGGCGGCTCGCCGCGCAACTGCGCCCGTTCGTCGTCGTCGAACAGCGCCTGCTGGGCCGCGCGCGCGTCGGGCGCCACGCGGCGCAGGCTTTGCTCGTAGCCGCTGACGATCGGCACCTGCGCCACGACCGCGCGAATCCGCGCATCGGTGGCGCCCAGCACCACGGCGTGGCCGCCGGCGTAGCTCGTGCCCCAGATGCCGATTCGCTTCGCGTCGATGCCGTCGAGCGATGCCAGGTAGCCGATGGCGCGCCGCCAGTCGGCAATCTGCTGCCACGGGTCGATGTCGCCGCGCACCGCGCCGCCGCTCAGGCCGAAATTGCGATGATCGTGGACGAGCACCGCGAAGCCCGCGGCCGCGAAGCGCTCGGCATACTCGCGGAGTCCGCGGTATTTCAGGCCGGAGAAGCCATGCGCCATCGTGATGGCGGGAGCGGGCCCGTCGTGCGGGGCCGGCCGGAAGACCCAGGCATGCAGTTCGATTCCGCCTTCGGCCGGGATGTAGTGTTCTTCGGGTTGCATCATGTCGTTGCCTTTCATTGTCCGTGGAACGGGACTTCCGGCCGGGGCAGGCCGGCTTCGATGGCCGCGATGGCCGACTGCACGCCGCGTTGCACGTCGTCGGTCGCCAGCAGCACGGAAACCTGCTCGATCATCACTTCGTCCGCGGCCCGCACGCCGCCCGCGGACCAGGCGCCGAGCACCGACTTGGTCACGGCATGCGCGCGCGTGGGACCGGCGGCCAGCTGCATGGCATGCCGCATGGCGGTTTCGGCCAGCGCACCGTCGGGCACGACCTTGGCGACGATGTTCAGCGAGAGCGCCTCGGCCGCGGTGATTTCCTCGGACAGCATCACCAGGCGCGCCGCCACGCCGCGGCCGCAGCGCTCCGCTATGCGCTGGATGCCGCCCGCCAGAGGCGAAACCCCCAGCGTGGCTTCGGTGAAGCGGAACCGCGTCGATTCGGCGGCGAAGATCAGGTCGGTATGCAGCGCAAGCTCGAAGCCGCCGCCATAGGCGCGGCCGTTGACCTCGCAGATCGTGGGAATCGGCAACGATTCGATGGCATTGAGAATGCCGTTCGAATAGCCGAAGCGCTCGCGCCTGGCACTGTGCGTTTCAAGGTGAGGCCATTCGCGGAAATCGCCGCCCAGGCAAAAGTCGTCGAGTTCGCTGCGGAACAGCATGGCGCGCGCGCCGGCGCGCACGCCATGACGGATGGCGGCCTCGAGCTCGGCATACAGCGTCCGGGTCAGGCGGTTCTGCGGGGGGCGATTCAGCGTGACGATCGCCACGCCGTCGCGCATGGCATGGCGGATCAGCGGTTCGCCGGTGGATTGGGTGGATGCGGTCATGTCGTTGCTCCGTCAGACGGTTTCCCAGATGTCGGCGAGCGACGTGCGATCGGTCAGCGCGCTGGCGACGGACACCACGCGCCAGCCCTTGTCCGTGCGGTGGATGCCGAAATGCACGGCGCGGCGTTCGATCTCGCTCTCGTCGGCGCGCCGCCGCGACCAGATCACGTCGATCGATCCGGCGTTGTGGTTGTAGCCTTTGACGGCGCGGTCCAGCACGACGGTATGGGTGTACCGCTCGGCCTGCAGGGGGGCCTGGTTGGCCCGCAGCAGCCCGATGACCTGGTCTCCGGTGTGCAGGCATCGGGTCATGTTGACCGAAGCGGCATGCAGCGGCGCGCCCCAGTATTTCAGGATGGCCTCGGGATCGTGGTCCGTGTCGGCCCCCATCCGCACCCAGTCGGGCAGGTAGGTGTCGAAGAACCAGCTATTCATTTCGCGGACGGCGGTGCGGTCTGTGCTCATGGCGTGGGTGTTCCTCGGGGTGAATCGATTCGGTCAATCGAGCCTGGCGCCGGATTCACGGACGACCTGCTTCCATACCGGGGCTTCGCGCCGGTAGGTGGCCGCCACGTCGACGGGGCCCTGGAAGCTGGGCGCCCACCCCAGGTCGCGGATGCGCTTCTGCACGTCGGGCTTGCGCAATGCCTTGTCGAGTTCCAGCGCCAGGCGGTCCACCACCGGCGCCGGCGTGCCGGCGGGCACGGCCACGCCGACCCAGCCCACCGCGCGCAGCAGCGCGTCGTCGATGCCGGTCTCGGTCAACGTGGGGACGTCGGGCAATGCGGCCAGCCGCGCCGGCCCGGTCACGCCGATCGGCTTGAGCCGCCCCGCGGCGATGAACTGGGGCGCCTGCGCGCCCGTGACAAAGGACACCTGGATGTTGCCGGCGACCAGATCGTTGATCATGGGCGATTCGCCGCGATAGGCAACGTGCGCCATGTCGCCGCCGAGCAGGTCGTTGAGGCGGCTGGCGCTCAGATGGGAAATCGTGCCGACGCCCCAGGAGCCGTACGACATCTTGCCCTTGTGCGACTGCACGTACTTGCGCAGGTCCGCCAGGTTGCCGACGTGGATGCCGGACGTCACGACCAGCACCAGCGGCGCCTCCGCGACCTTGGCGACGAGCTTGAGGTCCTTCTCCGGCTGGTAGGGCAGCTTCGTGTACAGAAACTGGTTGATCATGAGGTTCGAGCTCAGCGCCACGGTCAGCGTGTAGCCGTCGGCCGGCGCCTTGGCCACGACATCCACGCCAAGATTGCCGGCCGCGCCGGTCCTGTTGTCGACCACGAACGGCTGGCCCAGCGCCTGGCCGAGCGGCTGCGCCAGCGTGCGGGCGACGATGTCGATCGCGCCGCCGGCCGCGTATGGCGCCACGATCTTGACCGGCTTGGAGGGATAGTCCTGCTCCGCGATGCAAAGCGGGGCGAGCGAAAGCAAAGCGCTGCCCAGCACGCCGGCCAGCGCCGTGCGCGTTCTGTGATGCATGGTTGTCTCCTGATAGTTCTGGTTCTGGTTCTGGTTTGATGCGAAAGGCGTTGCTACATCCAGCTAAGCACCTGGCCGCCGTCGACGGGAATGACCGCCCCGGCCATGTACCGGCCGGCATCGGACGCCAGCAGCAGCATCGCGCCGTCGAGGTCCGACGGCTTGCCGAACCGGCGCATGGGAATCCGCCGGAGAATTCCCTCCTCGATGCCGCGCCCGGCGAACTCGGCGTGCATGTCCGTTTCGATGTTGCCCGGGGCGATCGCGTTGACGCGCACCCCCTTGCCGGCCAGTTCCAGCGCCATGATCTGCGTCAGGTGAATGAGCCCGGCTTTCGATGCGCCGTAGCTCGACATCTGGCCGCCGGCGCGCAGCCCCGAGGATGAAGCGATATTGATGATGCTGCCCCGCCCGCGCGCCACCATGTGGCGTGCCGCTTCCTGGGCCATCAGATAGGCCCCCTTCAGGTTGGTGTCGAAGACACGCGAGATGGCCTCGGGCGATTGCTCGACGAAGCGCGCCACGTGAATGACGCCCGCGTTGTTGACGAGGATGTCGATGGGCTGGTCCAGCGCCGCCTCGGCCGCCCGCCATGCGGGCGCGATGGCCGTAGCGTCGGTCACGTCCAGTGCCACGGCGCATGCCCTGTGTCCCGCCGAGCGCAACTCGGCGGCGACGGCTTCGAGCCGGTCGGTGCGCCGTGCCGCCAGTGCCACCGCCGCCCCCGCTTCGGCAAGCATGCGCGCGGTGTGCAGGCCGATGCCGCTCGAAGCGCCGGAGATGAAGGCGGCGCGGCCTTGAAGATCGAATGGTGATGCGTGCAGGTGCATGGAGACGGCTTCCTGGCCGTCGCCCATGACGTGCCGGAAGTCGGGCCATGCGGGCGACGGTGTGGAAAGTCTAGGGGGCGCCGGACCGCGCGCCAACGGCGCGTTCCGCTGTGCGGTCCGGCGTTGCGTCCGCGCTCGCCGGCGGCGGCGCTCCTTCCGTGCCGTGGCGATTACCCACTTTCCAGCCGGCGAAGTCGTTCCGCCAGCGTTTGGAGCGGCCGGTCTTCGTCGTCATATGGCCTCCGCTCGACCCGAAGGAGACGAACGCCGAGGCGCCGGGGCGGCGACGGTTTCCGGGGACGCAGCAGCCGTTCGTCGGCCAACTGGCCTGTCCGAGTCGCGGCGGGCCGATCGCGCCGGGAAGGGTTCGCGGGTGAGCCGATGGTGAGCCTATGGCAGGGCTAAGTCAGCCTGGTCAGACTGATGGCAACCCATTTCACCTCGGCGGAAGAACACCATGAACAACTTGCCCACGGCCAGTTCCACGGGCTGGCTCAACAAAGTTCCGGAAGTCGCGCTGTCGTTCTGGATCATCAAGATCATGTCCACCACGGTGGGGGAGACGGGCGCCGATTTCCTGGCGGTCGACGCGGGCTGGGGCCAGGGCATGACCCGCGCGGTCATGGCCGCCTTGCTGGCGGCCGCCTTGTTCACGCAGTTGCGTACCCGCCGCCATACCCCGTGGATTTACTGGCTGACGGTGGTATTGGTCAGCGTGGTCGGTACCCAGATCACCGACCTGCTGACCGATGGCCTGGGCGTCAGCCTGTACGTCAGTACTTCGGCCTTCGCGGTGACGCTTGCCGCGATCTTCTTCGTCTGGTATCGGGTCGAGCGCACCCTGTCCATCCACGACATCGTGACGCGCCGCCGCGAATTGTTCTATTGGGCCGCCATCCTCTGCACGTTTGCTCTGGGCACCGCCGCCGGCGACCTGGCGACCGAGGCACTGGGCCTGGGCTTCACCTGGGGCGCCGTCGCGTTCGGCGTGCTGATCGGCATCACCTACACCGCCTGGCGCATGGGAGGCAATGCCGTGCTGACCTTCTGGATTGGATACATCCTGACCCGTCCCTTCGGCGCGGCGCTCGGCGACCTGCTGACGCAGGCCAAGACCTACGGCGGCCTCGGCATGGGGGCCATGTGGACCAGTGTCCTGTTCCTTTCGGTGATCGTCATGCTTGTGGCTCTTGCACAGATCGGCATGAACGGAAGCAGCGCCGCGCAAGCCGCCGAGTAACCCCCTTTAACTCCCTTTTAACTCCCTCCTCAAGCTCAAGGAGAAATCATGACCATGCAGCACTCGATCGTTCGTCCTGTGGCCGCCGTGTCGGCAGCCGTGCTCCTGGCGTTGGCGGCCGGTTGTTCCAAGCCAGCCGATCAGAGCCACGTCGGCGCAGCACCTGCCACGCCGGCCCGGACTGCCCCGGCACCGCAGGGCAAGACGGCCTCCAGACTGGGCGACCTGTCGGCCTTCCGCGGCATCGCCGCCGATGTGGCCGCCATCGTTGACAAGGGGGATCTACCCGCGGCCAGGACCCGCATCAAGGATCTGGAAGTCTCCTGGGATTCGGCCGAGGCCGGTTTGAAGCCGCGAGCAGCTGAAGACTGGCATGTGCTCGACAAGGCCATCGACAAGTCGCTTGCGGCGCTGCGCGCCGATACGCCAAGCCAGCCTGACTGCAAGGCAGCGCCGGGCGCCCTGCTGAAAACCTTCGACA
>NZ_JBYTEL010000006.1:0-133149 GCF_058789195.1 Cupriavidus sp. FW216-B1 | reverse complement strand
GACACGCTCGAAGGCAAAGCCTGACCCGTGAGCGCGCCCCATGCATGCACTGAACACGCCCTGGCCAAAGTCCCCGAATGAAAACCTTCGACACGCTCGAAGGCAAAGCCTGACCCGTGAGCGCGCCCCATGCATGCACTGAACACGCCCTGGCCAAAGTCCCCGAAGTCACGCTGGGCTTCTGGCTTATCAAGATTGCCGCCACCACGCTCGGCGAAACCGGCGGCGATGCCGTTTCGATGTCCATGAACCTGGGCACCTGGTCGGCACGGGCATCTTCGCGGCGATCTTCCTGGCCGCCGTGATCGCGCAGGCCAGGGCCAAGGGCTTCCATCCCTTCCTCTACTGGCGCACCATCATCGCCACCGCCAGGGTCGGCACGACCCTGGCCGATTTGCGGATCGTTCGCTGGGAATCGGGTACATTCGGCGTCGGCCGCCCTGCTGGCCTTCATGCTGACGGCAATTCTGCTGTTCAGGCAGCGGGCGGCCAGGGCGGCGCATTGCACATCGCTTGAAAGGAGGGGGGATGCGGGTATTGCTGGTCGAAGACGACCCCATGATCGGCGAAGCGATTCAGGGCGCATTGAAGGATGCGTCCTATGCGGCTGACTGGGTCAAAGACGGACAGACGGCGCTCGCGACACTGGGGAGCCAGCACTACGACCTGGTGCTGCTCGATCTGGGCCTGCCCGGCAAGGACGGGCTGGCGGTGCTGGCCAGCATCCGAGCCAGGGACAACCCGATTTCCCTGCTCATCATCACGGCACGCGATGGCCTGGATGATCGCCTGCGCGGCCTGGACGGCGGGGCCGACGACTACGTCTCCAAGCCTTTCCAGATGGCGGAGCTGCTGGCGCGGATGCGCGCCGTCCTGCGGCGCAAAGGCGGCACGGCGGCGCCCGTTCTCGGCAACGGCGTGGTGTCCCTCGATCCGGCCACCAGGGAAGCCAGCGTCAACGGCGGTTCCCCGCAGCAATTGTCCAACCGCGAGTTCTCGCTGCTGCAGGCCCTGCTGGTTCGGCCGGGAGCGATCCTCTCGCGCAGCGAACTGGAGGACCGGATCTACGGCTGGGGGGAAGAGGTCGAAAGCAATGCGGTCGAATATCTGATCCACGCGCTGCGGCGCAAGCTCGGCGGCGAGGTCATCAAGAACGTCAGGGGGGTCGGATGGATGGTCTCGAAAGGCGCCTGAACGAATCGATTCAACTGAAGCTGTCCTTCATCCTGTCGCTGGCCATCCTTGTCGTGGCCATGGTGGCCGGCGTCTTCTCGTTCCTGTCCGCCTTCGACGAAGCGCACGAGCTGCAGGATGACGTTCTGCGCCAGGTGGCGCAGCTCATGGATCGGCAGCGCCTGTCACCGGCCACTTTGATTGCCGACGCCCGCCCTAACGATGCGGATGAAGAATCGCGCGTGATCGTCCAGCGCCTGGGCGAGGCCAGGCCCTCTCCGGCCGGCGTGGATGCTGGAGGAACACTCCCGCTGCCGGCTACGCTGTCCGATGGATTGCATACGCTGGAGGTCGGCGGCGAGACATTCCGCGTGCTGGTCAAGACCACGGCCGCCAACGAACGCATCGCCGTGGCCCAGGAAGCGGGCTTCCGCAATGAAATCGCCCGCGATGGCGCGCTGCGCACCGTGATGCCTTTCCTGATTCTCGTTCCAGTTCTGCTGCTGATCGTCGCCGATCTGGTGCGCAAGATGTTCCGGCCCATTGCCACGCTCTCCAGGGAAATCGACCAGCGCGCCGAGCGGGAGCTGCACCCCGTCGAAGACCGCCACCTTCCAGTCGAGGTGCGCCCGTTTGCCGTGGCGATCAATCGCCTGCTTGCCCGTGTCGGCCAGTCCATGGCGTCTCAGCGCCGCTTCGTGGCCGATGCCGCGCACGAGCTGCGCTCCCCGCTGACCGCCTTGTCGCTGCAGGCAGAGCGATTGGCGGACACGGAGATGTCGGAGCGAGCACGCGAACGGCTGTCGGTGCTACGCCAGGGGATCGAGCGCGGCCGGGGCCTGCTGGATCAGCTCCTGACCCTGGCCAGGGCGCAGTCCGCCACTGACACGCCGAAGTCGCCAGTATCCGTCCAGGGTATCTACCGCCGCGTGTTGGAGGACCTCATGCCGCTGGCCGAGGCCAAGCACATCGACATCGGTGTGGAAGGCATGCAGGACGCCGAAGTATGGGTGAGCGAACTGGACATGATCGCCGTGGTCAGGAACCTGGTCGACAACGCCATCCGCTACACGCCAGAGGGCGGGCGAGTTGACCTTTCCCTGGGGGTGTCGAACGGGAAGGCCGACTTGCATATCCAGGACAACGGACCCGGTATTCCCCTGGCTGAACGGGACCGGGTTTTCGATCCCTTCTACCGTACGCTGGGCAGCGAGCAGATCGGTTCCGGACTTGGGCTGTCCATCGTCCAGGCGATCACCAATCGCATCGGCGCGGAAATTCGCCTCGACTTCGCTGACAAAGCACGGCAAACCGGTTTGAGCGTTACCGTTATCGTTCCAGTCAAATGACGATTTCGGCAATGCGGATCGGCGTTACATCGACTCGGTCTTCAACGCCGTCGACCGGATCCAGCCCGCGAAGGCGTCGATGGACGCCTGCCTCGGATGATGCGCGGTCGTCACCAGGTAGAACCCATAGCCCGGCAAGGAAAGAGGATGCGCCTTGACCAAGGTCCCCGCGCGCAGTTCATCGCCGATCACGACATCACTGCATATTGCGATTCCCTGTCCGGCAACCACTGCGTCGATCGCATGCAGTTCCTCGCGGAAGCTCAGGCCGCACTTGACGGTGAGCTGCGTCATCATCGGGTCGATCATGCCGGCGGTAGCCAGCCATTTGTGCCACGTGGGGGCGTGCGGATCCCGGTTCATCCAGTCGAAATGGATCAGCGGAAAGCGCAGCAGATCTGCGGCGCACTGAACGGGCCGGCCATCCGTGGCGAGCAGTTCCGGCCGGCAGATGGGGAAGAAGGCGTCCCGGCAGATCTCCTGCGCGACATGATCGGACGGCGAGGTTCGCGCGTAGCGGATCGCGATATCGGACTCGCCCGCCCGCAAGTCCAGGACAGCATCGGTGCCGATGATTTCCAGCGCGATCCCGGGGTGCAAGGCACGCCACTCGGGTAGTCGGGGAACCAGCCATCGGCTCGCGAACGCGTTCGAGCTCGTCACGCGCAGCGGGAGCTGGTGGTCGGCCGCCGCGATCGATGCCACGGCGCTCGCCAGGGCATCGAAGCCGTTGCGCAGCGCCGGGAACAGCTGCGCGCCCGCGCCAGTCAGGGCCAGCGGGCGGGGGCGCCGCTGGAACAGCGTCTGGCCGCAGGTCTCCTCCAGCAACCGGATTTGATGGCTAATGGCAGTCGGCGTCACACCGAGTTCCGCGGCGGCGGCCTTGAAGCTCCTGTGCCGGGCCGCGGCCTCGAAAGCGCGCAGCGAACGTAGCGGTGGCAGTTTGCGCATGAACTGAGTGTAGATGAGTGGAGCTTATCTGCCAGATGAGTTCTTCGAGCTTGCTTCGTTTCCCGCTTGCGTCAAGCATGTCACTGGAAACCGCGGCGCACAGGCCGCTGTGCCGGACATGGAAAGGGGGCTGCATGGATACGCATCTCATCTCCGGGAGTGCCGGAAGCAGGCCGGAGCATGCCGGCCTGAGCATGGAACGGTTCCGCCAGAGCCTGAACGGCGAAGCGATCCTGCGCGGAGAAGACGGATATGACAAGGCGCGCCAGGTCTGGAACGGCGCTATCGACAAGCGGCCGGCGATGATCGTCCATTGCGCCGATGCCGACGATGTCAGCCGTGCCGTGACGTTCGCCCGGGCAGGCGGCTATCTGGTGGCCGTGCGCAGCGGAGGCCATAACGTCGCCGGCTTGTCCGTCTGCGACGACGGCATCGTGATCGATCTGGCGCGCCTGAAACGGATCGAGATCGATCCGGTGCACCGCATTGCGCGTGCGGGCGCGGGCCTGAGCCTGGGCGAATTCGACAGCGCGACCCAGTCGCACGGGCTGGCGACGACGATGGGGGTCAACAGCGATACGGGCATCGCCGGGCTGACGCTTGGCGGCGGCTTCGGCAGGCTAGGCCGCAAACATGGCCTGGCATGCGATAACCTGATCGCGGCCGAGATCGTGCTGGCCGATGGCCGCATGCTGAGAGCCAGTGCCACCGAGAACGCGGACCTGCTATGGGGCCTTCGCGGCGGCGGCGGGAACTTCGGCATTGTGACGGCGTTCGAGTACCGGCTTCATCCTGTCGGGCCGATCCTTCTGACCGGATCCGTGCTGCATCGCTACGACCACGCGCGGGACGCCTTGCGCTTCTACCATGCGTTTGCGAGCCAGGCGCCGGACGAACTCAGCGTCGACGCCGCCCTCGTGACCACGCCGTCCGGCGAGCGCTTCCTGAGCCTCTCGGCATGCTATGCCGGACCGGTCACGGAAGGCGAGCGAGTGCTCGCGCCGCTCAGGGACCATGGCGTCCCGGCCGCGTGCCGGTTTGAGGCGATCCCTTACCTGCAGATCCAGCGTGCCGGCGACGCCATCTTTCCCCGCGGGCGCCGCTGCTACTGGAAGGCGCAGTTCCTGCGCGAGCTCGCGGATGCGGCCATCGATACGCTGCTCGATGCCTATGCGAACGCGCGTGGCGGCATGCCACTGCTGGTCTTGCAGCACGTCGGCGGCGCGATTGCCCGGGTCCCGAGGACGGAGACACCCTATGTAAACCGCGATGCGCTTTATGACTGCTTCCCCATCTCGATCTGGGACGATCCGGCAGACGATGAAGCGAATGTACGGTGGGCGCGTGAAACGTGGGACGCCATCCGGCCGTTCTCGACGGGCGGGGTCTATGCGAATAATCTGGGCGAGGAAGGAGAGGACAGGGTACGGGCCGCCTATGGGGAGAACTACCAAAGGCTCGTCGAGATCAAGAACAAATACGACCCGGCCAACTTCTTTCGTCTGAACCAGAATGTTCGGCCCGGGCCGGTGGCCTGAGAGAATCTCCGGCGGCGGTGGCCACGCTGGCGCGCCGTCGCCTGCCACGTAGCGTCCGGCCAATGGCGGGCCGCAAAAGAGGGGGCAATTGCCGTTCGTGCCGTCTTGATCGTCTCAATGCCAGGCAGCCGAATGATTCGACCGCGGCGCGAAGCGTTGGAGTACGTGGCAAGTCATGCTCTTGGCCAGTTCCTCCTCGCCGAAGAAGACCGTTCCGATCCCTTCCTTGCGCAACATCAGTGACTCGTCCTCGTTGTGCGTGCGCATGACGATCTCGATTCTCGGATTGAGTGCGCGCGCCGTGTCGGCTATCTGGCGGACATTGAGCGAATCGGGCATCGCCACCACGAGCATGGCCGCGTCGGCGACGTGGGCCTGAATCAGTACCGAGGGGTCGGTGGCGTTGCCCGACACGGCCACCATGCCCTTCTTGCGCAAATCCTCGACCAGTTCCCGGTTCTGTTCCGCCACCACATAGGGGATGCCGCGCTCATCCAGTGCACTGGCGATCCGTTTGCCCACCCGGCCATACCCTACCAGCACGACTTGCCCCTCCAGATACTTGCGCTCGGTGTTCACCGGCAGTTCGGCGTAGGGGTCGCCTCGCCGCTCCAGGCGGCGAGCCAGTTCCGAGCGTCGGAGCACCCAGCGGCGCAACGGCTCGATGGCCGCGAAAAGCATGGGGTTCAGGGCAATGGAAATGAGCGCGCCGGCCAGCACCAGGCTCATGCCTTCGGCCGGCAGCAGGCCGAGGGAAAGCCCCAGCCCGGCCAGGATGAACGAGAATTCGCCGATCTGCGCCAGGCTGGCGGAGACCGTCAGCGCGGTGTTGAGCGGGTAGCGGAAAGCCAGTACGAGGGCCAGTGCCCCAATGGACTTGCCGACGATGATGATGGCCACCACGCCGAGCACGTGCACCGGCTGTGCCATCACGATAGCCGGCTCGAACAGCATGCCCACCGACACAAAGAAGAGCACGGAAAAAGCGTCGCGCAACGGCAGGGATTCCTGAGCCGCCCGGTGGCTGAACTCGGATTCCCGCATGACCATCCCGGCGAAGAACGCGCCCAGAGCGAATGAGACGCTGAACAGCTGGGCGGCACCGTAGGCGATGCCAATGGCCGCGGTGATCGTCGACAGGGTGAACAATTCACGTGAGCCAGTCTTCGAGATCTGCCACAACAGCCAGGGCAGCACCCGGCGGCCGGCGATGAGCATCAGGGCAATGAAGGCCGACACCTGCAACAGGGTTTGCCCAATGGTCATCCACAAGGGTTGCGATTCGGCTGCCGGCACTCCCGCCGTGCCGCCCAGGACGCCGGCCAGCGGCGGCAGCAAGACCAGCACCAGCACGGTGGCCAGGTCCTCGACCACCAGCCAGCCGACCGCGATGCGGCCGTTCATGCTTTCGAGCACGCCACGGGCTTCCAGGGCCTTGAGCAACACCACGGTACTGGCGCACGACAGGGCCAGGCCGAAGATCAGACTGCTGCCCCAGCTCCATCCCCACCACCGCGCCACCAGCATGCCCAGCACCGTAGCCAATGCCATCTGCACCACGGCACCAGGCACGGCGATGCGTTTGACCGCCAGGAGGTCGTTGACCGAGAAGTGCAGGCCGACACCGAACATCAGCAGCATGACGCCTATCTCGGAGAGCTGGGAGGCCAGATGCGCATCGGCCACGAAACCGGGCGTGCTGGGGCCGATGATGATACCGGCCACCAGATAGCCGACCAGCGCCGGCACCTTGATGCGCTCGGCAAGGAACCCGAGGATCAGGGCGATGCTGAAGCCAGCGGCGAGCGTGGTGATCAGGGGGATGCTGTCTTCCATTCCGGGGCCGCGAAAGTTGGACGAATCGGATCCTCGCAGCCGCTGCAGCGGCAGGTGTGGCCTGCAGCTCAGATATGACGATCTCGACCACGCCGTACAAGGATATCGTATCGGCTGCCGACTTTCCGTTTCGCCGAGGTCGGTGCCCTGGCACTCACGGCGTCATGTCTCGGGGCCAAAGCCGCGTTTGCATCACGGTGGCGAGTCGTCCCGCACGCGGGACACGTCCATTCGTGCATCGGCGGTAAGGTAAGTCGTCGTGGTCTCGGCGGCCACTGGCGTACAGACAGCCTGCGGGCGGGGCGCGTGGTGCCGGGCACGTCGCGCAGCTGGGTGCCAGTGGTGTCCCGGCAGGTGCCGGAGATCGGGCCGGCCGCGGCCGCCTTCGCGCCGCGACGCGCAGCCGCCGCGACTCACAGCCCGCCGTCGGCGGTCCCCGCCTGCGACAGCGCCTCATATCCCGCCGTCACGTCGAACAGTTCCTCGTCGATCGCACTTTGCCGTTCGCTGTGGAAGCGGCTGCGCAGGCTGTCCAGCAGTTCGTCGATGTTCTTGTCGGCGCGCTCCATCGCCGCCAGGCGGCTGGCGTTCTCGCTGGCGAGCGATTCGGCGCACGCGCTGAACAGCGAGATAAAGAGATGCTCGCGGATCAGCGCGCGCAGCGTCGCGGTGCCGTCGCCGATCACCTGCGGCGGGTTGCGCGTGGGCCAGCGCTGCGCGAGCAGGGCGGCCAGCCATTGCGCGTCGAGCGGCAGCAGGCGCTGCGCCACCGGCCGGAACTGCGCGCCGGGCTGGGGCTGGTTGTAGAACACGTGGATGCGGGCCTGTTCCGGCTGGCTCCGCTGCGTTTCGGTGTCGAGCTGGAGGCGGTCGACCAGCCGGGCGATGGCCTCGACCGAGCCGGGCACCGCATAGGCGCCGGCCACCGCCACGCCGGCGTCCTCGAGGCGCGCGCGCACGCGCTCGCCGACGGCCCATACCGTGCGCTTGCCGGGCAGGGCCCGCAGTGCCGCGACCGCGTAATCGGCGATGATCTCGTTGAACTGGCCCACCAGCCCCTGGTCGGAGCCGAACACGATGGCGCCGAGGCTGTCCGCCGCGGTGGCCTTTTCTTCCCGGAGCGTGGAGACCGCGGCGCCGAGCGGGCGCAGGCACGCGCCCAGGCTCAGCGTGACCGCGCGCCGGTAGTCGGCCAGCGCGAGCACGGACTGCTCGTACTGGCTGATGCTCGATGCCGCCAGCGCGCGCATGGTGCGCACCACGCCTTGCAGTTCGGTGGCGCTGTCGATCTGGTGGCGCAGCGTGGCGGTGGTGTCGCTCATGGCGTCGTGCCGGGGCTGGCGGGCGGCGCGGCGCTGCCCGCCGCGGGCTGGAACGGCGCCAGCGCCGCGCGCGCGATGGCGACGACCGCCTGCGTGTCTTCCTTGCCCGGCTTGCCTGGCGCCTCGAGGCGGGCGGCGAGGGCGTCCGGGATGGCGGCTGCCGCCGCGCACACGGCGCGCTGGGCTGCTTCCATGCGCTCCAGCGGCACGGTGTCGAACAGGCCCGCGCTGAGCGCGCTGAGGATGGCGACCTGGGCGGGCACCGGAACCGGCTCGGACTCGGCCTGCATGAGGCAGGCGCGGATATGCTGGCCGTGCGCGATGGCCTGGCGGCTGTCGTCGTCGAGGCGGGCGCCGAAGCGGGAGAACGTCTCGAGTTCCTCGAACTGCGCGTAGGCCAGCTTGAGGTCGCCGGCCACGGCGCGGAAGCTGCCGTGCTGCGCCTTGCCGCCGACGCGCGACACCGACTTGCCGACGTCCACCGCCGGCAGCACGCCGAGCTCGAACAGCGTGGGCGAGAGGTAGATCTGGCCGTCGGTGATCGAGATCAGGTTGGTCGGGATGTAGGCCGACATGTCCTGCGCTTCGGTCTCGATGATCGGCAGCGCGGTGAGCGAGCCGCCGCCGCGCGCGGCGCCGAGATGGGTGGCGCGCTCGAGCAGCCGCGAGTGGATGTAGAAGATGTCGCCGGGGAACGCCTCGCGGCCCGGCGGCCGGCGCAGCAGCAGCGACAGCTCGCGGTAGGCGCGGGCGTGCTGGGTGAGGTCGTCGTAGACGACCAGCACGTCGCGCCCGGCTTCCATGAAATGCTCGGCGATGCTGGTGGCGGCGTAGGGCGCGATGTAGGCCAGCCCGGGCGGTTGGTCGCCTTCGGTGACGACCACCACGGTGTAGTCGAGCGCGCCGTTGGCGCGCAGCGTGGCCACGGCCTTGGCCACGGCGGAGGCGCGCTGGCCGATGGCGCAGTAGACGCACAGCACGTCGCGCCCGCGCTGGTTGAGGATGGTGTCGATGGCGATGGCGGTCTTGCCGGTCTGGCGGTCGCCGAGGATCAGCTCGCGCTGTCCGCGCCCGACCGGGATCAGCGCGTCGATGACCTTGACGCCGGTCTGCAGCGGCACCGTGACGGGGGCGCGCTCGAGGATCGGCGCGGCGGCGCGCTCGATCGGCAGCCGCGCGTGCGCCGCCACCGGGCCGAGGCCGTCGAGGGGCCGGCCGAGCGGGTCGATCACGCGCCCGAGCAGGGCCTCGCCGACCGCCACGTCCATCACGCGGCCGGTGCGCTCGACCTGGTCGCCGGCGCCGAGCCGCCAGTAGTCGTCGAGCAGCACCACGCCGACTTCGTCCTCGTCGATGTTGAACGCGATGCCGTACACGTCGCCGGGGAAGCGCACCAGTTCGTCGAAGCCGACGCCGGGCAGGCCCGAGACGTGCGCGACGCCGGTCGCCACGCTGACGACGGTGCCGATTTCCTGCGTGTCCAGCGGCGGCGCGAAGCGCTCGCGCGCCTCGCGCATGGCCGAGAACGCGTGCTCGATGGCGGCCCGCGGAGCGGGCAGGGCGGCGCTCATGGCTGGCCCGCCGCGGCTTGCGGGGCGGGGGCTGCCGGGGTGGCCGGGGTGTCCTTTGCCGCTGCGCGGTCCACGTCCAGCAGCTCGCCGGCGGCGTGTTCCAGCGCGTCGAGGTAATGGTCGACGTTCCACGCCAGCTTCTGGCCGCCGCCGACCAGCTCGATGCCGCCCACCAGTTCCGGGGCGGTCTCGAAGGCCGGTGCAATGCCGCCGCCCAGGCATTCGTCGAGCGCGGCCCGGATGGCGGCGCGCTGCGCCTGCGGCAGGTCGAACGCGCTGCGCACCGCGATGCGCGCCGGCGCCGTCCCGAGCGCGGCGGCGAGGCCGCGCCGGGCCGGCTCGTCGAGCGCGCGCAGGCGCCGCACGAAGACCGCCGCCACGCGCTCCTCGAGGCTGGCCGAGGCCAGGTCTTCCAGCGCGCGGCGCGCGATGGCGAACACCTCGCGCCGCGCCAGCTCGCCGAGCGAGCGCGTCAGTTGCCCGGCCTCGTTACGCAGCGCGTCCTGGCGCTTGGCGCCGAGATCGTCGGCGGCCTGCCGGGCCGCGTCCATGAGCTGCCGGCGCAGGGCGTCGGCCTCGGCGGTGGCCTGCGCCACCAGCGCCGCGCGCTCACGGTCGAAGGCTTCGTTTTTCCGCCGGAAGGCGTCGCCCTGCTGGCGCGCGGCGGCATCCTTCGCCTCGGCATCGGCGATCTGCGCGGCGATGCGGCTCTCGCGGGCATCGATGGCGTCGAGCACGGGCTGGTAGAGAAAGCGCTTGAGCAGCCAGACCAGCACGACGAAGTTGAGTGCCTGCGCACCGACGGTGAACCAGTCGATCAACATGACTCACCTCTCACCTGAGCGCGGCGCGGGCAATGGCGGCGTTCCAGAACGGATTGGCGAAGATCAGGATCATCGAGACGACGAAGCAGTAGATCGCGGTCGACTCGATCATCGCCAGGCCGACGAAGAGCGTGCGCGTGATGGTGGCGGAGGCGTCGGGCTGCTGCGCCAGCGAGGTGAGGGCGGTGGCGACCGCGCGGCCTTCGGCGAGCGCGGGTCCCATGCAGCCGAAGCCGGTGCACAGGCCGGCGATGGCGATCGACGCTACCGCGATGATGGTCAGGCTGTCCATGAGCTGTTTCCTTGGTTTGGGGGTTCGGTTGGATTCAGTTGGGTTCGGGCGACGGGGCCGGTGCCGGCTCCGTCTCGCCGGTGTGGGTGGCGGCCGCGAGATAGACCGCCGCCAGGATGCTGAAGATGTAGGCCTGCACCATGCCGGTGAGCAGGCCGAGCGCGGTCATGACGATGGGAAAGAGGAACGGCGTGATGGTTAGCAGGATGGCGATGATCATCGCCCCGCTCATCATGTTGCCGAACAGGCGCACCGCCAGCGCCAGCGTGCGCGACAGCTCGCTGATGATGTTGAACGGCAGCATCATCACGGTCGGCTCCAGGTACGAGCGCAGGTAGCCGCGCAGCCCCTGGTCGCGGATGCCGTACAGCGGCACCGCCACGAACACGCACAGCGCCAGCGCCAGCGTGGTCGAGAGCGAGCCGGTGGGCGGATCGTAGCCGGGCACGATGGTGCACAGGCTCGCCGCCGCGACGAACAGGAACAGCGTGCCGAGGAAGCCGAGGTAGCGGCGCGGCTGGCGCAGGCCCACGTCCGCGATCTGCTGCTCGATGCCGGTGATGACGATCTCCAGCAGGTTCTGCCAGCGCGAGCGGCGGTGGTCCGGCGAGAGCCGCCGCGTGACCAGCCACGAGCCCAGCCACAGCAGCAGCATCAGCGCCCACGTGAACACGATGGTGGCATTGAGCTTGACGAAGCCGTGCTGCCAGAAGATCCACTGGTCAGGGCTGAGGCGCATGGCTGCCCTCCCCGCGGGCCGGCGCGTGGCGGCCGGCCGCCTGTTGCGCGGTCTGCTCCGCCGGTTCCGTGCGCGTCATGCGCATCACGACGAAGCGCGCCGCGGTGAAGCCCGCCAGGCACGCCGCCATGCGTTCCCATTGTCCCGCGCCGATCCAGTAGAAGCCCAGCAGCGTGACGCCCGTGCGCAGCAGCAGGCTGCCCAGTTGCCACAGCGCCGCGCGGCCCGGCGACAGGCCCGGCGAGAGGGTTTGCCGCACCGTCCACCACAGCCCGCCGAAGAAGAAGGCGCCGAGCGCGCCGCCGGCCAGCCCCGCGAGCAGCAACGCCGCCATGTCATGCATCTGCATCGTCCTGACCTTCCTTGTCTTGCCGCATGGCCGCGTCTTCCCGTGCGACCCAGCGCCATGCATTGAAACAGCCGAGCACCAGCCCGGCCACCAGCAGCGCCAGCACCCACGAGTGCCGGCCCGGATAATGCTCGTCCAGCCAGATGCCCAGCGCCGCGCCGAGCAGCGTCGGCACCACCACCGACCAGCCGACCAGCCCCATCATGCCGAGCCCGGACCAGACCCCGGGCACGCGCTGGCGCCGCGCCCACAGCTTGCGCCGCGCCTTGGCGCCGACCTTGCCGGCCAGCGTGGGCGCGGGCTCCGGCGGCGGCGCCTGCGGTCCCGCTTCCGGTCCCGCTTTCGGCTCCGTTTCTTTCGGCTCCGCCCTGTGCCCCGGCCGCGGTCCCGGCGGCGCCGTCATGGCGCCGTCCCGCGCAGCCTGGCGATGCGGGACAGGAAGCCCGTCTCCAGCTTGGCCATGACCGTGCGCAGGCTCAGCGCCTGCTCGTCGAGCGCGAGGAACTCGCGTTCCACCGTGCGGCGCAGCTGCGCGAGGTCGGTGCCGGCCATCGCCTGGCGCACCGACACGCGCACCTCGAGTCCGGTCTTCACCAGCACGCCCTGGTCGATGGCGATGAACACCTCGCCTTCGTCCGGCGTCTCGAACACCAGGATGCCGGGCGCGAGCGCGGCCACGCAGTCGAGGCGGTGCGGCAGCATGCCGAACGAGCCTTCGGCGGTTTCCGCGACGATGCGCGACACCCCGGGCTTGCGCAGGAACACGCGGAAGGGCAGCAGCACTTCAAGCTGCATGCTGTCCGGCGGCATCCGGCACCTCGGCGGGTTGGGGGGTGGCGGGCTTGCTTCTGGCCTCGGAGATCGGCCCGATCATGTAGAGCGCGCTCTCCGGGTAGTCCTTGAATTCGTCGCGCAGGATGCGCTCGCAGCCGTCGAGCGCGTCCGCCAGGCTGACGGTCTTGCCCGGGATGCCGGTGAACTGCTCGGTGGTGAAGAACGGCTGCGTCAGGAAGCGTTCCAGGCGGCGCGCGCGCGCCACCACGTTGCGGTCGGACGCGGAGAGCTGCTCGAGCCCGAGCATGGCGATGATGTCCTTGAGCTCGGCGTACTGCGCCAGCGTGCGCCGGATGTCCTGCGCCAGTTGATAGTGGTGCGCGCCGACGATGCCGGGTGTGGCCATCATGGAGTTCGACTGCAGCGGGTCGACGGCCGGGTAGAGGCCTTCGCTGGCGCGCTTGCGCGACAGCACGATGGAGGCGGACAGGTGCGAGAAGGTATGCACGGCCGCCGGGTCGGTGAAGTCGTCGGCCGGCACGTAGACCGCCTGGATCGAGGTGATGGCGCCGGTGTCGGTGTTGGCGATGCGCTCCTCCAGCCCCGACAGCTCCGTGCCCAGCGTCGGCTGGTAGCCGAGGCGCGACGGCATCTGGCCCATCAGCCCGGAGACCTCCGAGCCGGCCTGGATGAAGCGGAAGATGTTGTCGATCAGCAGCAGCACGTCGCGATGCTCGTCGTCGCGGAAATACTCGGCCATCGTCAGCGCCGCGTGGCCGACGCGGAAGCGCGCGCCCGGCGGCTCGTTCATCTGGCCGAAGACCATCACCATGTCGGCCAGCACGCCGGCCTCGCGCATGTCGTGGTAGAGCTCCTCGCCTTCGCGGCAGCGCTCGCCGATGCCGCAGAAAATGCTCACGCCCTGGTGGTGGCCGACCATGTTGTGGATCAGCTCGGTGAGCAGCACGGTCTTGCCCACGCCGGCGCCGCCGAACAGCCCGGCCTTGCCGCCGGTCTCGAGCGGCAGCAGCACGTCGATGGCCTTGATGCCGGTCTCGAACACGACCGAGCGCGTGGAGCGCCGCGCCAGCGGCGGCGGCGCGCGGTGCACTGAGCGCCAGCGCACGTCCTGCGGCGGCGGCAGGCGGTCGATGGGCTGGCCGAACACGTCGAACATGCGCGACAGGATGCTCGCGCCGACCGGCGCCTGCAGCGGCGCGCCGCTGTCGCGCACCGCCATGCCGCGCGCCAGCCCCTGGGTGGAGGTCAGCGCGATGCAGCGCACGTGGCGCGCGTCGAGCTGGGACAGCACCTCGATGGCGATGCGGCCGTCCTCGCCGGCGCGCAGCAGCGTGCGGATCGGCGGCAGCGCGGCCTCGAAGCGCACGTCGACCACGCTGCCGCGCACCGCGGCGATCACGCCGCGACTGGTCTCGCCGCCCGTGCCGTCGCCCGTGCCCGCCGGCGCCTGCCATGTCGGTTCCACACTGTCTCTCACACCGTTCTCCACGGGCATTTGTGCCACTGCACAATCATGCGCTCCCGTCATCGGGGGAAGTTGACGCATGTCAACTTTCGGAGCGCGCCCCGCCTGCGCGGCCGCCTGCGCGGCAAGTGCGCGTTGCGCCGCGCGGCCCATGCACTATCATGGCGCAGCCCCGACCCAGACCGCAAGCATCATGACCCTGCCTCCGACCCCGCCCGCCACCGGCGACTTCCTGCCCGGCATGCCCTACCGCCACTACAAGGGCGGCGCCTACGCCATCACCGGGCTCGGCCTGCTCGAGTCCGACCTGTCGCGCGTGGTGGTGTACCAGTCGATGCGCGACCGCAGCGAGCTGTGGGTGCGCCCGCTCGCTGTGTTCACCGAGACCGTGGCGACGCCGCAGGGCGCGCAGCCGCGCTTCGCGCCGGACTGGCCGGCGGCGCTGGCCTGCCTGGACTTCCTGCCGCGCGCCGCGGTGCTGCAGGCGCTGGCCTGCTACGACGCGCCGTACCGCCGCTACCACGACCGCCGCCACGTGCTGGAGATGTTCGCCGTGGCACAGGCGCGCGGCCTCGCGCTCTCGCCCGCGCAGGCGCTGGCGGTGCTGTGCCACGACGCGGTCTACGTGCCGGGGTGCGAGCACAACGAGGCCGCCTCCGCGGCGCTGATCGAGACCGTGGCCGGCGGCGCGGATGCCGCGGTCATGGCGCTGGCCGCGCGCATCGTGATGGATACCCGCGGGCATCGCGCCTCGGTGCCCGAATCGGAACCGGTGCTGGACCTCGACCTGTGGCGCCTGGCCGTGCCGGCGGCGGATTTCGACGCCTACACCGAGGCGGTGTTCGAGGAAAACCGCGCGCTGCTGGCCAGCCGCTCGGGCTTGTCCGGCGAGGCGCTGCGGGCGGACTTCATGGCGCGCCGCGTCGCCTTCCTGCAGGCGATGGCGCGGCGCGAGCGCCTGTTCCTGACGCCGGCCTTCGCCGATTGCGAGGCGCCGGCGCGTGCCAACATCGCGCGCATGGCGGCCGGGGCCTGAGGCGATGGAGGCCGTCCGTGGCGCCGATGCGTGGCTCACGCCGCTTGCCGCGCTGGGCGCGGTCGGCCTGCTGGCCGTGTTCGTGCTGTTGCTGCTGGGCGTGGTGCGCGGCCTGCTGCTGGTGATCCGGCCGCTGGTGCGCCGGCTCGACGGCGTGCGCCTGCGCGGGCGCGACGCGCTGCTGGCGCGCGCCGGGCCGCCGTGGCCGCGCCTGCTGCGCGTGCTGGAGCGCGTGCTGGAGCGGGATGTGGCCGAGCTGCTGTTGCTGGCCACCGCCGGCGCATTGCTGCTGGCGTGCGCCGCGGCGCTGCTGTGGCTGGGCGCGGCCATCGCCCACGGCGCGCCGCTGGTGCGGCTGGACGAGGCCGTGTTCGCGCAGTTGCGCGCGTGGCGGCGGGACTGGCTCGACGTGGCGATGGTGGCCATCACCGAACTGGGCGGCGCGCGCGTGTCGGTGGCGGTGGCGCTGGCCGTGCTGGCGTGGCTGGCATGGCGCCGCGCGTGGGTGGCCGCGGCCTACTGGGTGGGCGCGCTGCTCGGCGCGCGCGCCTGCGTGATGGTGCTCAAGCTGGCGCTGGCGCGCGGGCGGCCCGCCAGCATCTACGATGGCCTGGAGTCGTTCTCGTTCCCGAGCGGCCACGCCGCCAGCAGCATGGTGACGTATGGCTTCCTGGCCTTCCTGCTGTGCCTGCGTCAGCCGTGGCGCGTGCGCATGCCGGTGGTGGCGCTGACCGCGGTGGCGGTGGCGCTGATCTGCCTGTCGCGGCTCTACCTGGGCATGCACTGGCTGTCCGACGTGCTGGCCGGCTGCGCGCTGGGTTTCGCGTGGATCGTGCTGCTGGGCACCGCCTACGCGGCGCTGCACGCGCCGGAGCGGCTGGCGCCGCTGCGCCTGGGCGCGCTTGCCGCGGCCGCGGCGCTGGCGGCGGGCGCGTGGATCCTGGTGTTCCGGCTGGACGAGACGGTGGAGCGCTACCGCCGCGCGCTCACGGCTGGGACGGCGCCGGCGGCGGCAGCTTCGACACCAGCAGCTGGTCGATCTTGTGATGGTCGATGTCCAGCACTTCGAAGCGGTAGCCCGCCGCCTCGATGAACTCGGACTTCTTCGGGATGCGCTTGAGCGAGTAGATCACCAGCCCGGCGGCGGTGTCGACGTAGTCCTCGCCGGGCAGATCGTCGAGCTCCAGCGCCTTCTTGAGGTCCACCAGCGGCGTCAGGCCGTCCACCAGCCACGAGCCGTCGTCGCGCCGCACGATCTGCTCGTCCTCGCTGGAATAGATGATGTTGCCCATCAGCGCGCCGACGATGTCGTCCAGCGTGACGATGCCCACCACCAGCCCGTACTCGTTCATCACCACCGCGAAGCTCTGGTGCATCTCGCGAAAGCGCGTGAGCGCCTCGGTCAGCGTGAGCGTGTCGGGGATCACCAGCACGTTCTTGTCGTGGTGCTTGCCGATGTTGCCGATGTTGCCGATCACGCCGGTGGTGTCGTCGGCCAGGAACATCTGCAGGATGTCCTTGGAGTCGATGTAGCCGAGCACGTCGTCGAGGTTGTGCCCGCACACCGGGTACTGCGCGTGCGGGTGGTTGACCAGCTTGCGGCGCAGGCTGTCGGCGGGCTCGTCCAGGCCGATGTAGACCACGTCGTCGCGCGGCGTCATCACCGCGGTGACGTTCTTGGCGTCGAGCTCGAACACGTTCTCGATCAGGTGGATCTCGTGCTTGTGCAGCACGCCGGCCTCGGCGCCGGCGTCCACCATCGCCGCGATGTCTTCCGAGGTGATCTGGTCGATCTGCTTGGTGGGCAGGCCGAACAGGCGCAGGGTGGCGTCGGCGCTGGCGTTGAACACCCAGACCAGCGGCTTGAAGACCTTGATCATGGTCAGCATCGGCCCGATCACCAGCAGCGCGCAGGGCTCGGGAAAGCTCATGGCGATGCGCTTGGGGATCAGGTCGGCGAACTGGATGAACAGCAGCGTGACCACCAGGAACGAGCCGACGTTGGCGATCTGCCCGGCGGCCGCGACGTCGAAGTAGGGCAGCAGCGCCGCGTGCAGCAGGTCGGAGACGTGCTTCTCGCCGACGATACCGGCGAGGATGGCCACGCTGTTGACGCCGATCTGCACGATGGTGAAGAAATTCCCGGGCTCTTCCTTGAGCAGCATGATCTTGGTGGCGCGGCGGTCGCCGCGCTCGGACAGCGTTTGCAGCTTGGTGCGGCGCGATGCGGTCAGCGCGATCTCGGAGGTCGAGAAGAAGGCGCTGATCAGGATGAGCAGGAGCAGGATTAGGGCGAACATAGGTTTCAGAAAGCACCAGATGGGCGCTTCAGGCTGTCTGATGATGGTGCACGGCGCATGGGGCTGTCAAATTCCGGGCGCCGGCGGGCGCTACTTGGGGACGTGTTCGAAGCTGACCGCCGGCGCTTCCAGGCGCGCGGGCAGCGTGGCCGCGAGCTGCAGCGCGGCGCCGGCGAACTGCGCGCGCATGTCGTCGGCCAGGCTGGAGCTGCCGCGGTGGCTGGCGCGCAGGGCCTGGATCTCGAAGGCCAGCGCCGGCTTGACCGTGTGCAGCGAGACCCGTTCCGGGCTGGCGCCGAGCGCGGTGTACTGGTCGAGCAGGGTCAGGCCCAGGCCCGCGTCGACCAGCGCCAGCGCCAGCGAGTAGGTCTGGACTTCCAGCATCGAGCGCGGCTCGAGCGCGTTGCGCGCGAGCGTCTGGCGCACCAGCAGGCCGAGCGAGCTGTTGTCGTCGTAGGCGATGAAGGGGCGCTCCACCAGCCGCTGCATCGGCACGTCGGCGCGGCGCGCGCGCGGCGAGGACGGCAAGAGCGGCTCGCCGCGCGGCACCGCCAGCAGCATCTGCCCGCTGGCCACCGGCTCGCTGGCGATGGCCTCGTGGCGCGGCGGCGCGAAGGCGAAGCCGAGGTCGATCTGGTTGGCCAGCAGGCCCTGCACGATCTCGTCGGTATGGTGGGTCAGCACCTGCACCTGGGTGTCCGGGTGGCGCGCGCAGAAGCGGCGCACGGCGGGCACCAGCAGCGGGTTGGCGAGGCTGGGCGTGGCCGCCACGCGCAGCCGGCCCGCGCCCTTGTGGCGCAGGCTCTCCGAGACGCGCCGCACGCGCTCGATCTCGCCGTAGAGCCGCTCGACGTCGCCGTACAGCGCGGTGGCCTCCGGCGTGGCCTGCAGGCGGCCCTTGACGCGCTCGAACAGGCGGAAGCCGAGCGTGGCCTCGGCGTGCTGCAGCACGCGCGTCACCACGGGCTGGGAGACGTGCAGCAGGCGCGCGGCCTCGCTGACGGTGCCGGTCAGCATGACGGCGCGGAAGATCTCGATCTGGCGCAGGCGCATCGGAGGTGGGCGTGGACGGGAAAGGGAAGGGGCGGCGGGGCATCCATAGCCTGAGGACATATTCTGGCACGTATTCGCATTGGGCAAGCCGGCGCGGCTGGTCTACGCTCTCGCGGATCGGATCGAATGGCGGCGAGGCAGGCAATGAAGGTGGTGATCGTGGGGGCGGGGGTGATCGGCATGAGCACGGCGTGGCGGCTGGCGGCCGACGGGCACGAGGTCGCGGTGCTGGAGCGCCGCGCCGGCCCGGGCGAGGAAACCAGCTTCGCCAACGGCGGCCAGCTGAGCTACAGCTACGTGGCGCCGCTGGCCGGGCCGGGCGTGCTGGGCAAGGTGCCGGGCTGGCTGCTGCGCGCCGATTCGCCGATGCGCTTCCGGCCCTCGCCGGACCCGGCGCAATGGCGCTGGCTGGCGGCGTTCGCGCGCGCCTGCAACGCCGCCGCCAGCGAGGCCACCACGCGCAAGCTGCTGCGCCTGGCGTTCCATTCGCGCGACCTGATGCGGGCTTTCGTCGACGGCGGGCCGGACGACTTCGGCTTCGCGCGGCGCGGCAAGCTGATCGTGCACCGCGACGCCGCGAGCTTCGCCGCGGCGTGCCGCCTGCTCGACTACCAGGCCAGCCTGGGCTGCGAGCAGCAGGCGCTGGACCGCGACGCCACCGTGGCGCTGGAGCCGGCGCTGGCGGGCATCCGCGGCGAGATCGCCGGCGCCATCCATACGCCGAGCGAGGAAGTGGCGGACTGCCACCGCTTCTGCCTGTCGCTGGCACGCTTGCTGCATGACCGTCCCGGCGTGTCGCTGCGCTTCGGCACCGACGTGCGGGGCATCGAGCGCGAGGGCGGACGCGAGGGTGGACGCGTGATCGGCGTGCGCACCGCCGCCGGCGTCGAGCGCGCCGACGCGGTGGTGGTGGCCGGCGGCATGGGCAGCGTGGGCCTGCTGCGCCCGCTGGGCCTGCGCGTGCCGCTGTGGCCGCTCAAGGGCTACAGCATCACGGTGCTGATCCGCGACGGCGCCGGCGCGCCGCACATCAGCATTACCGACTTCGCGCGCAAGATCGTCTATGCCCGCATCGGCAACACGCTGCGCGTGGCGGGCATGGCCGACCTCGTGCGCGGCGATACCGCGATCGACCGCCGCCGCATCGCCACGCTGGCCGGCGAGACCCGCGCGCTGTTCGCCGGGGTGGCGCCCGACGCGCAGTCGCCCGCGCAGCTGCAGCCGTGGGCCGGCCTGCGCCCGGCCACGCCCAGCGGGCTGCCGCTGGTGGGGCCGTCGCGCGTGCGCGGGCTGTGGCTCAACCTCGGCCACGGCGCGCTGGGCTTCACGCTGGCGCTGGGCAGCGCGAGCCTGCTGGCCGACCGGCTGGCCGGGCGCAAGCCGGCGGTCGAGGCCGAGAATTTCAGCGCGATGGCGGCGTAGCGCCCGCGGCGCGCAGCCAGGACAGATCCGCTTTGCCGCCGCTTTTTTTAACGCATCCCCGGGCCGTACCGCGGCAGCGTCCGCACCGAGCCTGACAACCATACATACGAGCCACCCTCACAGAGTCGTCCCTCAACCCACGGAGAAACACAAGATGAAACCGCATGCACGCCTGCCCCGCCTGAACCGATTCTCCCGCTGCCTGCTGGCCGCCGCCGTGCTCGCGGGCGCCGCCGGCGCCCCCGGCATGGCCAGCGCCGAGGACGGCGACACGCTGCGCAAGATCAAGGAAACCGGCGTGATCTCGCTGGGCTACCGCGACTCGTCGATCCCGTTCTCGTACACCAATGGCAAAGACGTGATGGGCTACTCGCACGAGATCCTGCTGCAGATCGTCGACAAGGTGAAGGCGCAGTTGCAGATGCCCAACCTGCAGGTCCGGCTGACCCCGATCACCTCGCAGAACCGCATCCCGCTGATGCAGAACGGCACCATCGACATCGAGTGCGGCACCACCACCAACAACCTCGAGCGGCAGAAGCAGGTGGCGTTCTCCAACAGCCTGTTCGTCTACGGCCTGCGCATGCTGACCAAGAAGGACTCGGGCGTGAAGGACTTCCCCGACCTGAAGGACCGCAACGTGGTGACGACCGCCGGCACCACCGACGAGCGCCTGCTGGTCAAGATGAACGGCGAGAAGGCCATGAACATGAACCTGATCAGCACCAAGGACCACGGCCAGTCCTTCCTGATCCTGGAAAGCGGCCGCGCGGTGGCCTTCGTCATGGACGAGCCGCTGCTGTACGGCGAGCTGACCAAGGCCAAGAACGCCGCCGACTGGGTGGTGGTGGGCACGCCGCTGCAGACCGAGAACTACGCCTGCATGTTCCGCAAGGACGATCCCTCGTTCAAGAAGCTGGCCGACGACGTGATCGCCGGGCTGATGACCAGCGGGCGCGCCGAGCAGCTCTACAAGAAGTGGTTCCAGTCGCCGATTCCGCCGCGCGGGCTCAACCTCAACTACCCGCTGTCGGCCGACATGAAGGACCTGTACGCGCATCCGAACGACAAGGCGTTCCAGTAGGGCGGGCGGGTTCCGGGCGGGCCGGGCGGCCCGGCGGGCGGGGCCGCGGAGTTGCGCAAGGCGGGAAGGCGGACTACGCTCCTAATGCGGATATTCGCCGCCCGTCCTGTCTGGAGACCCCATGCAATCACTTCGACTTCGCACCGGCTGCCGCAAGGCCGTGTCCGCCGTGCTGTTTGCCGCTGCGCTGCTGGCCGCCGGCGCCGCCGCCCACGCTGCCGACCTGCTCGACACCGTCAAGCAGGCCGGCGTGCTCAGGATCGGCGTGGAGGGCACGTATCCCCCGTTCAACTACCGCGGCGCCAACAACCAGCTCGACGGCTTCGACGTCGACGTGGCCAGGGGCGTGGCGTCCCGGCTGGGCGTCAAGCCCGAGTTCGTCACCACCGAGTGGAGCGGCATCATTGCCGGGCTGCAGGCCGGCAAGTTCGACGTCATCGTCAACCAGGTCGCGGTCACGCCGGCGCGCAGGCAGGTGCTGGACTTCTCCACGCCCTACGTCTACTCGGCCGCGCAACTGATTCAGCGCAAGGACGACAAGCGCCAGTTCAAGTCGCTGGAGGACCTCAAGGGCAAGAAGCTCGGCGTGAGCCTGGGCAGCAACTACAACGAGCTGGCCAAGTCGGTGGACGGCATCGACGTCAGGACCTATCCCGGCGCGCCCGAGTACCTGCGCGACCTCGCCGCGCAGCGCGTGGACGCGGCGCTCAACGACCGCCTGATGGTCGGCTACCTGATCAAGACCGCCAACCTGCCGCTGCGGCCCGGCGCGATCGTCGAGGGCGGCGGCTCCGAGGTGGCGATTCCGTTCCGCAAGGACAACCCGAAGTTCGCGCAGGCCATCGACCGCGCGCTGGAAGACATGCGCAAGGACGGCTCGCTCGCCAGGCTGTCGGCGAAGTGGTTCGGCGGCGACGTGACCAGGCCCGCCAGGTAGGCCGGCAGGCTCGCGCGCGCTCATGTCCGCCCTGCAACTGGTCGTCGCTTCCCTGCCCGTGCTGATGCAGGGCGTGCTGCTGACCATCAAGTTCGCGCTGCTGTCGATGGCGTTCGGGCTGGTGGCCGGCGTGGTGGTGGCGCTGATGGGCATCGGCCACCAGCCGGTGCTGCGCGCGCTCGCGCGCGCCTACGTCAGCATCATGCGCGGCACGCCGCTGCTGGTGCAGATCTTCGTGGTGTACTACGGGCTGCCCGGCATCGGCATCGCGCTGGAGCCGACCCCGGCCGGCGTGCTGACGCTGAGCCTCAACGTGGGCGCCTATCTCTCCGAGAGCATGCGCGGCGCCATCCTCGGCATTCCGCGCGGGCAGTGGCTGGCCGCCTACAGCCTGGGCCTGACGCCGGGCCAGACGCTGCGCTACGTGGTTGGGCCGCAGGCGCTGCGCCTGGCGGTGCCGAGCCTGTCCAACAGCCTCATCAGCCTGATCAAGGACACTTCGCTGGTGTCGGTGATCACCGTGACCGAGCTGCTGCGCACGGCGCAGGAGGTGATCGCGGCCACCTACCAGCCGCTGCCGCTCTACCTGGCGGTGGCGGCGATCTACTGGGTGCTGAGCACGGTCCTTTCGCAGGCGCAGCGGCTGCTGGAGCGGCGGCTGTCGCTGCCGGGCAGGCATTAGGCGCGGGGACGCGCTGCGGTAAAAAAAAGCCAGCCTGAAAGGCCGGCTTTTGTTTTTTCGATGAGGCTTCGCTCGACCCCGGGGTTTGCTCCGCTCGCCCATCGCATGGGAGCGCGGAGCAAACCGCCGCGTTGTGGCGGTGCCTTGCGCGCTTACGCCGCTTCCCTGATCCGCTGCGCGATGTGCGCGAGCGCTTCTTCCACCTGGTCCACCAGGATCAGGCACAGGTCGCCGGCCTGCAGGTGCGCCAGCGCGGTATCGATGGCGAGGAACTCGCCGCGGATCTCCTCCACCGTGCTGGCGCGCTGCGCGCCTTGCAGGCCTTCGCGCAGCAGCGCCAGCACCTCGCCGTCCTCGCGGCCGCGCTGGCACTGGTCCTGGTACAGCACCACTTCGTCGAACACGCCGCCGAGGATCTCGGTCTGGCGGCGGATGTCGACGTCGCGGCGGTCGCCGGCGCCGCTGATCACCACCGAGCGGCGCTTCGCGGGCATGCTTTCGATGGCGTCGCACAGCGCCTGGATCGCGTCCGGGTTGTGGCCGTAGTCGGCGATCAGCGTGGCGCCCTTGTAGTCGAACACGTTGAAGCGGCCCGGGGCGGTGGCGGCGTCGTTGACGAAGGTGGCCAGGCCGCGGCGGATCGCGTCCCAGTCGATGCCGAGCGCCCACGCCGCGGCGACGGAGGACATCGCGTTCTCGACCTGGAAGCCGATGGTGCCGCCGCGCGTGAGCGGGATGTCCGCCAGCGCGATGCGCACCTGGCTGTCGCCTTCGGTGGCCACGATGTGGCCATCCTCGACGAACACCACGCGCTTGCCCTGCGCGCGGTGCGTGGCCATCACCGGGTTGTTGGTGTCGGCGGCGAAGAAGGTCACGGCGCCGGGGCAGGCGTCGGCCATGCGCACCACCATCGGGTCGGCGGCGTTGAGCACGGCCATGCCGTGCGGCGCCACGTTCTGCACGATCACGCTCTTGAGCACGGCCAGGTCTTCCACCGTGCTGATGTAGGACAGGCCGAGGTGGTCGCCTTCGCCCACGTTGGTGACGACGGCCACGTCGCAGCGGTCGAAGGCCAGGCCTTCGCGCAGCAGGCCGCCGCGCGCGGTCTCGAACACCGCGGCGTCGACGTCGGGGTGCATCAGCACGTTGCGCGCGCTGCGCGGGCCGCTGCAGTCGCCGGTGTCGATGCGCTCGCCCTGGATGTAGACGCCGTCGGTGCCGGTCATGCCCATGCGCAGGCCGCTGCCGGCGAGCAGATGGGCGATCAGGCGCACCGTGGTGGTCTTGCCGTTGGTGCCGGACACCGCCACCACCGGGATGCGGCCGTCGTCGCCGTCGGCGAACATGGTGGAGACGATGGCCTCGCCGACCGCGCGGCCCTTGCCGTAGGACGGCTGCAGGTGCATGCGCAGGCCCGGCGCGGCGTTGACCTCGACGATGCCGCCGGCCTGTTCCTCGAACGGCTTGAGCACGGTCTCGCAGACCGCGTCCACGCCGCAGATGTCGAGCCCGACCATCTGCGCCGCGGCCACGGCGCGCGCGGCCATGTCGGGGTGCACGTCGTCGGTGACGTCGGTGGCGCTGCCGCCGGTGGAGAGGTTGGCGTTGTTGCGCAGGACCACGCGCGTGCCCTTGGGCGGCACCGTGTCGGCGGTCAGGTTCTGCTTGGCCAGCACGGCCAGCGCGATGTCGTCGAAGCGGATCTTGGTCAGCGAGGTGGCGTGGCCTTCGCCGCGGCGCGGGTCGCGGTTGACCTCGTCGACCAGCTCGCGCACGGTGTGCCTGCCGTCGCCGGTGACCTGGGGCGGGTCGCGGCGCGCCGCGGCCACCAGGTGCTTGCCCACCACCAGCAGGCGGAAATCGTGCCCCGGGATGTAGCGCTCGACGATCACGTCCGAGCTGATGTCGGAGGCGACCTCGAAGGCGGCGTCGATTTCCTCGCGGGTGCGGATGCGCACGGCCACGCCCTTGCCCTGGTTGCCGTCGCGCGGCTTGACCACCACCGGCGCGTTGATCTCCTGGGCGGCGGCCCAGGCCTGGTCGGCGTCGGTCACGGTGCGGCCCAGCGGCACCGGCACGCCGGCGGCGTGCAGCAGGGTCTTGGTGAGGTCCTTGTCCTGCGCGATCGATTCCGAGACCGCGCTGGTCATGTCGGTTTCGGCGGCCTGGATGCGGCGCTGCTTGCTGCCCCAGCCGAACTGCACCATGCTGCCCTGGGTCAGGCGGCGGTAGGGAATGCCGCGCGCCACGGCGGCGTAGACGATGGAGCCGGTGCTCGGCCCCAGGCGCACGTCCTCGTCGAGTTCGCGCAGGCGGTGCAGCGCGTCGGCGAGGTCGAACGGCATGTCGTCGCGCGCGGCGCGGCACAGCGTGGCGGCCAGTTCCAGCGCGAGCCGGCCGACTTCCTCCTCGCTGTACTGCACCACCACCTGGTAGGTGCCGGGCTCGACCGTGGGCGCGGTGCGGCTGAAGCTGACCGGGCAGCCGGCCTCGGCCTGCAGGCGCAGCGCGGCGCATTCGAGCGCGTGCGCGAGCGAGACCACGCCTTCGTTGTCGTCGGGCCGCAGCGGGCCGACTTCGGGGAAGCGCGCGCGCAGGCGCTCTTCGAAGCCGGGCAACTGGGCCAGCGTGTGGGCCTCGTCGGAGCACGAGACGATGGCCTCGATGGCGGTGTGGCGGCACCACAGGTTGGGGCCGCGCAGGGCCCGGATACGTGAGACTTCCATGAAATCAGTTTCCTCTGGGATCCGTTCTTCTGCGTTCCGGATCAGGCGCGGCGGCCCGGCTGGCCCATCCACTGGTGGACCTGGTCGATGGTGGGCAGGGTCGAGCCCTCGTCGCATTGCAGCACCAGCAGGTCGCCGGCCACCACTTGCGCGAGCGCTGCCTCGACCGCCTGGCGGCGCGAGCCTTCGTCGATGATCTTGGTCACGCGGCGGCCTTCGTACAGGCCCTGCTTGAGCAGCGCGCGGGCTTCGGCGTCGGGCAGCGCGCTCTCCACGGAGCGGTCCTCGCACAGGAACACGCGGTCGAAGGCGGCGCCCAGGATCTTGCCCTGCCGGACCATGTCCTCGTCGCGGCGCGGCAGGCCGGCGCCGTACACCACCACGCGGCGCTCGGTCGGGAAGCGCTCCAGCGCCGCCACCAGCGCTTCCAGCGCGGGGGCGTTGTGGGCGTCGTCGATCACCACGATGGCGCCGTTGCGCTCGAACAGCGTGAAGCGGCCCGGCACGTCCACCTGGCCCACGTCGAACGTCACCACGCCGGCGCGGATCAGGTCGTGCGAGATGCCCAGCGCCCAGCCGGTGGCCACGGCCGCCAGCACGTTCTCGACCTGGAAGGCCACGCGGCCGGCGTAGGTGAGGGGAATCGCGGCGACGTCGGCCAGCGGCGTCTCGCGGCTGCCGGTGGCCAGCACCACCTTGCCGTCGCGCACGAAGACCGCGCGTTTGCCGGCCGCGCGGTGCGCGGCGATGGCGGGCAGGTCGGCCGACAGGCCGAAGAAGATCACGTCGCCGTCGCACAGCTCGGCCATCTCGACCACCAGCGGGTCGCGCGCGTTGAGCACGGCCACGCCGCCGTCGAGCACCACGTCGACCTGGGTGCGCAGCACGTTGTACATCTTGCCGATTTCCTCGACGTAGTACTGGCCGAGGTGGTCGGGCACGTCGATGTTCGTGACCACGCCGACCTGGCAGCGGTCATAGGCGAGGCCCTGGGAGAGGATGGCGCCGCTGTCGTTCTCGAGCACGGCGGCATCGACCGCGCGGTTCATCAGGATGCGGTGCGCGGCGTCCCAGTTGGCGCGGTCGCCGGCTTCGACCTGGCGGCGGTCCAGGTAGAGGCCGTCGCTGCAGGCCAGGCCGGTGTGCTTGCCGGACAGTTGCAGCAGGCGCGCCACCAGCTTGGCCACCACGGTCTTGCCGTTGGTGCCGGTGATGCCGACCACCGGGATGCGGCCGTTGTCGTCGCCTTCGCCGGCGGGGAACAGGTGGTCCACCACGGCGCGTCCGACCGGGCGCGCCTCGCCGTTGGAGGGCTTGAGGTGCATCAGCAGGCCGGGGCCGGCGTTGACCTCGACGATGGCGCCGCGCTGCTCGGCGAGCGGGCGCGAGATGTCCTGCGCCACCAGGTCCACGCCGGCGATGTCCAGGCCCACCACGCGGGCGGCCAGCGAGGCATGCGCGGCCACGCTCGGGTGCACGCGGTCGGTCACGTCGAAGGCGACGTTGCCGTTGCGCTGGATCAGCACGTGCTTGCCTTCGGGCGGCACCGAGCTGGCGTCATAGCCCTGGCGCCTGAGTTCCAGGCGCGCGGCGGAATCGAGGCGCACCTTGTTGAGCGGATGGTCCTCGGTGCTGCCGCGGCGCGGGTCGGAATTGATCTGCAGCTCGATCAGCTCGTCGATAGTCGAGCGGCCGTCGCCGGTCACGCTGGCGGTCTCGCCCATCGCGGCGGCCACCAGGCGGCCGCCCACCACCAGCAGGCGGTGTTCGTTGCCGGGCACGAAGCGCTCGACGATGACGCCGCTGCCTTCGTCGATGGCCACCGCGTAGGCGGTCTCGACTTCCTCGCGCGTGGTCAGGTTGGTGAACACGCCGCGGCCGTGGTTGCCGTCGTAGGGCTTGACCACCACCGGCACGCCGATGTCCTCGGCGGCGTCCCAGGCGTCGGCGGCGCTGTCCACCAGGCGGCCTTCGGGCACGGGCACGCCGCACGATTCGAGCAGGCTCTTGGTCAGGTCCTTGTCGCGCGAGATGCTCTCGGCGATGGCGCTGGTGCGGTCGGTCTCGGCGGTCCAGATGCGGCGCTGGCGGCTGCCGTAGCCGAGCTGCACGAGGTTGCCCTCGGACAGGCGGATGGCGGGGATGTCGCGGTCGTCGGCGGCGTCGACGATGCACGCGGTGCTGGGCCCCAGGCAATGCTTGTCGACCAGGCGGCGCAGGTGGTCCACGGCCGCCTGCACGTCGTAGGGGCGGTCCTCGATGGCGGCCATCACCAGGTCGCGCGCGGAGAACAGGGCGGCGCGCGTGACTTCCTCGTGCCAGGCGCGCACCACCACCTTGTAGACGCCGCGGATCGGGGTCTCGCGCGCCTTGCCGAAGCCGCCGGGCATGCCGGCCAGGTTCTGCAGCTCGAGCGTGACGTGTTCGAGGATGTGGCCGGGCCAGGTGCCTTCCTTGAGGCGCTGCAGGAAGCCGCCGCGCTCGCCGATGCTGCAGCGGTGCTCGATCAGCGAGGGCAGCCAGGCCGACAGGCGCTCGTAGAATCCCGGGATGGTGTTGGAGGGAAAGTCCTCCAGTTCCCCGATGTCGACCCACGCCTCCAGCACAGGCCGATATGTCCACATATTCGGGCCGCGCAGCGACATGACATCGAAAATCTCAATGTCCTTCTTTTTCATTGATTTAGCTTGAGGCAGTGGGCGAGTGCCCGAGAAATAGAAGCCTAACCTTTCAGTAACGTTACAACGGTCAGCCGGTTGACTTTCTTGATTAAAAAGCGATTGTGCAGTGCATCAGGAGCGCCCGTGCGTTTGGCCTTATGTATATACTGCGGGCAAATTGGCGGGCCGCCAGGGCGCGCCCGCGCTAAATTGTTTCAAGTTATGTCCATGTCCAGGGGACGCAGCATGCTGTGCCAACGATGACCCAACCTTCCTTGCCCGCGATTGATACCGACGCCCCGAACGAACCGTGGCGTAACGAACTCGGCACCCGTCTGGTGCCCGGCGAGGCCGTCCTGGCCTGGCTGGCGGTGGATCTCGACGCGAGGCTGCATTTTACCCAAGGCTGGGTGCTTGTGACGGATCGTCGACTGCTGGCCCGCACGTCGGGCCAGGGCGACTGGCAGGAATGGGCGGTCCAGCCCGGATTATCGCTGCATCACGCCGATCATGCCGGCGTCGGCACGCTCGAGCTGCAGCAGGCCGGCCGCCTGCTGGCAAGCTGGCGCTACACGCTGGGCCACAACCCGGCCGCGCTGCGCCTGATCGACCAGTTCCATGCCCGGCGCGACCTGCCGCAGGCAGGCGCCCAGGGGCTGCCCGGCGCCGAGGCGGTGTGCCCGACCTGCAAGGCGCCGCTGTCGCCGGACGACGAGCAGTGCCCGCAGTGCAGCCGCGACCTGGAGACGCCGCCCTCGACCTGGGCGCTGCTGCGCCTGTGGCGTTTTGCCCGGCCGTACCGCTTCGAGCTGCTGGCCGGTTTCCTGCTGACGCTGCTGTCGACGGCCGCCACGCTGGTGCCGCCGTACCTGACCATGCCGCTGATGGACAACGTGCTGATTCCGTTCCAGAACGGCGTGCCCATCGACTACGGCCGGGTCAAGCTCTACCTCGCCGGCCTGCTGGGCGCGGCGCTGGTGGCGTGGAGCCTGGGCTGGGCGCGCACCTACCTGCTGGCGCGGGTGTCGGAGCGCATCGGCGCCGACCTGCGCACCACCACCTACGAACACCTGCTGCGCCTGTCGCTGGAGTATTTCGGCGGCAAGCGCACCGGCGACCTGATGGCGCGCATCGGCTCGGAAAGCGACCGCATCTGCGTGTTCCTGTCGCTGCATCTGCTGGATTTCGCCACCGACGTGCTGATGATCGTCATGACGGCGGCCATCCTGATCTCCATCAACCCGTGGCTGGCGCTGGTGACGCTGGTGCCGCTGCCGTTCATCGCGTGGATGATCCACCTGGTGCGCGACCGCCTGCGCCACGGCTTCGAGAAGATCGACCGGATCTGGTCCGAGATCACCAACGTGCTGGCCGACACCATCCCGGGCATCCGCGTGGTCAAGGCCTTCGCCCAGGAAAAGCGCGAGGTCGAGCGCTTCCGCGAGGCCAACCGCCACAACCTGGCCATCAACGACCGCGTCAACGCGGTGTGGTCGCTGTTCACGCCGACCGTCACGCTGCTCACCGAGATCGGCCTGCTGGTGGTGTGGATCTTCGGCATCTGGCAGGTCTCGCACAACGCCATCACGGTGGGCGTGCTGGTGGCCTTCCTGACCTATATCAGCCGCTTCTACACGCGCCTGGACTCGATGAGCCGCATCGTCTCGGTCACGCAGAAGGCGGCCGCCGGCGCCAAGCGCATCTTCGACATCCTCGACCACGTCTCGAGCGTGCCGGAGCCGACCCGGCCCGTGCACCTGGAGCGCGTGGAAGGCGCCATCGAGCTGCGCGACCTGGGTTTCCGCTATGGCAACCGCGCGGTGATCCGCGGGCTCAACCTGTCGATCGCGCCGGGCGAGATGATCGGCCTGGTGGGGCACAGCGGCTCGGGCAAGAGCACGCTGGTCAACCTGATCTGCCGCTTCTACGACGTCTCGGAAGGCGCGATCCGCGTCGACGGGGTGGACATCCGCTCGCTGCCGGTGTCGGAGTTCCGCCGCCACATCGGGCTGGTGCTGCAGGAGCCGTTCCTGTTCTTCGGCACCATCGCCGAGAACATCGCCTACGGCAAGCCCGGCGCGACCCGCGAGGAGATCGTCGCGGCCGCGCGCGCGGCCCACGCGCACGAGTTCATCCTGCGCCTGCCGCACGGCTACGACTCGCTGGTCGGCGAGCGCGGCCAGGCGCTGTCCGGCGGCGAGCGCCAGCGCATCTCGATCGCGCGCGCGCTGCTGATCAACCCGCGCATCCTCATCATGGACGAGGCCACCTCGTCGGTGGACACCGCCACCGAGAAGGAAATCCAGAAGGCGCTCGACAACCTGGTGCAGGGCCGCACCACGATCGCCATCGCGCACCGCCTGTCGACGCTGCGCAAGGCCGACCGGCTGGTGGTGATGGACCGCGGCCAGATCGTGGAAGTGGGCGGACACGAGGAGCTGCTGGCCCGCGAAGGCGCCTACTACAAGCTCTACCAGGCGCAGGCCCGCAACGTCGACACCGACGCGGACCCGAGCCTCGATACCGCCGCAGCGGCCAACGTGTAAGCAGGCAGCCTCCATGCAACGACACGAGCAACAACAGCAGCAAGCCGACTTCAAGCTTGCGCGCAACGCGCTGGGCCGCCTGGTGATGACCACGGCGGACGGCACCGTGCACGAAGGCGTGGTGCCGGTGCGCGCGTTTCCGATCGCCGCGCCCGACGACGGCGTCGGCATCATCAGCGCCGACGGCCGCGAGCTGGCCTGGCTGCCGCGCCTGGATACCCTGCCCGCGCCGCTGCGCGAGATGATCGAGGCCGAGCTGGCCAGCCGCGAGTTCATGCCGGAGATCCGCCGCATCCGCTCGGTGTCGACCTTCGCCACGCCCAGCACCTGGGAAGTGGAAACCGACCGCGGCGTCACCTCGCTGGTGCTGCGCGGCGAGGAAGACATCCGCCGCCTGGCCGGCGCCACGCTGCTGATCTCCGACAGCCACGGCATCCACTACCTGCTGCGCAACCTGGCCGGACTGGACAAGGCCAGCCGCAAGCTGCTCGACCGTTTCCTGTAAGCGCGCGGCCCGGGCGGCCGCCTCCGGCCGTCAGTGCTTGCCGGTGAAGATCATGCCGGCCTGGCGGTCGGCGCGCATCACGAACAGGTAGAGCTGGCCGAGCGTGGGCAGGCTGTGCGTGGTGGTGGGGTCGTAGTAGGCAATGCCCGTCATCGTCGTGTTCGGGTAGCGGCACGGCGCCGCGCCGAACTGCAGGCTGACGTTGTAGACCTTGCCCTGGCGCCGCGGCGTCGCGGTGCCCGTGAACGCGCATCCCGCGCCGGCGTCCACGGTGATGTTGCCGGTGGCGTCGACGTGCATGGTGATGCCGTCCGAGCGCATGCCGCTGGTGTCCAGCGCCACCGCGCTGCCCGAGTAATCCCCCCGCAGCCCGTCCACCGTGGCGATGTAGTTGTAGTCCGTGCTGTAGTTCGCGGTGAACGCCGTATTGCGCGCGTTGCGGTAGGTCAGTTGCGTCTGCATCAGCGTGCTGGGCACGAAGCTGCCGTTGAAGTTCGCGGCCGTGAGGTTGTAGCCGGCCGCTTCCAGGTTGAAGTCGAGCCCGTTGTTGTTGGTGGTGAGCGTGTCGTTGTTGCTGCTGTAGTTGCCGGTGATCACGCCCATCGGCACATCGGGCACGCCCGGCGCCGAATAGAAGATGTAGAAGGCGTTCTCGTCGAGCACCAGCACGTTGACGCGCTGCCCGTCCGGCGTGCTGCCGTTGAAGATGCCCGTGCCGATGGCATTGGTGTCGGGCGCCGGCGGCACCACCGGGGTGACGGGGGTGACGGGCGTGGTGGGGTCGGTCGGCGTGCTGCCGGCCGCTGGCGGCGTGCGCACGAGCGCCAGCCCGCTGTCGTTGTCGCCCGAGCCGCCGCATCCCGCGAGGACGAGCGAGATGGCCGCCGCGCCGATGATTCTCTTCATGTTGCCTCTTGCCGGTTCCGTTTTTTGCCCGGACGAAGCGTACGCCGTCCGGTCGTCGAAAAAAATATCGACTGTAACAGACGATTACAATTTCGCGGCGGCCTCGCGCGGAAGCGGGTGGAGCTTCAGGCCCGGGCCGCCCGCCTGCCCGGCTTGCCCGGCTCCGCGGAGGCGGGCGGCGCGCGTTTCACGCCCGGCGGCATCGGCTGCGACTGCAGCGTGTCCTGCAGCAGGTCCAGCAGCAACTGGGCGCTCGGCGCGAGCGCGCGCAGCGGGCGCGACATCACGCAGATCTCGCGCGTGAGGGTCGGTTCCTGCAATTCCTTCCAACGCAGTGCCTTGTTGCTGTTGCGCTGGAACGAGAGCGCCGGCAGTACCGCGTAATAGTCGCCGCTGGCCAGGACATCGAACAGGTAACTGGTGCTCTCGACTTCGTCGTGATCCTCGTTGAAGGGCGCGAACGAAGGCATGTGCAGGCGCAGGAAATGGCCGATCGCCGTGTCCGCGTTGAAGCCCACATAACGTCCCCAGGTGAGGTCGGACCACCTGACCGGCCGCTTGAGCGCGGCGATCGGCGTGTCGCAATGGCAGACGACGCCGTAGGTATCGGTCATCAGCGGCGTGTACGTCAGCTCGTCGTTGTCCTGGTAACGGCTGTCGATGGCGAAGTCGACCTCGCCTTCCGCCACCAGGCGCTCGGTCTCCTGCGCCGCGGGATTCCGCAGCGAAATGGTGATGTGAGGGTACTGGCGGCGAAACTGCTGCAGCACCGGCACCAGGAACTGGCTAATGACCGAGGCCGCCGCGCCGATCCGTATATGGCCGCGTTCGCCCTGGGCCAGGGCCAGCATGTCCGAGACGGCGCTGTCCAGTCCATTGACCAGCCGTTCGGCCTCCGCCAGGAACCCCGCGGCGTGCGCGGTGAGCGTGACGCGGCGGGTCGTCCGGTCGAACAAGCGCACGCGCAGGCCCGCTTCCAGTTGCTGGATCGTCGCGGTCAGCGCCGAAGGGGTGACGCAGAGACGATGCGCCGCGGCCACGAACGAGCCGGTCTGCGCCACGGTCAGCAGCGCGCGAAGCTGTTTGATGTTGACGTTATGCGCCAAGGCCCGCTCCCATCCCGAATCCGGCCCGCGCCGGCCCGTGGGTCGCCGCATATGATTATTCAATTTATTTTTATAATGATTATAAAAAATTCGTTTGTCAATAATTATGGGCATTCATAGACTGCGGAGCTACGAACTACTCGCCGCATCCAGGCAGTCTTATGCCAACGAAGTCATCGAATTCGGTCCAGCACGCACGCGGGCAGACGATTGCCGAGAAGCTGCTGTCGCGCGCGGCGAATCACGCCGTCCATGCCGGCGACCTCGTGATCTGCCAGCCCGATGCCGCCATGGGGACCGACGGCTCCATTCCCATGGCGCTGCAATATTTCCGGACCATGCAGGACGACGGCGGCCTGCCCCCGCCGGCGTTTCCCGAGCGGTTGGTTTTTGCGCTGGACCACTATGGCGCGTCCTCCGGCGAGCGGGCGCTTGTGCTGCAGGAGACGGCGCGCGACTTCGCGCGCAAGGCCGGCATCTGCGTCTTCGAGACCGGCGAGGGGATCGGGCATCAGCTGATGCTGGAGCGCGGCCGGGTGCTGCCGGGCCAGCTGGTGGTCGGGGCCGATTCACATGCCGTCTCCTACGGCGCGCTCAACGCATTCGGCAGCGGGATCGGCTCGTCCGACCTCGCCGGGATTTTCCAGTGCGGCCAGATCTGGCTCAAGGTGCCGGCGTCGATCCGGATCGTCCTGCATGGGCGGCTTCCGCACTACGCAAGCGCCAAGGATGTCGCGCTGACGCTGGCCCGGCGGCTGGGCGCGGGAGGCGCGAACTATTGCGCGCTGGAGTTCGCCGGCCCGGGCGTCGCCACGCTCGACATCGACGACAGGATCGTGCTGGCGAACATGTCCGTGGAAATGGGCGCGAAGGCGGGCATCTTTCCGCACGACCAGGCGACGGATGCCTGGCTGGCTTCGCGCACGAGCACCGCCTATGTTCCCGCCGTCGCGGACGCGGATGCCGAGTACGAGCAGATCATCGAGGTGAACCTGGACGACATCGTGCCCCAGGTCGCCCTGCCACATCGCGTGGACAACGTGACCGACGTGGCGGACAGCGCCGGCACGCGGATAGACATCGTCTATCTGGGGACATGCACCGGCGGGCGTCTCAAGGACTATCGGGAAGCCCTTGACGTGCTTTGCGCGGGGCGCGGCATCGCCGACGGCGTTCGCCTCATCGTGACGCCGGCCTCCAGAGAGATACAGCGGGAACTCGAACGCAGCGGCATGGCGGAGTCGTTCCGCCGCCTCGGCGCCGAATTTCAGGAACCGGGCTGCGGCTCGTGCTGCGGGACCTGCGGCGCGATTCCCGGCGACGGGCAGAAGGTGCTCTCGACCGCGAACCGCAATTTCAAGGGCCGCATGGGCAACCGCGAGGCGGAAATCTTCCTGGCGTCGCCGCGCATCTGCGCCCAGGCCGCGCTGACCGGCAGGCTGGAAGACATGGAGCGCACGCAATGATGGCGCTCGGGGAATCCGCCGGCGAGACGCTGCAGGGACGCGCCCGCGTGCTCGGGGACGACGTCAACACCGACTACATCATCTCGTCGAGCCGCAAGAAGAACAGCGTCGATCCCGACGTCCTGCGCCATTACCTGTTCGAGGATCTCGATCCGTCGTTCGCGGCGAGCGTGCGGGACGGCGACATTCTCGTCGCGGGACAGAACTTCGGGTGCGGCTCCGCGATGGAGGTCGCTGTCACGACCGTTCTCGGCGCCGGCATCAAGGCGGTGGTCGCCAGGAGTTTCGCCAGGACGTACTGGCGCAATGCAATCAACAACGGGCTGCTGCTGGTCACGGGCGACGCGCGGGACCTGCGGGAGGGCGAGTCCCTGCGGATCCGCATGACCCGCGACAGGGCATGGCTGGAAGCCGGAGACGGCCAGCGGCGTATCGAATGCGAAGCCGTTCCCGAAATCGTCCATCTGCTGCGGCGCGAGGGCGGCCTGATTCCCTACCTGAAGCGCCATCGCCGGCTCCCCGGGTTCGACGGCGATGCGCGACGCGCCGATGCCGCCGCGCGTGCGGGGGGCGCGCCGACCTGAGCGTGCCGGTCCCGGCCAGGACCCCACGCGCGCCCCGTTCGCCGGGCTTCCCGCCGCACTCCCGCATCCTGATGACGACCCTGTTCTCGGCCTGAACCGTCCTCGTTGACGACCGCCTCACCCCGCAAGGAAACACCAAGACATGAAACACATATCGATCGGCGTAGATATCGGCGGCACCTTCACCGACATCGTCGCGCTCGACTATCAGAGCGGCAGGATCCACGCCAAGAAGGTCCTTACCGCCTACGCCGATCCGACACAGCCCGTCATGGACGGCATCGAGGCCCTGCTGCGGGAGAACGGCTTTCGCGCCGCGCAGGTCGGCCGCTTCGTGCACGCGACCACGCTGTTTACGAATGCGCTGATCGAAGGGAAGGGCGCCAGGACGGGGCTTCTTACCACCGCCGGCTTCGGCGATGCCATAGAGATCGGGCGCGAGCGCCGCTACGATCTCTACGATGTGCACATCGACGGGCCGCAGAGCCTGGTGCCTCGCCATCTGCGCGCGGAGATCGCCGCGCGCATCGATGCGGCGGGCATCGAAGTCACGCCGCCCGACCGCGGCGAGACGCTGGCGGCGGTCGGCAAGCTGGTTGCGCAGGGGGTCGATTCGCTGGCCATCTGCCTGCTGCACGCCTACGTGAACCCGCGGCACGAGGCGCAGGTCGCGGCGTGGATTGCCGAGGCATTCGGGGAGATCAGCGTCTGCATCTCCAGCGCGATCGCCCCCGAGATCCGCGAATACGACCGGGTCTGCACCACCGTCGCCAACGCCTGCGTTCAACCCATCGCGCGCAGCTATCTCGACCGGCTGGAGCACAGGGTGAAGGCGATCGGCATCGATTGCGGCGTCCTGATGATGCTTTCCAACGGCGGGCTCTCCGCCGTGGCCGAGGCCAGGCGAAAGCCCATCGACCTGCTTGAGTCCGGGCCGGCGGCCGGTGCGATCTCGGCGGCCTGGTCCGGAAGCCGCAACGACCGCACGAGCCTGCTCGCGTTCGACATGGGCGGCACCACCGCCAAGCTCTGCCTGGTCCAGGACGCCAGGCCGGCGGTGGCATACGGCTTCGAGGCGGCGCGGCGCAAGCGCTTTTCCGAGGGCAGCGGCATCCCGATCAAGATCACCACGGTGGACCTGATCGAGATCGGCGCGGGCGGCGGCAGCATCGCGCGTTCCGACAGCATGAAGTTGCTGAAGGTCGGACCGGAGAGCGCCGCATCCGAGCCCGGCCCCGCGTGCTTCGGCCGCGGCGGAACGCAGCCGACGGTGACCGACGCCAATGTCGTCCTCGGTTATCTCGACCCGAAATCGTTCGCCGGCGGCGCCATCCCGATCGACGTCGCCAGGGCCGACGCGGCCCTGCAGGCGCTGGGCAGGACGATCGGCATGGACGGGGCGGTCATCGCGCAGGGCATCCACGACATCGTTGCCGAGAACATGGCGGGCGCGGCGCGCGTGCATATTGCCGAACGGGGCCATGACCCGCGCCGGTTCGACATGGTGTGCACCGGCGGCGGCGGTCCGCTGCACGGGTATGCCGTGGCGCGCAAGGTAGGCATCGGCACGCTGATCGTTCCGCCGGCCGCCGGCGTGGCTTCCGCGATCGGCCTGCTGGTTGCCCCGGCACGCGCCGACCGCTCCCGGACCGCGATTTTCCAGCCCGCTGACGGCGACCTGGCCGATCTGGAAGCGAGCTTCGACAAACTCGCCGGCGAGGCGCGCGGCTGTCTCGAAGAACTGAAGGACGGCTTCGGCGCGATCGCGGTGAAGCGCTACGCCGACGGCCGTTTCATCGGCCAGGGCTTCACGCTCACCTTGCAGCTTCCCGATGGGCCATACGCCGGCCCGGGCGTCGACGCGCAGCCGGTGCGGGCGGCGCTGCTCGCGGCCTTCAACAGCGCGTACAGCGAGAAATTCGGGCGCACGCCGCCCAACGTGCCGGTCGAGCTGGTCAGCCTGCGCGTTTCCGCGCTTGCCTACCCGAACGAGACCTTTGCCCCGGCCGCGCTGGCGCAGCGCAGCCAGTCGACGGCGCAGGGTTTCCGGCGGGTTTTCTTCGAGGAGGCCGGCGGCTTCATCGACACGGCAATCTATGCCCGCGGCGAGCTCGCCGTGAATGCGGTTCTGCAGGGGCCACTGCTGGTTGTCGATGCTGACTCGACGCTGGTCGTGGGGCCGGGAGGAACGCTGGTCCAGTCCGAGACCGGCAACCTGATCGTGAACATTCACTGAACTGCGGAGCATCTATCCATCATGCACGGCCAAACCTCCCCGGGACGTGAACTCACGCCCATCTTTCTCGAAGTCTTCTGGACCCGCGTCCGTTCCATCGTCGATGAAGCCGCCAAGCTCATCGTGAGGACCTCGTTCTCCACGCTGTCTTCGGAAGCCAACGACTTCGCGGTGGTCCTGACCGATGCGCGGGGACGCTCGCTGATCGAGAACAGCGGCAGCATCCCGTCGTTCATCGGCACGCTCCCGGCAACGGTGCGGCACGCGATCGAGGTCATCGGTATCGACGCGATGCGCGAAGGGGATGTCTACATCACCAACAATCCCTGGCACGGAACGGGCCACCTGAACGATTTCTGTTTCGTCAGGCCGGTCTTCCACCGCGGGGCGCTCGTCGCATTCGCGGCCACGGCCGCCCACATGCCCGACATCGGCGGGCGCATCCGTTCGGTGGATGCCAGGGAAATCTTCGAGGAAGGTTTCCAGATCCCGCTGATGTACCTGCTGCGCGAGGGACGGGCGGATGCTTCCCTGATCAGCCTGCTTCGCGCCAACGTGCGGACGCCCGACCAGACCGTGGGCGACCTCTGGTCGCAGGTGGGCGCTACCGAGCTGGTCGACCGCCGCGTCAACGAAGTCATGTCCGAATACGGCCTGTCGACCACGGAGGACATCGCCGAAGCCTTGTTCGCGCGCAGCGACCGAGCCATGCGCGACGCCCTGGCGGCGTTACCCGACGGTGAATACGTCTACGAAATGCAGACGGACGGATTCGAGTCGCCGTTCACCTACAAGGTGCGCGTGACGATCGCCGGCGAGACCATCGACATCGATTTCGACGGCACGAGCCCGCAGCAGGCCAAGGGCATCAATTGCGTTCTCGCCTACACCTATGCCATGTCCGTGTATGCGATCAAGAGCCTCCTGATTCCCGACCTGCCCAACAATGACGGCCTGTTCCGCGGGATCACGGTCCGGGCGCCGGCGGGTTCGCTGCTCAACCCCGTGTTTCCCGCCGCGGTGGGCGGCCGGGCCTGCACCGGGCACTACGTTCCCAGCCTGGTGTTCGGCGCATTGCAGGGCGTGCTGCCGGAGCGCGTGATGGCCGGCGTGGGCTCGCCCCTGTGGATTGTCAACATGAGCGGCGTGCGCAAGAACGGCCGGCCGTTTACTTCCGTGTTGTTCTTCAACGGGGGCATGGGGGCGACGGCGGAAAAAGATGGCGTGAGCGCCACGTCCTGGCCGAGCAACATCTCGTCCACCCCGGTGGAGGTCGCCGAGCGCGAAAGCCCGTTCTTCTTCAAGTACAAGCGCCTGATACCGGCATCGGGCGGTGCCGGCAGGCACCGCGGCGGCCTAGGGCAGGAAATTTGCTTTCAGAGCCTGCACGAAGGTCCGCTGAACGTCGTGTTCCTGACCGAGCGGATCCGGCACCCGGCCCAGGGGATCGCAGGCGGGGAGCCCGGCGCGTGCGGTGCCGTCCAGATCAACGGCGAGGATGTCGATTCCCGCCGTCCGCACATAGTCAAGCGAGGAGACGAAATCGTCCTGAGGACACCCGGTGGAGGTGGCTATGGCCCCCCGTCGGAGCGGACCGAAGCCGCCAGAGCAGCGGACGCCCGGCAGGGCTATCGATAGCCTTTCACACACATCAAGGGAAAAACATGAAACCCGCAAGATCCAGATCAGCAAACCGCGCCCGGCTCGTTGCGAAGGCGCTCGCTTGCATCGCCGTGGCTGCCACCACGACGATGGCACAGGCGCAGCCCGCGAATTATCCGCAGCAGCCGGTTCGCGTCGTGGTGCCGTTTCCGCCTGGTGGCGTCGCCGACATGATTGCCCGGCTGCTCATGACCGGTATTTCCCAGAACATCCGCCAGAGCATCGTCATCGACAACCGCGGGGGAGCCAGCGGCTCCATCGGCACCTCGGTGGTCGCGCACTCGAAACCGGATGGGTACACCTTGCTGATGGTGCTGGATACTTTCGCGATCAACCCCTTGATCTACGAAGACGCGAACTATGCCAACAAGGATTTCGCGCCGATCTCGATGATCACGCAGTCGCCGATGGTCCTGCTCGCCAACCAGAATCTCCCCGCCAAGTCCGTCGGCGATCTCACCAGACTGGCCAAGGCCAAGCCGGGCACGCTCAACTTCGCCTCGGTCGGCCCGGGAAGCGCGAGCCACCTGACCGCCGAGATGTTCGACGCCAGGCAGGGCGTCAAGATGACGCACGTCCCGTACAAGGGTGGTGCGCCGGCACAGACCGCCCTCATGTCCGGCGAAGTCGACATCATGTGGGGGTCGACGCCCTATGCGCTGAGTGTCGTCCGTGCCGGCAAGACGAAGGCGATCGCGCAGGCCAGCAAGACCCGCAGCGCTGTCTTCCCCGACCTGCCGACGACCGCGGAACAGGGCATGCCGGATTTCGAGGCCATCGGCTGGTCCGGGTTGCTCGCACCGGCCGGGACGCCGCCCGAGGTGATCAAGTTCTGGAATGAACAGTTGACGAAGGTCATCCAGGACCCCAAGGTCAAGAAGCAGATGCTGGAACAGGGCCTCGACATCAAGCTTTCGACCCCAGACGAGTTCGGCAAGTACATCGATGGTCAGACGAAGATGTGGAAGAAGCTGATCGAAGAGCAGCACATTCCGGTTTCATGATCCTCATGGCCTGATGCCGCGGGTTCCCGGCATCAGGCTCCGGCAAGGCGCCGTGCGAGCCTGCCCGGTTGTGCGGGCAGATTCATCCTGGCCGGGCGGCGCGGGCACCGGGGGGGGGGCAGTGTCGAGGGACGCGATTTCCTTGTCTTCGAACCGGCACCCGGGTCGCCACCATTTGCCGCCGCGGCTGGGAGTATCCGGGGCGGAACCATTTTGTGGCAATCGGTTGTCCCGGAAACCATCCCATATGCGCGGGCCGTAAAGAAACGCCCCGGCACCACGTGGAACGCCAAATCCCGTGAAACCAAAGAAAAAGCCCGGATATACCGGGCTTCTGGAACGTCCAGGATTAACCTGGAACGAGTAATTGGTGGGCCGGCGTCAATCACATTTCGCCCGCCAAGCCGCGCCCATGGCCGGTCTCGATTTCTGAGTCGGAAAAGTTACCCCCAAAGTTACCCCCAGACTGGGCGTGCTGCCCCCTTGCGGTTGGCCCGCCTGATGGCCGGCCGGCCCCGCCGCCGGGCCGGTTGGCGCCTGCCGGCCGGGTGTTGGGAAATCTGGCCGGCGCGAAAGACCTTGGTGACACTGGTGACAGTCAGTGAAATCGCCCGCAAAGCCTTGATGGGCAACGATTGCGCTGTCACCAACTGTCTATGTGTTTTTTGGTGACACACCTATATTTTGGTGACAAATCTGGTGACAAGCCAAAAGTCGCCACGGTGGCATAAGGCTTTGCGGGCCGTTTCTTCCCGCAAACCCGCACGGGGGCGTGGGATTTGCTTTTTTGTTTCATTTGTGCTTGAAAATCTCTCAGGTTGCTCCCCGCTTCTGGTGCTGGGTCTATTCGAGCGTTCTTGGGACGCGGCGCGAGAGAAATTGCCCGTGCCCCGGCTGCCTGGCCGGCATCATGTGCTTGCTACAATCGGCCGTGCGGGGCCTAGGGCGGCCACCGAACGCCGGATACCTTCGCCGGCTGGCCTCGCATCCCCTGAAGGCGCATGGAGGGTGCGATATTGGATGAGACAGCGAGCCAGCAATTGGCTTGTTTTGATAGTCAGGCTGAGCGGCAGCGGCGTGTAGATCAGGCTCGCGCGCGGATCGAGGAGATTGATAGTCATCCGGCCGCGCGTATGCAGGATTGGATAGCCGAGCACGGTCCTGATAGTTCATTCAATGACTATCTTGCCGATGCGCACGCTAGGCGAAGTCGGGCCGTTGCGGAGCTGCGTAGTGCTGCGGACCCATTGGGGATGGGCAGGCCTCCGTTCTTTTTCATGGAAATAAACAGACAGCTCGGTGGCTTCCCATGGCGCGAGTACCAGGCGCGCATTGAATTTGAATCGCTGAGTTTCAAGGCACAGATAGCCGCTATGGCGTCCTACTCAAACCAGTTGCGCAACCAATTGGCTGGCATGGTGGCCTTCCAAGACCAGGTGCGCAACCAATTGGCTGGCATGGCGGAATTGAGCAACCAATTTTCTGGTGTGGCGAACTGGGTCAACGAAAATCGCACGCTTGTTAGCTCAGCGTCACGCTTTCATAAGCAGCTATCCCTCCAAAGCTTGTATGCGGACCGGGCATTCAACGTCCTATCAAGTCGTGAGGTGATAGGGCAGGCATTCGACGCCCTATCAGGTCGTCAGGCGATGGCTCAGGCATTCGACGCCCTATCGGGTCGCGAGGCGATGGACTGGGCACTCAATACTCAATTGGGGTTCGACGGCCGCGCCCCAGCTATCGTTCGTCTTCGACATGTTTCCGAGCATCGCGATGCAATAGACGTAGATGAACAGCGGGCGCTCGAGCTGCGCCAGACCATTATCGACGTTGAATCCGCGTCGGTACGCGACGAACCATCGGGGGTCACGTTGTGGCGTCGCGTGGTGCGGGCCGCGCTGGTCCAGGTCGGCCGGTGTGGCGATCTGAGTCCTATCTTGGCACTCAAGGAACAAGGTGTGCTGACGGCGGATGAGCTGTGGAGAGTGTTGGGCTATGCGAACACGCTGCTCCAGCGGCAGCGCAGTGCGACATCGACGGCCGCTGCTGATGTCCTAACGCTGTTAGCAGATCGAGGTAATGCAGACGATGATAGGCTGCCGACTGCTCGGCCGAGCGGAACTGAAAAGCGTCAGCAAACCGCTGCTGCTCGGGCGAGGCGAGCCGAAAAGAAGCAAGGCTATCTGGATCGTATTGCAGAGGACAAGCGGAAGGGGGTCAGCATCATGGCCAGAAGCTATGCATCGAGCCTAGCTACTGAACTGGGGCTGACCGTCGGCTATGTCCGCGAGTTACGCACTAAATTCTTGAGTGGCGGAGCGTCATCGTAGCGTGGTTACTGTCTCTGTAACCGCGTTCTGCGGTCAACAAGCGTGGTTACTGTTGTGAGCGGCTTTCAGTAGCCGCGTTTCGCTTCCTAGCATGTGGCATATACCGAGACGCGCAGGGCTGGCCTGTGTCGTGGCGGTTCATCTCTCAATGAGGCCACATTGCAAAACAAACCTGCTTCTGCCGCCCCTGCCAGCGGCCCTCTCTGGCGACTCTCGACCGTTACCGCTAAAACCGGGCTCTCCCGCTCGGAAATCTATCGCCGTATCGCTCGCAAGGCCTTCCCGCCTGGTGTTCGCCTCGGGGTGCGCTCGCGTGCTTGGAGCGCCGCCGAGGTTGAAGCCTGGATTGCCGCGCTTCCGATTGCGGAGTAGGCGGCATGACGCGACTTGTACCCTTCGACTACCAGGGCCAGCCAGTACGCTTTACCGATGACGGCTGGATCAACGCCACCGAAGTGGCGGCCCGCTTCGGCAAGCGCCTCGATAACTGGCTGAGAAGCTCGGACACGCAGGACTACATCGCCGCCTTGGCCGACACGCTCAAATCCCTCAATTCCGGGGATTTGATCCGTACCCGTCGCGGCAACAGCGGCGGCACCTGGCTGCATCCGAAGTTGGCGGTGCCGCTGGCCCGCTGGTGCGACGCCCGCTTCGCCGTCTGGTGCGACGCCCGCATTGATGACCTGCTGCGCGGCCCCGGCCTGGACGACTGGCGCGCACGCCGCGCCGATGCGGCCGTCGCCTTCCGTGCGATGACCGAAGCTGTGCTGATGAGCCGCCAACTCGATGGCAAGGCGGTGGAGACGCACCACTACAGCAATGAGGCGCGCCTAGTCGCGTGGGCACTGACCGGCGAGTTTGCGACCATCGACCGCAACACGCTGTCTGACGCCCAGCTCGGCCACTTGGCCATGCTAGAGACGCGCAATGCATTCCTTCTGGCACGTGGTCTGGAATATGCCGAACGCAAGGCGCTGTTGGCCGTCTACGCTGTCGAAATCGGCGTGGCACAGCAGGTACCGGCTCTCGATGCGACACACCAGGTGCGCCACCTGCCGCAGGATGCCCACTATGCCGCGTAACGGAAATAACAAAAAAAGCCGAACGCAAGCCGAATGCGAGCGCCTGCTGGCAGACCTGCGCCACGGGCCGCTCAATAGCGTGACTGCTGCCCGCGTCCATGCAATTCGCAACGTCTCGCACTGTGTGACCGAGCTGCGCAGACAGGGCCACCACATCACCGCGCGCATGGTGTGGCACGTCACGCCAAACGGCAAGCGCAGCAAGGTAGCGCGCTATTCGTTGGAGGTGGCATGACGGCTCGCGACAACACCTCATATGCCCAGCGTGTGCGCCTGCTCGATGCACTGCGTGTCGGCCCGGTGGATACCGTCTACGCGAGTCGGCAGCTCGACATCCTGCACCCGCCGCGCCGCGTCTTCGAATTGCGGGAGGAAGGCCACCACATTGTGATGACCTGGGAGGATCGTTTCACCGAGCAGGGCAAGCGGCATCGCGTCGGTGTGTACTCATTGGTCAAGGCCATGCCGCCGGTGCAAGGGGAACTGCTGTGATGGCCCTCTCGATCCGCGCCCGCCTGGTGGCCACGTTCGCCGCCTTGACGCTCGCCCGCTGTGCGCCCGAGCCCATCGCTCTGGTGCTGGCCACACAGGCCGGCCCGGCACTGGCGTTCGCCGTGGCCGCCAGCTCGCGCTATACTGTGCGCGTCGCTGCAACCACAGCGGCCGGGATTGGCGTCCCGTGTACAGGCGGACAACCGCCGCTCGGCGGTATTTTTTCGTCCGTCATGCCTTTGCGCGTCCTTTACGGGCGGGCCTGGGCAGGGGAGCCTTCGGGCTCGCCGGACCTGTACCCGGTACGCCAACCCTGCCTTGCGCCCGCCCACCCCGATTGGCGTCGGGGAGCGGGGTTGAAACCGCTCGTACAGGAGGCCGCACCATGGCCCAGTCTTCGCTCGCCCATACCGGGCAATCCCCCCTTCCCGAAATCCTCGCCATCGTCCGCACCGCCTTGCGCGATGCCGTGTCCGCTCGCACCGATCGCGAATCGCTCGATGTCGCCGGCGCCGCTCTTGTGGCGGTCGCTGAGCGCGTGCGTGCCCTGCAAACGGAGGTGCGCCATGCGTGAGCAAACCCCCGTGGTGCTGCGTCAGATGACTGCCCTGGCGGCATTCATGTACGACCCGGACGGCGGCGCATACGATGCACTCTCCGAACCATGCAGGGCCGAGCTACGCCAGGCATTTGAGCGGCTGTCGGCTGAGTCGCAGCAAATGGCGGTGGTGGGGGTGAATCATGGCTGACGTGTTGCAGTTTCCCCAGCTCATTTCCGCACCGGTTGTGCAAACCCGTGGCCCAGGCCGGTACCCGAAGTCGATCACGAACCTTCGCGCCATTATTTGGGACCGCCATTTGGCACGGGAGCGTGCACGTTCAGCATCGACGGAAAGCGATGCGCAGCACGAGATAACTCTCGATGGCCTGCTCCAGGAGTTCCACGAGGATCGAATGCTTATCGAGCGGCAAAGTGATGGCACATGGCGTTTCAGGGCATATGGGGTCTATACCGATCCGGCGTGCGCCATCAATGTCTTGTGGGGGTGCGCTCATCAGTTTGCGATTGCAGCGTGCGAAAGCGAGGTGCCAGCGTCCTGCGCCGTGCTCCCGTTCATCAGCAATCGCTCGGGGGCGCATCATGGATAACGCATCCGCCGTGGTCCTTACGCATCCGGCCTTTCATCGCTCTGCTGTGGACAACGAAGTCCGGCGTGGCCGACCGGCCGGCACTGTGAGCCTCGCGCTCGCCCGCCGGCGCCAGCTAGATCGCCGTGCCGAAGAGCGGCGCGTAGCTGAGTCCTTGCCCGGCGACGCCATCACGATCAACTTTAGCGCAAATGGCGACCTCGAATACAAGTTCAGTGGTCGTTTTCGGGAGTCGCTCCGAGAGATTGCCGCGGCCCTCGCGCAGGTATTGACCGCGGTGCTGGAGTAGGACGTCATGCTCAAATCTAGCACTTGCGAAGCCGCAAAAACTGAGTCGGTGAGGGGCGCGGTGCAACGCGCTGTGTATGCGCTTCACGGTTTGCGCTGGGCGGCCGGCTGCGCCCAGTCCAATGGCGATATTGATGCCTTCCTCTGCCTGGTGGACACCTTGCTGCCGCAGCTCGGGGTGGATCTGGAAACCGTGCACAGCGCCTTGGGCGGCAAGCCCATCGGATATTTCCCGGGCAGCGACACACAAGGGGAAGTGAGATGACGGCACCGGGGCCGAATCGCAATCAACATGAGCATGAGCGCGGGGCCATCGCTGCGCTGCGCTTCCTGCGCGCCTGGCGAGCGCAAACCCGGCAGGCATCCGATATGGCCTCGCCACCCCTGCGGCATGAGTTGGCCAGGCTGGGTGATCGCTCGCCGGCATTTCAGTGCGGCTGGATAGATGGTATCGGCGCCTTCGTCGTGAGCGCGCTGGAAGGCTCCGTGCTCGATGTGGAGCGCTGGCGCGTACTGCGAGACTTGGCGGACGTGAAAGACCGTGGGGAGGGCGTATGAAAGCATCTCGTGATAGCGGTGCGGCACGGCGCCGCTGGGAGGATGGCCGCTACATGGCTCGCCGTCGTCAGCCACACCAGGCCGGCGAGGCCGCACGCCTGGCGCAGCTCGATGCGTTGCGCGAAGCCCTGGAAGAGGCTGGTGATGACCTGATGCATCTGATGCAGTTATGCGCAGCGTTGCGGTTGCTGGTGCAGGACAACGCGGCCGGCCACGTTGTCGATGTGGTGCATTCGATGGTGTGCCACCTGCTTGATGACGTGGGCCAGTGTCTCAATACGCAGTTTCAGCCGCTCGACAAGGGAGAGCAGCTATGAATCAGACCAGTCGAACCAAAACGGCCGTGATCCCGGCCATTGCGCACGCCCCTGCGCGGGATGCCCATGTGTCGCTTGTCCACCAGTGGGCCGTCGATGTGGGCATTGCCACGGCAGATGACGCACTGTCGCAGCTCGGCACTATCCCGCTGCACGTGTTCGTGCCGGGTTGTGCAGCCCGCTTTCAGGACGTTGTGCAACAGGCGGCGGCTGACGTGGGGCGGGTGGTGTCGGCCGCCGATTTGCGGGCCTCTGTCGATGCCTACGTGGCGGGCCTGCTGGGTCGCCTGCAGCAATACCTGCTCGCCGGCCTGGCCGATCCTACGCACGCCGCTGGGCGCGTCGCCGCGCGCCTGCACTAGGAAATCAACGCTATGAATGAACGATACATGCTGGCCCCTAACGGGGCCGGCGGGGTGCCCTCGTTCCTACGAATGGAGGGCGCGACCTGATGCAATACGAACACACGACGGATAAGATTCGTGCGGCCCTGGCCTGCATCCCCGCCGAAGAGCGGGACCTGTGGGTACGCATGGGCATGGCGCTCAAGCACGAGTTTGGGGACGATGGTTGGCAGCTCTTCAGCGATTGGAGCGAGACGGCCTCCAACTACGATGGGACCGCCGCTGCCGCGACTTGGAAGAGCTGCAAGGCCTCGGGTGGGGTCACGATCGCCACGTTGCTACACGAGGCCATGTCACGCGGCTTCGACCCGAAGCGTTATGGACCGGCGCCAGTCCGGTCGGCCGAAGAAGCGGCGCGTCGCGATGCTGAGCGCAAACAGCGTGAGGCGGATGCACAGGCCGAGCAGGCCGGGCAGCAGCGCCAGGCCGCGGCGACGGCGGTTGATCTGTGGGCGGCGGCGGCCGAGTCGGGCCGTTCCCCTTATCTCCAGCGCAAGGGCGTGGAGGCCTACGGCGTGCGCTTCGGCAAGGGCTGTGTCCTGGTGCCGGCGCGCGATGCGGGCGGCGAGCTGTGGAACGTGCAACGCATCTACGGCAAGCCGCTGCGAGACGGTAACGACAAGGTTTTCCTGAAAGGTGGAAGAGTCTCGGGCTGCTATCACCTGATCGGCACGCCCGCGCCGCAAGGCTGGATTCTGGTGGCGGAGGGCTATGCCACCGGGGCAACACTGCACCAGGTGAGCGGTTTGCCCGTTGCAGTGGCGTTCAATGCGACCAATTTGCGGCACGTGGCGCAGACGATGCGGCAGCTCTTCCCCGATGCTCCGCTGCTGGTCTGCGCCGATGATGACCGCGATACGGAAGCGGAGACCGGCAAGAATCCGGGCCTCGTCGCGGCCAAGGATGCCGCGCGATGTGCACGGGCGGCGATGGTGAAGCCCGAGGGTTTGCCGGAGGGTGGCAGTGACTTCAATGATCTGGCTTGCGCTCTTGGGGCTGAACAGGTGCGGCAGCAGCTCGACGCGGCCATGCGGCCAGTGTCCCCGCCTGTCAGCGGATCGACAGGCGCACCGGAAGGCGCGGCAAGCCAGCCGGCGCGGCCCACAGGCGCGAAACGCGGCGCCGAAGAGGGTAAGGGCGCCGTGAGGGATGAAAATGCCACCACGGGCCGCAAATCGAAGCGGCCGGCGCGCGGCGCGGGCAAGGCCTGGTTCGATGTGAATGATGGAGGGGTTTGGCATCATGGGTATTCCGACCAGGGCGACCCATTGCCACCGTACTGGGTGTGCTCCCGCCTCGATGTCACGGCCGGCACGCGGGACGACTCGGACGGCGAATGGGGGTGGCTGCTGGAGCTGAGCGACCCGGATGGCAATCACAAGCAATGGGTGATGCCCAAGCGCATGGTGTCGGGGGACGGCAACGAGTACCGGGCCGCGTTGCTGTCGATGGGGCTCGACGTGGCTCCCAGCTCGAAGGCCAAGACGCTACTCACGACCTACATTCAGACACAGGGGCGAGAGGTGGAGGCTCGGGCTAGATGTGTGGATCGCATTGGTTGGCATGGTGGTGCCTTCGTGCTGCCGGATCGCACGATAGGCCAGGTGGACGGCGAAAGGGTGCTGTTCCAATCTGCTGCCGGCATTGTGTCGCAGTTCAAGCGGCGCGGGTCGCTCGCGGAATGGAAAGAACAGGTCGCAGCCCTATGCATCGGCAATACCCGGCTGACCTTCTGCACCTCGGCCGCTTTCGCTGCGCCGCTGCTGCACCATGCGGGTTTGCAGTCGGGTGGCTTTCACCTGGTGGGTGACAGCTCCAGCGGCAAAACCACGGGTTTGCGTGTGGCAGCATCGGTGTTCGGCGGCCGTGACTATGCGCGGAGCTGGCGTGCCACGGATAACGCCCTGGAGTTGACCGCGGCCCAGCATTCGGATGCGCTGCTGATCCTGGATGAAATCGCGCAGGTCGATCCGAAGATCATCGGTGACACGGTGTACATGTTGGCCAATGAGGCGGGCAAGGGGCGCGCGACGCGCACCGCCACTGCACGTCCGGCGCTGACCTGGCGGGTGCTGTTCCTGTCCGATGGCGAAATCAAACTATCCGACCACATGGCCGAGGCGGGCAAGGCGACGAAATCGGGGCAGGAAATCCGGCTTGCCAACATCCCGGCCGATGCGGGCAAGGGTCTTGGCGTATTCGATGACCTGTGTAGCTTCGCCTCGGGTAAGGCCTTGTCGGATCACTTGCAGGAAGCCACGCGGAGCTACCACGGCATCGCCGGTATGGCGTTCATTGAATGGGCGGTGGACAATCAGGCCACGCTAGCGGAGGACCTGCGCAGCGGTGTGGGCGACCTGGTGAACGATTGGGTGAATGGAGACGCGCATGGCCAAGTGTACCGTGTCGCATCCCGCTTTGCACTGGTGGGTGTGGCCGGCGAGCTGGCCACCGATGCCGGTCTGACGGGCTGGCCCGTGGGTTGGGCCACGTCCGCCGCGCGGACCTGCTTTGATGCGTGGCTGGAAGAGCGGGGCGGCGCCGGCAGCGGTGAGCACAAGTCGATGGTTCGGCAGGTACGCAGCTTCCTGGAGCTGCACGGCGATGCGCGCTTCGTGTGGATGAACCGGGCGGCCGATGACCACAAGCCCAACACCATGCACCGTGCGGGCTTCAAGCGCCTGGTGACTGGCGACGGCAAACCGATCAACACGAATGCCGACTACCTGCGTTCCTTTGGCGACAAGATGGGCCATGAGGAAGCGGAGGCCGCTGCGTGCGAGTACTTCGTGCTGCCGGAGGTGTGGCGCAAGGAAGTGTGCAAGGGGTACGACCACAAGGCGGTGGCATCCCTGTTGATCGCGATGGGCGTGCTACAGCACGAAGAAAAGAGCGGGCGGCCAGACAAGCTGATGCGTGTTCCTGGTATGGGCCGAGCGCGGGTGTACAGCATTGGCTCGGCAATTTTCGAGCTGGATCTATGAGCGCCATCCGCACCAGGGCTGACTATCGACGGATGCGAGCTCGCTGGCGCCGGCTGCTGCATCGTGCCAGGGTCTGCGCGTCGCTCGATCTGATGGAAGCTGGTGCCGCCTATCTGGCGTGTGCGGAGTGGATCGAGCAAAGCTATCCCTTTCTCCAGCTCGCCCGCTTGGCTGCCCGGCACGATCCACTGCTCCTACCTGTGCGGTGCCGCCTGGATGCATGGCGCACCGACCTCGATATTCTGTTCTGAGGGCATCGGGAGCCGGTGCGACGCCGTGCGCCCTTCGCCTTTGGAACTCTCCCGCGGCGGCAGTGATCCGGCGTGCTTGCCAGCGGGCCACAGGCCTGCCGCCCGATGCATATCTAATGATGACGGTGGCCAGCGCTTCGACGTGGCCGTGCGGGCCGCACAGCGGCCGCTACCGGGGCAGCGGTGGCGGCGTGGCAGAGCTGCCTTTCGCGCCGTGGCTGGCGGGCTGCTGGCCAGCACCAGGACCATGCGGCCCGGTGGCGTAGCTAGGGCCAGCGGCAGCAGCTCGCCACCCGGCGCCAGCGGCGCCGTTCGTCCTTCACGATAGATTGGTGGTGATGCACTTGAGCGCCCGCCAGCGGGCCGCAGGCGCGCCGGCCGACACGTACCAGGTGGTGACGGTGGCCAGCGCCTCGACGTGGCCGTGCGGGCCGCACAGCGGCCACCACCGGGGCAGCGGTGGTGGCGTGGCAGAATTGCTTTTCGCGCCGTGGCTGGCAGGCTGCTGGCCAGCACCAGCACCAGCACCAGCACCAGCACTGTGCGGCCCGGTGGCGTGGCTAGTGCCGGCGGCAGCAGCTCGCTACCCGGCGCCAGCGGCGCCGCTCGTCCCTCACGATAGATCGGCGGTGATGCACCTGGGCGCCCGCCAGCGGGCCGCAGGCGCGCCCCTCGATGCGCACCAGGTGGTGACGGTGGAGGGCATCGGGAGCCGGTGCGACGCCGTTCGCCCCTCGCCTTTGGATGCACACCAGGTGGTGACGGTGGCCAGCGCCTCGACGTGACCGTGCGGGCCGCACAGCGGCCGCTACCGGGGCGGCGGTGGCGGCGTGGTAGAGCTGCCTTTCGCGCCGTGGCTGGCGGGCTGCTGGCCAGCACCAGGACCATGCGGCCCGGTGGCGTAGCTAGGGCCAGCGGCAGCAGCTCGCCACCCGGCGCCAGCGGCGCCGTTCGTCCTTCACGATAGATTGGCGGTGATGCACCTGAGCGCCCGCCAGCGGGCCGCAGGCGCGCCGGCCGGCACGCACCAGGTGGGTGCCGGTGGCCAGCGTCTCAGCGTGGCCGTGTGGGCCGCACAGCGGCCGCTACCGGGGCAGCGGCGGCGGCGTGGCAGAGCTTCTTTTCGCGCGCTCAAGGCGGGTGCGCTGGTGTCAGCACTAAGCACCAAAGCGAGGGCGAAGCATCGGATTTCCTTGTTTTTGGCGAGATTATTTGAATGATTCAAAGCGCTGGGTTTGAGGCGCCATTGGCGGCGTTCATCGGCTGCAATCCCTTGTTTCTTCGTCAGCGCTGGTGCCAGGTGTCACCAATGTCACCAGATCGAAACCGCCGTCACCACGGATTTTTGGTGACGCGCTATCCCTTGATTTAGAGCGGCTGGCGGTGCTTATCCACAGGCTGTCACCAGTGTCACCAGATTTTTAAAACGACTCCCGTGACGAAGTGAGAAAAATATGGTCGGATACGGGAAGACAATCAGGATATTTGAATGCACTGATCCACCCTGCTCAGGGCCTTCCTGGTGCTACAGCCGGGGGTAACTCGCACCCCGTTCAAAAACTACTCACGGGTCTTTCCCCCGGCGGCTATGCCGTGGCGGAGGATCGTTGTCCGGCGGTGCGGTCGGCAGGGCGCGGCCCACCCTGGTGCCGTCATCCCGGGCGCCTCCGGGGCGGCGGGTCCTTCCAGGGTGGGATGCACGGGGGTCATTCACGCCCCGATTCATTTCTAGACAAAAGGGCTCCTAGGGTTAGTTAATTACCGACTGGTAGGTAGAGCGTGGGGCTATCTTGTCGTGGGGTGTCTGCGTTCTGCTCGAGGGCCGATATCGGCAATGGGGGCCTCGCCCGCTCAAGGCAGTGGATGAGGCCTTTTGTCAGCCTATGCGAGCCCACGGGCGGTCCGAGTAGATGAACGTGGCCCCGGCGAAGCCAGCGGGCGGCTTGGGCGCCAAAGACAGCATCATGATGCTGCCGTTCGCTATATGCCGTCTGGCATTCTCGGCTTCGTTCTCGCGTACACGCGGGTCGGCAAGGCGGATTCGGTCCCGCGCCTGGCTAGTCATCTCTGAAGGGGCGCAGGATGGGTTGACGCATCCATAAGAATGGATGTCGTGGCCTCGTTGAAAGTCAACGGCGGGCTGATCGCAGAGTGGGCAAGAGGACGGGATTTGTTGCATGGCTGCTTGCACTGGAGTTGAGGGAGCCCCATCGTAAGGGGCTCGCTGGCAATTCGAGTTCATCGGGCCATGTCCGAGCCCCCCCGTCTGATCTCTGGGGCGTTCGGTCACCTGACCGTTCGTCCCGTGGATTTTTCGTGTGCGCAGGTTTTGGGGGGGAGGGGGGTCATGCCGGGCGGCCACGGCAGGGAGGGGGCATCGAAAGTCTGGAGGCCTGCCGGCCCGGGACCGTTCGTTCAGGCTCGCTTTATAGAGCCGCCATTTTCAGAGAGGGGGGGGTGAAAATTGCGGCCCCTTGGCTGGCCAAAAGTGAGTCCGGATGACATTGGGCGCCCCCTGCTCGCCGTTCGGCGCGCCTGGTGCGTGCCAAAGGCTTGGCCCGGTACCGTTCGCAGCCGGGATCGGTTTTTGGCGTGTGAGCGCGATGGAAAGCCCCCCTCGCAGCAGGGCGCTTCGTGGCTTGGCCAAACCCTCACGCTGCCTGGCCGTTGTCGAATGGCAGGACCTTGGCTCCGCGTTTCAGCTCGTCCAGGTAGTCGGCCCAGCGCTGCATCATCTCGCGGCGCTGCGGCAGGTGGGCAGTGCGGTTGTAGGCGCGGCCGAGCGGATCCTTGACCGCGTGCGCGAGCTGGGCCTCGATGATGGCCGGCGGGAAGCCCAGTACCTCGTCCAGGATGGTGCGGGCCATGGCGCGGAAGCCGTGACCGGTCATGGTCTCGTTGTCGTAACCGAGTCGGCGAAGGCCGGCGTTGATGGTGTTGTCGCTCATGGGCCGGGTTGGGGTGCGCACGCCGGGGAACAGATACCGGCCGGTGCCGGTGAGCGCCAGCAGCTCGCGCAGGATGGTCACCGCCTGGCTCGGCAGCGGCACGAGGTGCGCCGGCCCCGCGGCCTTACCTTCCTTGGTGCGCTTCATGCGGCCGCCCGGGATCTCCCACGTGGCGCCGTCCAGGTCGAACTCTGGCCACTCGGCCAGGCGCAATTCGCCCGGGCGCTGGAACAGCAGCGGCGCCAACTGGAGGGCGCAGGTGACAGGGAAGGTGCCGGTGTAACCGTCGATGGCGCGTAGCAGCTCGCCCACCTTGGCTGGCTCAGTGATCGCCGCGAAGTGCCGCTTCTGTACCGGTGGCAGGGCACCGCGCAAGTCGGCGGTGATGTCCCGCTCTGCGCGGCCGGTGGCCACCGCATAGCGCATCGCCTGGCCGATGTTGTCGCGCAAGCGGTGTGCCGTTTCCAGCGTGCCGCGGCGCTCGACCCGGCGCAGCACCTCCAGCACCTCGGCCGGCTTCAGGTCGGCGGTGGGCTTGCCACCGATCCAAGGGAAGGCGTTTGCTTCCAGGCGGCGCAGGATGCGCTCGCCGTGGCTGGGCGACCAGGTGCCGGCGTACTTCGCGTGCCATTCGCGTGCCACCAGTTCGAAGCTGTTCGCCTCGCGCTGCGCCCTGGTGCTCTTGGCGGCCTGGCGGTGAGCGCTCGGGTCAATGCCATCGGCCAGCAGCCGGCGGGCCTCGTCGCGGCGCTCGCGGGCTTCGCGCAAGCCGACCTCGGGGTAGGTGCCCAGGGACAGCATCTTTTCCTTGCCGCCGAGGCGGTACTTCAGGCGCCACCACTTGCCGCCGCTGGGGGCGACCCACAGCAGCAGGCCGTCGGCGTCATACAGCTTGACGGGCTTCTCGCCTGGCCTGGCGTTCTTGATGGCGGTGTCGGTGAGCGGCATTTTGGGGCTATCTGGGGGTAACTATTTCGAGGCCGGAAAGTTACCCCGAAAGTTACCCCCAAAATGTTTGGGCTGTAAAGAAACACCCCGGAACGCCGTGGGACGTTAAATCCCGTGAAACCAAAGAAAAAGCCCGGATATACCGGGCTTCTGGAACGTCCAGGATTAACCTGGAACGAGTAATTGGTGGAGCCGGCGGGAATCGAACCCGCGTCCGCAAGCCCTCCACAGAGAGTTCTACATACTTAGTTCTGTCATTTGATTTAACCGGTGCATCGCGGACGAACACGCTCTACAACGGCGAGTCACTAGGTTTTCGTCCCCTGGTTCGTGACTCACCCGGGGCTTATCTGACGTAAATGACCTCGCGTAGTCTTGCGACTCTAGCCCGTCAGCGAGCCAGTGCGAGGACGGCCGCAATTAAGCGGCCAGTGCGTAACGTTCGTCGTTAGCAGTTATTGCATTCCCATTGATTAACGAGGTGACGGGTCCTCGGTATGCCCTCCACTGCTTTGTAACCCACGTCGAAACCAGGTCGGCCCCGTGTGAACTGCTTGAACAGTGTCAAGAGATGGAATTGTACTCCGTTGGCGCCCCGAAGGGTAGGCCGCGTCCCGGCGCCGCCCGCAGGCTAGCGCCGCGCGGCCGGCGTCAGCAGGGCGATCAGCTCGCTCGGATGGCGCACGAGGTAGTCGGCGCCCCATTCCTCGGGCGGCTCGCCGTCGCCGCAGTAGCCGTAGGCGGCGGTGATGGTGGCCATGCCGGCCGCCTTGCCGGCCTGGATGTCGCGCAGGTCGTCGCCCACGTACACGCAGCGCGCGGGAGCCACGCCGCTGACTTCGGCGGCGTGCAGCAGCGGGGCGGGGTGGGGCTTGGCGTGCGCCGTGGTGTCACCGCTGACCACCGCCGAGGCGCGCGGCGCCAGGCCGATGGCGGCCACCAGCGGCGCGGTGAAGCGGGTGACCTTGTTGGTGACGATGCCCCAGCGGATGCCGGCGGCCTCGAGCGCGTCCAGCACTTCGCCCATGCCGTCGAACAGGTGCGTGTGCACGGCGATGTCGGCCTCGTAGTAGTCGAGGAAGGTGTCGCGCAGGGCGGGGAACTCGGGGTCGGCCGGGCTCTTGCCGAAGGCCGCGCCGATCAGGCCGCGCGCGCCGTGCGAGGCCACCGGGCGGAGCTTTTCATAGGCTACCGGCGGGTGGCCGTGCTCGACGACGAGGCGGTTGGCGGCCGCGGCGAGATCCGGGGCGGTGTCGGCCAGGGTGCCGTCGAGATCGAAGAAGACTGCGTCGAAGGTCTGCATGGTCAGGCGGGCCGGCGCAATGCCATCAGGTAGTTCACGTCGGTGTCGGAGCCCAGCGCGTAGACGCGGGTCAGCGGGTTGTAGGTCATGCCGCGCATCTCGATCAGTTCGAGCCCGGCGTTGCGGGCGTAGCGGGCCAGTTCCGACGGCGTGATGAACTTGTCGTAGTCGTGCGTGCCGCGCGGCAGCATCTTGAGCACGTACTCGGCGCCGACCACGGCCAGCAGGTAGGCCTTGAGGTTGCGGTTGATGGTGGAGAAGAACACGGTGCCGCCGGGCCGCACCAGCGTGGCGCAGGCGCGCACGACCGATTGCGGATCGGGCACGTGCTCGAGCATTTCCATGCAGGTCACTACGTCGAAGCCGGCGGGCATGCGCGCGGCCAGCGCTTCGGCGGCGATCTCCTCGTAAGTCACGGCTACGCCGGACTCCAGGCTGTGCAGGTCGGCCACGCGCAGCGCCTTGGTGGACAGGTCGATGCCGCGCACGGTGGCGCCGCTGCGCGCCATGCTCTCGGCCAGGATGCCGCCGCCGCAGCCGACGTCGACCACCTGCTTGCCGCTCAGGCCGGCAATGCCGTCGATCCAGCCCAGGCGCAGCGGGTTGAGCTCGTGCAGCGGCTTGAACTCGCTTTCCGGGTCCCACCAGCGGTGGGCCAGTTCGCTGAACTTGTCGATTTCGCGGGCGTCGGCGTTCTTGCCGAGCAGGGTGGTTTCCAGGGTGGGGTGGTGCGGCGTGGAGATCTGCGTCATGGAGTTTGGCGCGCGGCCGGTGCGGCGGCGTGAAAGCGGAGGGTATTGCGGCACTGTATCAAAAAAAAAGCCCAGCTTGCGCTGGGCTTTTCTTCATCGGAAGGAATCCGATTAACGTGCGCTGCGGGTGCCGACCACTTCGACTTCCACGCGGCGGTTCGGCTGCTGGCAGGCGATCTGGGCCTTGCGGGTACCCTTGCACGACTTCGGATCGACCTTCAGTTGGCGCTTGCCCTTGCCTTCCGTGTAGACACGGTTGGCTTCCACGCCCTTGCTCACCAGATAGGCCTTGACGGCTTCGGCACGACGGATCGACAGGCGATCGTTGTACTTGTCCGAACCGAACGAGTCGGTGTGGCCAACGGCGATGATGACTTCCAGGGTGATGCCGGACAGCTTGGAGGACAGGTCGTCCAGCTTGGCCTTGCCTTCGGGCTTCAGCACGGCCTTGTCGAAATCGAACAGGGTGTCGGCAGCGAAAGTGACCTTTTCGCTGGAGACGACCGGCGGAGCAACCGGAGCTTGCGGTTGAGCAACCGGAGCGGACGCCGGAGCCAGGGCGCCGTCGCACAGGGCGTTGGCGGTGGCCGGGGTCCACGAGCTATCGCGCCAGCAGAGCTCGTTCGTGCCGTTCTTCCACACGTACTCGCTCGTACCGTTGCCCCAGTTATCGTTCACAGCCTTCTTTTCGTAGGGGACGGACTGGGCTTGAGCGGATGCAGCCATTACTGCGGTAGCTGCAACGAGCGCGAGCTTGGCAAATTTTTTCATATTTCTCCTCTCAGGATGAGATCACCGCAGGGTTACTGCGAGCAAATGGACGGAAACAAGTCATACATTCTTCGGAGTATAACATTCTCGATGCGGTGTATGCTCCACTTCGAACAATGTCTGGCTCTTCGCTGGGGAATTGTGCCACAAGCCTCGTTTCCTAAGAAGTAAATATATTCGATTCAATCAATGGGTTTTGGGCCTGTGGTGTTTGTGCAACATGACCCTTGCGATGCCCGCAAACCCTTGCCTGGCCGGGCTTGCAGGTTTTCGGCGCGGGCTCCGCGCGGCCGTTCCGGGCCTCGCGCGAGGGCTGCCGCGCGGGGCCCCCGCGGCCGCGGGGGCGGGGTGCCGGGCATGTTAGAATGCCACGTTGCCCTGCTGTCAGACGCTCTCGCGGCGAATGGCGATTCACCGGGGCGCCTTCTGTTTAAATTCGCCGCATAACCCACGCCGCAATGGATCAATTCGCCAAAGAAACCCTTCCGGTCTCCCTCGAAGAGGAAATGCGCCGCTCCTATCTCGATTACGCGATGAGCGTGATTGTCGGGCGCGCGCTTCCCGACGTCCGGGATGGCCTGAAGCCGGTGCACCGGCGTGTGCTCTATGCGATGCATGAGCTGAACAACGACTGGAACCGGCCGTACAAGAAATCGGCGCGTATCGTGGGGGATGTGATCGGTAAGTACCACCCCCACGGCGACACTGCTGTATACGATACGATCGTCCGCATGGCGCAGAATTTTTCGCTGCGCTACATGCTCGTCGATGGCCAGGGGAATTTCGGCTCGGTGGACGGTGATAACGCGGCCGCCATGCGTTATACCGAAATCCGCCAGTCCAAGATCGCCCACGAGATGCTGCTGGACATCGACAAGGAAACTGTCGATTTCGGGCCGAATTATGACGGTTCCGAAAATGAGCCGCTGATTCTGCCGGCCCGCATCCCCAATCTGCTGATTAATGGTTCGTCGGGTATCGCGGTCGGCATGGCCACCAATATCCCGCCGCACAACCTCAACGAAGTGGTCGACGGCTGCCTGCACCTGCTGCGCAATCCGCAGGCCACGGTGGACGAGCTGATCGAGCTGATCCCGGCGCCGGACTTCCCGACCGCCGGCATCATCTACGGCATCCAGGGCGTGCGCGAGGGCTACCGCACCGGCCGCGGCCGCGTGGTGATGCGCGCCAAGACGCACTTCGAGGACATCGACCGCGGCCAGCGCCAGGCGATCATCGTCGACGAGCTGCCGTACCAGGTCAACAAGCGCACGCTGCTCGAGCGCATCGCCGAACTCGTCACCGACAAGAAGGTCGAGGGCATCTCGGACATCCGCGACGAGTCCGACAAGTCCGGCATGCGCGTGGTGGTCGAACTCAAGCGCAACGAAGTGCCGGAGGTGGTGCTCAACAACCTCTACAAGCACACCCAGCTGCAGGACACCTTCGGCATGAACATGGTGGCGCTGGTCGACGGCCAGCCGCGCCTGCTGAACCTGCGCCAGATGCTGGACTGCTTCCTGTCGCACCGGCGCGAGGTGGTCACCCGCCGCACCGTGTTCGAGCTGCGCAAGGCGCGCGAGCGCGGCCACGTGCTCGAAGGCCTGGCGGTGGCGCTGGCGAACATCGACGAATTCATCGCCATCATCAAGGCCGCGCCGACCCCGCCGATCGCCAAGCAGGGCCTGATGGCCAAGGCCTGGGATTCGAGCCTGGTGCGCGAGATGCTGTCGCGCGCCGAGAGCGAGACCCCGGGCGGCCGCGCGTCCTACCGCCCGGACGGCCTGCCGGCCATCTTCGGCATGCAGGGCGACGGCCTGTACCGCCTGTCCGACTCGCAGGCGCAGGAAATCCTGCAGATGCGCCTGCAGCGCCTGACCGGCCTGGAACAGGACAAGATCGTCCAGGAATACCGCGACATCATGGCGGAAATCGCCGACCTGCTCGACATCCTGTCGCGGCCCGAGCGCATCAGCACCATCATCGTCGACGAACTGACCGCGATCCGCGCCGAATTCGGCGACGCGCGTCGCTCGCACATCGAGCTCAACGCGACCGAGCTCGACACCGAGGACCTGATCACGCCGCAGGACATGGTGGTGACGCTGTCGCACAGCGGCTACATGAAGAGCCAGCCGATCTCCGAGTACCGCGCGCAGAAGCGCGGCGGGCGCGGCAAGCAGGCCACCGCCACCAAGGAAGACGACTGGATCGACACGCTGTTCGTGGCCAACACCCACGACTACATCCTGTGCTTCTCGAACCGCGGCCGCCTGTACTGGCTCAAGGTGTACGAGGTGCCGCAGGGCTCGCGCAATTCGCGCGGCCGGCCGATCGTCAACATGTTCCCGCTGTCCGACGGCGAGAAGATCAACGTCATCCTGCCGGTGCGCCAGTTTGACGCAGAGCATTTCATCTTCATGAGCACCGCGCGCGGCACCGTGAAGAAGACCGCGCTGACCGAGTTCTCCAACCCGCGCAAGGCCGGCATCATCGCGGTGGACCTCGACGAGGGCGACTACCTCGTGGGCGCCGCCGTCACCGACGGCCAGCACGACGTGATGCTGTTCTCGGACGCCGGCAAGGCCGTGCGCTTCGACGAGAACGACGTGCGCCCGATGGGCCGCCAGGCGCGCGGCGTGCGCGGCATGAACCTGGAAGACAGCCAGAGCGTGATCGCCATGCTGGTGGCGCCGGCCGAGACCAGCGAGCAGGCCGGCTCGGTCGGCAGCGTGCTGACCGCCACCGAGAACGGCTACGGCAAACGCACGCCGATCTCCGAATACACTCGACACGGCCGTGGCACCAAGGGCATGATTGCGATCCAGACGAGCGAGCGCAACGGCCGCGTGGTGGCCGCGGCGCTGGTATCGCCGGACGACGAGATCATGCTGATCACGACCGGTGGCGTGCTGATCCGTACTCGCGTGGCGGAGATTCGCGAAATGGGCCGCGCCACGCAGGGTGTGACGCTGATCAACGTGGATGAAGGCACCAAGCTGTCGGGGCTGCAGCGGATCGTCGAGAGCGATGCCGACAATGGCGTCGCGGGTGACGAATCCGACGCGGCCGGGACGGACGGCGCCGAAGGTGCCGCGCAGGGCGAGCAGGCCGGTGCGCCGGGCGGCACCGAAGCGGGCACGCCGGACACGGGATCGGATTCGTAAATTGTTGCAACATTGGACCGCGGCGCCGGAACTCGATTGCCGGCTGCGGGACTAAAACGGACATATTCAAGGGAGTCACAATGCTCAAGACCTATCGACGTATCGCTGTTCTGGCTGCCTTCGTGCCGGCCATGATGCTGGCTGGCGCGGCGCATGCCCAGGCTCAGGACGCGGACAAGACCGCTGCCATCAAGGAACTGCTGACGGTGATGCAGGCCGACCAGGCCGTGAAGGGCCAGGCCGACAACTGGCAGCAGGGCGCCAAGCAGGAAGCGCCGATGGTCCTGGAACAGGTGCTCGTCGAGAACAAGACGCTCAACGACAAGCAGAAGCAGGCCGCCGTCGACAAGCTCAAGAAGAACGGCGCGGTGCAGCGCATGGTGGACGGCGCGGGCCAGGCCTTCACCACCGATGGCTTCAAGAGCGACGCCATCAAGGCGCACTACGACGCCTTCGCCAAGTACTACAGCGCGCAGGAAATCCGCGACCTGACCACCTTCCTGAAGTCGCCCACCGGCCAGAAGTTCATGGCCAACCAGGGCAAGGCGACCCAGGAGATCTGGGGCTCGATGATGCAGAAGTACGGCCCGCAGGTCGGCAAGTCGATGCGCGACGCCGCCGAGAAGGAAATCGCCGCCGCTTCGAAGTAAGCCGGCAAGCCGCGCCGCGGGGAGCGGGGCGCCGCCCCGGTCTCCCCATCGCGGTGCGGGTTTGAGGGATAATGGCTGCTTGGTTTACACCGGCAGCCATTTTTCATTTCTACTTCCATGAACGAACCCCAGAATCCAGCACTTGCCGCCATGATGCAGCGCGCCGTGGCCGAGCGTGTCTATAACTTCTCGCCCGGTCCGGCGGCGCTGCCGACCGAGGTGCTGCTGCAGGCGGCCGAGGAGATGCTGTCGTGGCACGGCACGGGGGTGTCGGTCATGGAGATGAGCCACCGCAGCCGCGAGTTCGAGAGCATCCACGCCGAGGCGCTGGCCGGCCTGCGCGAGCTGCTGCGCGTGCCGAAGAACTTCCGCATCCTGTTCCTGCAGGGCGGCGCCATCGGCGAGAACGCGATCGTGCCGCTGAACCTGATGCGCCGCGTGCATGCCGAGCGCCCCAAGGCCGATTTCGTCGTCACCGGCAGCTGGTCGGTGAAGTCCGAGCAGGAAGCGCGCCGCTATGGCGAGGTCAACATCGCCGCCACCAGCGCCGCGCAGAAGTTCACGCGCATCCCCGACGTGTCCGAGTGGAAGCTGTCCGACGACGCGGCCTACGTGCACCTGTGCACCAACGAGACCATCGGCGGCGTCGAGTTCCACACCGTGCCCGACATCGGTCAGAGCCGCGACGGCGGCCCGGTGGTGGTGGCCGACGTCTCCAGCCACATCCTGTCGCGCGCGGTGGACTGGTCGCGCATCCAGGTGGCCTACGGCGGCGCGCAGAAGAACATCGGCCCGGCCGGCGTGACCATCGTGATCGTGCGCGAGGACCTGCTCGGCCACGCGCATCCGCTGTGCCCGTCCGCGTTCGACTGGCGCCTGGTGGCCGAGCACAATTCGATGTACAACACGCCGCCGACCTACGCCATCTACATCGCCGGGCTGGTCTTCAAGTGGCTCAAGGCCCAGGGCGGCGTGGACGCGATCGAGCAGCGCAACATCGCCAAGGCGGACGCCCTGTACCGCTTCCTCGACCAGAGCGCGTTCTACCGCAACGAGATCGACCCGGCCTGCCGCTCGCGCATGAACGTGCCGTTCTTCCTCGCCGACGAGTCGCGCAACGACGCCTTCCTGGCGGGCGCGCGCGCCAACGGCCTGGTGCAGCTCAAGGGCCACAAGTCGGTCGGCGGCATGCGCGCCAGCCTCTACAACGCCATGCCGCTCGACGGCGTGCTGGCGCTGATCGAGTACATGCGCGAGTTCGAGCGCAGCGCGGCCTGAGCGTTGTCCCCGGCCTGGCGCGGCGCAGCCCGCGCCGTGCCGCGCGCCCGCGCCCAGGCGTGAGCCGGGAGGGCGCCAGGATGGTGCCGAACGGGCGCAAACCGGTCTTTTTCAGAGCCGCCTTGCAAGGAGGCGGCGCAGCGGATCCATACGATGACAAACCAAGACAAGCACAGTGCGCGGGCGGCGGCGCCGCAGGACAACGCCGCGGCCGAGAAGGCGCTCGGCGTCGAGCTGACGCCGCTGCGCGAGCAGATCGACGCGCTCGACCGCGAACTGCTCTCGATGCTCAACCGCCGCGCGCAGCTCGCCCTCGACGTGGGCGAGGTCAAGAAGAAGTACGGCGCGCCGGTGTTCCGCCCGGAGCGCGAGCTGCAGGTGATCCGCAAGGTGCAGGGCGCCAATCCGGGCCCGCTGCTCGACGACAGCGTGGCCTCGATCTGGCGCGAGGTGATGTCGGCCTGCCGCGGGCTGGAGAAGCCGCTCGAAGTGGCCTTCCTGGGGCCGGCCGGCACCTTCTCCGAGCAGGCGCTGTATGCGCATTTCGGCCATGAGGTGAGCGGCGTGCCGTGCCCGAGCATCGACGAGGTGTTCCGCGCGGTGGAAGCCGGCACCGTCGAGTACGGCGTGGTGCCGGTGGAAAACTCCACCGAGGGCGCGGTGTCGCGCACGCTCGACCTGTTCCTGCAGACCTCGCTCAAGATCAGCGGCGAGATCGCGCTCAAGGTGCACCACAACCTGATGGCGTCGTCGCCCGACATGCAGGGCGTGACCGTGGTGCGCGCCCACGCGCAGGCGCTGGCGCAGTGCCAGCACTGGCTCACGGCCAACTATCCGCACCTCGAGCGCCAGGCGGTGTCGAGCAACGCGGAGGCCGCGCGCATGGCCAGCGAGGACCCGACCTCCGCGGCCATCGCCGGCGAGTCGGCGGCCAACCGCTATCACCTGCACATGGTGCGCACGCATATCCAGGACGACCCGCACAACCGCACCCGCTTCGCGGTGATCGGGCGCTACGAGACCGAGCCCTCGGGCAGCGACCAGACCTCGATGATCCTGTCGGTGCCGAACAAGGCCGGCGCGGTCTACCAGCTGCTCGCGCCGCTGGCCGACAACGGCGTGTCGATGTGCCGCTTCGAGTCGCGCCCGGCGCGCAGCGGCGCGTGGGAGTACTACTTCTACGTCGACGTGGAAGGCCACCAGAACGATGCCGCGGTGGCGCGCGCGCTGGAGGAACTGCGCCGCAACGCGGCCTATTTCAAGGTGCTGGGCTCGTACCCGTCCAGCAAGTAAGGCCGGGACGGCAGGCAGGCAGACGGCAGGCAGATGGCAGCATAGCGGCCGGGCAGCGACCGGCAAGGAGTCGACATGGCAGAGCAGGGCAGGCAGTTCGGTCCCGAGTACGTGCGGGCGATTTCACCCTACGTGGCGGGCAAGCCGATTTCCGAGGTGGCGCGCGAGTTCGGCCTGGACGAAGCCGCCATCGTCAAGCTGGCCTCGAACGAGAACCCGCTCGGCATGCCCGAGTCCGCCCGCACCGCCATCGCCGCCGCGGTGGCCGAGTTGGGCCGCTACCCCGACGCCAACGGCTTCGGACTGAAGGCCGCGCTGTCGGCCCGCTTCGGCGTGCCGGCCGACTGGCTCACGCTGGGCAACGGCAGCAACGACATCCTCGAGATCGCCGCGCACGCGCTGGTCAGGCCGGGCGAGTCGATCGTCTATGCCGAGCACTCGTTCGCGGTGTACGCGCTCGCCACGCAGGAAGTCGGCGCGCGCGCGATCGAGGTCAAGGCGCGCGACTACGGCCACGACCTGGACGCGATGGCCGCCGCGATCGCGCCGGACACGCGCCTGGTCTTCATCGCCAATCCCAACAACCCGACCGGCACCTTCCTGCCAGCGGCCGCCATCGAGGCCTTCCTGGCCAGGGTGCCGGCCAATGTGGTGGTGGTGCTGGACGAGGCCTACAACGAATACCTGGACGACGCCCAGCAGTACGACTCGGTGGCGTGGGTGCGCCGATACCCGAACCTGCTGGTCTCGCGCACCTTCTCCAAGGCCTACGGGCTGGCCGGGCTGCGCGTCGGCTACGCGGTGGCGCAGCCGGCGCTGACCGACCTGCTCAACCGCATCCGCCAGCCGTTCAACGTCAACAGCCTGGCCCAGGCGGCGGCCATCGCGGCGCTCGGCGACACCGCCTTCCTCAAGCGCAGCGCCGAGCTGAACCGCGCCGGCAAGGCGCAGCTGGTGGCCGCATTCGACCGGCTCGGCCTGCAATACGTGCCGTCCTCGGGCAATTTCGTGCTGGTGCGCGTGGGCCGCGACGACGGCGCCGGCGCGCGCGTCAACCTGGCGCTGCTCCGGCAGGGCGTGATCGTGCGGCCGGTCGGCAACTACAACCTGCCGCAATGGCTGCGCGTGACCATCGGCCTGCCGGAAGAGAACGCGGCCTTCATCACGGCGCTCGAGAAAGCGCTCGGATAGCCGGTCCCGCCCTCGTTTTTCTCCGCTTCGCGGCCGGTGCCCGCCCGATCGGCGCCGCCGCGGCCGGGCGGAGCGGATACAATGCCGGATTCCCGAACTTTCGTGCCTGGCAGCGTATTCCCGTGACCGATCCTGCGTCCGCTCCCTATTTTTCCCGTGTCGTCATCGTCGGCGTCGGCCTGATCGGCGGCTCGCTGGCGCTGGCGCTCAAGCGTGCCGGCGTGGTCGGCACGGTGGTCGGCGTGGGCCGCTCGCAGGCTTCGCTCGAGCGCGCGCTCAAGCTCGGCGTGATCGACGAGGCCGCCACGCTGGAAGAGGCCGCCAGGGGCGCCAGCGTGATCGTGCTGTGCGCGCCGGTGGCGCAGACCTTTGCGTTGCTCCATGCACTCGAGCCGCATATCGAGCCCGCCACCATCGTCACCGACGCGGGCAGCACCAAGTCCGACGTGATCGTGGCCGCCAAGACGGCGCTGGGCGACAAGGCCGCGCAGTTCGTGCCGGCGCATCCCATCGCGGGACGCGAGCTGAACGGCGTCGAGGCCGCGCTGGCCGATCTCTACGACGGCAAGCGCGCCGTGCTGTGCCCGCTGCAGGAAAACAGCCGCCTCGACGTGGCCGCCGTGCGCGCCATGTGGGAAACCGCGGGCGCGCACTGCGACGTGATGTCGGCCGTGCAGCACGATGCCGTGTTCGCCGCGGTCAGCCACCTGCCGCACCTGCTGTCCTACGCGCTGGTGGCGCAGGTGGCCAATGCCGAGGATGCCGCGCTCAAGCTCGATTTCGCCGGCGGCGGCTTCCGCGATTTCACGCGCATCGCCGCGTCCTCGCCCGAAATGTGGCGCGACATCTGCATCGGCAACCGCGAGGCCATGCTGAGCGAGCTGTCGACCTACCAGGCCATGCTCGCCCACCTGAAGACCCTGATCGAGAAAAGCGACGGCGCGGGCCTGGAGCGCATCTTCCAGCGCGCCAGCCGGGCGCGCCTGCAATGGGGCGCGCAGCGCGCGCCCGCCGTCAACGCCGAACCCTGACCGCCACCCACACCGCGGCGGCCCGCCACCGGCGGGGCGCCGCACAACCCGCTCGCAGATCATGGAACACCTCACGCTCGGTCCCCTCACCCGCGCCTCCGGCACGGTCCGCCTGCCCGGCTCCAAGAGCATCTCCAACCGCGTGCTGCTGCTGGCGGCGCTCGCCGAAGGCGAAACGCGCGTACGCGACCTGCTCGATTCCGACGACACCCGCGTGATGCTGCAGGCGCTGCGCACGCTCGGCGTGGAGTGGCGGCAGGAAGACGGCGCGTGCGTGGTGCGCGGCGCCGGTGGCAACTTCCCCAACAAGTCGGCCGACCTGTTCATGGGCAACGCCGGCACCGCGATCCGCCCGCTCACCGCGGCGCTGGCGCTGCAGGGCGGCAGCTACAAGCTGTCCGGCGTGCCGCGCATGCACGAGCGGCCGATCGGCGACCTCGTCGACGGCCTGCGCCAGATCGGCGCGAAGATCGACTACCTCGGCACCGAGGGCTATCCGCCGCTGCAGATCTCGCCGGCGCCGATCCGCATCGACGCGCCGATCCGCGTGCGCGGCGACGTCTCCAGCCAGTTTCTGACGGCGCTGCTGATGACGCTGCCGCTGGCCGACGCCGCCGCCGGCACCATCGAGATCGAGGTGATCGGCGAGCTGATTTCCAAGCCCTACATCGAGATCACGCTCAACCTGCTGGCGCGCTTCGGCATCGAGGTCCGGCGCGAAGGCTGGTCGCGCTTCATCGTGCCGGCGCGCGCGGCCTACCGCTCGCCCGGCGAGATCTTCGTCGAGGGCGATGCCTCGTCGGCCTCGTATTTCCTGGCGGCCGGCGCCATCGGCGGCGGCCCGCTGCGCGTGGAAGGCGTGGGCATGTCGAGCATCCAGGGCGACGTGAAGTTCGCCGAGGCGCTCAACCGCATGGGCGTCAACGTCATGGCCGGCGCCAACTGGATCGAGGTGCGCGGCACCGAGCGCGACGACGGCCGCCTGCGCGGCATCGAGCTCGACTGCAACCACATCCCGGACGCCGCCATGACGCTGGCGGTGGCGGCGCTGTTCGCCGACGGCCCGACCACGCTGACCAACATCGCGAGCTGGCGGGTCAAGGAAACCGACCGCATCGCCGCGATGGCCACCGAGCTGCGCAAGCTCGGCGTGGAAGTGGAGGAGGGCGCGGACTACCTGAAGGTGACGCCGCCGTCGCAATGGCAGACGCCGGCCGCCGGCATCGACACCTACGACGACCACCGCATGGCGATGTGCTTCTCGCTGGCCGCGTTCGGCCCGCTGCCGGTGCGCATCAACGAGCCGGGCTGCGTGGCCAAGACCTTCCCCGATTATTTCGAGGTATTCGCCTCTGTGACGCGCTGATCACCGCGCGCGCCCGTGCGCGCCTGCCCCAGTAGCGGCCGGCGGCGTAATGCGCCACAGTAAGAGGATGCGCCGCGCGGCGCCGGCCGGCACTCTTGGCACTCTTGTTAGGAAGATTGATTTTTGTCCTGTTTCAATAAGCAATGACTATCGTCGACGTCATCACAATCGACGGGCCCACCGCCTCCGGCAAGGGCACCGTAGCGCACAAGGTGGCCGATGCGCTCAGCTTCCACTTGCTGGACAGCGGGGCCCTGTACCGCCTGGTGGCGCTCGCCAGCGAGCGGGCGGGCATCGACGCGCAGGATGTCGAGGGGCTTGCAAAACTGGCCACCCGCCTCGATGTCAAGTTCGGCCCGGACCGGGTCTGGCTCGGCGGCGAGGAGGTCAGCCTGGCCATCCGCGCCGAGGCCACCGGCAACCGCGCCTCCGCCATCGCCGTGCACCAGCCGGTGCGCGACGCGCTGACGGCGCTGCAGCGCGGTTTCCGCAAGCTGCCCGGGCTGGTTGCCGACGGGCGCGACATGGGCACCGTGATTTTCCCGGACGCCCGCCTGAAGGTGTTCCTGACCGCAAGTGTCGAGGCGCGCGCTCGCAGGCGCTATAAACAATTGATTGATAAGGGAATTTCTGCTAATATCGAAGACCTTTTGCGTGACCTCGAGTCGCGCGACCTGCGGGATCGCACCCGCACGGCCGCGCCGCTGCGTCCCGCAACGGATGCGCGGCTGCTCGACACCTCCGAGATGACGGTGGATCAGGCAGTGGCGCAGGTGCTGGAGTGGTACGCCGCGCAGGGTTGCTGACCCGCGCGCCCGGACCGCACCGCGCCGAAGTGCCGGTGGCGCCCGCATGCGCGGAACCGCCGGTGTTGTTCAACCTGACCCCGCTGCCCAGGCAGACTGAGCGCGATCCTCGCGCCGGCCCGAGTACTGCGGATTGCTAAACAAGTTTATGTCCGACCTGCAAACTAACGAATCCTTTGCCGCACTGTTCGAGGAATCGATCGCCCGCTCCAATATGAAGGCTGGCGAAGTGATTTCCGCTGAAGTCGTGCGCATCGACCACAACTTCGTGGTCGTCAACGCCGGCCTCAAGTCCGAAGCCTTTGTGCCGGTGGAGGAGTTCCTGAACGACCAGGGCGAACTCGAAGTGCAGGCCGGCGACTACGTCTCCGTGGCCATCGACGCGCTCGAGAACGGCTATGGCGACACCATCCTGTCCCGCGACAAGGCCAAGCGCCTGGCATCGTGGCTGAACCTCGAGAAGGCGCTGGAAGACGGCGAGATCATCTCGGGCACGGTCACGGGCAAGGTCAAGGGCGGCCTGACCGTCATGGTCAACGGCATCCGCGCGTTCCTGCCGGGCTCGCTGGTCGACGTGCGTCCGATCAAGGACACCACGCCGTACGAAGGCAAGACCCTGGAATTCAAGGTCATCAAGCTGGATCGCAAGCGCAACAACGTGGTGCTGTCGCGCCGCGCCGTGGTCGAAGCGACCCTGGGCGAAGAGCGCCAGAAGCTGATGGAAACCCTGAAGGAAGGCGCCATCGTCAACGGTATCGTCAAGAACATCACCGACTACGGCGCGTTCGTGGACCTCGGCGGCATCGACGGCCTGCTGCACATCACCGACCTGGCATGGCGCCGTGTCCGCCACCCCAGCGAAGTGCTGTCGGTCGGCCAGGAAATCACCGCCAAGATCCTCAAGTTCGACCAGGAAAAGAACCGCGTCTCGCTGGGCGTGAAGCAGCTGGGCGAAGATCCGTGGGTCGGCATCTCGCGCCGCTACCCGCAAAGCACCCGCCTGTTCGGCAAGGTGACCAACCTGACCGACTACGGCGCGTTCGTCGAGATCGAAGCCGGCATCGAAGGCCTGGTGCACGTGTCGGAAATGGACTGGACCAACAAGAACGTGGCCCCGTCCAAGGTTGTCCAGCTCGGCGACGAAGTCGAAGTCATGGTGCTCGACATCGACGAAGACAAGCGTCGTATCAGCCTGGGCATGAAGCAGTGCAAGGCCAATCCGTGGGACGACTTCAGCCGCAACCACAAGAAGGGCGACAAGCTGGCCGGCCAGATCAAGTCGATCACCGACTTCGGCGTGTTCATCGGCCTGCCCGGCGGCATCGACGGCCTGGTGCACCTGTCGGACCTGTCCTGGCAGGAAACCGGCGAAGAAGCCGTGCGCAAGTACAAGAAGGGCGACGACGTGGAAGCCGTGGTCCTGGGCATCGACGTCGACAAGGAACGCATCTCGCTGGGCATCAAGCAGCTGTCGGGCGATCCGTTCAACAACTTCATCTCGGCCAACGACAAGGGTTCCCTGGTCAACGGCACCATCAAGACGGTGGATGCCAAGGGCGCCGTGGTGCAGCTGGCTGACGACGTGGAAGGCTACCTGCGCGCGTCCGAAATCTCGGCCGACCGCGTGGAAGATGCCCGCAACGTGCTGAAGGAAGGCGAGCAGATCACCGCCCTGGTGGTGAACGTCGACCGCAAGTCGCGCAACATCAACCTGTCGATCAAGGCCAAGGACAGCGCAGAGCAGCAGGAAGCGATGCAGAAGTTCCAGGCCGATACCGGCACCGCCGGCACGACCAACCTGGGCGCGCTGCTGAAGGCCAAGCTCGGCCAGGACAACCAGTAAGCATCGGTTCACTCCTGCCAGCGGATGCCCATGACCAAGTCCGAGCTTGTCGAAAAACTGGCTGCCCGGTTCCCGCAGTTGTTGCTGCGGGACGCGGACATCTCGGTCAAGACGATCCTCGATGCCATGTCCGAAGCGTTGGCCGATGGCCACCGCATCGAGATTCGCGGATTCGGCAGTTTTGGTCTGAACCGGCGTCCGCCGCGCGTGGGGCGCAACCCCAAGTCCGGCGAGAGGGTGCTGGTGCCCGAGAAACGGGTGCCGCACTTCAAGGCGGGCAAGGAGTTGCGCGAGCGGGTCGACCGCAGCCTGGTGACACAGGCCGCCGGTAACGGCGGCGGTGGCGCTGGTGCCATCGCCGGCGGCAACCATGTCGGCAATGGCAATGGCAGCAATGCCAGTGCCAATGGCAACGGCCACGGCGCGGTCCATGCGGCAACGGCGCACGGACAGCCCAAGCCGGCGGTCGCCGGCGGCGTGCTGCACGACGATGCCGGGCTGAAGCTGGCCCGTTCCTGAGTTGCTGCGATTCGCTCGCAATATGCCTGGATAGTCGAGAAAGCGCCCCGCATCGGGGCGCTTTTTCATTATGCGGGCATACAAGAGGTTACCGTTGGCGCGAGACGATTCCGCTACAATGCCGGAAATCCACAGAGGGGCGTCGCCGCCCGCTGGCCCGATGTCCGCATCGGCCTGCATTGCCGGAGCCCGATGCCTTACCTGCCGCCTGAAGTCCGCATGAAATCCTCCTGACGTCCGCATGAAACTTGTCGCCTGGATCATCCGCATTGTCCTGTTCGCGCTGCTGTTCGTGCTGGCGTTGCGCAATACCGCCGACGCCTCGCTGCGGCTGTTCTTCGACGCCGTCTGGCGCGCGCCGCTGATCCTGATCCTGCTGGCCGCCTTCGGGCTCGGCATCGTCGCCGCGCTGGCCGCGGTGGCGCCGGCGCTGATGCGCCAGCGCATCGAGATGGGCCGGCTGCGGCGCGCGCTCGGCGAGGCGCGCAGCCAGCCGCCGGAAGCCCCGCGCGATCCGCAGGCCGCCGCGTCCGGCGTTCCCTACAACGTAGTCGGCCCGAAAGTCTGAGCCATGATTTTTGAAACCTGGTGGCTGCTTGCGCTGCCGCTCATCTTCGGCCTCGGCTGGATGGCCGCGCGCTTCGACGCGCGCCAGCTCCTGAGCGAGCAGGGCGCCTTGCCCCGCTCCTATTTCAAGGGGCTGAACTTCCTGCTCAACGAGCAGCCCGACCAGGCCATCGATGCCTTCATCGAAGTGGTGCGCCTGGACCCCGAGACCACCGAGCTCCACTTCGCGCTCGGCGCGCTGTTCCGCCGCCGCGGCGAGACCGAGCGCGCCATCCGCGTGCACCAGAACCTGGCCAGCCGCCAGGACCTGCCCGACGCCGAGCGCGAGCACGCGCTCTACGAGCTCGGCCAGGACTACCTGCGCGCCGGCCTGCTGGACCGCGCCGAGGAATCGCTGCGGCGGCTGATGTCCGGCCCCTACGCGGCGCCAGCCAAGCACGTGCTGCTCGAGCTCTACGAAGTCGAGAAGGAATGGAAGAAGGCCATCGACGCCGCGCGCGAGCTGCAGCCGCTCGAGCAGAAGGACTACAAGGTGCAGATCGCCCAGTTCTGCTGCGAGCTGGCGCAGGACGCGCTGCAGCGCAAGCAGCCCGACGAGGCGACCGGCTGGCTGCGCCAGGCCATCGAGGAAAATCCCGCCAACGTGCGCGCGCCGATGCTGCTCGGCGATGTGGCGATGGCCGCCGGCGACGTGGCCGGGGCGCTCGGCCACTGGTTCGGCATCGAGCAGCAGGATGCGTCCTACCTGCCGCTGGTGGCCGACCGTGTGGTCAAGGCCTACCGCCAGCTCGGCGACGAGGGCAAGGCCCTGGCATGGCTGCGCGGCCTGCTCAAGACCAGCCTGGCGCCCGAGCTGCTCGACAGCGCCTACCGCGCCGAGCTCGAGCTGCACGGCGCGCCGGCCGCCGCCACGCTGATGCGCGAGCAGTTGCGCCGCCAGCCTTCGCTGCTGGCGCTGACCAAGTATTTCGAGGCCCAGGCCGCCGAAGCGGCGCAGGCGCAGGAAGCGCCCGCCAATATGCCCGCCGATGTGCCCGCCGGTGTTGCGGCGGTAGCGTCGCCGGCGGCCGGCCAGGACATCGCGCAGGCGCAGGAAGTCGCGGCGATCCGCGACCTGCTGCAGCATCGCACGCGCAACCTGGCCCGCTATACCTGCCGTGAATGCGGTTTCCGCGCGCGGTTGTTCTATTGGCAGTGCCCCGGCTGCAACCGTTGGGAAACCTACGCGCCGCGCCGTTCGGAGGCACTCGGCTGACGCCCCGGCGTCGCACGCCAATCCCTATCTGGAGTACAAGCTATGAAAGTCACCGTTATCGGCAGCGGCTACGTCGGTCTAGTGACCGGGGCCTGCCTGGCCGAACTGGGCAACGACGTGTTCTGCCTGGATGTGGACGAGCGCAAGATCGCGCTGCTCAACGCCGGCGGCGTGCCGATCTACGAGCCGGGCCTCAAGGAACTGATCCTGCGCAATCGCGAGGCCGGCCGGCTGACCTTTTCCACCGACGTGGCGGCGAGCGTCGAGCACGCCGACGTGCAGTTCATCGCGGTCGGCACGCCGCCCGACGAGGACGGCTCGGCCGACCTGCAGTATGTGCTGGCGGCGGCGCGCAACATCGGCCGCCACATGACCGGCTTCAAGGTGGTGGTGGACAAGTCGACCGTGCCGGTCGGCACCGGCGACCGCGTCGCCCAGGCGATCCGCGCCGAGCTGGCCGCGCGCAGCCTGGAAGACCTGCAGTTCTCGGTGGTGTCGAACCCCGAGTTCCTCAAGGAAGGCGCCGCGGTGGAGGACTTCATGCGTCCCGACCGCATCGTGCTGGGCTGCGACGCCGACGTCGCGGGCCGCCACGCCAAGGCCATCATGCGCCAGCTCTACGCGCCGTTCAACCGCAACCACGAGCGCACCTTCTACATGGACGTGCGCTCGGCCGAGTTCACCAAGTACGCCGCCAACTCGATGCTGGCCACGCGCATCTCGTTCATGAACGAGCTGGCCAACCTGGCCGACGAGGTCGGCGCCGACATCGAGCTGGTGCGCATGGGCATCGGCTCCGATCCGCGCATCGGCTATAGTTTCCTCTATGCCGGCGCCGGCTACGGCGGCTCGTGCTTTCCCAAGGACGTGCAGGCGCTGATGCGCACCGCGAGCGCGCACGGCAAGCCCATGCGCGTGCTGGAGGCGGTCGAGGCCGTCAACGACGCGCAGAAGCAGGTGCTGGCCGACAAGATCGTGCGCCGCTTCGGCGAGGATCTCGCGGGGCGCACCTTCGCGGTGTGGGGCCTGGCGTTCAAGCCCAACACCGACGACATGCGCGAGGCGCCGTCGCGGGTGCTGGCGCGCGCGCTGGTGTCGCGCGGCGCCGCGCTGCGCGTGCACGACCCGATCTCGATGGCCGAGGCGCGCCGCGTGCTGGAGGAGGACCTCGCCGACATCGAGGGCGGCTTCGCGCGCGTGCATTTCAGCGACGCGCAGATGGACACGCTGGACGGCGCCGACGCGCTGGTCATCGTCACGGAATGGAAGGTCTTCCGCAGCCCCGACTTCAACCAGATCAAGCGCCGCCTGACGGCGCCCGTCATCTTCGACGGACGCAATCTGTACGAGCCCGAGGCCATGCAGGAAGCAGGCATCGAATATCATGCGATCGGGCGGCCGACCACGACGCGCTAACCGAGAAACCAACGGGAAGAACAAGCCGACGCGCTGGCTGACGGACCGGGCCGCGTTGCCAAGGATTCCATGAGCAAGAACCACATTCCGCTGCAACAGATCAATCAAGCCCGCATCCTGGTGACGGGCGACATGATGCTGGACCGCTACTGGTTCGGCGACGTGGAGCGCATCTCGCCGGAAGCGCCGGTGCCGGTCGTGCAGATCAAGCGCAGCGACGAGCGCCTCGGCGGCGCGGCCAACGTGGCGCGCAACGCGGCCGCGCTCGGCGCCAGCGTCGGCATGCTCGGCGTGGTCGGCGACGACGAGCCCGGCCGCACGCTCGAGACCCTGCTGGCGGCCAGCCACGTGCAGCCCTACCTGCATCGCGACGCGAGCGTCAACACCACCATCAAGCTGCGCGTGGTGGCGCACCAGCAGCAACTGCTGCGCGTGGACTTCGAGAACCCGCCCGCGCACGAGGTGCTGCTTTCCGTGCAGGAGCGCTTCCAGACCCTGGTCAAGGAATACAAGGTGCTGGTGCTGTCCGACTACGGCAAGGGCGGGCTGGCGCACGTGGGCCGCATGGTGGAAGCGGGCCGCGCGGCCGGCTGCCTGGTGCTGGTCGATCCCAAGGGCGACGACTACTCGCGCTATCGCGGCGCCACGCTGATCACGCCCAACCGCGCCGAGATGCGCCACGTGGTGGGGGCCTGGAAGACCGAGTCCGACCTCACCATCCGCGCCCAGAACCTGCGCCGCGAGCTGCACCTGGAAGCGCTGCTGCTGACGCGCTCGGAAGAGGGCATGACGCTCTACACCGAGGCCGAAGTGCTGCACGTGTCGGCGCAGGCGCGCGAGGTCTACGACGTCTCGGGCGCCGGCGACACCGTGATCGCCACGCTCGCCACCATGCTCGGCGCGGGCGTGCCGCTCAAGGAGGCCGTGCAGCACGCCAACCGCGCCGGCGGCATCGTGGTGGGCAAGCTCGGCACCGCCGTGGTCACCTATCCTGAACTGTTCGGTACGCCGGCGCAGGGCGCGGCACCGTCTTCCGGCTCGCACGAGTCCTCACGCACATGACCATCATCGTTACCGGCGCGGCCGGCTTCATCGGCAGCAACCTCGTCAAGGGCCTGAACGACCGCGGCGAGGACAATGTCGTCGCCGTCGACAACCTGACGCGCGCGGAGAAATTCCACAACCTGGTCGACTGCGACATCCGCGACTACGTCGACAAGACCGAATTCCTGGCCCGTTTCGCGCGCGGCGACTTCGGCAAGGTGCGCGCGGTGTTCCACGAGGGCGCCTGCTCCGACACGATGGAGCACGACGGCCGCTACATGATGGAGAACAACTACCGCTACACGCGCGCGCTGATGGAAGCCTGCCTGGAGCAGGGCGCGCAGTTCCTCTACGCCTCGTCGGCGGCCACCTACGGCGCCTCGCAGGTGTTCCGGGAAGACCGCGAGCACGAGCAGCCGCTCAACGTCTACGGCTACTCCAAGTTCCTGTTCGACCAGGTGGTGCGGCGCACGCTGCCGTCGGCGCTGTCGCAGATCGTGGGCTTCCGCTACTTCAACGTCTACGGCCCGCGCGAGGCGCACAAGGGGCGCATGGCCTCGGTGGCGTTCCACAACTTCAACCAGTTCCGCGCCGACGGCACGGTCAAGCTGTTCGGCGAATACGGCGGCTACGGCCCCGGCGGCCACACGCGCGATTTCGTCTCGGTCGAGGACGTGGTGAAGGTCAACCTGTTCTTCCTCGAGCATCCGGACAAGTCGGGCATCTTCAACCTCGGCACCGGCCACGCGCAGCCGTTCAACGACATCGCCAGCGCCGTGGTCAACACGCTGCGCGAAGCCGAGGACAAGCCGCGCCTGAGCCTGGACGAGCTGGTGCAGGAAGGGCTGGTGGAATACATCAAGTTCCCCGACGCGCTGCGCGGCAAGTACCAGTGCTACACGCAGTCCGACATGTCGCGCCTGCGCGCGGCCGGCTACAAGGATGCGTTCTACACGGTCGAGGAAGGCGTGTCGCGCTACTGCCGCTGGCTGCTGCAGCGCCGGGGCTGAGGCCGCGCACCGCGGCCCGTGGCCGGATCGACGCGGAACCTTCGATTGCTTCCGGTCTGCTCCCCGCTCCCGCACGCGGGAGCGGGGAGAACGCAAGCGGCAAGCTGATCTTCCTGACAGCCTGGACGCGCGCTTCGGCGCGCGTTTTTCTTTTGGAGCCGCGCGCGGACACATCCTGGTAGCCGACGTGAACTTTGGTTGCAGGATGCGCCAGGCGCGCCGCGCGCTTCTATCCTCGGTCTTGCGGCGTCCGGCCAGGACGCGGCAACCTTCACAACGGACAGGAGAATCTCCAATGCGCAATCAGGCAATCAGGCAGTCGCTCATGCAACCGCTCGTGCAGTCACGCACGCGGTCGCTCATGCAATCGCTCAAGCAGTCGATTCCGCACTCGATCAGGCACTCGCTCGCGCAGTCGGTCAGGCTGGTGTCCAGGCATGCGGTGCTGGCGCTTGCGCTCTGCTTTTCGCTGGCGGGCGCGGCCCATGCCGCCGTCGACGTGAACACCGCCGACGAGGCCACGCTGGTGACGCTCAAGGGCATCGGCCCGGCCACGGCCAGCACCATCGTGGCCGAGCGCGCCAAGGGCGGGCCCTTCAGGGATGCGGCCGATCTCGCCGACCGCGTCAAGGGCCTGGGCCAGAAGTCGGTGGCGCGGCTGCGGGAAGCCGGCATGACCATCGGCGCGGGCGCCGCGCCGAAGCCCGCGGCCGCGGCCGTGGCGAAGAAGGAGGCCAGGCCCGCGGAGAAGGCGCCGGCCAAGGCCCTCAAGTAATCCGCGCTCCCCGGAGCGCCGCGCTGCGTGTCATCGCGCAAGCCGTCGCGCATGCCATCGTGTATGCCATCGCGCGCGGCGCGCGGCGCACCGTCGAAGCCCCGGCCGCGTCCGGGGCTTCCCGCCTGCATGCACCACGATCGTGGCAAGGCCGCATGCCCGCGCCGGCATGCGCTGGTACGGCTTGTGCTAGTCCCGGTGGCTTCGCATGAATGCGGCCGCGCGGTATCATGCGCACGCCCGCGCGGACCGAGCCGGCCGCGCGGCCACGACAAACCAACCCAGGCCGGATCTCCAGGCCAAGGACAAGAAAGGGAGCTCGACGATGGCAAATGGTGAGGACGCGGGATTCCTGCCCAGGTGGCGGCTGAAGACACATGGCGTGATCGCGCCCGACGAGCGGCTGCCTGCCGGCCAGACCGTGCTGGCGGGCATCCAGCACGTGGTGGCGATGTTCGGCTCGACCGCCATCGCGCCGATCCTGATGGGCTTCAATCCCAATATCGCGATCCTGTTCTCCGGCATCGGCACGCTGATCTTCTTCCTGTGCGTGCGCGGCCGGGTGCCGAGCTACCTCGGCTCGAGCTTCGCCTTCATCGCGGTGGTGATCGCTGCCACCGGCTATGCCGGCAGCGGCCCGAACCCGAACATCCCGGTCGCGCTCGGCGGCATCATCGCCGCGGGCGCGCTCTACCTCGTCATCGGGCTGGTGGTGCAGGCGGTGGGCTACCGCTGGGTGGAGCGGCTGATGCCGCCGGTGGTCACGGGCGCCATCGTCGCGGCCATCGGCCTGAATCTCGCGCCGGTGGCGGTCAAGGCCGTGAGCGGCGCGGCGCTCGACACCTGGGTCGGCCTGGCCACGGTGCTGGCGGTGGGCCTGGTGGCGGTGCACGCGCCGGGCATGCTGCGCCGCCTGCCGGTGCTGGTCGGCGGGCTGTTCGGCTACCTGCTGTACTACGTCTGCACCAACCTCATGGGGCTGGGCAAGACCATCGACTTCTCCGGCGTGGCCGCGGCGAGCTGGTTCGGCCTGCCGGTGTTCACTTCGCCGGTGTTCCAGGCCAGCGCCATGCTGCTGATCGCGCCGGTGGCGATCGTGCTGGTGGCCGAGAACCTCGGGCACATCAAGGCCATCAGCGTGATGACCGGGCGCAATCTCGACCCGTACATCGGCCGCGCGTTCATCGGCGACGGCATCGCCACCATCATTTCGGCGGGCGGCGGCGGCACCGGCGTGACCACCTACGCCGAGAACATGGGCGTGATGGCGGTGACGCGGATCTACTCCACGCTGATCTTCGTGGTGGCCGCGGTGGTGGCGCTCATCCTGGGCTTCTCGCCCAAGTTCGGCGCGCTGATCCTGACCATCCCGGGGCCGGTGATCGGCGGCCTGACCATCGTCGTGTTCGGCCTGATCTCGGCCACCGCGGGGCGCATCTGGGTCGAGAACAAGGTGGACTTCTCCAGTTCGCGCAACCTCATCACGGTAGGCGCCACGCTGACCGTGGCCGCCGGCGACCTGACCCTCAAGCTCGGCGGCATGACGCTGGGCGGCATCGGCACCGCCACCTTCGGCGCCATCCTGCTGTACCACCTGCTGGGCGAGCGCAAGGGCGGCGAGGCCGAGGCCTGACGCTTGCTGTCCCGCCGGCCTTGCCATGAGGCGGGCTGTCGCAGCCGCGGCGGCCCGGCGCGCCTGCCGGCGCGAGTATTACGGCTGGATTACAATGTCCGCCGACATTCGGAATCCCGCTCATCATGGCCTACAAGACGATCGAAGACACCATCGGCAATACGCCGCTGGTGCAACTGCAGCGCATCCCCGGCGCCGCCGGCGCCCCGCGTGGCAACGTAATTCTCGGCAAGCTCGAGGGCAACAACCCGGCGGGCTCGGTCAAGGACCGGCCGGCGGTGTCGATGATCGCCCGTGCCGAGGCGCGCGGCCGCATCAAGCCGGGCGACACGCTGATCGAGGCCACCTCGGGCAACACCGGCATCGCGCTGGCGATGGCCGCCGCCATCCGCGGCTACAAGATGGTGCTGATCATGCCCGAGGACCTGAGCATGGAGCGCCGCCAGAGCATGGCCGCGTATGGCGCCGAGATCATCCTCACGCCGGTCAAGGGCGGCATGGAGTACGCGCGCGACCTCGCCGACTCGATGGAGCGCGACGGCCGCGGCGTGATCCTCGACCAGTTCGCCAACCCGGACAACCCGCTGGCCCACTACGAGACCACCGGCCCCGAGATCTGGCGCGAGACCGAAGGGCGCATCACTCACTTCGTCTCGGCGATGGGCACCACCGGCACCATCACCGGCGTGTCGCGCTACCTCAAGGAGCAGAGTGCCGCGGTGCAGGTGGTCGGCGCGCAGCCGGCCGAAGGCTCGCGCATTCCCGGCATCCGCAAGTGGCCGGAGGCGTACATGCCGAAGATCTACGATCCTAAGTACATCGACCGCACCGAGCTGGTCAGCCAGGGCGACGCCGAGCACATGGCGCGCCGCATGGCGCGCGAGGAAGGCATCTTCTGCGGCATCTCCGCCGCCGGCGCGCTATGCGTGGCGCTGCGCATCGCCGAGGAAGTGGAGAACGCCACCATCGTCTTCGTGGTGTGCGACCGCGGCGACCGCTATCTGTCCACCGGGGTGTTCCCGGCCTGAGGCCCTCGCCACAGGCATCGCGCGCATCGCGCGCGCCAGCAAAAAGCCCCGCTCATGGCAGCGGGGCTTTTTGTTTGCCGGCGGCGGCGACTGGCGTCAGGCCATCGCCGCCTTGACCGCTTCGCCGAGCTGGTACACCGCCAGCGCGTAGAAGAAGCTGCGGTTGTAGCGCGTGAGCACGTAGAAATTGCGCAGGCCCAGCATGTAGTCGGTGGTCTCGCCCGGCGTGGGCAGGTCCACCACCAGCACGCCGGTCTCGCCTTCGCGCGCGAGGTCGATCGGCTCGTCCACGCGCAGGCCGGCCTTGAGCAACTGGCTCAGCGTGCGGGTCGGCCAGGGCTCGCCGTCGGCCGCGGCCGTGGCAATGCCGCGGCTGCCTTCGTCGGGCGCGATGCGCCACGCCACCGGGCGGCCCTGTTCCCAGCCGTGCAGCTGCAGGAAGCGGCCCACGCTGCCGATGGCGTCGGTGGGGCTGTTGCGCAGGTCGATGTGGCCGTCGCCGTCGTAGTCGATGGCGTACTCGCGCAGGCTGGTGGGCATGAACTGCGGGATGCCGATCGCGCCGGCGTAGGAGCCCAGCACCGAGAACACGTCGGTGCCGGTGTCGCGGCACCACAGCAGGTAGTCGGAGAGCTGGTTGCGGAACAGCGTGGTGCGGGCCTCGCGGTTGGGCGTGTCGGGGTAGTCGAAGGCCAGCGTGGAGAGCGAGTCGATCACGCGGAACGTGCCCATGTCGCGCCCGTAGATGGTCTCCACGCCGATGATGCCGACGATCACCGAGGCCGGCACGCCGAACTCGGCCTCGGCGCGGCGCAGCGTGTCGCGGTTCTGCTGCCAGAAGCGCACGCCGGCGTTGATGCGGATCGGCTCGATGAAGCGCGAGCGGTAGGCGCGCCAGCTTTTGCGCCCCGGCGTGGCCGGCGGCATGATCAGGCGCGCCACCGTGGACGAATAGACGGTCTGGCCGAACCAGTCTTCGAGCGTGGCGCGCGGGAAGCCGTGGCGCGCCACCATGTCGTCGATGAACGCGCGGCTCCTGGGATTGTCGCGGTAGCGGCCCGGCTCGATCTCTTCTTCGCGCACGCTCACGCGGCGCTTGCCGGCCGCAAGCAGGGCGGGGGAGACGCCGCACAAGCTCAATGCGGCAGCGGAAAGCGCGGCGCCCAGCAAGGGGCGGCGCAAGGAGCGCTGGATGTCGGTCATGGTGTCCTTTGCAAGTCGCTGCGAGTATAGCGGATGGTGCGCGCGCGGCGCCCCGCTGGGTGGCCGCGCCGGCATGTGCTAACGTAGCGATTGGAGACAACCATAAAGCAAGAAGACATGCCGACAGGCTTCTACACGCATCCCGAATTCCTGCTGCATGAGATGGGGCATTTTCATCCGGAATGCCCGGAGCGCCTGCAGGCCATCGAGGACCAGTTGATCTCGCACGGCATGGATGGCCTGCTGGACCGGCGCGAAGCCCCGCCCGCTACGGCCGAGCAGATCGGGCGCGTGCACCGGCCGGAATACGTCGCCAGCCTGGCCGCCGCCAGCCCCGCCAGCGGCTATCACCCGATCGACCCCGACACGCTGATGAACAGTCACACGCTGGCCGCCGCCGGGCTGGCCGCCGGCGCCGCCGTGGCCGCCACCGACGCGGTGATCGCCGGCGAGATCGAGAACGCCTTCTGCTGTGTGCGCCCGCCCGGCCACCACGCCGAGCCGGACCGCGCGATGGGCTTCTGCTTCTACAACAACGTGGCGGTGGCGGCGCGCCACGCGCTGGCCGCGCACGGGCTGGAGCGGGTGGCCATCGTCGATTTCGACGTGCACCACGGCAACGGCACCGAGGCGGCGTTCCGCTGCGACCAGCGGGTGCTGATGTGCAGCTTCTTCCAGCACCCGTTCTATCCCTACAGCGGCACCGAGCACATCGCCGCCAACATGTCGAACATCCCGCTGCCGGCCTATACCAACGGGCTGGCGGTGCGCGAGGTGGTGGAGACGATCTGGCTGCCGCGCCTGCACGACTTCAAGCCGCAGATGCTGTTCATCTCGGCGGGCTTCGACGCCCACCGCGAGGACGACCTCGGGCAGATGGGCCTGGTCGAGCAGGACTACGCCTGGATCACCGCGCAACTGATGGAAGTGGCCCGCGCCCACGCCAGCGGGCGCATCGTCAGTTGCCTGGAGGGCGGCTACAACCTCAGCGCGCTCGGGCGCAGCGTGCTGGCGCACCTCAAGGTGCTGCTCGAACAATAGGAAACAGCAAATACAGGAGACCGCCGGCATGGCAGAAACCGACAACCGCGCGGCCACGCCGCTGCTGGCCGAGAGCCTGGACGCCGCGGGCGTGCTGCGGCTGACCATGAACCGCCCCGAGGCCTTCAACGCCTTGTCCGAGGGCCTGCTCGACGCGCTCGCCGCCGCGTTCTCCCGCATCGCCGCCGATCCCGCCGTGCGCGTGGTGGTGCTGGCCGGGGCCGGGCGCGCCTTCTGCGCCGGCCACGACCTGCGCGAGATGCGCGCCAGCCCGTCGCATGCCTACTACCGCGCGCTGTTCGACCGCTGCACGCGCATGATGATGGCGATCCACAAGATGCCGCAGCCGGTGATCGCGCGCGTGCAGGGCATCGCCACCGCCGCCGGCTGCCAGCTGGTGGCGATGTGCGACCTGGCGGTGGCGGCCGACGACGCCCGCTTCGCGGTGTCCGGCGTCAACCTCGGCCTGTTCTGCTCGACGCCGGGCGTGGCGCTGTCGCGCGACGTCTCGCGCAAGCAGGCGCTGGAGATGCTGCTGACCGGCGACATGATCGATGCGGCACAGGCGCGCGAGCGCGGCCTGGTCAACCGCGTGGTGCCGGCCGACGCGCTCGACGCCGAGGTCGCGCGCCTGGCCGCCAGCATCTGCGCCAAGCCGGCCGCGGCGGTGGCCGCCGGCAAGGGGCTGTTCTACCGCCAGCTGGAGATGGGCATCGAGGCGGCCTACCAGCTGGCCGGCCAGACGATGGCCTGCAACATGATGGACGACGCGGCACTGGAAGGCGTGCAGGCCTTCCTGGACAAGCGGCCCCCTTCGTGGCGGGGCGCCTAAGCAGCTTTTTGCCGTTCTATATGCCGTGAACATATAAAGACATCGGCAAAAAGTCGTTTCTGGTATGAAGCGGATCGCTTAAAATGCGAGCTTCGCCAAAAAAACAAGATGCGGCAACAGCGCTTGAGACATTTCTCGCCTGTTGCCGTTTTCATTTCACATGATCGAACTGCAAGGTCTATCGCAGCGCTTTCCCGGCGGGTCGGGCGAAGTGCATGCATTGCGGGATGTCAGCCTGTCCATCGCCCCCGGCGAGGTCTTCGGCATCATCGGCCGCAGCGGCGCCGGCAAGAGCACGCTGGTGCGCGCCATCAACCTGCTCAACCGGCCCAGCGCCGGCCGCGTGATCGTCGCCGGCCAGGACCTGACCGCGCTCGGCAGCGGCGCGCTGCGCCAGGCCCGCCGCGACATCGGCATGATCTTCCAGCATTTCAACCTGCTGTCGTCGCGCACCGTGTACGACAACGTGGCGCTGCCGCTGGAGCTGGCCGGCAAGTCCCGGAGCGAGATCTCCGCGACGGTGCTGCCGCTGCTGGATCTGGTCGGCCTGTCGGCGCTGAAGGACCGCTATCCCGCCCAGATCAGCGGCGGGCAGAAGCAGCGCGTGGGCATCGCCCGCGCGCTGGCGAGCAAGCCCAAGGTGCTGCTGTCCGACGAGGCCACCTCGGCGCTCGATCCGGAAACCACGCGCGCCATCCTGGAGCTGCTGCGCCAGATCAACCGCGACCTGGGCCTGACCATCGTCATGATCACGCACCAGATGGAAGTGATCAAACAGGTGTGCGACCGCGTGGCCGTGCTCGAAGCCGGGCAGGTGGTGGAAAGCGGCCGCGTGATCGACGTCTTCCTGCGCCCGCAGCACGAGGTCACGCGCGCCATGATCGGCGACGTGATCGCGCAGGAGCTGCCGGCGAGCGTGCTCAAGCGCGTGGAAAGCCGGCTCGGCAACGGCCGCGACCACGTCTACCGCCTCGCCTTCACCGGCGCCGGCGTGGACCAGCCGGTGCTGGCCCAGGCCATCCGCCGCCACGGGCTGGACTTCAACATCCTGCACGGGCACATCGACGAGATCCAGGGGCAGGCCTTCGGCTCGCTGGCCATCATGGCCACCGGCGAGCCGGCCGACGTCAAGGCCGCGATGGCCTTCCTGCAGGAGCAAGGCGTGGTAGTGGAGGAGATCGAGCATGTGGTCTGAAATGTTTGACCTGTTCCTGACCTCGTTCAACGAGACCCTGCTGATGGTGGGCATCTCGGGCGTGGTCGGGGCGCTGTTCGGCGTGCCGCTGGGCGTGCTGCTGCACCTGACCAACCGCGGCGGCGTGCTGTCGCACCCGCTGTTCAACCGCACCATCGGCGTGGTGGTCAACGCGGTGCGCTCGATTCCGTTCATCATCCTGCTGGTGGTGGTGATCCCGTTTACGCGCTTCATCGTCGGCTCGTCGATCGGCACCACGGCGGCCGTGGTGCCGCTGACCATCGCCGCGATCCCGTTCATCGCGCGGCTGGTGGAAAGCGCGCTGCGCGAGGTCGACAAGGGCCTGGTGGAAGCGGCCCAGTCGATGGGCGCGACCACCGGCCAGATCGTCATGAAGGTGCTGCTGCCCGAGGCCATGCCCGGCATCGTGGCGGGCCTGACCATCACCTTCGTCAGCCTGGTGGGCTACTCGGCGATGGCCGGCGCCATCGGCGGCGGCGGGCTGGGCGACCTCGGCATCCGCTACGGCTACCAGCGCTACATCACCGAGGTGATGGTGGCGGTGGTGCTGATCCTGATCGTCTTCGTGCAGGCGGTGCAGAGCTTCGGCGACTGGCTGGTGCGGCGCATCAGCCATAAATAAGTAAGCGATAGGCAAGCGATAAGTCAGCGCCGGGACATGCGGAAGAAAACCGGCAATCAGAGCATTCGGGAAACAAGGAAGCCAGTCATGCAACGTCGCAACGTGCTGCAATGGATCGCCGGCGCCGCCATCGGCGCCGCCTTCGCCACCGGCGCCATCGCGCAGGAAAAGCCGATCAAGGTCGGCGTCACGGGCGGCCCGCACGCCCAGATCATGGAGCAGGTGAAGAAGGTCGCGGCCAGGGACGGCCTCAACATCCAGCTGGTGGAGTTCAGCGACTACATCCAGCCCAACGCCGCGCTGGCCGCGGGCGACCTCGACGCCAACAGCTACCAGCACCTGCCGTACCTGGAAGCGCAGATCAAGGACCGCGGCTACAAGTTCACCCACGTCGGCTTCACCGTGACCTTCCCGATGGGCGTGTACTCGAAGAAGCTCAAGTCGCTCGACCAGCTCAAGGACGGCGCGCGCGTGGGCGTGCCCAACGACCCCACCAACGGCGGCCGCGGCCTGCTGCTGCTGCAGAGCAAGGGCATCATCAAGCTGCGCCCGGATGCCGGCCTGAAGGCCACGCCGCTGGACATCGTGTCCAACCCGAAGAAGATCAGGATCGTGGAACTGGACGCGGCGCAGTTGCCGCGCTCGCTGGACGACCTCGACGCCGCCGCCATCAACGGCAACTATGCCGAGTCCGCCGGCCTGTCGCCGACCAAGGACGCGATCGCGATGGAAGGCCCGAAGGGCCCCTACGCCAACCTGATCGCCATCCGCGAGGCCGACCGGAACAAGCCGTGGGTGGCCAAGCTGGTGAAGGCCTACCACTCGCCCGAGGTCAAGCAGTACGTGCTGAGCACGTACAAGGATTCGGTGATTACCGCCTGGTAAGTTGGAGAAAAACCCGCAGACCGGCGTGCCGCTGGGCAGTCCGCGGCACAATGGCGCGAGGTTTTCACGCTGCCGGGCTATGCCCGGCAATTCTTTGCCGATAAAATAGTACGACCGTTCGAAAAACAAGAAGGCCGCCGACCCGGTGGTTATAATGGCGGGCGAACCAAATTTCTGACTATCGACTATCAGTGGAGTGAGCGCATGAAAGTACTCGTCGCAGTCAAGCGCGTGGTGGATTACAACGTCAAGGTCCGGGTCAAGTCGGACGGCACGGGCGTGGATCTGGCCAACGTCAAGATGAGCATGAATCCGTTTGACGAAATCGCCGTGGAAGAAGCGGTGCGCCTGAAGGAAGCCGGCGTGGCGACCGAGGTGATCGCCGTGTCGTGCGGCGTGGCGCAATGCCAGGAAACCCTGCGCACCGCGATGGCGATCGGCGCCGACCGCGGCATCCTGGTCGAGTCGAACGAAGACCTGCAGCCGCTGGCCGTGGCCAAGCTGCTCAAGGCACTGGTCGAGAAGGAACAGCCGCAGCTGGTGATCCTGGGCAAGCAGGCCATCGACGACGACTCCAACCAGACCGGCCAGATGCTGGCCGCGCTGGCGGGCCTGCCGCAAGCCACCTTCGCCTCCAAGGTGACGGTCGCCGATGGCCGGGCCTCGGTGACGCGCGAAGTGGACGGCGGCCTGGAAACGCTGTCGCTCAAGCTGCCGGCGGTGGTCACCACCGACCTGCGCCTGAACGAGCCGCGCTACGTCACGCTGCCCAACATCATGAAGGCCAAGAAGAAGCCGCTCGAGACCGTCAAGCCCGAGGACCTCGGCGTCGACGTCGCGCCGCGCCTGAAGACCGTCAAGGTCGTCGAGCCGCCCAAGCGCAGCGCGGGTGTGATGGTGCCGGACGTCGCGACGCTGGTGCAGAAGCTGAAGAACGAAGCCAAGGTCATCTGAGCGCCAGGAGATAAAACATGACTGCACTCGTCATTGCTGAACACGACAACCAATCCATCAAGTCGGCCACGCTGAACACCGTGACCGCGGCCGTCCAGTGCGGCGGCGACGTCCACGTGCTGGTTGCCGGCGCCAATGCCAAGGCCGCCGCCGAGGCCGCCGCCAAGATCGCCGGCGTGGCCAAGGTGCTGCTGGCCGACGCGCCGTACTTCGGCGACGGCCTGGCCGAGAACATCGCCGAGCAGGTGCTGGCCATCGCCAGCGACTACAGCCACATCCTGGCGCCCGCCACCGCCTACGGCAAGAACATCCTGCCGCGCGTGGCCGCCAAGCTGGACGTGGCCCAACTGTCGGACATCACCAAGGTCGACGGCCCGGACACCTTCGAGCGCCCGATCTACGCCGGCAACGCGATCTCGATCGTGCAGTCGTCGGACAAGGTCAAGGTCATCACCGTGCGCGGCACCGGCTTCGACGCCGCCGCCGCCGAAGGCGGCTCGGTCGCCGTGGAGAACCTGCCGGCCGTGGCCGACACGGGCATCTCGCAATTCGTCTCGCGCGAAGTCACCAAGAGCGACCGCCCGGAACTGACCGCCGCCAAGATCATCGTGTCCGGCGGCCGCGGCGTGGGCTCGGGCGAGAACTACACCAAGGTGCTGACGCCGCTGGCCGACAAGCTGAACGCCGCGATGGGCGCCTCGCGCGCCGCGGTGGACGCCGGCTTCGTGCCGAACGACTACCAGGTCGGGCAGACCGGCAAGATCGTCGCGCCGCAGTTGTACATCGCCGTCGGCATCTCGGGCGCGATCCAGCATCTGGCCGGCATGAAGGACTCCAAGGTGATCGTGGCGATCAACAAGGACGCCGAGGCGCCGATCTTCTCGGTGGCCGACTACGGCCTGGTCGGCGACCTGAACACCGTCGTGCCGGAACTGGTGGCGGCGCTGGGCTGATCGCGCGGGCCCGCAGGGCCCGGCCAGAAAGTGCAAGCCGTTCCGGGTCCGCCCGCGAACGGCTTTTTCATACATACCCGGAGACATCGATGACCTATCGTGCCCCGCTCAAGGACATGCTGTTCGTGATGAACGAACTGGCTGGCCTCGACGCAGTCAGCAAGCTGCCCGGTTTCGAGGACGCCACGCCGGAGACGGCGCAGGCGGTGCTCGACGAGGCGGCCAAGTTCAACGAGCAGGTGGTGGCGCCGCTCAACCGCATCGGCGACACCGCCCCCAGCAGCTGGAAGGACGGCGTGGTGACGACCACGGCCGGCTTCAAGGAAGCCTTCCGCCAGTTCGCCGAAGGCGGCTGGCAGGGCGTGCTGCATTCGCCGGACTTCGGCGGCCAGGGCCTGCCCAAGCTGATCGCCACCGCCTGCAACGAGATGCTCAACAGCGCCAACCTGTCGTTCGCGCTGTGCCCGCTGCTGACCGACGGCGCCATCGAGGCGCTGCTCACCGCCGGCAGCGACGCGCAGAAGGCCGTCTTCCTGCCCAGGCTGATCTCGGGCGAGTGGACCGGTACCATGAACCTGACCGAGCCGCAGGCCGGCTCGGACCTGGCCGCGGTGCGCACGCGCGCCGAGCCGCAGGGCGACGGCACCTACAAGGTGTTCGGCACCAAGATCTTCATCACCTACGGCGAGCACGACATGGCACAGAACATCGTCCATCTCGTGCTGGCGCGCACGCCCGATGCGCCCGAGGGCGTGAAGGGCATCTCGCTGTTCATCGTGCCCAAGTTCCTGGTCAACGAAGACGGCTCCACCGGCGCGCGCAACGACGTGCACTGCGTGTCGATCGAGCACAAGCTCGGCATCAAGGCCAGCCCCACCGCCGTGCTGCAGTTCGGCGACCACGGCGGCGCCATCGGCACGCTGGTGGGCGAGGAGAACCGCGGCCTCGAGTACATGTTCATCATGATGAACTCGGCGCGCTTCTCGGTCGGCATGCAGGGCGTGGCGGTGTCCGAGCGCGCCTACCAGCAGGCCGTGGCCTTTGCCCGCGAGCGCGTGCAGAGCCGCCCGGTCGACGGCTCCGCGCGCGAGGCGGTCACCATCATCCACCACCCCGACGTCAAGCGCATGCTGATGACCATGCGCGCGCTGACCGAAGGCGCGCGCGCGGTGGCCTACGTGGCCGCGGGCGCGTGCGACACCGCGCACCGGCACCCGGACGAGGCCGTGCGCCGGCAGTCCCAGGCCTTCTACGAGTTCCTGGTGCCCGTCGTCAAGGGCTGGAGCACCGAGCTGTCGATCGAAGTCACCAGCCTCGGCGTGCAGGTGCACGGCGGCATGGGCTTCATCGAGGAGACCGGCGCCGCGCAGCACTACCGCGACGCGCGCATCCTGCCGATCTACGAAGGCACCACCGCCATCCAGGCCAACGACCTGGTCGGGCGCAAGACCGCGCGCGACGGCGGCGCGACCGCGCGCGCGATCTGCGCGCAGATCGCCGAGACCGAGGCCGCGCTGGGTAAGCAGGGCGGCGCGGCCTTCGTGGCGGTGCAGGCGCAACTGGCGCGGGGCCGCGCGGCGCTCGAAGCCGCAGTGGCGTTCGTGGCCGGCCATGCCAAGACGGACCCCAACGCGGTGTTCGCCGGCAGCGTGCCTTACCTGAAGCTGTGCGGCATCGTGTTCTCGGGCTGGCAGCTCGCCCGCGCGATGCTGGCCGCGCAGGCGAAGCACGGCGAGGACGCGGCGTTCCACGGCGCCAAGATCGCCACGGCGCATTTCTTCGCCGAGCACATCCTGTCGCAGGCATCGGGTTTGCGCGATGCCATCGTGGCCGGCGCGGCACCGGTCAATGCCTTGAGCGAAGCGCAGTTCTGACGGTAGTGAAGCAGAGGCAAGAAGGGCGGCCCCGAAAGGGTCGCCCTTTTTGCTGATAAAGCGCCGTTTAACGCGCCGCGTGCCGAGGGGTTGCTCCCCTTTCCCGCATGCGGCGTGCAGACCGGAGAAGGAAGACCGCAAGCCGGTCTGGCCGGCCGCTCAGGCCACCGCGGGGCGGTGCGCGGCGCGCGCGCCCGGCTGCTTGAGGTAGCGCGTCACCGACAGGTCGTCGGCGCGGATGGCCGGCGAGGTGCCGGACACCAGGTCCGACAGCAGCTTGCCCGAGCCGCAGGCCATGGTCCAGCCCAGCGTGCCGTGGCCGGTATTGAGCCACAGGCCCTTGAGCGGCGTGGGGCCGACGATGGGCGTGCCGTCCGGCGTCATCGGGCGCAGGCCGGTCCAGAAGGTGGCGCGGCTGACGTCGCCGGCGCCCGGGAACAGGTCGGTCACCACGTGCTCGAGCGTGCGGCGCTTGGACGGGTCCAGCGAACGGTCGTAGCCGACGATCTGGGCCATGCCGCCCACGCGGATGCGGTCGTCGAAGCGCGTGATGGCGACCTTGTAGGTCTCGTCGAGCACGGTCGACACCGGGCTGCGCTCCGCGTCGGTCATCGGCACGGTGATGGAGAAACCCTTGAGCGGGTAGACCGGCAGGTTCGAGAGGCCCGGCAGGATGTTCTTCAGGAACGGCGTCGACCAGCTTCCCAGCGCCACCACCACGAGGTCGGCCGTCACCGGCTGGCCGCCGATCATCGCGCCGGTGACGGTGTCGCCGCGGGTCAGCAGCCCGTCGATGGTGCGGTCGTAGTGGAACTTCACGCCGAGGCCCTCGGCCATCGCCGCGAGCTGGGTGGTGAACAACTGGCAGTCGCCGGTCTCGTCGTTGGGCAGCCGCAGGCCGCCGCTCAGCTTGTGGCTGACCGCGGCCAGCGCCGGTTCGCTCGCGGCGAGATCCCCGCGCGACAGCAACTGGTAGGGCACGCCGGCCTGCTCGAGCACGGCGATGTCCTTGGCGGCGCCGTCGAGCTGCTCCTGCGTGCGGAAGACCTGCAGCGTGCCTTGCTGGCGGCCTTCGTAGGCGATGCCGGTATCGGCGCGCAGCGCGCGGATGCAGTCGCGGCTGTACTCGGCCAGCCGCACCATGCGTTCCTTGTTGGTGGCGTAGCGCTCGGCCGAGCAGTTCATCAGCATCTGCCACATCCACTGCAGCTGGAACAGCGTGCCGTCCGGGCGCACCGACAGCGGCGCGTGTTCCTGGAACATCCACTTGATGGCCTTGAGCGGCACCCCGGGCGCGGCCCACGGCGATGCGTAGCCGGGCGAGATCTGCCCGGCGTTGGCGAAACTGGTGCCGAGCGCGGGCGCGGCCTCGCGGTCGATCACGGTGACTTCGTGGCCGGCGCGGGCCAGATACCAGGCGCTTGTCACGCCGATTACACCGCTGCCAAGGACGAGAACTCGCATAGTCGGGGGCTCGAAACCAAAAAAGAGGGTGGATAAAGTAATTCTCTCTATACTATTTAAATATATGCAGTCATAGTTATCGTAATTTTCAAGGAAACAGGAACTACTCATGAGAACGAGCCGGCAACCGGTGCGCAGCCTCGACCGGCTGGACCGCAAGATCCTGGCGCTGCTCCAGGCCGACGGGCGGATGTCGATGAAAGAGCTGGCCGAGGCCGTCGGGCTGACCATCACGCCCTGCATCGAGCGGGTCAAGCGCATGGAGCGCGACGGCGTGATCATGGGCTACTACGCGCGGCTCAATCCGGCCCTGCTGGGCAGCGGCCTGCTGGTGTTCGTGGAGATCTCGCTGGGCAACAAGTCGGGCAACATGTTCGAGCAGTTCCGCCGCGAGGTCTCGCGCATCCCGGAAGTGCTCGAATGCCATCTGGTGTCCGGCGATTTCGACTACCTCATCAAGGCGCGCATCCGCGAGATCGGCGAGTACCGCCGCCTGCTCGGCGACATCCTGCTGCAGCTGCCCGGCGCCGCGCAGTCCAAGAGCTACGTGGTGATGGAGGAAATCAAGGAGACGCTGGCGATCGCCGTCGACGAAAAGGCGCCGCTCGCCTGAGGGCGGCCCGCCAGCCCGCGGCGCTTTCCCGCGCGCCGCCACGCCCCCGGAAAACCTGCATGCGGCGCCTCGATACTGTATATTTATACAGTACATCGTAACGCGCAGCAGGAGTTGTCATGGCGTCACTCAAGACCGGTTTCCAGCGCGGCCGCGGGGCGCTTTCCAACGTCGAATCCCGCTTCGACGGCTGGTCGCGCGAGCCCGACGACGACGGCCTCGCGGCGGTCCTGGAAGCCCACGGCGAACTGCCCCCGCGCAAGACCATCGTGGTCCTCGAAGCGGCGAAATCGATCATCACGCGCAACCAGTCGCCCGACATCCCGTTCGACCAGTCGATCAACGTCTACCGCGGCTGCGAGCACGGCTGCTCGTACTGCTTCGCGCGCCCGACCCACGCCTACCTCGGGCTGTCGCCGGGGCTGGACTTCGAGACGCAGCTGTTCGCCAAGCCGAACGCGGCCGAGCTGCTGCGGCGGGAACTGAGCAAGAAGCACTACGTGCCCTCGGTGATCGCGCTCGGCACCAATACCGACCCTTACCAGCCGATCGAGCGGGAGCACCGGCTGACGCGCGCCATCCTGGAGGTGCTGGAGGAATTCAACCATCCGGTGGCCATCACGACCAAATCGTCGCTGGTCACGCGCGACGCCGACATCCTCGCCCGCATGGCGGCCAAGGGCCTGGCCCGGGTCTACGTCTCGATCGGCACGCTCGACGCGGACATCGCCCGGCGGCTCGAGCCGCGCGCCAATACGCCGGCCAGGCGCATGGAGGGCGTGCGGCGCCTGGCCGGGCAGGGCATTCCCACCGGCGTCATCGTGGCGCCGATCATTCCGGCGCTGACGGACTTCGACATCGAGCGCGTGCTCGAGACCGCCGCCGGGGCCGGCGCCGGGGCGGCCGGCTACGTCATGCTGCGCCTGCCTCTGGAGGTGCGGGACCTCTTCGTCGAATGGCTGGAGCAGCACTACCCGGGGCGGCGCCGCCACGTCATGAGCCTGATCGAGCAGATCCGCGACGGCAAGCACAACCAGTCCGAATTCGGCCAGCGCATGCGCGGCACCGGCATCTTCGCCGAGCTGGTCGGCAAGCGCTTCGCGCAGGCCTGCCGCCGCTTCGGGCTCAACCAGCAGCGCCCGCCCTTGCGGGCCGACCTGTTCCGCGTGCCGGAGCCGCCGTCCGCGCAGCAGTCGCTGTTCTGACGCGCCGCGCGCGGTGTCCGCCCTCGCTGGCCTACACCGCCGCGCGCCGCAGGCGCAGCGCATTGGAGACCACCGACACCGAGCTCAGGCTCATGGCCAGCGCGGCGAACATCGGCGACAGCAGCATCCCGGTCGCGCCATACAGGACGCCGGCCGCCAGCGGCACGCCCAGCGCGTTGTAGACGAAGGCAAAGCCGAGGTTCTGCTTCATGTTGCGGATGGTCGCCTCGGACAGCTTGCGGGCGCGGGCGATGCCGCGCAGGTCGCCCTTCACCAGCGTGACCTGGGCGCTGTTCATGGCCACGTCCGTGCCGGTGCCCATCGCGATGCCGACGTCGGCCTTGGCCAGCGCCGGCGCATCGTTGATGCCGTCCCCGGCCATCGCCACCACGCGGCCTTCCTGCTGGAGCCGGGCGACCAGCGCCAGCTTGTCCGCCGGCCTGACCTCGCCGTGGTATTCGCCGATCCCCAGCTTGCCGGCCACGGCCCGGGCCGTGGCCACGCCGTCGCCGGTGGCCATCACCACGCGGATGCCCTGCGCCTGCAGGCTGCGCAGCGCTTCCGGCGTGGTCGCCTTGATCGGGTCCGACACCGCCAGCAGGCCGGCCAGCGTGCCGTCGACGGCCAGGTACATGACGCTCGCGCCCTGCGCGCGCAGGCCGTCGCCGGCCTCGCTCAGGGCGGCGGCGGAGACGCCCGCGGCCTCCATCAGCACGGTATTGCCGAGCGCGAGTTTGCGGCCCGCCACGGTGCCCCGCACGCCGATGCCGGTGCCCGACTCGAAATCCGCGGCCGTGTCGAGCAGCAGGTTCTGCCGGCGCGCCGCCTCGACCAGCGCGGCCGCCAGCGGATGCTCGCTGCCCTGGTCGAGGCTGGCCGCCAGGCGCAGCACTTCCTGGTCGGAGAATCCGTTGATGCCGAGGCCGCGCTCGAAGGCCGGGCGGCCTTCCGTGAGCGTCCCGGTCTTGTCGACGATCAGCGTGTCGACCTTGCGCAGGTTCTCGATGGCCGACGCATCGCGGAACAGCACGCCGTTCGACGCGCCCTTGCCGCTGGCGACCATGATGGACATCGGGGTCGCCAGCCCGAGCGCGCACGGGCAGGCGATGATCAGCACCGCGACGGCGTTGATGAGGCCGTACACCCAGCCTGGCTGCGGGCCCCACAATCCCCACGCCAGGAACGTGAGCACGGCGACGGCGATGACCACGGCCACGAACACGCCGGCCACCTTGTCCGCCATGCGCTGCATCGGCGCCTTCGAGCGCTGCGCCTGCGCCACCATCTGCACGATCTGCGACAGCACGGTCTGGGAGCCGATTTTCTCGGACACGATGACCAGGCTGCCGGTGGCGTTCATGGTCGCGCCGATGACGTGGTCGCCGGCGCGCTTGGTCACGGGCATCGGCTCCCCGGTAATCATCGACTCGTCGACCGAGCTGCCGCCTTCGGCCACCACGCCGTCGACCGGCACCTTCTCGCCCGGCCGCACGCGCAGGCGGTCGCCCACGTGCACGTGGGCCAGCGGCACATCCTCCTCGCTGCCGTCGGCGTTGAGGCGGCGTGCCGTCTTCGGCGCGAGGCCGAGCAGCGAGCGGATCGCCGCCGAAGTCTGCGAGCGGGCCTTGAGCTCCAGCAGCTGGCCGACCAGCGTCAGCGAGATGATGACCGCGGCGGCCTCGAAATACACGCCGATGCGGCCATGCATGGCGAAGTCCTGCGGGAACAGCCCCGGCGCCACCGTGGCGACGACGCTGTAGACGTAGGCCGCGCCGGTGCCGAGGCCGATCAGCGTCCACATGTTGGGGCTGCGCTGCGCGAACGAGCGCACGCAGCGCGCCAGGAACGGATACCCCGCCCACAGCACGACCGGCGTGGACAGCGCCAGCTCGACCCAGCTTTGCGTCGCGGCCGCCATCCAGCCGAGCTGGTGCCCGAACATGGCCAGCACGAACACCACGGCGGTCAGCGGCAGGGTCCACCAGAAGCGCCGCTGGAAGTCCGCCAGCTCGGGGTTCTCCTCCGCTTCCAGTTCCGGCATCAGCGGCTCGAGCGTCATGCCGCATTTCGGGCAGTTGCCGGGATGATCCTGCCGGATCTCCGGATGCATGGGGCAGGTGTAGATGGTGCCTTCCTGCGCCGGCGCGGCGTCCGGGGATTGGCGGGGGCCGGGCGCCGGCGCGTGGGCGTGATGGTGGTGATGGTCGTGGTCGTGGTCGTGCGGATGGCCGCCGGCGCCCATGCCGCCGTCCTGGGGCGGATGGACGTGCTGATGGGTTTCGCCCTGCGCGGGTTCGTGACGGTCCATTCGGCGGCGCTCCTTTCGGTTGGGCCACGCGCGCGCCTGTCGCGCGCCGGCGTTGGCATCATAGGCGCATCGCGCGGCGGCTTGCTGATGTGGCGCAAACCGTGGCGAACCGACGGCATGGCGGCGTCATGGCGGCGGCGGGCCGCCGCGTGGCTGGCTGGAACGGGAAGGCGCGGCGCATGGCCGCGTTGGGCGGCGGGCCGCGTGGCCGCGGTTACTGCGAGAGCGCCCGCGCCGCCTCGACCTGGGATTCGAAGAAGGTCTGGAAGCTGATGGCGAGGCCGGCCATCAGCAGGCCGGTGCCGATCAGCAGCGACAGGATGACCAGGATCACCACCGGCCAGCCCGAGCGGGTGGGCTGGCCGTGCGGGTTGAAGCGCGCGTCCCATTTGTCGTCGGCGCGCAGCCCGTACACGATGGCGGTGAGGAAGGCGGCGATCAGCGAGGTGCCGCCGGCCACCGCGAAGGTCCAGTTCAGCGCGGGCGAGCCGGCCCCGGTCTGCATCGACGCCACGCCGATGGCGCCGGCCAGCGTGGCCAGCAGGTGGGCCCAGCCGAATTTGTCGCGCAGCCCGCCCAGGTAGAAGCGGTGCAGCCCGAGGCTGCCGCACAGGAAGGCCAGGGCGACCGTGGCCAGCTTGGATTTGCCGGTGGCGGCGGTCTTGGCGGCGGCGGGGACTTGGGTGGCGACGGGCATGGGCGGCGACGAAGTGAGGGCCGGCGGAACCTGCCGGCGGGGGCGGTCACGGGCCAGCCGTGCTGGCGCCGGCGCTCATTGTACGCCGCCGCATGATGCCGGCAATGCGCACGATGCCGCACGGGCGCGCCGCCGCCGCGGCGCGCGCGGGGCGGATCGGCAATCGGGGGGAAGGGCGTAAAAGCGGGAAAATCCGGGCGCGGCGCCCGATCCGGCGATCCGGCTAGCGGCCGCCGTCGCGTCCGCGCGCCTGCCAGCCGGGGCCGACGCCGGAGTTGCGCTGCTCGCCGCGCACCGGGTCCGCCTGCGCGCTGCGCTCGGACGGGCGGGCGCGCTCGTCCTCGCGTTCCTGGGGCGGCAGCGCGCGGCCGCTGAGGCGGTCGTCGGCGCGCGCGCGCGCTTCCATGCGTTCGATCTGGGCGCGTACATGATCCTGCCGTTCGGCGCGCACGCTGGCCATTTCCCAGCCGCCCTGGCCCGCCTGCGCGCGGGCATTGGCCAGGCTCCGGCCGTCGGGCCGGCTATGTTGCCAGAACGCGACCTGGGCATGGCCGGCGCCGCTGAGACCGAGCAGAAGCACGGCCAGCAGGATGCCCGCCACCGGGTCGCGCAGGAGAGTGCGGGGGAACATGCGGAATCCCAGTTTCCTGTCGCGCGGCGATGTTGTCGGAAGATGGAATCATGGTACGCACGCGCATCCGGCGCGCCTATGCAAAAGCCGTTACCGGTGTAACGGATTGTTTCGCCCCCGCCGCCGCGTCATGACGCAGCGGTGAAACCCCGGCGTGCTTCATTTGGCGGCGCTTATTTCGCGGCGCCCATTTCATGGCGCATAGCGGATGCGGTAGATCGCGCCCGCCATGTCGTCGCTGACCAGCAGCGAGCCGTCGGGCGCCACCTGCACGTCGACCGGCCGGCCCCACGGCCGGCCGTCCTGCAGCCAGCCCTGCGCGAACACCTCGCTGCGCACGGCCTGGCCGCGCCCGTCGAGCACCACCCGGACCACGCGGTAGCCGACCGGCTGGCTGCGGTTCCAGCTGCCATGTTCGGCAATAAAGATATTGTTGCGATATTCGGCAGGAAATTGCGATCCGGCATAGAAGCGCATGCCGAGCGCGGCAACGTGGGCGCCGAGCCTGGCCGCCGGCGGCGCGAACTCGGCGCAGGCGCGCTGCTTGCCGAATTCCGGGTCGGCGATGTCACCGGCATGGCAGTACGGATAACCGAAGTGCTGGCCGGCGCGGACGAGGTGGTTGAGCTCGTCGTCGGGCACGTCGTCGCCGAGGTTGTCGCGGCCGTTGTCGGTGAACCAGAGCTCGCGCGTGCCGGGCTGCCAGTCGAAGCCGACCGTATTGCGCACGCCGCGCGCCACCACCTGCAGGTCGCTGCCGTCGGGCTTCATCTTCATGATGTTGGCGTAGCGGTTCTCGTCCGGCTTGCAGATATTGCACGGCGCGCCGACCGGCACGTAGAGATAGCCGTCCGGGCCGAACGCGATGAACTTCCAGCCGTGGTGCGTTTCGCCGGGAAAGCGGTCGCTCACCACGACGGGCGCGGGCGGATTGTCCAGGCGGGCTTCCACGCCGTCGATGCGCACGATGCGCGAGGTCGAGGACGCATAGAGCGCGCCATCGCGGAACGCCACGCCGACCGGCATGGTCAGCCCGGTGGCGACGGTGCGCACCTGCGGGTTGCCGGCGAGCGGCGCGGCGATGGCGTACACCTTGCCTTCGCCGCGCGTGCCCACGAACAGCGTGCCGGCCGGCGACATGGTCATGCCGCGCGCCTCGGGCACCGCCTGGCTCAGCACTTCGATGCGAAAGCCGGGCGGCAGCTTGATGCGGTCCAGCGGCAAGGCCTCGGCGGCGCCGGCGGCGGCCGCATGCCCGAGCCAGGCGCCGGCGGCAAGCCAGCCCGCCAGCAGGGCGCGGCGGGCACGAATGTGAAGGTAGGAACGCATGCGATGCTCTCCTGTCGGGGTTTTCGCCACGATGCCCGTGGCGGGGTGTCGCGTCAATCGCTCTAAGTGTTTGTTTGGCCTCGGGATTTGGGCTATACTCTTGTGTTTCGTGTTCGAACATCAAGTTTTCTGAGGAATCACACCCATGGTCGTAATCCGTCTGGCTCGCGGTGGCAGCAAGAAGCGCCCGTTCTTCAACATCGTCGCCGCTGACTCGCGCAACCGTCGCGATGGCCGTTTCATCGAGCGTATCGGTTTCTACAATCCCCTGGCCGGCGCCAGCGAAGAAGGCCTGCGCCTGGTGCAGGACCGCCTGACCTACTGGACCGGCGTTGGCGCCCAGATGTCGCCGACCGTGGCCCGCCTGGTCAAGCAGAACGCCGCCAAGGCCGCTGCCTGATTGCTGTGACGCGCGTTTCGCGACGCGTGGCAGACGACACGTGACCGAACGCAAGCAAGGCGCCCCGGCGCGGCGGCCGCTGAATGTGCCGCTGGAACCCGCGGCCCGTCCGCAGTCCGCCGGCCAGAAGCCGGCGCCCAGGCCGCAGGCCGGATTGCCGGCCACGCTGGCGTACACCGGCGCGTTGCCGGACGACCTGATCGAGGTCGGCTACGTCGGCGCCGCATACGGAATCCGGGGCTGGATCAAGATCCAGCCGCACGCCGACGATGCCAGCGCGCTGCTGCACGCGCGCCGCTGGTGGCTGCTCAAGCCGCCGGCCGGCGTGCTGGGCGCGGCGGGTGCGGTGAGCGCCGAAGCCCTGTGCGTGAAGATCGCGCAGTCCCGCGAGCATAGCGGCACGGTGGTGGCGCAGGCGGTCGGCGTGTCCGACCGCAGCCACTCCGAAGCGCTCAAGGGCCGTCGTGTATGGATCCGCCGCGAGGATTTCCCCGCGCCGGACGAGAACGAGTTTTACTGGGTCGATCTGATCGGCTGCGCCGTGTCCAACGAACAGGGCGAGCTGCTGGGCGAAGTGTCCGGCCTGATCGACAACGGGGCTCACCAGATCCTGCAGGTGGCGCATGCCTTGCCCGACGGCAAGACCGGCGAGCGCCTGATCCCGTTTGTCGATGCCTTCCTGCGCTCGGTCGATATCAAGGCCCGGCAGGTGGTGGTCGACTGGGGGCTGGATTACTGAGCGCCTGGTGACAGGCGCCGGGCCGGGCCCGGTGGGCAAGCCAAGGGAGAGGCGGATGCAGTTCGATGTGATCACGCTGTTTCCCGAGATGTTCCGCGCGCTGACCGACTGGGGCATTACCAGCCGGGCGGCGAAGCAGCAGCGCTACGCGCTGCGCACCTGGAATCCGCGCGATTTCACCACCGACAACTACCGTACCATCGACGACCGCCCGTATGGCGGCGGCCCTGGCATGGTGATGCTGGCCAGGCCGCTCGAGGACGCCATCGACGCGGCCTGCGCGGCCCAGCAGGCGGCGCGGGCCGATGCCCAGGTGGATGCGGCGGATACGGTGAAGCCGCACGTGGTGCTGATGTCGCCGCAGGGCGCGCCGCTGACGCACGCGAAGGTGATGTCGCTGGCGCAGCGCCCCGGGCTGGTGCTGCTGTGCGGGCGCTACGAGGCCATCGACCAGCGCCTGATCGAGCGGCGCGTGGACGAGGAAATCAGCCTCGGCGATTTCGTGCTGTCGGGCGGCGAGCTGCCGGCGATGGCGGTGATCGACGCGGTGGTCAGGCATCTGCCCGGCGTGCTCGGCGATGCGCAGTCGGCGGTGCAGGACAGCTTCGTCAACGGCCTGCTGGATTGCCCGCACTACACGCGGCCGGAAGAATACGAAGGCATGCGGGTGCCCGAGATACTGCTCGGGGGCCATCATGCCGAGATCGAGAAGTGGCGGCGCCAGCAGGCGCTCGCCAACACTGCGAGGAAGCGCCCCGACCTGATCGGGGCCGCCCGCAGCGCAGGTTTGCTCAGCCGCGCCGACGAGAAATTCCTGTCGGCGTGGCTGGCGAATGAAGGGCGGGAGTTCGCTCCCGTCAAGTGAAACCCCATCCTCTGCCGGGGCCCGGGCAACGCCCGGGGCATACAACGCCGGCATGATGGACAAGGAGAAGAAACGATGAACCTCATCGAGCTGATCGAGAAAGACGAAATCGCGCGCCTGACCGCGAACAAGACCATCCCCGCATTCGCACCCGGCGACACCGTGATCGTCAGCGTGAACGTGGTGGAAGGTAACCGCAAGCGCGTGCAGGCCTACGAAGGCGTCGTGATTGCCAAGCGCAACCGCGGCCTGAACTCGTCCTTCATCGTGCGCAAGATTTCCTCGGGTGAAGGCGTGGAACGCACGTTCCAGCTGTACTCGCCGCTGATCGCCGGTATCGAAGTGAAGCGCCGCGGCGACGTCCGCCGCGCCAAGCTGTACTACCTGCGTGAGCGTTCGGGCAAGTCCGCGCGTATCAAGGAAAAGCTGGCATACAAGGCAGCGCCCGCCAAGGCGGCAGCAGCCGAGTAAGCCGGTTGCCGTGGCCGGTCCGCCGGCCGTGGCTGCGCAAGAAGGGCACCTCCGGGTGCCCTTTTTGCATGGGTCCGCGCAAGCCGTCCGGCAAAGCGTCCTGTTGCATCGCGCAAAGACGGTTTTGCCCGTCATCTGTCATACTGCGAGGCGATATGCGTCCCGCCTTCGATCCCGAAACCCTACCCATCGTCTCCACCGATAGCAGCCATCCGGCCCTGCCCGAGGTGCGCCTGCGGCCGGACTTCGTGCGCCACCGGCTCAAGTCGCCGCCGGCGTGGGCGCCCGAGCTGACCGACGAATCGCGCATCTACGACCGCAGCGTGGCGCTGCGCGACGCCGCCGTGCTGGTGCCGCTGGTGGAGCGCGAGCACGGCCTGACGGTGCTGCTCACGCAGCGCAACGCCAACCTCAGCGCCCACGCGGGGCAGATCAGCTTTCCGGGCGGGCGCCACGAGCCGTCGGATGTCGACCGGGTGGACACCGCGCTGCGCGAGACCGAAGAAGAAGTGGGGCTGGTGCGGGACTACGTGGAGGTGCTGGGCGCGCTGCCCGACTACATCACGGGCACCGGATTCCACGTCAGCCCCGTGGTCGGGCTGGTCCGTAGCGGCTTCACGCTGCGCCCCGACGCGCGCGAGGTGGCGGACGTGTTCGAGGTGCCGCTCGGCTTCCTGATGGACCCATCCCATCACCAGCGGCGCCTGTTCCGCTGGGTCGACGGCGAACGGCTGTTCTACGCCATGCCGTTCCCGCGCGAGAACGGCGGCTACCGCTTCATCTGGGGCGCCACCGCCGGCATGCTGCGCAATCTCTACCACCTGCTGGCGGCCTGAAGCCGCCCGCGTTCGGTTCAGGCCGCCGCCTGCCGCTGCGCGATGCAGTGGGGGCAGCTCTTGCCCACCACGTAGTGCGGGCTCTGCTGTTCCTCGGGCGTGACCACGGCGCGGCAGGCGAAGCACTGCTTGGGGCCGGCCGGCTCCAGGCTGGGATTCAGCGCGGTGCGGTAGTCGAACACGAAGCAGTCGCCCCGGTAGTGGCTGCCGCCCACTTCCTCGAAATATTTCAGGATGCCGCCCTCGAGCTGGTAGACATGCTCGATGCCGGCTTCCTGCATGTGGATGGCGGCCTTCTCGCAGCGGATGCCGCCGGTGCAGAACGACACCACGGTCTTGCCCTCGAATTCCGCCTTGTGCGCGGCGATGGCGGGCGGGAAGTCGCTGAACTTGGCGATGTCGTAGTCCACCGCGTGGGCGAAGGTGCCGACCGCCACCTCGAAATCGTTGCGGGTGTCGAGCATCACCACGGGGCGGCCGGCATCGTCGTGGCCCTGGTCGAGCCAGCGCTTCAGGTCCACCGGCCGCACCGCCGGCGCGCGCCCGGCTTCGGGGCGGATCAGCGGCATCTTCATGGTGATGATTTCCTTCTTCTCGCGCACCAGCATGCGCTTGAAGGGCTGGCTCTCCGACAGGCTCTCCTTGGGCGCGATGTCGGCGAAGCGCGGATCGGCGTGCAGCCAGCCCATGAAGCCGTCGATGGCCGCGCGGCTGCCGGCCAGGAACATGTTGATGCCCTCCGGCGCGAGCAGGATGGTGCCCTTCAGGCCCAGGGCCTCGCAGCGCGCGCGCATGTCCGGGCGCAGGGCCGGAATATCGTCCAGCGTGACGAATTTATAAGCGGAGATGTTGACGATCTGCATAGCGGAGGCGTGCCCGGCCGCGCGCCTTGCGGCCGCGCGGTAACTGCCTGATTGGAAAGGCGAAATTATAGCGCCTCGGAGGCCGCGCGGCGGCCTTGCCCGAGCGCCCCGCTCGGGCATGCCGGCGCGGCGCGCCTGCAAAGAAGGCAGGCGCGGCCATGCCGAGCCGGTACAATCACGTCCATGTCTGCACCTCGCTTCGTTCATCTCCGCCTCCATTCCGAATACTCCGTCGTCGACGGGATCGTGCGCCTCGATGCCGCCGTCGAGGCCGCCGCGGCCGACGGCATGGGCGCGCTCGCCCTGACCGACCTCGCCAACGCCTTCGGCCTGATCCGCTTCTACAAGGAAGCGCGCGGCGGCGGCGTCAAGCCGGTGGTCGGCGCGGACGTCTGGCTCACCAACGCCGAAGACCGCGACAAGCCGGCGCGCCTGCTGCTGCTGGTGCAGGACCGGCGCGGCTACCTCAACCTGTGCATGCTGCTGTCGCGCGCGTGGCTGTCCAACCAGCACCGCGGCCGCGCCGAGATCGAGCCCGGCTGGTTCGACGAGCCCGGCGAGGAGGGCCTGCCGCTGGCCACCGGACTGATCGCGCTGTCCGGCGCCATGAGCGGCGACATCGGCATGGCGCTGGCCAACGGCAACGACGCCGCGGCCGAGCGCGCCGCCGCGCACTGGGCCCGGGTGTTCCCGCAGCGCTTCTACGTCGAGCTGCAGCGCGCCGGCCATCCCGGCACCGACGCCTACGTGCAGCAGGCCGTGCAGCTGGCGGCCAAGCTGCGCCTGCCGGTGGTGGCGACGCACCCGGTGCAGTTCATGACCGCCGACGACTTCACCGCGCACGAGGCCCGCACCTGCATCGCCGAGGGCGAGCTGCTGGCCAACCCGCGGCGCACGCGGCGCTTCACCACCGACCAGTATTTCAAGACGCAGGACGAGATGTGCGCGCTGTTCGCCGACATCCCGTCCGCGCTCGAGAACGCGGTGCAGATCGCGCGCCGCTGCAACCTCACGCTCGAGCTGGGCAAGCCGCGCCTGCCGCTGTTCCCCACGCCGGACGGCATGTCGCTCGACGACTACCTCGTCCACCTCGCCAAGGAAGGCCTGGAAAAGCGCATGGCCGTGCTGTTCCCGGACGAGGCCGAGCGCGAGTCCCGGCGCGCCGAGTACTACGCGCGGCTGGAATTCGAGACCGGCACCATCATCAAGATGGGCTTCCCCGGCTACTTCCTGATCGTGGCGGACTTCATCAACTGGGCCAAGAACAACGGCGTGCCGGTGGGCCCGGGGCGGGGCTCCGGCGCCGGCTCGCTGGTGGCCTACGCGCTCGGCATCACCGATCTCGACCCGCTCAAGTACGCGCTGCTGTTCGAGCGTTTCCTGAACCCGGAACGGGTCTCGATGCCCGACTTCGACATCGACTTCTGCCAGCACGGGCGCGACCGCGTCATCACCTACGTGAAGGAGAAGTACGGCAAGGACGCGGTCTCGCAGATCGCCACCTTCGGCACGATGGCGGCCAAGGCCGCCGTGCGCGACGTGGGCCGCGTGCTTGACCTCGGCTACGGCTTCGTCGACAGCATCGCCAAGCTGATCCCGTTCAAGCCCGGCAAGCTGGTCACCATCGAGGAGGCCAAGAAGGAAGAGCCGCTGCTGACCGAGCGAGAGAACAACGAGGAGGAAGTGCGCCAACTGCTGGAGCTGGCGCAGCGCGTCGAGGGCATGACCCGCAACGTCGGCATGCACGCCGGCGGCGTGCTGATCGCGCCCGGCAAGCTCACCGACTTCTGCCCGCTCTACACCCAGGGCGGACAGAACGACGGCATGAGCGGCGTGGTCAGCCAGTACGACAAGGACGACGTGGAAGCGGCCGGCCTGGTCAAGTTCGACTTCTTGGGCCTGACCACGCTGACCATCCTCGACTGGGCCGAGCGCTACATCCGCCGGCTCGACCCGTCCAGGGCGGACTGGAACTGCAGCCACATCCCGCTCGACGACGGCCCCGCCTTCGACATCCTCAAGACCGCCAACACGGTGGCCGTGTTCCAGCTGGAAAGCCGCGGCATGCAGGGCATGCTGAAAGACGCCAAGCCCGACCGCTTCGAGGACATCATCGCGCTGGTGGCGCTCTACCGCCCGGGCCCGATGGACCTGATCCCCAGCTTCTGCGCGCGCAAGCACGGCCGCGAGAAGGTGGAGTACCCGGACCCGCGCGTCGAGCCGGTGCTCAAGGAGACCTACGGCATCATGGTCTACCAGGAGCAGGTGATGCAGATGGCGCAGATCATCGGCGGCTACTCGCTCGGCGGCGCCGACCTGCTGCGCCGCGCGATGGGCAAGAAGAAGCCCGAGGAAATGGCGCAGCACCGCGTCATGTTCCGCGAGGGCGCCGACAAGAACGGGCTGACCGCCGGGCAGGCCGACGACATCTTCGACCTGATGGAGAAGTTCGCCGGCTACGGCTTCAACAAGTCGCACGCGGCCGCCTATGCGCTGCTGGCCTACTACACGGCGTGGCTCAAGGCGCACCATCCGGCCGAATTCATGGCAGCCAACATGTCGCTGGCGATGGACGACACCGACAAGGTCAAGATCCTCTACGAGGACTGCAAGCTCAATGGCCTCAAGGTGCTGCCGCCCGACGTCAACGCCAGCGAATACCGCTTCGCGCCGACCGACGCCAGGACCATCCGCTACGGCCTCGGCGGCATCAAGGGCTCGGGCCAGGGCGCCATCGAGGACATCCTGCGCGCGCGCGAGGAAAAGCCGTTCGCCGACCTGTTTGATTTCTGCGAGCGCGTCGACCGCCGCCAGGTCAACCGCCGCACCATCGAGGCGCTGATCCGCGCCGGCGCGTTCGACAGCCTCAACGACAACCGCGGCCAGTTGCTGGCCTCGGTGTCGCGCGCGATGGAAGCGGCCGAGCAGAAGGCAGAGTCGGCCAACCAGGTCTCGCTGTTCGACCTGATGGCCGACGCCGGCGCGTCGCACCGCCCCGAACTGGTCGACGAGCCGCGCTGGCCGCCCAAGCGCACGCTGCAGGAGGAGAAGCAGGCGCTCGGCTACTACTTCTCGGGCCACCTGTTCGACGCCTACCGCGACGAGGTCGGGCGCTTCCTCAAGGGCACGCTGGCCGGGCTGGAAAAGGAAGTGCAGGGCAATGGCGGCGGCTACGGGCGCGACGTGCGCGGCAAGGTCATCGCCGGCGTCATCACCGGCATGCGCACGCAGATGACGCAGCGCGGCAAGATGCTGATCGTGATGCTCGACGACGGCACCGCGCAGATCGAGATGACGGTGTTCAACGAGCTGTTCGACGCCAACCGCCACATGTTCCGCGACGACGAGCTGGTGATCGTGCAGGGCAACGCGCGCCACGACACCTTCACCGGCGGCGTGCGCTTCACCGCCGAATCGGTGATGGACCTGGTGGCCGCGCGCGCCCGCTATGCCGAGGCCGTGGGGCTGGCCTTCAACGGCAACGCCTCGACCGAGCTGCTGCGCGAGCTGCTCACGCCGTATCTCGCCACCGTGGCCAACACGCCGGGCCTGCCCGTGCGCGTGAGCTACGCCACCAGCGGCGCGCGCTGCGAGGCCGAGCTCGGGCGGCAGTGGCTGGTCACGCCGTCGGACGACGCGCTCGCGAGCTTCCGCGCGGCGCTGTCCGGCGACAGCGTGCGCATGCTATACGGCTGATCCGCAGTTGCCGGCAGTCCGTCATCCCCTGGATCCACCACGCCCCCGCATGGCCAAGCAACGCATCCTCTTTCACCTGACCCACTTCCTGCGCGGCGGCATCGAGACCTCGCTGGTGTCGCTGCTGGCCTCGCTGGACCGGGAGCGCTTCGAGCTCGGCCTGACGCTGACCTATCCGACCGAGGCGCTGGAGACGCATTTCCGCGCCATGCTGCCGCCGGACGTGAAGATCCACATCCTGGCGCCGGAGCGCTGGCTGTCGCATTTCCGGCAGAAGAAGAAGGCCGGCAAGCTCGGCCCGCTGGGCAAGATCTACGAGGAAGTGTTGCTGCCGCCGGTGCGCAAGCCGCTGGTCAACCGGCGCTTTCGCGCGATCGCGCGCGGCTACGACCTTGCCATCGACTACGACATGTCGCTGTCGCGGCTGACCGGCCGCCTGCCGATACCGATGATCGGCTACCAGCACTTCAGCGTGGCGCACCTGGAGCGAGACAACCCGCGCAAGCTGCGCAAGCTGCGGCGCCAGTGCCGCGAGCACTACGACCGCATCGTGGTGCTCAACGACAGCATGCTGGCCGACGCGCGCGCGCTGATTCCCGAGGCCGCGGCCAAGTTCGTGCGCCTGTACAACGCCACCGACCTGGACCGCATCCGCGCGCTCGGCAACGCGCCGTTCACGCCGCCGGCCCATCCCTACATCGTTTCGGTGGGGCGCCTGGAAGAAAGCCAGAAGGATTTCACCACGCTGCTGCACGCCTACGCCGCGCTGGTGCGCGGCACCGGCCTGCGCGAGCGCCTGGTGCTGGTGGGCGACGGCGCCTCGCGCGCGCGGCTCGAGGCGCTGGCGCGCGAGCTGGGCGTCAGCGAGCGGGTGACGTTCGCCGGCTTCCAGGCCAATCCCTACGCATGGATCCGCCACGCGCGGCTGATGGCGTTCAGCTCGAAGATGGAAGGGCTGCCCAACGTGCTGCTCGAAGGCATGGCGCTCGGCCAGCTGGTGGTGAGCACCGACTGCCCGGTGGGCCCGCGCGAGATCCTGGCCGACGGCAAGGCCGGCCTGCTCACGCCGGTCGGCGACGTGCACGCGCTGGCCGAGGCGATCCGGCGCGGGCTGGAAGACGCGCCGCTGCGCGCGCGGCTGCTGGCCTTCGCCGCCACCCACATCGAGCAGATGGGGTTCGGCCCGACCTCGGCCGCCTTCGCGGCCTGCGTGGACGACCTGCTGGGCACGCCGCCGGCCGCGGCGCCCGGGGCTAGCCCCGCGGCTCCTGCGGCTGCGTCTTCTGCCGCAGGTACCACAGCTTGATGTACTTGTAATAGCTGGCCTGGCCGTTCATCAGCGCCACGCCCAGCCCCTGCGCGCCGTCGAGGAAGCCGCGGCGCATCAGGTAGGTGCGCAGGAAGGCCCAGGCGCCATGCAGCACGGCGCCGGCGGGTGAGGCCGACTTGCCGCGCGCGAAGCCCTGCTGCGCGCCCAGCGTGGAGTACTGGTCGACCTTGCGCAGCACCTGCGAGAAGTCGTCGTAGGTGTAGTGCAGCAGCGGCGAGGCCAGCTTGCCGACCGGGCCGTCGGCGACCACGCGCTCGTGCACGAGGTCGTCGGTAAAGCGGGCATGGCCGCGCCTGAACAGCCGTGTGACGTAGTCGGGATACCAGCCGCCGTGGCGGATGAAGCGGCCGCAGAAGCGCGACAGGCGCGGCATCTCGTAGGCGTCGGCCTGGCCGGACGCGACCGCCGCCAGGATCTCGTCGCGCAGCTCGGGCGTGACGCGCTCGTCGGCGTCGAGCGAGAAGACCCACTCGGTGTCGGCCTTGGACACGGCCAGGTTCTTCTGGGCGCCGAAGCCCGGCCAGTGCTCGGTTTCGAACACCTCGGCGCCGAGGCTGCGGGCCAACTCGACCGTGCCGTCCCGGCTACCCGAATCCACTATAATCGCGCGGTCGCACCAGGACACGCTTTCCAGGCAGGCCCGGATGTTGTGTGCCTCGTTTTTCGTAATCAGTACGACTGAGATTTTCATAGGGCTTGTTTATGGTGTTTCGTGCAGGGAAAGTGACTTCCATCGCCAACGCGCTGGTCCTGGCATTCCCGATCCTGCTGCTTTGCGTGCCCAAGGGCGCCGGCATCTTTCTCGCCGGCATCCTGGCGCTGGCGCTGCTGGCCCACCGGGGCATGGGCGACACGTGGGTGCGCTACCGTGCCACGCTCTGTCCGCTCGGGCTCGCTATTCTAGCCGCCGTGGTCGTGTTCATGACGTCGAAGCTCTATTTCGGCGTGCCGTGGAACGTGATGGACAATCCGTCCCGGATCCTGCTGCTGTTGCTTACCTGCCTGGTCGTGCTGAGGACCGCGCCCGATCCGCAGCGCATCTGGGGCGGGATCACCGTGGCGCTGGCGCTCAGTCTCGTGGCGGTGTTGTTCCAGCGCTGGATTCTCAACGATCCGCGGCCTTCCGCGTGGACGCAGGCCATCGCTTTCGGCAACATGGTTGCCGCGCTGGGGCTGATCGGCTTCGTGCATCCGGGCAAAAGCCGCAAGGCGCACCTGATCGCGTGGGCCAACCTGGCGCTGGCGGCAGCGGTGCTGATCGTCAACGGCACGCGCGGCGCCTGGCTGGCGCTGGCGGTCACGATGCTGCCGTTGCTGTTCGTGCGCTACCCCAGCATGAGGCCCGGCAAGTTCATCGGTGCGGTGTCGCTCATCGTCGCGCTTGCCGCCGGACTCTATCTGGTGCCGGATAGCCCCGTGGCCCAGCGGGTCGATTTGGTGCGCGGCCAGTTGGAGCAGTTCCAGGAGGGCAACACGGAAACGTCGGTCGGCGCGCGCCTGAAGACCTGGCAACTGGCACTGGACTCGATTCGCCTGCATCCGTGGCTGGGTGTCGGCATTGGCCAGTTCGCGCGGATTCCCCGCGCCTCGGCCTTTTGCCAGCAACACAGCGAGTCCGATGTCTGCATCCTCCAGCATGCCCACAACGACGTGCTCGAGGCCGCCGCCACCACCGGCATGCCGGGCCTGCTGGCGCTGCTGGGCCTGTTTCTGGTGCCCGGCGTCTTGTTCTGGCAGCTGCTGCGCGCTTGCTGCCGCTCGGACAACCGCATCGGCGTCTGCCTGAGCGCCGGCGGCCTCGGCGTGGTGCTGGCCAGCCTGATCTGCGGGTTGACCCAGGTGACGATGGCACACCAGGCCAATATCGTTTTTTATGCCAGCATCGTCGGGCTGCTGCTCGGCCTGGCTGCCCTACAAGCAAGACATCCCCGCGCCGGCGGGGTGGAGAACCTGTGAACGTTCGAGAACAACACGCCCCCCACGGCCGCGAGGCCGATACCCTGAAGCGCGTCTGGGCCTACCTGCGCCCGGAGATGCGCGTCTTCGTCGTCGCCATCATCGCGATGGCGGTGGTGGCGGGCGCGGAAGGCCTGATCCCCAAGGTCGTCAACGACCTGCTCGACAAGGGGTTCGGCGGCGCCTACGTCGGCAAGCTCTGGCACGTGCCGGCGCTGCTGACCGGCGTGGCGCTGATCCGCGGCGTGGCGCAGTTCGCCTCCGGCTACCTGCTGAGCCTGATCTCCAACCGCGTGCTGCTGAAGATGCGCATGCAGATGTTCGAGCGCATGCTGCACGCGCCGGCGCTGTTCTTCCACCGCAATACCGCGGCGTCGCTCATCAACGCGGTGATCTTCGAGGTCAACCAGGTCATGCAGATCCTGACCGGCGTGCTGATCACGCTGGTGCGCGATTCGCTGACGGTGCTGGCGCTGCTGGTCTACCTGTTCTACACCAACTGGCGGCTGACGCTGGTGGTGGCGGTGATCCTGCCGGTGATCGGCTTCGTGATGTCCAAGGTCAACCGGCGCCTGCGCCGCCTGAACCGCGACCACCAGGCGCTGACCAACAGCGCGGCCTACGTGGTCGAGGAAGCGGTGGGCGGCTACAAGGTGGTCAAGCTGCACGGCGGCGAACAGTACGAGACCCGGCGCTTCGCCGCGATGGCCGAGCGCCTGCGCGGCTATTCGATGCGCATGGCGGTGGCGGGCGGGCTGAACCAGCCGGTCACGGCCTTCCTGGCCTCGCTGGCGCTGTCGGTGATCCTGACCATCGCCATGATCCAGTCGCAGTCCAACCAGACCACGGTGGGCAGCTTCACCGGCTTCGTGATGGCGATGCTGCTGCTGATCTCGCCGCTCAAGCACCTGACCGACCTCAACCAGCCGCTGCAACGCGGCCTGACCGCGGCCGAGATGATCTTCGGCCTGATCGACGAGCCGGTCGAGCGCCAGGAGGGCGGCCTGCCGCTGGCGCGCGCGCGCGGCGACCTGGTGTTCGACAAGGTGAGCTTCCGCTACGGCGACGCCGGCCGGCCGGCGCTGGACAAGGTCAGCTTCCACGCCAGCGCGGGCGAGGTGGTGGCGCTGGTGGGGCCGTCGGGCAGCGGCAAGACCACGCTGGTCAACCTGGTGCCGCGCTTCTTCGACCCGACCGAGGGCCGCATCCTGCTCGACGGCCAGCCGATCGACGTGTTCACGCTCAAGGACCTGCGCACCCAGATCGCCTTCGTCAGCCAGGACGTGGTGCTGTTCAACGGCACCGTGGCGGCCAACGTTGCCTACGGCGTGCACGACGCGCAGGACATCGACATCGCGCGCGTCGAGCGCGCGCTGGCGGCGGCCTACCTGACCGACATGGTCAAGGGCCTGCCGCAGGGCCTCGAGACCAATATCGGCGACAACGGCATGAAGCTGTCGGGCGGCCAGCGCCAGCGGCTGGCGATCGCGCGCGCGATCTACAAGGACGCGCCGATCCTGATCCTCGACGAGGCCACCTCGGCGCTGGATTCGGAGTCGGAGCGCCAGGTCCAGGCCGCGCTGGAGGCGCTGATGGTCGGCCGCACCACGCTGGTGATCGCGCACCGCCTGTCCACCATCGAGAACGCCGACCGCATCGTGGTGCTGGACCACGGGCGCGTGGCCGAGCACGGCAGCCATGAGGAGCTGCTGTCGGCCGAGGGGCTCTACGCCGGGCTGCACAAGATCCAGTTCGCCACGCACTGAGCGCGGCGCCGGCGCCGCGGGCAGGCGGCGCCACATCCTCCCGCCGGGGTTTGCCGGTGCCGCCGGCCGACTTGGCTAGAATGGCAGGCAAACCACAGCCGAGAGGATGACATGAGCCAGCCCGTTTCCCCGATCAGCCGCTATCCCGTGCCCGCGCTCGCCAATCTGCCCGACGACATCCGCGCGCGCATCCTGGAGGTCCAGGACAAGGCCGGCTTCGTTCCCAACGTGTTCCTCACGCTGGCGCACCGGCCCGACGAGTTCCGCGCGTTCTTCGCCTACCACGACGCGCTCATGCTCAAGGAGGGCGGCCTGACCAAGGGCGAGCGCGAGATGATCGTGGTGGCGACCTCGGGCGCCAACCAGTGCCTGTACTGCGTGGTGGCGCACGGCGCCATCCTGCGCATCTACGAGAAGCAGCCGGCGCTGGCCGACCAGGTCGCGGTCAACTACCGCAAGGCCGACATCACGCCGCGCCAGCGCGCCATGCTCGATTTCGCGCTCAAGGTCTGCCAGGCCTCGCACGAGGTCGACGAAGCCGATTTCGCCGCGCTGCGCGCGCATGGCTTCAGCGACGAGGATGCCTGGGACATCGCCGCCATCACGGCGTTCTTCGGCCTGTCCAACCGCATGGCCAACACTATCGGCATGCGCCCGAACGACGAGTTCTACCTGATGGGGCGCGTGCCCAAGGCAAAATAGCGCGCTCGTTCGCTGATTCGCTGATTCGCCCGCTGCCGGGGCCGCGCGTGGCGCGGTCCCCGGCTCCCGCTGCCTCGATCCACCAACTTCTGTTCGTCCTGCCCGACCGGCACGGCGCCTTCCATCTTGAATCCTGTCTCGCTCTTCTTCGCCCAGGCCTGCCTGGTGGTGGGCACGCCCTTCGTCCTGTGGCGCGGACTGCGCATCGGCAGCATCGTGCCGCTGGTCGCCATGCAGATCGTGGGCGGCATCCTGCTCGGGCCGTCGCTGCTGGGCACCTTGTGGCCGCGGGGCTGGCAGGCGCTGTTCGGCGCCGCGCAGCTGTCGGCGCTGTCGGGCCTGCAATGGCTGGCGGTGGTGCTGTTCGCTTTCCTCTCGGGCCTGCACATCGGCGGCGCCGGGCAGCCGGGCATGCGGCGCATCGCCACGGCGGCGGCGCTGGGCTGCGTGCTGGCGCCGTTCGCGCTCGGCACCGCGGCCGGCGCGTGGCTGGCGCATGCGGCGCCGGCGGTGGTCGGGCCGGCGGCCTCGGCCTGGCAGTTCGCCTTTGCCGTGGGCGTGTCGATGGCAGTGACCGCGCTGCCGGTGCTGGGCGCCATCCTGCGCGAGATGAAGCTGTCCGACTCGGTGCCCGGCCAGCTCGCGCTGGGCTGCTCCGCGTTCAGCGACGCGGCGATCTGGCTGGTGCTCTCGGTCATCCTCGCCAGCGCGGGCCGCTCGTCGGCCGGCGACTTCCTGCGCCTGGCGCTGTGCGGCGCGCTCTACGTCGGCGCCATGCTGTGGCTGGTGCGCCCGGCGCTGGCGCGCCTGCTGCCGCGCATGCAGGGCAACGACGCGCGGCTGGCGCTGGTCGCGGTGCTGATCTTCGGCTCCGCGCTGGTCTCCGAATCGATCGGGCTGCACTACATCCTGGGCGGCTTCCTGGCCGGCGTGGCGCTGCCGCGCGAGGCGGCGGCCGACCTGCGGCGCCAGCTCGAGCCGACCACGGTGGTGGTGCTGATGCCGTTCTTCTTCCTGATGACCGGGCTGCGCACCGACATCGCCATCGGCGGGTACGACACGCTGCTCGTGTTCGCGCTCAGCACGCTGGTGGCGGTTGCCGGCAAGGTGGCCGGCACCGCGCTGCCCGCGCGCCTGGCCGGCCTGCCGCGGCGCGAGGCGTGGATGCTGGGCGCGCTGGTGCAGACCAAGGGGCTGATGGAAGTGGTGGTGCTGGGCATCCTGTTCGAGGCCGGGCTGATCGGCCAGACGGCGTTCTCGGGGCTGCTGCTGATGGCGCTGGCCACCACGGTGCTGGCCAAGCCGCTGACGCGCGCCGCTTCCGGGCTGCGCGGCGCCGCCTGAGCCGGGCGCGCTAGCGCACCTCCGCGCACGCGCCGCTGCGCGGGTCGAACAGGACCGGCCACGCCTGCTCGTAGATCCCCGGCGTGCAATGCTTCTCGCAGTGGGCATGGGCCAGCGTCACGCGGCGCGGGTCCTGCCACACCATCAGCGTGCAGCCGCTGTCGTCGAGCGCGCGCAGTTCGATGTGCGGGGTCTTGCGGGTCTGGCGGAACTCGGCCAGGTCGAAATGGCAGGAGCCGCGCCGGCCGACCCACAGGGTCCAGGTGAGGCTGCGCACGTCGTTGCTCGCCACGCGCATGTGCGCGTCCTCGCGGAAACCATCGTCTTCGGTGCGCTGGCAGCTGCCGGCGAGGTCGATGTCGCGCGGCGGTATCGGCGTGGCGCGCTCGCGCGCGGCGCCGGCGGCCGAGGGGCGCGGCTCGGGCGCGCGCGCGGCGGGCGGGGAGGGCGGCGGCAAGGTCACGGTACAGGCCGTCAGCGCGGCAACCGACAGCGCGGCGACCGGCACCCACGCAGGCAAGCGCGTGTTCTTCATGGCTACTCCTTGCGCCCGGTGCCCGCGCGGCCGTCGGGCTGGCCGCGCCCACCTCTACCTGTAGTTATAGCGGATGCGCAAAGGAAGGCGAGGGGAAAGCACGGCGCCTGCGTGCGGCAGGCATCGGAGGCCGCCGCCGGCGTTGCCGCGCCGCGCAACGAAAAGCAAAAACCCCGCGCCGTTGCCGGCGCGGGGTTTCTCGTTTGCGGGCCTGCGCGCGCCCGGCGCCGCATCTGGCGACGCGGTGCCGGGCGTGGGCTTACTTGGCCGCGGAGAAGTCGAGCGCGTTGCTCAGGTCGCCCATCGCCTTGCCCTTGTTGGCCAGCAGCGCATCGTCGCGCTGTTTCAGGCCCGGCAGCGTCGGCAGGGCGTAGCGGTGCGTGATGAAGCGCAGGATGGAGGCGGTGTCGTACTGGGTATGGTCGACGAAGCCCTTCTTGGCGAACGGCGACACGATGATCGCCGGGATGCGCGTGCCCGGGCCCCACACGTCGCCCTTCGGCACCGCGGCGTGGTCGAAGAAGCCGCCGTTTTCGTCGTAGGTCACGACGATCAGCATGTTCTTCCACTGCGGGCTTTGCTGGAGCTGGCTGATCACGCTGGCGATGTGGGCATCGCCGTCGGCCACGTTGGCGTAGCCGGCGTGCTGGTTCAGGTTGCCCTGCGGCTTGTAGAACGTGACGGCGGGCAGCTTGCCGGCGGCGGCGTCCTGCAGGAACTGCGAGTCGAAGTCCTTCAGGTGCGCGCCGCGGTAGCTGGCGTTGGCGACCGGGTCCAGCTTGGCGTAGAAGTTGAACGGCTGGTGGTGCGTCTGGAAGTTGGGCACGGCCTGGCCGTTGTTGATCAGCGTGCGGTCGGCCGTCACCTTGGACCAGGCGCCTGCATACCAGGCCCAGTTGACGCCGCGCGCGTCGAGCAGGTCGCCGATGGTGGCCTGCGTCTGCGGCGGCAGCGTGGTGGCCTTGCTCGGGTCGGCATAGGCCGCGTTGCCGCTGGCCGCCGGCGCGTTGCCGCTCGGCTGGTAGGCCGGCTGCATGGTGTTGACGGCGTAGTACATGCCCGTCTTGTCCTTCGGCGTCAGCGTGCTGTCGTTCTTGTAGGTGGCAGCACCGGTCAGGACGCTGGCCGGCGCCGCGGCGGCCGGCGTGAGGCGCACGAAATTGCCGTTGGCATCGGTGTCGATGGCGGAGATCGAGCCGCTGGCCGGCGAGGTGTCCGCGTTCGGGTATTGCGGCGCGCAGGCGCAGACCAGGTACTGGTGGTTCAGGAACGAGCCGCCGAACGCACCCATGTAGAAGTTGTCGGCCAGCGTGTAGTTCTGGGCGACCTTCCACAGGGCCATCTTGCTGCCGTCGTAGTAGCCCATCGACAGGCCGCCGGCGTCGGAGTAGGCCGCGAACTTGTCGTTCTTGCCGCCGTTGATCTGCATCTGGTTGTTGTAGAAGCGGTGCACCAGGTCGCGCGTGATGACGGTCTGGTCCACCACCGTGCTGGTGTTCTGCACGCCGGCCGGGTCGTCGATGCGGAACGGCTTGTTGGCCCAGCCGACCGTGTTGGCTTGCGGGATCGTGACGGTCTGGCCGGTGGCGGTGAAGCCGCCCCAGGTCGGCGGCAGCGAGGACAGCGCGCTGTTGTCGAAGTCCTTCTGCGGCTCGATCTTGCCGTCCGACGTCGGGTTCGCGCCGGGGATGCCGTTGGCGCCCGGGAACAGGCCGTACAGGGTGTCGAAGCCACGGTTTTCCGCGTAGATCACCACCACGGTCTGGATGTTGTTCAGCGCCAGGCGCTTGGCCACGCCGTCGCCGATGGCCTTGCCGATGTCGCCACCAGCGGCCACGGCGTCGGCGATCAGGTCGATGGTCTGGTCGATCTCGGCCTGCAGCGTGGTCTTGATCTTGCTGTCGGTTTCCTTGTTGTGGTCTTCCAGCAGCTTGTCCGCGGCCACGCCGAGGCGGGTGGCCAGTTGCGTCTTGGCCGCGTTGAGGTCGCCGCCGTTGCCGTCCATCAGCGCGGCCAGCTCGGTCGAGATGGCGCTGAGCACGCCGTTGGCCGCCGCCGGTGCGCGGAAGACCAGCGGGCGGGTCACTGCGTTGTGCGCGCTGCCGTCGTTGCGGAAGGCGTCGGTGCCGATCTCGGCCACCACGGCGCCGCTGCCGGTGAGCGTGTAGGCGCCTTGCGCGTCGGTGAAGGTGCTGGCTTCGCCGCTGTCGCACTTGGCGTTGTTGTTGGCGTCGATGCAGACCTTGGCGTGCTCGAAGTAGCTGCCGGTCACTACGCCGGAGGTGGTGGCGGCCGGCGTGGCCGGCGTCGGGCTGACGGAGTCGCTGCCGCCGCAGGCGGTCATGGCGGCAGCGGCTAGTGCTGCCAGCGGAAAGAGTCGAAATGCGCGACGCATGGGTTTTCCTCTTCTATGCGTTTGAGGGGACAAGAAATGGCTGCCGAGGCAAAAAAGGCCGGTGTTTTCCATGAGGCGGGAGTGTGGCGCGCGTCCGTGTCAAATTGATGATGGTGCTGCACAGCGGGGAACTTCGCGTGCCGGCGGCGGTCAGCGCCGCACAAGTCGGTCTGGTGACTGACACGCGGCTGTCATCCGCGTGCGCTAGTGTGGCAAGCCTTCCGGGCGCGAATGCCGACGCCTCGCGCCTGCGCCGCCCCCCTCACGACTTTCACGATTTCGCGCTTCGCCTCCATGCTGCCGCCGCCCTTGCCGTTGAATATCTCGTTGCCTTCACCGCAGGCGTGGAGGCGTGCTGCGGGTGGCGGGGCGCTGGTGCTGGCGGTGGCCTTGCTGGGCGCGTGCGGCGGGCAGGACGCGCCGCCGGCGGTGGCGGCCAGCGCGGCCAGCATGCCGGTGGCGGCCAGCGCGCCGGCCCCGGCTTCCAAGGCCGCACCCAAGGCGTTCTACGCGATGATGGCCGAGCGCCATCCGTCGATTCCGGCGCTGGGCGCGCTCGGCAGGGCGCTGTTCTTCGATCCGGCGCTGTCGGCATCGGGCCAGCAGGCCTGCGCGAGCTGCCACAGCCCCACGCATGCCTACGGGCCGCCCAACGACCTGTCCGTGCAACTGGGCGGCACCGACATGCGGCACCCGGGCACGCGCGCCGCGCCGTCGCTGCGCTATGTGCAGAACGTGCCGCCGTTCGCCGAGCACTTCCACGAGAACGACGGCGACGACTCGGTCGACCAGGGGCCGACCGGCGGCCACGACTGGGACGGCCGCGCCGCGTCGACGCACGAGCAGGCCGGCGCGCCGCTGCTGTCCGCGCACGAGATGGCCAACGGCACGCCAGGCGCGGTGGTCGCGCGCATCCGCTCGGGCCCGCATGCGGACACCTTCCGCCAGGTGTTCGGCAAGGACATCCTCGACGACGAAGGCACCGCCTACCAGGCCATCGTGATGGCGCTCGAGGTCTTCCAGGAAACGCCGGCCGAGTTCTATCCGTACACCAGCAAGTACGACGCCGTGCTGCGCGGCCAGGCGACGCTGACCCCGCAGGAAACGCGCGGGCTGCGCGTGTTTAACGATCCGGACAAGGGCAATTGCGCCGCCTGCCACCCGGGCAGCATCCGCGAAGGCGCGTTCCCGGCGTTCACGGACTTCGGCTTCATCGCGCTGGGCGTGCCGCGCAACCGCAAGCTCGCGAGCAACGCGGACCCGGCCTTTTTCGACATGGGCCTGTGCGGCCCCGACCGTACCGACCTCAAGGAGCGCGGCGAATACTGCGGGCTGTTCCGCACGCCGTCGCTGCGCAACGTGGCGCTGCGCCGCACGTTCTTCCACAACGGCATGTTCCATTCGCTGGAAGCGGTGCTGCACTTCTACGCGGAGCGCGACACCAACCCGGGTCGCTGGTATCCGCGCAAGCCCGGCGGCGGCGTCGACAAGTTCGACGACCTGCCCGCGCAGTACCACGACAACGTCAACATGGAAGCGCCGTTCGGCGGCAAGGCCGGCGGCAAGCCGGCGATGAGCGACGCCGAGATCCGCGACGTGATCGCGTTCCTGAAGACGCTGACGGATGGTTACGCGGTGCCGGCGCCGGCCAAGGTGGCGGCGGCGCGTTGAGGCAGGCTATCTGGGCTGCGCACCGAGGCGGCGCAAGGGCTGCGCATGACGCGGCCGCGGCCGGGCCGCGCATGGCAATCGAGGTTGATGCCCGCCGGCCGCATGGCGCGGTCCGGCGGCTGGTCGGCTGGCGGCGCCTCGTCCCGGCGCAGGCCCCGCCCGCCGACCCGTGGCGATGCGGCGCTCAGTGGCCGATGAGGGTCTGGAGCACCACGCCGGTGGCCACGCCGATCAGGAAGTAGTCGCCGCCCACGCCGACCCACTGGTAGCCGCGCGGCGGCGCGGACAGGCGATGCTCGCGCCAGTTGTCGACCACGTACTGGCGGTCGCGGTATTCCATCGGAATCCGCTCGCCCTTGTGCCAGCCGCCCGGCGGCGGGCGATACCCCTCGGGGCCACGGTCGGGACCGCGGTCCGGGCCGCGGCCATGCGCGGGCCCGTGGCCGTGATCGTGATCGTACCGGCCCGGCGGCGGGCCCCTGCGGTCGTCATGGCCCTGGGCGAACCCGGCGACCGAAGTCATCGCGAAAGCGGCCAGCAGCATGCTGGCGACCACCTTGGTCTTTTTCATCGTTTCTTCTCCGAAGAGCCCTGTTCAGGAAGGGCTTGCGGATCAGTCTAGCGTGGATCGCCCGGCACAACTGTTACCAATTCTTCCATTCCGGGAGGCAGGCGCCGCACGCCGGGCTCACATCAGGATGATGTCGTACTGCTCCTGGTGGAACGTCGATTCCACCTGCAGCGAGATCGGCTTGCCGATGAAGTCGCCGAGCATGGCGAGGTGCTGGCTTTCTTCCTCGAGAAACAGGTCGATCACGTGCTGCGAGCCGAGGATGCGGAATTCGCGCGGGTTGAACTGGCGCGACTCGCGCATGATCTCGCGCAGGATGTCGTAGCACACCGTGCGCGGCGTCTTGACCTGGCCCTTGCCCTGGCACACCGGGCACTGCTCGCACAGCACGTGCGCGAGCGATTCGCGCGTGCGCTTGCGGGTCATCTCGACCAGCCCGAGCTGGGAGAAGCTGTTGACGGTGATGCGGGTGCGGTCGCGCGCGAGCGCGCGCTTGAGCTCGGACAGCACGGCGTCGCGGTGCTCGGCGTTCTCCATGTCGATGAAATCGATGATGATGATGCCGCCCAGGTTGCGCAGCCGCAACTGGCGCGCGATGGTGTGCGCCGCCTCCAGGTTGGTCTTGAAGATGGTGTCGTCGAAGTTGCGCGCGCCGACGTAGCCCCCGGTGTTGACGTCGATGGTGGTCATGGCCTCCGTCTGGTCGATCATCAGGTAGCCGCCGGACTTGAGGTCGACGCGGCGCGACAGCGCCTTCTCGATCTCGGCGTCGATGTTGAACAGGTCGAAGACGGGGCGCTCGCCGGTGTAGTGCGACAGGCGCGGCAGCACCGCGGGCGTGTATTCCTGGGCGAACTCGACCAGCTTCTGGTAGTTCTCGCGCGAGTCCACCTGGATCACGTTGGTGGCGTCGCTGACGAAGTCGCGCAGCACGCGCTGGGCTAGGTTCAGGTCCTGGTAGAGCAGGCTGGGCGCGGGCAGGCTGGTGGCGTTCTGGCGGATCGAGGCCCAGATCTTGCGCAGGTAGGCGATGTCGTTGCCGAGCTCCTCGTCGCTCGATTCCTCGGCGATGGTGCGCACGATGAAGCCGCCGCGCTCGTCGGCCGGCACCAGGCCCTGCACGCGCGCGCGCAGCGCTTCGCGGTCGACCTCGCCTTCGATGCGCTGGGAGATGCCGATGTGCGGGTCCTGCGGCAGGTAGACCAGCGTGCGCCCGGCGATGCTGACCTGGGTCGACAGGCGCGCGCCCTTGGTGCCGATCGGGTCCTTGATCACCTGCACCATCAGCGCCTGGCCTTCGTACAGCGTTTTCTCGATCGCCAGCGGCGCGGCGTTGCCGTTCTTCTCGGGGTCGCGCGGGTGCCAGATGTCGGCGACGTGGAGGAAGGCCGCGCGCTCCAGGCCGATGTCGATGAAGGCGGACTGCATGCCCGGCAGCACGCGCACGACCTTGCCCAGGTAGATGTTGCCGACCAGCCCGCGCGAAAGCGTGCGCTCGACATGGAGCTCCTGCACGGCGGCCTGCTGCACGATGGCCACGCGCGTTTCCTGCGGTGTGATGTTGACTAGGATGTCTTCAGTCATGGTGGGTGAAACTCGTGCCGGCGCGCCGGCCAGATGGTTGTCCGCACTATGCCGCCACGCGCTCAGGGGGCGATGCCACGGCCGTGCATGCCGTGGGTTGACGAAAAGGTCGGTGGCGGGTTCTCAGAACCGTAGTCGGGCTTGTCTGAGCAGGGCAGCCGTCTCGAACAAGGGCAAGCCCATGATACCCGAATAGCTGCCGGCGATTCGCGCCACGAACTCCGCCGCGCGGCCCTGGATGCCGTACGCGCCGGCCTTGCCGGCCGGCTCGCCGCTGGCCACGTAGGCGGCGATCTCGGCCTCGGTCATGGCGCGGAAGGTGACGTCGGAGACCGACAGCGCATGGCGCAGGCCGAGCGTGGAGGCCACCGTCACCGCGGTCAGCACGCGGTGGGTCCGGCCCGACAGCGCCGCCAGCATGCGCGCGGCGCCGGCGTCGCCGTCCGGCTTGCCGAGGATCTCGCCGTCCAGGCAGACCGTGGTGTCGGAGGTCAGGATGGGCGCGTCGGGCAGGGCGCGCCGCTCGCGGCGGCGCAGCGCGGCCTCGGCCTTGAGCGCGCACACGCGCTGCACGTAGTCGTCGGGGCTTTCGCCGGGCAGCACCGCTTCGAGCGCTTCGGCGTCTTCATCGTCGCCGGCCAGCAGCAGTTCGTAGGCCACGCCGAGCTGGGTCAGCAGCTCGCGCCGGCGCGGGCTCTGGGAGGCAAGGTAGAGAAAGGGATGGATCACGGCGGTCGGGTAGTCCTGGTGGGAGAAGATCCGGCAGGCGCCATGCGCCGCTTGGGCCGCATTGTACCCTTGTGCTGCATCGCCGCAGATGCGGCCGGGGGGGCGGTGCGCGGGACCGGCGCGCAGGTCAGGCGCGGTGATACGGATGGTTCTGCGTGACCGACCACGCGCGGTACAGCTGCTCGGCCAGCAGCACGCGCACCATGCCGTGCGGCAGGGTCAGGCTGGACAGCCGCAGCAGGGTCTGCGCGCGTGCCTTGAGGGCCGGGTCGAGGCCGTCGGCGCCGCCGATCAGGAAGGCCACGTCGCCGCCCTCGCGCTGCCAGTCGGTCAACTGGCCGGCGAGCTGCACCGTGGTGAGGTCGCGGCCGCGCTCGTCCAGCGCCACGATGCGGCATTGCCGCGGCAGCGCCGCCTCGATGCGGGCCGCCTCGCGCTGCATCACGGTGGCGGCGTTATTGCTGGAGGAGCGCGCCTCGGGCTTGATCTCGCGCAGCTCGATGCGCAGTTCGGGCGGCATGCGCTTGGCGTACTCGGCGAAGCCGGTCTCGATCCAGCCGGGCATCTTGTGGCCGACGGCCACGATCAGCAACTGCATGGCGGGATGGCGCCGCGCCGGCTCAGGCCGGGCGGGTGGCGCGCTTGCGCGCCGGCGCCTTGGCGGCGGCGGTCCTGGCCGGCGCCTTGGCCGCGGTCTTGGTGGCGGTCTTGACCGGCGTCTTCGCCGCGGTCTTGCGCGCCGCGCCGGTGCCGGCGGCGCTCTTGCGCGGCGCGGCGGACTTGGCCGGCGCGCTGCGCGCGGGAGCCGAGCCCAGGCTGCTGGTCAGGCGTTTCTTGACGGCCGGCGCGCGGTTGACGGCGATGGCGTCGGCGTCGGTGTCCTCGTGGCCGAGCGGCGGCGAGGGCTCTTTCATGCCTTCGGGCAGGCGTGCCAGCGCGGGGCGCAGGTTGCTGGCGCGGCGCACGGTGCGGACCACCGGCGCGTCTTCATCCTCGTCCTCGTCGACCGGCTCGCTGGCCTTGGCCAGGCCCTTCTTGGCGGCGGCCAGCTTCAGGCGCACCGGCTTATCGCCCCAGATTTCCTCGAGGTTGTAGTACATGCGCAACTGCGGCTGCATGATGTGGACCACGGCGTCGCCGCAGTCGACCAGCACCCATTCGCCCGTTTCCAGCCCTTCCACCGCGACGATGTGGCCGCCCGCGCCCTTGACGGTATCGCGCACCGAGGCGGCCAGCGCCTTGGTCTGGCGGTTCGAGGTCCCGCTGGCGATCACCACCCGGTCGAACAGCTCGGTCAGGTGGGTGGTGTCGTACACCTTGATGTCCTGCGCCTTGACATCTTCGAGGCCGTCGACGATGGCGCGTTGCAGTTTGCGAATATCCATGGTGCGTTCTTGTTCAGCTGAGATCGGTTTGTGGGCGGGCCGCGCCGGGCAGATCCGACGGGGCAGGCCGGTAAAGGCCGCGGCTCGCGATGTAGTGTGCCACGCCGGGCGGCAGTTGGTCATCTGCCGGCTGTCCGGCGGCCAGGCGTTGGCGAAGGGCGGTGGAGGAGAGGTCGACGGCGAGCGTCTGGTCGATCCACATGTGGCCGGAGGGCGTGGATTGTATCAGGTGGGTGGGCGCGCGGCGCGCGGCGAGCTCCTGGCGCACCGGACCGTCGAGTTCGGAGAGGTCGAAACCGGGCCGCGTGGCCACGCACAGATGCACGTCCGCGAACAGCGCCTGCCAGCCGTGCCAGGTATGCAGGCGCAGCAACTGGTCGGCGCCCATCAGCCACGCCAGCGAGGCGTGCGGGCCGTAGCGCTGGCGCAGTTCGTGCACGGTGTCGACGGTGTAGCTGGGGCCGGCGCGGTCCACTTCCATGCGGCTGGCGTGCACGCGCGCGCGCGTGTCGGCCAGCGCCGCCGCGGCCAGCTCGGTCATGGCGAGGCGGTCGGCGGCGGGCGTGACGTCGTCGCCTTTCTGCCAGGACTGGCCGGTCGGGATCCACACCAGCTCGTCCAGTTCGAGCCGCTCGATGCAGAGCCGCGCGAGCGCGACGTGGCCGCTGTGCGGCGGGTCGAAGGTGCCGCCGAGGATGCCGAGGCGGTAGGGGCGCTGGCCATCGCCGGTGCTGCCTGGTCGGGTCTTGTCGTGTTCCATACGCTCGCCGTCAGGCCCAGTCGCGCACGGGCAGGAAGTCGGTGTACAGCGCCGCTTCGGCGCTGCCCGGCTCCGGCTGCCAGTCGTAGCGCCAGGTGGCCTGCGGCGGCATCGACATCAGGATGGATTCGCTGCGCCCGCCCGACTGCAGGCCGAAATGCGTGCCGCGGTCGAACACGAGGTTGAACTCCACGTAGCGTCCGCGCCGGTAGGCCTGGAAGTCGCGCTCGCGCGCGCCGTAGGGCTGGTCCTTGCGCGCGCGCAGGATCGGCAGGTAGGCATCGAGGAAGGCGTCGCCGACCGATCGCGTCATGGCGAAGCTGCGCTCGAAGCCGAGCGCGGAGAAGTCGTCGAAGAAGATGCCGCCGATGCCGCGCGGCTCGCCGCGGTGCTTGAGGAAGAAATACTCGTCGCACCACTGCTTGAAGCGCGGATGGAGATCCGCGCCGTAGGGCGCCAGCGCGTCGCGGCAGGCGCGGTGGAAGTGCGCGCAGTCGCCGGCGTCGCCGTAGTACGGCGTCAGGTCCATGCCGCCGCCGAACCACCACACCGGCTCGGCGCCGTCCTTGACCGCCAGCAGGCAGCGCACATTCATGTGCACGGTCGGCACGTAGGGGTTGCGCGGATGGAACACCAGCGACACGCCCAGCGCCTCGAAGCCGCGCCCGGCCAGCTCCGGCCGGCTGGCGGTGGCCGACGGCGGCAGCGCGTCGCCGCGCACGTGCGAAAAGCCCACGCCGGCGCGCTCCATCACAGCGCCGCCTTCCAGGATGCGGGTGCGCCCGCTGCCGCGCAGGCGCTCGGTGGGCGGCTTCTCCCAGGCATCGGTGGCGAACGGCTGGCCGTCGATGGCGGCGACAGCGTCGGTGATACGGTCTTGCAGACCGAGCAGATAGGCACGGACTGCCTGGGAATCGATCATGGTGTGCGGGCGGATGGGCCGGTGCGGCGACGGCCGGGCAGGCGGTTCGCCTGTCCGGCCGTCATGGCGGTGTCATGATTGTACTGGCTGGCGCCGGGAATGCCCGGAATAGGGGCTTTGCGGATGTTTGGCGCGAGGCATGCCGAAACGCTGAAACGCCGGTCCGGACGTCCCGTTAAAGGCGGAGAAATCGTAGCGAGCGGCGCATGGCGGGTCCGAGGAGCGCAGCCGTACATCGGTACGGCGAGCACCACAGGGCCCGCCATGCGCCGCGCAGTAGATTTATCCGCCTTTAACGCTTCAGGGCGCGGTAGCCGATGTCGGTACGATATTGCATGCCGTCGAAATGGATCTGCCCGACCGCCGCGTAGGCCGCGCGCTGCGCCGCCTTGACCGTGTCGGCCAGCCCGACCACGCACAGCACGCGCCCGCCGGTGACCTGCAGCACGCCGTCCTTGAGCGCGGTGCCGGCGTGGAAGGTCATGCTGTCCTCGGCCTCGGGCGGGATGCCGGTGATGACGTCGCCCTTGCGCGGCGCGTCGGGGTAGCCGTGCGCGGCCATCACCACGCCCAGCGCGGTGCGGCGGTCCCAGTCCAGCTCGATCTCGTCGAGGCGGCCGGAGACCGCGTGCTCCATCACGTCGACCAGGTCGGTCTTCAGGCGCGCCAGGATCGGCTGGGTTTCCGGGTCGCCCATGCGGCAGTTGAATTCCAGCGTCTTGAGGCTGCCGTCGGCGCCGATCATCAGGCCGGCGTAGAGGAAGCCGGTGTAGACGATGCCGTCCTTCTCCATGCCGCGCACGGTCGGCAGGATGATCTCGCGCAGCGCGCGCGCGTGCAGCGCGGGCGTGACCACCGGGGCCGGCGAGTACGCGCCCATGCCGCCGGTGTTGGGGCCGGCGTCGTGGTCGAGCAGGCGCTTGTGGTCCTGGCTGGTGGCCAGCGCCAGCACGTTCTTGCCGTCCACCAGCACGATGAAGCTGGCTTCCTCGCCGGCCAGGAACTGCTCGATGACCACGCGCGCGCCGGCGTCGCCGAGGCGGTTGTCGGCCAGCATCATGTCGACCGCGGCGTGCGCTTCTTCCAGCGTGGTGGCGACCACCACGCCCTTGCCGGCGGCCAGGCCGTCGGCCTTGACGACGATCGGCGCGCCCTGCGCGTCGATGTAGGCATGCGCGGCGGCGGCGTCGTTGAAGGTCTGGTAGGCGGCGGTGGGGATGCCGTGGCGCTGCATGAAGGCCTTGGCGAAGTCCTTGGACGACTCCAGCTGCGCGGCGGCCTGGGTCGGCCCGAAGATGCGCAGGCCCTTGGCGCGGAAGATGTCGACGATGCCGGCCGCCAGCGGCGCCTCGGGGCCGACCACGGTGAAGCTCACGCCCTCGCGCTCGGCGAACGCCGCCAGCACTTCCGGATCGGTCAGCGGCACGTTCTGCAGACGCTTGTCGAGCGCGGTGCCGCCGTTGCCCGGCGCCACGTACACCACCTGTACCTTGGGCGACTGGGCCAGTTTCCAGGCCAGCGCGTGTTCACGACCACCCGAGCCGACAACCAATACTTTCATGATCCACTGCCAGAAAAAATTCGCATGCGAAAAAGCGGCAGCGAGGGTCCGCCAGGAACCGCGCTGCCGCCGTGGGACGGGCCTCCTGCCGGACGCCCGCTTATTCCTCGATCACCGCGTTGGTGAACACTTCCTGCACATCGTCCAGGTTTTCCAGGACGTCGAGCAGCTTCTGCATCTTGGCGGCGTCGTCGCCGGTGAAGCTGACTTCGTTCTGCGGCTTCATGGTGACGTCCGCCAGCTCGGCCTTGAAGCCCGCGGCTTCCAGCGCGGCCTTGACCGTGCCGAAATCGTTGGGCGGGCACAGCACCTCGATCGAGCCGTCGTCGTTGGTGACCACGTCGTCGGCGCCGGCTTCCAGCGCGGCTTCCATCAGCTTGTCCTCGGGCGTGCCGGGGGCGAACAGGAACTGGCCGCAGTGGGTGAACATGAAGGCCACCGAGCCTTCCGTGCCCATGTTGCCGCCGTGCTTGGAAAACGCATGGCGCACTTCGGCCACGGTGCGGGTGCGGTTGTCGGTCAGGCAGTCGACGATGATGGCCGCGCCCGCCAGGCCGTAGCCCTCGTAGCGGATTTCTTCGTAGTTCACGCCTTCCAGGCCGCCCACGCCGCGCTGGATGGCGCGCTGCATGTTGTCCTTGGGCATGTTCGCGTCCATCGCCTTGTCCATCGACAGGCGCAGGCGCGGGTTGGAATCGGGGTCGCCGCCGCCGAGCTTGGCGGCCACCGTGATTTCCTTGATCAGGCGGGTCCAGACCTTGCCGCGCTTGGCGTCAGCGGCGGCCTTCTTGTGTTTGATATTGGCCCATTTTGAGTGACCGGCCATGATTCTCTCCGAAGCGGAATGCGTATTGATGCGCGCGCCTTGGCCGGCGCGCGCCGCCCGCGCCGGGCGGGCCAAGCTGGCCCGGCGGCGCCGGCGGAAGGTGTCGTATGCCTGTGAGCCGGCCTGGGGGCTGGCTATAATCAGCCCAGCATTTTATCACGCGGCCCTGCCGCCGCCGGCCCCCGATGGCGGGAGCCGCCGGCGCGCGGGGAACGACAAGCGGCGGCGCCCCGGGCGCCGCCTGCCAACCAGAGAAATCATGGCCGATCCCATCCTCATTGCCAAGAACGCAGAACTCGAACTCGCCCTGCTGCCCGAGATGGGCAACCGGCACGGGCTGATCACCGGCGCCACCGGCACCGGCAAGACCGTGACGCTGCAAAGCCTGGCGCAGGGATTCTCGCGGCTGGGCGTGCCGGTATTCCTGGCCGACGTCAAAGGTGACCTGACCGGCATCTCCCAGCCGGGCGCGCTGTCCGACAAGCTCAAGGCGCGCCTGCACGACCTGGGCCTGCCCGAGCCGGTGTGGGGCGGCTGCCCCACCACGCTGTGGGACGTGTTCGGGCAGAAGGGCCATCCGGTGCGCGCCACGGTCTCGCACATGGGCCCGCTGCTGCTGTCGCGCCTGCTGGAGCTCAACGACACCCAGCAGGGCGTGCTCAACCTGGTGTTCCGCATCGCCGACGCCAACGGCCTGCTGCTGCTCGACGCCAAGGACCTGCGCGCCATGCTGCAGTACGTGGGCGACAACGCCGGCCAGTTCACCACCGAGTACGGCAACATCTCCACGGCCTCGGTCGGCGCCATCCAGCGCGGCCTGATGGCGCTGGAGTCGCAGGGCGCGGACGTCTTCTTCGGCGAGCCCATGCTCAACCTGGACGACTTCATCCAGACCGAGAACGGGCAGGGCGTGGTCAACATCCTGGCCGCCGACAAGCTGCTCAGCTCGCCCAAGCTCTACGCCACCTTCCTGCTGTGGCTGCTGTCCGAGCTGTTCGAGAAGCTGCCCGAGGCCGGCGACCTCGACAAGCCCAAGCTGGTGTTCTTCTTCGATGAGGCGCACCTGCTGTTCAACGACGCGCCCAAGGCGCTGCTCGACAAGATCGAGCAGGTGGTGCGCCTGATCCGCTCCAAGGGCGTGGGCGTGTACTTCGTCACGCAGAACCCGGTGGACATTCCCGACACCGTGCTAGGCCAGCTCGGCAACCGCGTGCAGCACGCGCTGCGCGCGTTCACGCCGCGCGACCAGAAGGCGGTCAAGGTGGCGGCCACCACCATGCGCGCCAACCCGGCGCTGGACCTGGAAAAGGTGATCGGCGAGCTCGGCGTGGGCGAGGCGCTGGTGTCGCTGCTCGACGCCAAGGGCATCCCCGGCGTCACCCAGCGCGCCTGGGTGATGGCGCCGGGCAGCCGCATCGGCCCGGTCAGCGACGACGAGCGCAAGCAACTGCTGGCCGCGTCGCTGGTGGCCGGCACCTACGAGCAGGCCATCGACCGCGAATCGGCCTACGAGAAGCTCAAGGGCCGCGCGGCGGGAACGGGAACGGCCGGCAATGGCGCGCCCGCCGGCACGCCCGCCGGGGGCCAGGACGCGCCGGCGCAGGGCGGCGGCTGGCTCGACCAGGCCGGCGAGATCTTCGGCGGCCTGACCAAGGGCACCGGCAAGAGCGGGCGCGGCGACTCCATCCTGGAGTCGATGGCCAAGTCGGCCGCGCGCACGGTCGGCTCGCAGGTCGGCCGCGAACTGATCCGCGGCGTGCTGGGCAGCCTGCTGGGAGGGGGCAAGAAGAAATAGGCCGCCGCCCGCGCCGGGGCGGCGCGCCGGCTCAGCGCTTGCGCGCGGCCTCGGCATCCTCGCGCATCTTGCGCAGGAACAGGCGCGTGAAAAACCACCCCATGCCGATGATGAAGGCGATCACGGCCAGGCTCATCAGCCCGGTATCGGTGGTGAACAGGATATTGAAGGCTTCCATCTGAGTCTCCCTGGTCTGGCGCGGCACGTCGGTCGACGTGCCGCTGCCCAGTCTAGGCAGACCCCCGGCCGCGGGCGTTGAGGCGGATCAATCCGGGTGCAGACTGTGCCGCCCGCCCGCGCCCATCCCGCACCCTTCCCGCGCTCAGTTCTTGGTGCCGAACAGGCGGTCGCCGGCGTCGCCGAGGCCCGGCACGATGTAGGCGTGCGAATCGAGATGGCTGTCCAGCGAGGCCACGAACAGCCTCACGTTCGGGTGCGCCTTCTGGAACACTTCCACGCCTTCGGGCGCCGCCACCAGCGCGACGAAGGTGATGGCCTCGTCCTTCACGCCGCGGCGCTTGAGCACGTCGACCGCGTGCGCGGCCGAATAGCCGGTCGCCACCATCGGGTCGCACAGGATGAAGCTGCGGTCTTCCACGTCGGGCAGGCGCACCAGGTATTCCACCGGGCGGTGCTGGTCGTCGCGGTACACGCCGATGTGGCCGATGCGCGCCGACGGAATCAGCTCGACCAGGCCGTCGCTCATGCCCACGCCGGCGCGCAGCACCGGCACGATGGTCAGCTTCTTGCCGGCGATCACGGGCGCGTCCAGCTCGACCAGCGGCGTCTCGATGCGGCGCGTGGTGAGCGGCAGGCTGCGCGTGATCTCGTAGCCCATCAGCAGCGTGATCTCGCGCAGCAGTTCGCGGAACGTGCGCGTGGAGGTGTCCTTGTCGCGCATATGGGAGAGCTTGTGCTGGATCAGCGGGTGATCGAGGATGTACAGGTTGGGAAAGCGGGGGTCTTGCTTCATGGCGGATCGGCGGCAGAAAAGGCGCGGAAGGTACGCGCGGGTGTGCGCGGGTGCGCTGGACACGGGAAGGGGCGCGAGGCCCGGTGCAGCCGGATTGTAATGGATGCCGGGCCGCCCACCGCCACCGTGGCGGGCCGGCCTGCCCGCGTCAGTCCAGCGAGATGCTGGCGCTCCTGGCCACCTTGCCGAACTTCTCGTACTCGGACAGCGTCAGCGACTGCAGCTCCGCCGCGCTCGAGCCCTTCGGGTTGAAGCCGGCCTGCACCAGCTTGTCCTTCACCTCGGCATTGCCGAGCGCCTCGACCAGCGCGGCGTTGAGCGCCTGCACCACCGGCGCCGGCATGCCGGCCGGGCCGTACACGCCGAACCACGGCTCCACGGCGTAGCCGGCCAGGCCGGCCTCGGCCAGCGTCGGCACGTTGGGCAGCGACGGCGAGCGGGTCTTGCCCGCCACCGCCAGCGCGCGCAGCTTGCCGGCCTGGATGTGCGGCAGCGAGGCCGGCAGGTTGTCGAACATCACCTGCACGTGGCCGCCCAGCATGTCGTTGATGGCCGGGCTGCTGCCCTTGTACGGCACGTGGACCAGGCCGGTCTGCGTCATCTGCGAGAACATCGCGCCGGCCAGGTGCATCGAGGTGCCGGCGCCCGCCGTGGCGTAGGTCAGGCCGGGATGCGCCTTGGCATAACCGACCAGCTCGGCCACCGTCTTCACCGGCAGGTCGTTGCTGACTTCCAGCACGATGGTGGAGGTGCCCAGCAGGCTCACCGCGGTGAAGTCCTTGCGCGGGTCGAACGGCACGTGCTTGTAGATGTGCGGATTGAGCGCGTTGGTGGAGATCGCGCCGAAGCCGATGGTGTAGCCGTCCGGCGCGGCCTTGGCCACCGCCTCCATGCCGATGTTGCCGCCGGCGCCCGGGCGGTTTTCCACCACCACCGGCTGGCCCAGCTTCTCGCCGATGCGCTGGCCGACCGTGCGCGCCACCAGGTCGGTGGTGCCGCCGGCAGCGTAGGGCACGACGAAGCGGATCGGCCTGGACGGGTAGTCGCCGGCCGCGCCGGCCACGCCTGGCAGCCAGCTTCCGGCCAGCGCGGCGGCGATGGCGGCCGCGCCCAGCAGGCGCCGGCCGGCCGCCGGCCCGCGCGCGGCGGTGGGCGAAAGGGAGGGAAAGAGGGATGCTGCCGTCATGTGTGCTCCTTGGTTTTTCTTATGCGGCACGCGGGCGGGCGTGCCGACCGGCGAGCTTACGGCAGTTTGGCGAAGGCTGCCAGCGCCGCCTCGGCCGGGCCCGCGCCCGTGCCGCCGCGGCCGCTGCCGCCCGCCGCGGCCCGGCGCGGGCGGCGTCCGCAGCCTTTGCCTCTTTTCGCATACAATGGCTCGCGTCCTGCCCGAGCCGCCTCCGGCGGCGCGCGGCGTGTCCCATCCAGTCCGCCCCCGTGCCCGCATCCCCACTTTCCCGCATCGCGGCTCCCGCGCAGCCCGCTTCCCAGCCACCCTCCCAGCGCAGCGGCCTCGCCGTGGCCGCCATCGGCGCCGTGCTGTTTTCCTGCAAGGCCATCGTCGCCAAGCTGATGTACCGCTACGACGTCGATGCGGTCATGGTCATCACGCTGCGCATGCTGTTCGCCGTGCCGCTGTTCATGGCGATCGGCTGGTGGCAGTCGCGCCGGCTGCCGGCGCTGTCCTGGGCCGACCGCGGCCGCATCGTCTTCCTCGGCTTCATCGGCTACTACCTGTCGAGCTTCCTCGATTTCCTCGGCCTGCAGTACATCACCGCCGGGCTGGAGCGGCTGATCCTGTTCCTCACGCCGTCGTTCGTGCTGCTGACCAGCGCCGTGGTGTTCAAGCGCAGCATCAGCCCCAGGCAATGGCTGTCGCTGCTGCTCGCGTATATAGGCATCGTGCTGGTTTTCGCGCATGATCTGGACGTGAGCGGCAGCGGGGTCTGGCTGGGCGCGGCGCTGGTGCTGAGCAGCGCGCTGACCTACGGCATCTACCTGATCCTGTCCGGCGAGCTGGTGCAGCGCATCGGCTCGCTGCGGCTGGTGGCGTATGCGATGTGCGTGTCCACCGCCTGCTGCATCGTGCAGTATGTCGTGCTGGGGCGCCCCGTGGCGGCGCTGCTGCAGCCGGCGCCCGTGATGTGGCTGTCGCTGGTGAACTCGGTGCTGTGCACGGTGATGCCGGTGTCGCTGACGATGATCGCGGTGGCGCGCATCGGCGCGCCGATGGCGTCGCAGGCCGGCATGCTGGGCCCGGTGTCGACGCTGTTCCTCGGTTTCTGGCTGCTGGGCGAGCCGATCACCGGCGTGCAACTGGCCGGCAGCGCGCTGGTCATGGGCGGGATATATTTGCTGTCGGCGCGCCGGCGCGAACCGGCGCGGGCAGGCTAGAAGACACAAGGCATGGCCAACAACAGGGGCGGGCAGCCGCCTCGATGACACAACAAGGAGTCGACGAGATGGATCTAGGATTGCGCGGCAAGCATGCGCTGGTGTGCGGCGCCAGCAAGGGCCTCGGTTTCGCCTGCGCGGACGCGCTGGCCGCCGAAGGCGTGGACGTGGTGATCGTGGCGCGCGGCGCCGAGGCGCTGGAGAAGGCGGCGGCGGACCTGCGCGCGCGCCACGGCCGGCGCGTGGTGGCGGTGGCCACCGACATCACCACCCCGGAAGGACGCAAGCTGGCGCTGGATGCCGTCGCCAGGCTCGGCGACCTGGACATCCTCGTCAACAACGCCGGCGGCCCGCCGCCGGGCAATTTCCGCGACTGGGACCGCGATGCGTGGCTGGCCGCGATCGACGCCAACATGCTGACCCCGATCGAGCTGATCAAGTCCACCGTGGACGGCATGATCGCGCGCAAGTGGGGCCGCATCATCAACATCACCAGCGGCGCGGTCAAGGCGCCGATCGACGTGCTCGGCCTGTCCAACGGCGCGCGCTCGGGCCTGACCGGCTTCGTCGCCGGGCTGGCGCGCGAAGTGGCGCAGCACGGCGTGACCGTCAACAACCTGCTGCCGGGGCCGTTCCATACCGACCGCCTGTTCAAGACGATGGAAGGCGGCGCGAAGAAGGCCGGCCTGACGGTGGAGGAAGTGGCCGAGCGCCGCGCCGCGCAGAACCCGACCCGCCGCTTCGGCGAGCCGGCCGAGTTCGGCGCCACCTGCGCCTTCCTGTGCAGCCGCCAGGCCGCCTACATGACCGGCCAGAACATCCTGCTGGACGGTGGCGCCTTCCCGGGCACGTTCTAGGCCGCTTTTCGCCGTTTGCCCCGTTTTGCCGTACCCCGCGCGTGGCCTTGCCGCGCACGGGGTGTTTCCCGCCGGGCCGCGCCGGCCCGGCCTTTCCCTGACTGGCCCGGATGACGCAGATGACTTGCCCCCGCATTGCGCTGATCGCGCACGACCACAAGAAAGACGACATCGTCGCCTTTGCCCAGCGCCACCGCGATTTCCTCGCGCGCTGCGAACTGCTGGCCACCGGCACCACCGGCGGGCGCCTGGCCGACGAGGTCGGCCTCACGGTGACGCGCATGCTCTCCGGCCCCTGGGGCGGCGACCTGCAGATCGGCGCGCAACTGGCCGAAGGCCGCGTGGGCGTGGTGATCTTCCTGCGCGACCCGATGACGCCGCAGCCGCACGAGCCCGACATCAATGCGCTGGTGCGCGCCTGCGACGTGCACAACGTGCCGTGCGCGACCAACGTGGCGACCGCCGAACTGCTGGTCGCCGAACTGCGCCGGCTCTACCCCGAGCCGGGCACGCAAGCCTGATCCCTCACAAGTAGCGGTTGCAAGAACGACAGGAGCACAACATGAGCAAGGCCATCCGTATTTTCGAGACCGGCGGACCGGAAGTGATGCAGTGGGTGGATGTCGAGGTCGGCGAGCCCGGCCCCGGCCAGATCCGCGTGCGGCACGAGGCCGTGGGCCTGAACTACATCGACGTGTATTTCCGCACCGGCCTGTACAAGCAGCCGCTGCCCGGCGGCATCGGCATGGAAGGCGCCGGCGTGGTGGAGGCGGTGGGCGAGGGCGTGACGCACCTCGGCGTGGGCGACCGCGTGGCCTACGCGGGCCGTCCCACGGGTGCCTACGCGCAGGTGCGCGTGATGCCGGCCGACATCGTGGTGCGCCTGCCGGACGCGATCTCGTTCGAGCAGGGCGCGGCGATGATGCTGCAGGGCCTGACCGTGCAATACCTGGTGCGCGACAGCTACCGCGCGCAGCCCGGCGACACCGTGCTGCTGCACGCGGCCGCGGGCGGCGTGGGCCTGATCGCCAGCCAGTGGCTCAAGGCGCTCGGCGTGACCGTGATCGGCACCGCCGGCAGCGACGAGAAGGCGGCGCTGGCGCGCGCGCACGGCTGCGACCACACCATCGTCTACACGCGCGAATCGTTCGTCGACCGGGTCAAGGAGATCACCGGCGGCAAGGGCGTCGCTGCGGTCTACGACTCGGTGGGCAAGGACACCTTCAACGGCTCGCTGGACTGTCTGGCGCCGCGCGGCACGATGGTGGTGTTCGGCAACGCCTCGGGCCCGGTGCCGCCCTTCGATCTTTCGGTGCTCGGCAACAAGGGCTCGCTGCGCCTCACGCGGCCCACGCTGATGACCTACGTGGTCCACCGCGAACTGCTGGAGCCGATGGCGGCCGACCTGTTCGAGATGGTCACCAGCGGCAAGGTCAAGATCGAGGTGCGCCAGCGCTACGCGCTGGCCGACGTGGCGCAGGCGCACCGCGAACTGGAAGGCCGCAAGACCACCGGCACCACCATCCTGCTGCCCTGAGCGCGGCGGCTAGCGCGCGCGCACGGTGGTGGCGCCAGCGCGCGCCTCGGCCTGCCGCAGCACATGCGGCGGCAGGGCCTTGAGCATGAAGTGCACCGCCAGCGGAATCAGCACCACGTCGTCGACGATGCCCAGCCCGAGGATGAAATCCGGGATCAGGTCGATCGGCGAGATCGCATAGAGCACCAGCCCGAAGCTGGCCGGGCGCAGCCAGCGCGGCGCGTCCGGATGGCGCAGCGCGAACCACAGCAGGCGGCCGTCGCGCCGCAGCAGGGTCCATAGCGCGGAGAATCGTTTCCACATGAGAGGGGCTCCTTTACTCAGCGAGATTCATTCGCCATAAAGCTGGAGGGCGGGTCTTGTCTTGCAAGTAGCTTGGGGTGGTTGGCGGGGGTTCAAGTTCCCCGGTGACGGGGATTGCTATTTGTGGTTTTGGCTTGGCTTGCGGGTTGGTGTGCTTGTGCTTCAACGTCAACTTCAGATTCAAATTCGACGTCAAAGTCAAAGTCAACTTCAAAGTCAAAGTCAAAGTCAAAGTCAAAGTCAAAGTCAAAGTCAAAGTCAAAGTCAAAGTCAAAGTCAAAGTCTTTCGCTCCCCCGGAGCGACCTACTTTCTTTTCCCCGAAAAGAAAGTAGGCAAAGAAAGCGGGCTGCCTGGCCGGCAGAGGCAGAAACGTTGGGATTGCTTGGGTTGCTGGTTTCGTCGTGGGGTCTGTGGTTCTGCTGGCATCCTGCCGTTACCGGTTCGGCTGGCCACGATCTGGCTGGCGGCAGTGGTTTCGGGGTCAGACCTATGATGGCGAGCGCATTGCTGGTTCGGCCATCTACCGTTACCGGTGCTGGCGGCCACGACATAGCACCCTCGTGTTTTCGTGGTGGGCGCGGTGGACCGGAGCGCGGGTGTCGGCGGGATTGTTTTGAACCGGATTACTTCTCAAGCCAAAACCGTTTGGCACTGAGATTAAATGGGGGCCACCGCGCCAAGATTGTTCGGCACTGCGCTCAAACAGTGGCCACCGCGCCCACCACGAAACTAGCACCGTCTCTATGACGAGCCCATCCGCCCCGGTCGCGGCAGCAACCTGAAGGGCCTGGGCCTACGCCATCATGCAGCGCCACCACGAATCGAACACCACCCGAGAGAGCGTGGCCACCAAAATCGGTACCGGCAGAATCCCAGCAGAACCACCGCCCCCACCACGAAACCACCAACAAGGGAAACCCCAACGTTTCTGCCCCTGCCGGCCAGGCAGCCCGCTTTCTTTGCCTACTTTCTTTTCGGGGAAAAGAAAGT
>NZ_JBYTEL010000005.1:96291-304557 GCF_058789195.1 Cupriavidus sp. FW216-B1 | reverse complement strand
ATGGCCTACCCGATCCGCTACCAGATGCGCACCGAAGTCGGCCAGGGACCGCTGGAGATGCTGGCACTGCGGGGCTTCGTGCTGCCGTCGCGCATCTTCGTGGGCCGGGAGCCGCAGGTGGTGCCGCGTGCCACCTCGGCCCCGCGCATGTAGGGCAAACGGGGCAGGCAACGATGACCCACCAGGAATCACACCGTGTCAATCTATCAGTTCGCCCCGCATGGCTCCACAGGAGCGAGCATCGTCGCGTTATGATGCGCGCCGGTCCAGTCCAGCACCACCTTGCCGCTGTTGCCCGACAGCATGGCCGCGAAGCCGGCCTGGAAGTCGTCCACGCCGAAGCGGTGCGTGATCATGGGCGTCAGGTCGAGCCCGCTTTGCAGCATGGCGACCATCTTGTACCAGGTCTCGAACATCTCGCGGCCGTAGATGCCCTTGATCTCCAGGCCCTTGAAGATGATCTGGTTCCAGTCGATCGCCATCTGCGACGGCGGGATGCCCAGCATGGCGATCTTGCCGCCGTGGTTCATGTGCTCGAGCATGGTGGCGAACGCGCTCGGCACGCCCGACATCTCCATGCCGACGTCGAAACCCTCGGTCATGTGCAGCTCGGCGGCCACGTCCCCGAGGTTTTCATGCTGCACGTTGACCGCGCGCGTGGCGCCCATCCTGCGGGCCAGCGCGAGGCGGTAGTCGTTGACGTCGGTGATGACCACGTTGCGCGCGCCCACGTGGCGGGCGATGGCCGCGGCCATGATGCCGATCGGGCCGGCGCCGGTGATGAGCACGTCCTCGCCCACGAGGTTGAACGACAGCGCGGTGTGGGTGGCGTTGCCGAACGGGTCGAAGATGGCGGCGATCTCGTCCGGGATGTCGTCGGGGATGCGGAAGGCGTTGAAGGCGGGGATCACCAGGTATTCGGCGAAGGCGCCGGGCCGGTTGACGCCGACGCCGACCGAGTTGCGGCACAGGTGGCGGCGCCCGGCGCGGCAATTGCGGCAGAAGCCGCAGGTGATGTGCCCCTCGCCGGAGACGCGGTCGCCGATGGCCAGCCCGCGCACTTCCTGCCCGAGCGCGACGATCTCGCCCACGTATTCGTGCCCGACCTGCATCGGCACCGGGATGGTGTGCTGCGCCCACTCGTCCCATTTCCAGATGTGGATGTCGGTGCCGCAGATGGCGGTCTGGCGGATGCGGATCATCACGTCGTTGTGGCCGACCTCCGGCACCGGCACGTCGGTCATGGCCAGGCCGGGCGCGCGTTCGGTCTTGGCGAGGGCTTTCATGGCTGGGCTCCTTGCTGTGCTGTCCTGTACCGATGCGGCGCGCGGGCTCAGGCGATGGCGCCGAAGCGCCGGCCGACCCTGGCGAACGCGGCGACCGCGCGCTCGATGTGCTCCGCGCTGTGCGCGGCGCTCATCTGCGTGCGGATGCGCGCGCGGCCCTTGGGCACCACCGGGAAGGAGAAGCCGACCACGTACACGTGCTCGGCCAGCAGCGCGTCGGCCATGCCGGTGGCCAGCGCGGCGTCGCCCAGCATGACCGGGATGATCGGGTGCTGGCCCGGCACCAGCGTGAAGCCCAGCGCGCTCATCTCGCGGCGGAAGTGCTCGCCGTTCTCGCGCACGCGCCGGCGCAGCGCGGCGCCTTCGTCGCTGGCCAGCAGCGCCAGCACCTTGAGCGTGGCCGCGGCGATGCTCGGCGCCAGCGAGTTGGAGAACAGGTAGGGGCGCGAGCGCTGCCGCAGCAGGTCCACGATCTCGCGGTGCGCCGCCACGTAGCCGCCGGACGCGCCGCCCAGCGCCTTGCCCAGCGTGCCGGTGATGATGTCCACGCGTCCCTCCACGCCGCACAGCTCGGGCGTGCCGCGCCCGTGCGCGCCGACGAAGCCGACCGCGTGCGAGTCGTCCACCATCACCAGCGCGCCGTACTGGTCCGCCAGGTCGCAGATCGCGCGCAGGTCGGCGACGATGCCGTCCATCGAGAACACGCCGTCGGTGGCGATCAGCTTGAAGCGCGCGCCGGCGGCGTCGGCCTCCCGCAGGCGCGCCTCCAGGTCGGCCATGTCGTTGTTGCGGTAACGGTAGCGCCTGGCCTTGCACAGGCGCACGCCGTCGATGATGCTGGCGTGGTTGAGCTCGTCGCTGATGACCGCGTCCTGGTCGTCGAGCAGCGTCTCGAACAGGCCGCCGTTGGCGTCGAAGCAGCTCGAGTAGAGGATGCTGTCGCCGGTGCCGAGGAAGCGCGCGAGCGCGGCCTCCAGCGTCTTGTGCACCGACTGCGTGCCGCAGATGAAGCGCACCGACGCCATGCCGAAGCCGTCCTCCTCCAGCCCGCGCCGCGCCGCCTCGATCAGGCGCGCGTCGTCGGCCAGGCCGAGGTAGTTGTTGGCGCAGAAATTCAGCACCCGCTCGCCGCCGGCCAGCCGGATGTCGGCCGCCTGCGGGCTGGCGATCACGCGCTCGGCCTTGTGGAAGCCGTCGGCGCGGATGGTGTCGAGGGTGTCGCGGAGATGGGAAAGATAGCGGTCGCGCATGGGATCCCCTGGCGTGGTGGTTTCGTGCAATGCCCAGAATGCCAGTGCCTATGGTATGCCCGATGCCACGTGCGCGCAGGAAAATGTCGTGCCGCCCTCGCCACCCGCGCCGACCTCAGGGCTGCGGCGCTTCCGCCCCGGCCACGCTGGCCGCGACTTGCGGGCAGCCCGGCGCGCCGGCGCGCGCCTCGCCGAAATTGCACAGGTAGCTCATCACCATGTCCGGCACGTGGCGCAGCCGCGAGGCCACGCGCTCGGGCGCGCCGAGGTCCACGCCGAGCACGAAGGACAAGGTGTAGCGGTTCGAGATGAAGTACGAGCCCAGGCCGGAGATCGACACATACAGATCCACCCAGTCCGCGTCGGGGCGGAACACGCCCTGCGCCTTGCCGCGCTCGAGGATTTCCGCCAGCGCGCTCTTGAGCGGGTTGAACATGGCGGGAATGACCTTGGACTGGCGGATGTGCTCGGCCTTGTGCAGGTTCTCGGTGCCCAGCAGCAGGATGAATTCGGGCTGCTCGACGAAATGCTGGATGGTGTGCATCACCAGCGCGCGCATGTCGTCGACCGGGTTGTCGCCGGTCAGGCCGAGCTCGTTCTGGCGCTCGCGCATGGCGGCATAGGCGCGCTCCATGACTTCGATGAACAGCGCTTCCTTGCTGTCGAAGTAGTGGTAGACGAGGTTCTTGCTGATCTTGCTGCGCGCGACGATGCTGTCGACGCGCGCGCCGTCGAAGCCCTTGGCGGCGAATTCCTTCGACGCCATCTGCAGGATTTTTTCGCGCGTGGCCTGGGCATCGCGAGGCTTGGGCTTGCGCGCGGTCTTGGCGGTGGCTGGCATGGCGAGGGGTTCCTTGAAGTTGTGCGGGGCGCTGCGCCGCGATGGTGCGTGCGCTAACCAGATGGTTAGTGTACACCGCCCGCCGTGCACAAAAACCATGCGCAAAGCCTTGCCAGGCAACATTCTTGTGCTCCGTGAAAACCCGGTTGACAAGCAAAAACCGGTCTTCTATTGTACTGACTAGTTAGTTAGCTGATGAATCGGTGCGCGGTCCCGGGCAAGGGCTCGCGCGGCACGGGCAAGTCGCCCGCGCCTCACAAACCTGGAATCTGGAGAGGACATGGTTCAAGCAGGAAGCAAGGCGGGCGTGCGCGTCGGCTGCGACATCGGCGGTACTTTCACGGACATCGTCCTGGCCATGCCGGACGGCCGCCTGTTCGTCAACAAGACCTCGACCACGCCGCACGACCTCGGCGAGGCCATCGTGACCGGCCTGGGGGCGCTGATCGCGCAGGCCGGCATCGCGCCGGGCGACATCACCGAGATCGTGCACGGCACCACCACGGCCTCCAACACCATCCTGCAGAAGGTCGGCGCGCGCACCGGCGTGCTGACCACGGCGGGTTTCCGCGACGTGCTGGAGATCGGCCGCATCCGCACGCCCACCATGTTCGACCTGGGCTGGCAGAAGCCGCTGCCGCTGGCGCCGCGGCGCTACCGCCGCGGCCTCAACGAGCGCATCGACGCGCGCGGCAACATCGTGGTGCCGCTCGACGCCGACGAGGTGCTGCGCGTGGCGCGCGGGCTGGTGGAAGAGGGCGTGGAGGCGCTGGCGATCTGCTTCATCAACAGCTATATCAATCCGGCGCACGAACTCGCGGCCAAGGCGAGCCTGGAGCGGGAGTTCCCGCGCCTGCTGGTGACCGCATCGTGCGACGTGCTGCCGGAGATCAAGGAGTACGAGCGCACCAGCACGACCGTGGTGAACGCCTACATCCTGCCGGCCATGCGCACCTACCTGCGCCGCCTCAAGGACGACCTCGGCCGCATGGGCGTGACCGCGTCGCTGCAGGTGATGGCCTCCAACGGCGGCATGATGGGCGTGGGCAGCGCCAGCGACAAGCCGGTGTTCGCGGTGGCCTCCGGCCCGGCCGGCGGCGTGGCCGGCGCGGCGCGGATCGGCGCGCTCGGCGGCGGCCGCGACCTGATCGTGTTCGACATGGGCGGCACCACCGCCAAGGCTTCCATCATCACCGACGGCGTGCCGTCGCTGACCACCGAATACGAGTTCCGCGACGGCATCAGCGCGCCGAGCCGCTTCGTCAAGGGCGGCGGCTATGTGCTCAAGGTGCCCGCCATCGACATCGCCGAGGTGGGCGCGGGCGGCGGCTCGCTGGCCTGGATCGATGCCGGCGGCCTGCTGTGCGTGGGGCCGGAATCGGCCGGCGCCAACCCGGGTCCGGCCTGCTACGGCCGCGGCAACGACCGCCCCACCGTGACCGACGCCAACATGGTGCTCGGTTATCTCAATCCCGCAGCGCTCGCCGGCGGCAGCCTCAAGGTGGACCCGGCGCAGTCGGCGCGCGCCATCGACACGCACATCGGCGCGCCGCTCGGCCTCGACACGCTCGCCGCCGCGCACGGCATCCGCCACGTGGCCAACGTCAGCATGGCGCGCGCGCTGCGCGCCGTGACGGTGGAGCGCGGGCGCGATCCGCGCGACATGACCATGATCGCCTTCGGCGGCGGCGGCCCGCTGCACGCGGTGGACGTGGCCATGCTGCTGGGCATCCGGCGCGTGATCGCGCCGGTCATGGCGGGCGTGTTCTGCTCGGCCGGCATGCTGTGCGCCGACGCCGAGCACAACTTCGTCAAGGCCATCCTGCGCCCGCTGGCCGAGTGCGACGCGGCCGGCATCGGCGCGGTGATCGCGGAGCTGCGCCAGCAAGGCCAGGAGGTGCTCGCGCTGGAAGGCTACGGACGGGAGGCGGTGGAGATCGCCGTGGGCATCGACCTGCGCTACCTGGGCCAGAGCTCGGAGCTGACCATTCCGCTGGCGGGCGGACGGGACGGCAGCGTGCCCGACGCCGCCGCCATCGCGCAACTGGTGGAAGACTTCGGCGCGCTCTACCAGCAGACCTTCGGCTACCGCAACGACGAGCCGCTCGAGCTGGTCAACATCCGCTTGAGCGCCTACGGCCGCAGCGACCAGCGGCTGGACTTCGACGCCATCCAGGTGGACGCCAGCGCGCTGCACGGCGTGGCCGGCACGCGCCCGGTGAGCTTCGGGCGCGGCCAGGCACCGCGCGAAACGCTGCTGGTGCCGCGCTCGGCCATCACCGCGGCGCCGCGCCAGGGCCCGCTCGTCATCGAGTCCTACGACACCACCATCGTGGTGCCGCCCGGCGCCTCGGCGCGCGCCGACAAGATCGGCAACATCATCATCGACATCGACAGCCCCCAGGAGGCAGCATGAGCACGCAGTTCGACCCGGTGACCTTCGCGGTCGTCAAGAACGCGATGGATTCCATCGTCGACGAAGTGGCCTACACGGTCATCCGCACCGCGCGCTCCGAGATCGTCAAGGACGTGATGGACTACTCCGCCGCCATCTGCGACCGCCACGGCCGCATGGTGGCGCAGGCCAAGACCATCGCGCTGCACCTGGGCGCCATTCCCGAGGCGATGGAAGCGGTGCGGGCGCGCTACGGCGACGCGCTGCGGCCCGGCGACGCGGTCATCGTCAACGACCCGTACCAGGGCGGCATGCACCTGCCGGACATCTTCATGTTCGTGCCGTTCTTCTACCGCGGCGAGCTGGAAGGCTGGTGCGTGGTGATCTGCCACCACACCGACGTGGGCGGCCGCGTGCCGGGCTCCAACGCCAGCGATTCCACCGAGATCTACCAGGAGGGCCTGCGCATCCCGGTGCTCAAGCTGTACGAGGCCGGGCAGGTCAACGACACGCTCGAGCGCATCATCGCGCAGAACGTGCGCGTGCCGGACCGCGTGCTGGGCGACCTCAAGGCGCAGTACGCCGCCACCCAGGTCGGCGTGCGCGAGCTGACCGCGCTGTTCGACCGCTACGGCCGCGCGGACACGCGCGCCTACCTGAACGAGCTGCTGGACTACGCCGAGCGCCTCACGCGCGAGGAAATCCGCAGATGGCCCAAGGGCACCTTCCACTTCACCGACTACATCGACGACGACGGCCTCTCGCCCGAGCCGATCCCGATCCGGGTGGCGCTGACCGTGCACGACGACCACGTCAGCGCGGACTACACCGGCTCGTCGCCGCAGGTGCGCGCGGCCATCAACTCCACGCTGTCGTACACCAGGTCGTGCACCTATCTGAGCGTGCGCTGCGCGCTCAAGGGCGACGTGCCCAACAACGCGGGCGTGTTCCGCTGCATCGAGGTGCGCGTGCCCGAAGGCTCGGTGCTCAACCCGCTGCCGCCCAGCGCGGTGGCGGCGCGCGCGCTGACCGGCTACCGCGTGTTCGACGCCATGCTCGGCGCGCTGGCGCAGATCGTGCCGGACCGCATCCCCGCCGCCGGCGAAGGCGGCAACACCGTGGTGTGCCTGTCCGGCAAGGGCGACAACGGCAAGCCGTACATCATCGTCGACATGATCTGCGGCGCCTGGGGCGGGCGTCCGGCCAGCGACGGCATCGAGGCCATCACCAACGCCTCGCAGAACCTCTCCAACACGCCGGTGGAAACGCTCGAGGCGCAGCATCCGGTGCGCGTGGAAGCCTACGAGCTGGTCGAGGATTCCTGCGGCGCGGGCCAGTTCCGCGGCGGCCTCGGCATCCGCCGCAGCTACCGCGTGCTGGCGCCGGACGCGCTGCTGCAGCTGCGCGCGGACCGCATGAAGTTCTCGCCATACGGCCTGGCCGGCGGCGCGGCGGCGAGCCCGGCACGCAACCTGCTTGAGCACGACGGGGCCACCACCGAGCTGCCGAGCAAGGTCGGCATGACGATCGCGCGCGGCGACCTGGTCACGCACATCCAGCCCGGCGGCGGCGGTTTCGGCGATCCGCTCGCGCGCGACTTCGCGCGCATCCGCGAGGACGTGTGGAACCACAAGCTCAGCGCGGCCTTCGTGCGCGAGCACTACCAGGCGGTGGCGGACCCGGCCACCGGCGAGGTCGACGCCGCGGCCACCGCCGCGCTGCGCGCGCGGCGGCTGGTGAAGGCGGCGTAGGCCGGCGCAGGCCGTCGATACGGCAGCGCTCGCGCAGCAGGATTCACGCTTTCACGGATTCACGGTCACACCGGAGGCGGGTACACATCGAGACCCGCCCACGCCCACAAGGAAACTACGATGCGTTCTTCTGTCATGAAACTGGCCTGGCGCGTCTGCGCGGCCGCCGCGACATCGATGCTGCTGACCGCCGCCTGCGCGGCGCAGGCTGCCGACCAGAAGCTGCTGGTGCGGATGGATTACTCGCCGTGGGGCATGCATGCGGCCATGCACCTCGCCAGGCAAAAAGGCTGGTTCCAGGAGGCCGGGCTCGATGTGGAGGTGCAGGACGGCACCGGCACCATCAACACGCTGCAGCTGCTGGCCGCCGGCCAGGCCGACGTGGGCCAGGTGCAGCTCGGCACGATGGCGGTGGCCAGGGAAAACGGGCTGGAGCTGATGTCCATCGCCGGCTTCGCGCGCAAGGGCGACCTCGCCGTGATGGTGGACGAGAAGCTCGGCGTGAAGTCGGTGCAGGACCTGATCGGCAAGAAGCTGGTGTGCTTCACCACCAGCCCGTGGGCGCCGTTCATCGATCCCTACTTCAAGGCCAACGGCATCGCCAAGGGCAAGGCCAGCATCGTGATGGTGTCGCCGGCGGCGATGATCTCCACCTACGCCTCGGGCAACAGCGACGGCTTCCTCTCGCAAGCGCCGTTCGGCCAGCCGATGGTGTCCAAGGTGCGACCGGCCAAGGCGCTGCTGCTGTCCGACAGCGGCATCAACTTTCCCAGCTACGGCCTGGTGGCGACGCCGCAGCGGCTGGCCGAGAAGGGCGCGGCGATCAGGAAGTTCACCCAGATCCAGGTGCGTGCGTGGGAATACATCTACAACGGCCACATCGACGAAGGCGTGGCGGCGATCCAGGCGCAGCGCCCCAACGTCAAGCTCGACCCGCAGATCCTGCAGGCGCAGATCCAGGCCTACCGCCCGTTCTTCGACAGCCCCACGCAGAAGAGCCTGCCGTTCGGCCGCCAGGACGACGCCGACTGGACCGCCGCGATCCGCTCGATGGAGCAGGCCGGCATGATCAAGCCCGGGCACAAGCCCGCCGACTACTACACCAACGCCATGCTGGCGAACTAGGCGCGGGAGACGGAAAGATGTCGGCATTCCTGCAGATCGGCCAGCTCAACAAGATCTATCACTCGCAGCGCGAGCCGCTCTACGCGCTCAAGGACGTCAGCCTCGACATCGAGGAAGGCGAGTTCGTCAGCATCGTCGGGCCCAGCGGCTGCGGCAAGAGCACGCTGCTCAAGTGCGTGGCCGGGCTGGAGCCCATCTCCAGCGGCCACCTCGCGCTGCAGGGCGACCCCATCGTGGGGCCGCCCGCCAACATGGGCGTGGTGTTCCAGCGCGACCTGCTGCTGGACTGGCGCACCATCCTAGACAACGTGCTGATCGCCGCCGAGTTCCACGACCTCGACCGGCGCGATTTCGAGGAACGCGCGCGCGCCGTGCTCAACCTGTTCGGCCTCGGCGCGTTCGCCAGCCGCTACCCGTGGGAACTCTCCGGCGGCATGCGCCAGCGCGCCTCGATCTGCCGCGCGTTGCTGGTGGACCCGCAACTGCTGCTGATGGACGAGCCGTTCGGCGCGCTCGACCCGTTCACGCGCGACGACCTCAACGAAGAGCTGCAGCGCACCTGGCTGGCCACCGGCAAGACCGTGCTGTTCATCACGCACTCGATCTCCGAGGCCGTCTACCTGAGCGACCGGGTGGTGGTGATGTCGCGCAATCCCGGCGGCGTCGCCGCGGTGATTCCGATCGAGCTGGAGCGCCCGCGCGGGCTGGCGGTGCGGGAAACCGAAGCGTTCGCGGGCTATGTCGCGCAGATCCGCCAGATCTTCCGCGAGCTTGGCATCTACAGGGGATGAGGGGGATGAAGCAATGAAGCGGATCTGGAAACGTTCCGAGAACAGCCGGCTGGCCGTTCTCACCATCGTGGTGCTGCTGCTGGCGTGGGAAGGCGCGGTGCGCGCGTTCGGCGTGCGCGAGTTCCTGCTGCCGCCGCCGAGCAAGATCTTCGCGCAGTTCCTGTCGCAGCCGGGCTTCCTGCTGATGCAGAGCCTGGACACCTTGCTGACCACGCTGGCGGGCTTTGCCATCGCCGTGCTGCTGGGCGTGGGCGCGGCCATCGGCATCGTCTACTCGCGCTTCCTGGAGCGCACGCTGTACTCGCTGATGGTGGCGCTCAACGCCGTGCCCAAGGTCGCGCTGGCGCCGCTGTTCGTGATCTGGCTCGGCACCGGCTCCGCGCCCAAGATCGCCATCGCCATGCTGATCGCGATCTTCCCGATCCTGATCGACACCGTGCTCGGCCTCAAGTCCATCGACCCCGAGATGCTCAACATGGCGCGCGCCAACCAGGCCTCGCGCGGCAAGGTGCTGTGGAAGATCCGCTTTCCCAACGCGCTGCCGGGGATCTTTGCCGGCATGAAGGTGGGCGTGTCGTTCGCGCTGGTGGGCACCATCGTCGGCGAGTTCGTGGCTGGCGAGACCGGCCTCGGCCACGTGATCCTGGTGGCGCAGGGCAGCTTCGACACGCCGACCGTGTTCGTCGCGCTGGCGCTGCTGTGCGCGCTCGGCGTGATCCTGTTCAAGGCGCTCGAGTGGGCGGAGGAAAAGCTGCTGCCGTGGCATGCCTCGCAGCGCGGCAGGCCGGTGGAAGGCAATGCACCGGCCGCCGGCGCGGAGCGCGTGCCGCAACTGGCGCAAGCCAGGCGCTAGCGCCGGGAACGGGGCCGCCCGCGCTCACTGCGCCGCGGGCGCGCCGGCGGTGCCGGCCGCGATCAGCGCCGGCACCACGTCGTGCAGCCGCGCGAGCACGTAGCGCGACGCGCGCGACAGCGGGTGGTGCCGCGTGATGCCGATCGAGATCGTGCGTGGTATTTCCGGCTTGCGGATCTCCAGCGCGCCGAGCTGCCCCGCGCGGATCTCGTCGTCCACGCCGAGCAGCGGCAGGATGGTCATGGCGTGCCCGCCCATGACCACCTGTTTCATGGTCGCCAGCGACTCGACCTCCAGCACCACGTTCAGCGCGATGCCCTGCTGGCGCGCGTGCTGGTCGAGGATCGAGCGCAGGCCGTTGGGCGCGGGCGGCAGCACCAGCGGCAGCCCCGCCAGCTCGCGCAGCGCGATCTCGCGCCGCCGCGCCAGCGCATGCGTGCCGGCGCAGACCAGGTAGGTGGCGACCTGCCCGACGATGTCCTCGTCCTGGCGCGGGCCGTGCCCGTAGCGGTTGACCACCGCCATGTCGAGCCGCCCCGAGGCGAGCTGCTCGTCGAGCTGGCCGCTGAATCCCTCCGAGATGTGAAGCAGCACGCCGGGCGCCTTCGCCTGCGTGTCCTCGAACAGCCGCGTCACCACGCGGCGCGCCATCGACGGCAGCACGCCCACGCGCACCACGCCCGAGGGCACCCCCGCCGCGTCCTTCACCTCGTCCTGCAGCCGCGCCGACTGCGCCAGCAGCAACTGCACCTGCGGAAAGATGCGCCGGCCGAATTCCGACAGCACCACGCCCCGGCCCGTGCGCTCGAACAGCCGGTCGCCCCACTGCGCTTCCAGCTGGCCGATGCTGCGGCTGACCAGCGACTGGGCCACGCCGGTGGCCCGGGCGGCGCGCGACAGCGAGCCGAGCTCGGCCACCAGCACCAGCGTTTCGAGTTGCTTGATGTTCATGTCGTCGCGGGCGGGGACCGTCCTCACCCATGCAAATAGTGGATAACAGGTATATCCGATTCTACGCTTATGCATTTCCTCGGCGGTCTCTACACTGCCGTCATGCCTGGCCATGCAGCACACCGAGCCGGCGCCAAGACAACGATGGAGACAATTCGTGAGACCTTCCGCTTCCTTCCTGCGCTGGATCGCGCCCGCCGTTCTGGCGCTCGCCGGCCTCGCCAGCCCCGGCCTTGCCGCGGCCTATCCCGACAAGCCGCTGCGGCTCGTGGTGCCCTTCCCGGCGGGCGGGCCGACCGACGCGATGGCCCGCCTGATCGGCCAGCACCTGTCGCGGCAGTTGGGCCAGCCGGTGGTGATCGACAACCGCGGCGGCGCCGGCGGCACCATTGCCACCGAAGCCGTCGCCGCGGCCGCGCCGGACGGCTATACGCTGTTCTTCTCGACCACCGGGACGATGGCGATCAACCCCTCGCTGTACAGGACGCTCAAGATCGACCCGGTCAAGGCCTTCGACGCGGTCGGCTCGGTGGCCTCCACGGTCAACGTGCTGGTGGTGCCGCCCGCGTCCGCCGTGGCCAGCGTCAAGGACCTGATCGCGCTGGCGCGCCGGAAACCGGGCACGCTCACGTTCGGCTCGGCCGGCAACGGCAGCTCCAACCACCTGTCCGGCGAGCTGTTCAAGTCGATGGCCGCCATCGACATCGTGCACGTGCCCTACAAGGGATCCGCCGCCGCCTTCACTGATCTGCTGGGCGGGCGCATCTCGATGATGTTCGACACCGTCTCCAGCCAGGCGCAGTACATCGGCGCCGGCAAGGTCCGCGCGCTGGCCGTGACCGGCCCGGCACGCTCGGAGGCGCTGCCCAAGGTGCCCACGGTGGCCGAGTCGGGCCTGCCCGGCTTCGACGTGACGATCTGGTTCGGGCTGTCCGCGCCGAAGGGCACGCCGGGCGCCGTGGTCGCGCGCCTGAACGGCGAGCTGCAGAAGGTGCTGGGCATGCCGGACGTCAAGGCGCAACTGGCCACGCTCGGCGCCAGGCCGATGCCCGGCACCCCGCAGGACTTCGCGCAGATGATCCAGCACGACGCGGGCAAGTGGTCGGCCGTGGTCAAGGCCTCCGGCGCCAGCCTCGACTGAAGGCGCATGGCCATGCATTCCCCTGCCGATCCCCCGCACAGCACGCACGCAAGCACACCGATGAGCCCGCATTTCGACGCCCTGTTCAGCCCCCGCTCCGTCGCCGTCATCGGCGCCTCCGACAACCCCAACAAGGTCGGCGGCAGGCCGATCCACTACCTGAACCGCTTCGGTTTCGCCGGCAAGGTCTACCCGGTCAATCCCGGCCGCGCCGAGATCCAGGGCCACCGCGCCTATGCCAGCGTCGCCGAGATCGGCGCGGTGCCGGACGCGGTGGTGATCGCGGTGGCGGGCGACGCCACGCTGGCGCAGGTGCGCCAGTGCAGCGCGCTCGGCGTCAAGGCCGCCGTGGTGATGGCCTCGGGCTTCGGCGAGACCGGCGCGGCCGGCCGCGAGCGGCAGGCCGCGCTGGTGGCCGCGGCCAACGCCGGCGGCATGCGCCTGGTCGGGCCCAATGCGCAGGGCACCGCCAACTTCGCCAGCGGCGCGGTGCTCAACTTCAGCACCATGTTCATGGAAGTGGCGCCCGCCGACGGCCCCATCGCCATCATCAGCCAGAGCGGCGCGGCCAGCGTGATGCCGTATGCGCTGCTGCGCCAGGCCGGGTTCGGCGTGCGCTACCTGGTGGCCACCGGCAACGACGCCGACCTCGATGCCTGCGCGATGGCCGAGGCGGTGGCGGCCGATCCGGCCATCCGCGTGATCCTGGTCTACCTGGAGACGCTGTCCGACCCCGAGCGTCTCGCCGCCGCGGCGGCCGTGGCGCGCGCGCGCGGCGCGCACGTGGTGGCGCTCAAGAGCGGCAGCAGCCGGCGCGGCGCGGTGGCCGCGGCGTCGCACACGGGCGCGCTGGTCGGCAACGACGCCGCCATCGATGCGTTCCTCGCGCGCCACGGCATCTGGCGCGCGCGCGACATGAACGAGTTCATCCGCGCCACGCCGCTGTACCTGCAAGGCCACGATCCCGCCACCGGCCGCACGGTGGTGATGAGCCACAGCGGCGCGGTGGGCGTGATGGCCGCCGACCTGGCCGAGCGCGCAGCGCTGCCGCTGGCGGAGCTGGCCCCGGCCACCCGGGCCGGGCTGGCCGCGATCCTGCCGGAGTTCGGCAGCGTCAACAACCCGCTCGACATGACCGCCGCGCTGCTCGGCAAGGGCGACATGTTCCCGCGCGTGCTGGACGTGCTGGGCGGCGACCCGCAGGCCGACATGGTCATGATCGGCATCCCGGTGGCCGGGCCGGGCTACGACGTGCCGGCGCTGGCGCGCGACGCCGCCGCTTTTCTCGCGGAGCACGCCAAGCCGCTCGTCGTCAGCGCGCCGCAGCAGGACGTGCGCGCGGCCTTCGCCGCGCACGGCATTCCCGCCTTCACCACCGAGGCCGACGCCATCGGCGCGCTCGCCCAGTACGCCGCGCACCGCCAACTCGGCGGCGCCGGCGAGCGCCTGCTGCCCGCCGCGCGGACGTGGGACGGCAGCGGCCTGCTCGACGAGCACGCCAGCCTCGCCCTGCTGGCCGGCCACGGCGTGCCGGTGGTCGCGCACCGGCAATGCGCCAGCGCCGGCGAGGCGGTGGCGGCGTTCGCGGCGCTGGGCGGCGGCACGGTGGCGGTCAAGGGCTGCGCGGCCGGCGTGCCGCACAAGAGCGAGCACGGCCTGGTGCGGCTGCGCCTGGCCGATGCCGCGGGCGTGCGCGCGGCGGCCGGGGCCTGCCTTGGCAAGCTGGCCGAACTCGGCGAGGCCGCGCCGCGCGTGGTGGTGGCGCGGATGGTCAAGGGCACGCACGAATTCGCGCTCGGCGTGACCGTGGACGCCGCGCTCGGCCCGCTGGTCATGATCGGCGAGGGCGGCACGCTGCTGGAGCTGCGCCAGGACATCGTCACGCTGCTGGCGCCGTTCAGCGCGGACGAGGCGCGCGCGGCCTGCCGGCGCCTGCGTGTCGCGCCGCTGTTCGACGGCTATCGCGACGTGCCGGCCCTCGATCTAGACGCGCTCGCCGCGGCGGCCGTGGCGCTCGGCGATTTCGCGCTGGCCTATCGCACCTCGCTCAAGGCGGTGGACATCAACCCGCTGATGGTGATGCCGGCCGGGCAGGGCGTGGTGGCGGTCGACGCGGTGGTGGAAATGCGCTGAGGCGCGGCGGCAATCCACGCAGACAAACAACGGAGCAAAGACATGCCTGTACAGGAAAACGAAGTCGCGGTCGCGCTGGACGGCGGCGTCGCCGTGGTCACGCTGAACCGCCCCGGCCGCATGAACGCGGTCAACGATGCGCTGCGCGCGCAACTGATCGCCAGCCTCGACGAGCTCAACCGCGCGCCGGCGGTGCGCGCCGTGGTGCTGGCCGGCGCCGGCGCCCGCGCGTTCTGCTCGGGACAGGACCTCGACGAGGCGGCGGCGGTCACGTGGCAGCAGATCGTGCCGTGGCTCAACCGGCAGCGCGCCATGTACCAGGCCGTGCGCGACCTCGACAAGCCGTGCGTGGCCGCCGTGCACGGCGTGGCCGCCGGCGCCGGCTTCCAGGTGGCGCTGTGCGCCGACTGGCGCATCGCCACGCCGGACAGCCGCTGGGGCCAGCCCGAAGTCAAGGCCGGCCTGGCCAGCATCGTGGGGTCTTACCTGATGACGCTGCACGTGGGCCACACCCACAACGCGCAGATGTCGCTGTCGGGCGACCTCGTGAGCGGGCAGCGCGCTTATGAGATCGGGCTGGTGACGGAACTCGCCGCGGCGGACGCGCTGATGGATGCCGCGCTGGCGCGTGCGCGCGTTTTGGCCGCGCTGCCGCCGACGGCGGTGCGGCTGTCCAAGCAGCGCCTGCGCGCGCTGAGCCAGCCCGGCTTCGACGAGGCCTGCGTGGCGGGGATCCGCGCGCAGCTCGAATGCTATGCCGACGGCGAGCCCCAGCGCGTGATGGCGGCCTTCCTGGAAAAACGCAAGAGCAAGGAGCAAGGACAGTGACAGATGCAACGACCACGGTAACGCTCGCGGCCACGGCCGGGATGCGGATCGACCACCACTACATCGGCGGCGCGCGCGTGCCCGCCACGCCGGCCGGCGAGGTCCATGTCGGCGACGCCGCCACCGGCGCGCCGCTGGCCACCGTGACGCTCGGCGGCGCGGCCGACGCGGACGCCGCCGTGCGCGCCGCGCGGCTGGCGCTGCCGGCGTGGCGCGCGCTCGGTGCGCGCGGCCGGGCGCCGTTCCTGCTGGCCATCGCCGATGCGCTGGAGGCCGTGTCCGGCGAACTGGCGCGCGAGATCTCGCGCGAAGTCGGCATGCCGCTCAAGCTGGCCCGGCGCATCCAGGTCGATGCGCCGGTGGCCGCGTGGCGCGCCACCGCGGCGCTGGCGGACAGCTTCGGCTTCGAGCGCACCGTCGGCAATTCGCGCATCGTGCTCGAGCCGGCCGGCGTGGTGGCGGCCATCACGCCGTGGAACTATCCGCTGCACCAGATCACGGCCAAGCTCGCGCCGGCCCTGCTGGCCGGCTGCACGGTGGTGCTCAAGCCTTCGGAGCTGGCCCCGGCCACCACCGCGCGCCTGATCGCGGCCGCCGAGCGCGCGGGCCTGCCGGACGGCGTGCTCAACGTGGTGCTCGGCGCCGCCGCCGTGGGCGAGGCGCTGGTGGCGCATGCCGGCGTCGCCATGCTGTCCTTTACCGGCTCCACCGCGGTCGGCCGCCGGATCGCCGCCATCGCCGCCGGCGACATGAAGCGGCTGTCGATGGAGCTCGGCGGCAAGTCGGCCGCCGTGGTGCTGCCCGGCGCGGATCTCGCGCGCGCGGTCAAGGCCACGCTGGCCTCGTGCATGCTCAACAGCGGCCAGACCTGCAGCGCCACCACGCGCCTGCTGGTGCCGCGCGCCGACTACGCCCAATGCCGCGCGCTGCTGCGCGAGGGCGCGGCGGCGCTGACGCTGGGCGACCCCGAAGACCCCGCCACGCGCGTGGGGCCGCTGCTCTCGGCCGCGCAGAAGGCGCGCGTGCTGGACTTCATCCGCGAGGCCGAGCAGGCCGGCTGCGACCTGGTGGCCGGCGGCAGCGCGGCCGCGGTGCCGGGCAGCGGGCATTTCGTCGCGCCCACGGTGTTCGGCGAGGTGCCGCCCGACAGCCGCCTGGCCAACGAGGAAGTGTTCGGGCCGGTGCTGGCGGTGCTCTGCCACGACTCGCAGGACGACGCCATCGCGCTGGCCAACGCCACGCCCTACGGCCTCGCCGCCACGGTGTGGGCCGCCACGCCGGAGCAGGGCGAGGCGGTCGCGCGCGAGCTGCGCGCCGGGCAGGTCGACGTCAACGGCGGCCGCTTCAACGCGCTGGCGCCGTTCGGCGGCTTCGGCATGTCGGGCGTCGGCCGCGAAGGCGGCGCCTTCGGGCTGGAGGAATTTCTCGAGCCCAGATCCATCCAGCTACCCACTTGAACCGGGACCGACCCATGTACAACGAAATCCAGCTTTCCCGCGCCGGCACCGACGGCCGCATCGCCGTCGTCACCCTCAACCGGCCCGACAAGCTCAACGCGCTGACCAGGGTCATGGAAGCCGAGCTGCGCGAGGTCATGGAGCAAGCCGACCGCGACGCCGCCGTGCGCGTGGTGGTGCTCACCGGCGCCGGCCGCGGCTTCTGCGCCGGCATGGACATCGACGAGCTCGAGATCCTGCCGCCGGGCGACATCCGCGCCGCGCAGTGGATGCGCCCGTTCGACATGAACCGGCGCCCCGACTACCAGACCCGCTACGGCTACTTCCCCGCCATGCGCAAGCCCGTCATCGCCGCCGTCAACGGCGCGGCGGCCGGGCTCGGGCTGGTGTTCGCGCTGTACAGCGACATCCGCTTCGCCAGCGACAAGGCCGCCTTCAGCACCGCGTTCGCCAAGCGTGGCCTGATCGCCGAGCACGGCATCGCCTGGATGCTGCCGCGCGTGGTCGGACCCGGCCACGCGGCCGACCTGCTCTATTCGGCGCGCAAGGTCTCGGCCCAGGAAGCGCTGCGGATGGGGCTGGTGAACCGGCTCTACGAGGCCGACAGCCTGCTGCCCGAGACGCTGCGCTACGCCGAGGATCTCGCGCAGAACGTCTCGCCGCGCTCGCTCGGCGTGATGAAGCGGCAACTGGGCGAGGTGCCGTTCCAAAGCCTGGCCGAAGCCACGCGCGACGCCAACGAGGCGATGTTCGCCAGCATCCAGAGCGCCGACTTCAAGGAGGGCGTGGCGCACTTCATCGAGCGCCGCCCGGCGCGCTTCACCGGCGAGTGAGCGAGAGCGCGGCGGCCCGTCACGCCTGCCCCTCGCGCCCGAGCAGCTCCCGCTTGCGCTCCACGCCCCAGCGGTAGCCCGAGAGCTGGCCGTCGCTGCGCACCACGCGATGGCAGGGAATGGCCACGGCGATGTGGTTGGCGCCGCAGGCCTGCGCCACCGCGCGCACCGCCTTCGGCGCGCCGATGCGCGCGGCGATCTCGGCGTAGCTGGCGGTGGTGCCGGGCGGGATCTCGCGCAGCGCCTGCCACACGCGCTCCTGGAATGCGGTGCCGCGCACGTCGAGCGGCAGGTCCAGGCCCAGCGACGGCGCTTCGATCAGGCCGACCACGCGTGCGACCAGCTGCTCGAAGCCGGCGTCGCCGCCGATCAGGTTGGCGCGCGGGAACTGGTCCTGCAGCTCGCGTGCGAGCGCGTCGGGGTCGTCGCCGAGCAGGATCGCGCAGACGCCGCGCTCGCTCTGGGCGACCAGGATGGCGCCGAGCGAGCATTCGCCCACGGCGAAGCGGATGTCGGTGTCGGCGCCGCCGGCGCGGTAGCGGCTGGCGGTCATGCCGAGCATCTGGCTGGCGGCTTCGTAGAAGCGGCTGTTGGAGTTGAAGCCGGCTTCGTAGATGGCTTCGGTGACGGAGCCGGCGCGGCCCAGGCCGTCGCGCAGGCGGCGCGCGCGGTGCGCGCCGGCGTAGGCCCTGGGCGTGAGGCCGGTAACGGCCTTGAACACGCGGTGGAAATGGAAGGGGCTCAGGCCGGCCTCGCGCGCGAGCGTGTCGAGCGCGGGCGGCTCGGCGGCGTGCTCGATGCGGCGGCAGGCTTCGGCGACCAGCGCGGCGTGCTGCGCCGCGGTGGCGGACTGGTCGGCGGCGGCGCGTTTGCTGGGGCGGTAGCCGGCGGCCTCGGCGGCCTGCGGCGTGTCGAAGAACTCCACGTTCTCCGGGCGCGGCAGGCGCGAGGGGCTGCTCGGGCGGCAATAGACGCCGGTGGTCTTGACGGCATAGACAAAATCGCCGTCCGCCGCCGGGTCGCGCGCCAGCACGCGGGCCCAGCGGGGGTCGTGTTCGGTCGGGGAGGTGGCCGCAGTACGGGCCGAGGTACGGGCCGGGGCGTGGGTCGGTTTGGTCATGTGCTCACTGTATGCCGCCGCCGCGCGCCGCGCACTCCGGCGCTTGCGGTCGAATTCCCGGAGGCCGTCAGGCGGCGTCGTGGAAGATGATGCCCAGCACGTGCCGCCGGCCCGTGCGCAGCCGGCTTACGCCGTGGCGCAGCTTGACGCGGTAGCTGCCGCGCGTGCCCTGCAGCGGGCGCTGGTTCACCGCGAACACCACCGCGTCGCCCTTGCGCAGCGGCACCACCTCGGCGCGCGACTGCATGCGCGGACGCTGCTCGGTCAGCACGAACTCGCCGCCGGTGAAATCCTCGCCCGGCTCGGACAGCAGGACCGCCACCTGGAGCGGGAACACGTGCTCGCCGTACAGGTCCTGGTGCAGGCAATTGTAGTCGCCGGGGCCGTATTGCAGCAGCAGCGGGGTCGGGCGCGCCTGGCCGGCCTCGTGGCAGCGGCGCAGGAAGTCCGCGTGCCGCGCGGGATAGCGCGCGTCGATGCCCATCGCGGCATGCCAGCGGTTGGCCACCGGCGCGAGGTGCGGATAGAGCGCATCGCGCAGGTCCCGGACCGGGCCGGGCAGCGGGTAGCCGAAGTACTTGTACTCGCCGCGGCCGAAGCCGTGTCGGCTCATGACCACGCGCGAGCGGAAGAGGTCGTCGCGCGGATAGAGCGCGGCCAGCGCGTCGCAGGCCGGCGGCGCGAGCAGGCCCGCGATGACGGCGCAGCCGTGCTGGTCGAGTTCCTGCCCGATGGCCTCCCAGGGCAGCCTGTCGACCGCCGCCGCGCCTGCCTGCATGACTGTCACGATGGACTCCCGGCGGTGAACGATGATGGGCAAGGCTACGCCGGCGGCGGCGGCGCGTCACTCCGCATCTTGCCGCCGAATTCGGCCGAATTCCGCGCGCGGCTAGTCCGCCCGCAGCCCGATGCGCGCGGCCAGCTTCTGCCAGCGCGCCATGTCCGCGTCGACCACGCCCTGGAACTCGGCCGGCGTGCTGTAGGTGGCGGCAAAGCCCAGTTGCGCGAGGTTGGCGCGGATCTCCGGCCGGGCGACCGCGCGCGCGATCTCCACGTTGAGCTTGCGCACCACCTCGGGCGGCGTGCGTGCCGGCGCCAGGATGCCGAACCACTGGTCGACGTCGTAGCCGGGCAGGCCCAGCTCGGCCACGGTCGGCACGTCCGGCAGGAAGGGCGAGCGCTGGCGCGAGGTCACGGCCAGCGCGCGCAGCCTGCCGCTCTTGAGGTAGGGCAGGGTGTTGGTGAGCGTGTTGATGCTGACGTCGGCCTGGCCGCCCAGCACGTCGGTGAGCGCGGGCGCGCAGCCCTTGTAGGGAATGTGCAGCAGGTCGATGCGCGCCGAGATCTTGAGCAGCTCGCCGGCCAGGTGCTGCGGCGTGCCGTTGCCGCACGAGGCATAGCTGGGCGGACGCGGCGCGCGGCCCGCGGCCAGCAGGTCGGCGAAGCCGTGGATGGGCGAATGCGCCGGCACCGCGATCACCGACGGCACCGAGGCAAAGGCGACGACCGCGCCGAAGTCCTTGCGCGGCGAGAACGGCAGCTTGCCGAACACGGCCGGGTTGATGGCGAAGCTGCTGTTGACCATCAGCAGCGTATAGCCGTCCGCCCGGCTGTGCGCCACCAGCTCGGCGCCGATGTTGCCGCTGGCGCCGGGCCGGTTGTCCACCACCACGGCCTGGCCCAGGCTGCGGCTGAGCTCGGTGCCGACGATGCGCGCCAGCGTGTCGGTGCCGCCGCCCGGCGGGAACGTCACCACCAGCCGGATCGGCCGCTGCGGGAAGGCGCCGGCGCGGGCGGCGGCCGGGCTGGCGCCGGCGCGCGCGGGCGCCGCCGCCAGCGTTGCGCCCAGCAGCGAGATGGCCGCCAGGCGGGGTACCACGGATAGGAATCTCATGTGATGCGGTCTTCGGATGACCGACATGATAGTGCAGCGAGCCGGCGGCGGCAGGCGGCGTCAGCGCCCGGCCGGGTCCGCGGCCTCGATGCCGGCGCCGCGCACGTCCCACCAGGCTGGCAGCAGCGCCCGCACCTCGGGGCGCGCGAAGCGGTCGTCGATCAGGTGGACCACGCCGCGGTCGGCCTCGGTGCGGATCACGCGGCCGGCGGCCTGCACCACCTTCTGCAGGCCGGGGTAGAGGTAGCCGTACTCGTAGCCGCTGCCGAACTCGGCTTCCATGCGCTGCCGCGTGAGTTCGTTGACCTCGTTGAACTGCGGCAGGCCGAGCGTGGCGATGAAGGCGCCGACCAGGCGGTCGCCGGGCAGGTCGACGCCCTCGGCGAAGGCGCCGCCGAGCACGGCGAAGCCGATGGCGCGGCCGCCCGGCTCGAACGCGGCGAGGAAGCCGGCCTGCTCGGCCTCGCGCATGGCGCGCGCCTGCCGTCGCACCGGAATCTCGGGCCAGCCGAGCTCGAACGCGTCCGCCACCTGGCGCAGGTAGTCGTGGCTGCTGAAGAACGCCAGGTAGTTGCCCGGGCGCTCGCGGTACTGCGCGGCCAGCAGCTCGGCGATCGGGCGCACCGAGCGCGCGCGGTCCCGGTAGCGCGTGGAGATGCCGCCGGCGATGCGCACGGCGAGCTGGCCGGCGTGGAACGGCGACGGCACGTCGAGCCAGGCGGCGTCCGGCGGCAGGCCGAGCGTGTCGCGCACGAAGCGCGCGGGATGGAGCGTGGCCGAGAACAGGATGGCGCTGCGCGCCGCGCCGAAGCGCGGCGCGAGGAACGGCGCGGGAATCAGGTTGCGCACGGCGAGGCGGCCCTTGCCGGGGCGCGCCGGCGCGGCCGCGCCGTCGCGGCGGATGTCGAACACCGAATGCGGACCGAACGATTCGGCCAGGCGGCAGAAGTGCAGCGCGTCGAAGTAGAAGCGCTGCAGCGCGGGGCTCACGCTGGCGGGCGCCTCGGCGAGCTGGTCGAGGATGGCCGCGGCGGCGCGCTCGAGCGCGGCGAGGAACGCGGGCGGAATGTCCGCATGGGCCGCATGGGCCGCGTGGGGCGCATGGGCCGCGCCCGCGGCTTCCCGTGGGCGGGACAGCGCGCCCCATTGCGTGCCGAGGCGGCGCAGCGCGCCGGCCAGCGGCTTCGGCGCGGCGCGGCGCAGCTCGGGCAGCACGGCCGGGTCCAGCTCCGCCGAGTACATCTTGCGCGCGCGCTCGAGCAGGTTGTGGGCTTCGTCCACCAGCACCGCCACGCGCCAGTCGCCGGCGGCGGCCATGCCGTGCAGCATGGCGCCGCGGTCGAAGTAGTAGTTGTAGTCGCCCACCACGAGGTCGGCCCAGCGCGCCATTTCCTGGCCGAGGTAGTAGGGGCACACGCCGTGGGCCAGCGCCGCCTGCCGCAGCGCGGCGCGGTCGAGCACGGGCTGCGCGGCGGCTTCCAGGCGCGCGGCGGGCAGGCGGTCGTAGAAGCCGCGCGCGAGCGGGCAGGCTTCGCCGTGGCAGGCCTGGCCGGGATGCTCGCAGGACTTCTCGCGCGCGGCCAGCTCCAGCACGCGCAGCGGCAGGCCGGGGTTGGCCGCGCGCAGGCCCCGCGCGGCATCGAGCGCCATCTGGCGGCCGGTGGTCTTGGCGGTCAGGTAGAACACCTTGTCGAGCCCGCCCGCCGGCGCGGCCTTGAGCGTGGAGAACAGCGCGGCGCCGGTCTTGCCGATGCCGGTGGGCGCCTGCGCCAGCAGGCAGCGCCCGCCGCGCGCGGCGCGGTAGGCCGCCTCGGCCAGTTCGCGCTGGCCGCGCCGGAACGCCGCGTGCGGAAAGGCCATCGCCGCCAGCGCGGCGTCGCGCGCGGCGCGGTGGGCGGTCTCCTGCTCGGCCCACGCGACGAAGCGCGCGCACTTGTCCTCGAAGAACGCCCGCAGCCAGCCGGCGTCGCGCGCCTCGATGCAGGCCGACTCGCGCTGGCTCGCCATGTCGAAGTACACCACCGCGATGCGCATGGCGGGCAGGCCGAGCTTGCGGCACATCAGCCACGCATAGATCCTGGCCTGGGCCAGGTGCAGTTGCCGGTGGTTCTCCGGCAGCGCGGCCCAGTCGCCGCGCACGGTCTTGATTTCCTCGAGCAGGTTGGCGCCGGCGTCGTAGCCGTCGGCGCGGCCGCGCACCAGCAGGTGCCGGTATTCGCCCTGCAGCGCGATCTCGGCCTGGTAGCCGGCGCCGCGGCGGCCCTGCACCAGCGCGTGCGCGGCCTGCCCCTCGGCGGCGCTCGGCGAGGGCGTGAAGCGGATGTCGAGGTCGCCCTGCTTGGCGGTGAACTCGCACAGCGCGCGCACGGCGACGGTGCAGGTCATCGGGGCGGCGTGCGCTGCGGCGCGCACTGGTCGGCGGAGAACACGGCTGGCGGGGAAGGGCGGATCTGGACTGTATGAATATACAGTATCCGGGCCGCCGCGCGGCAGCCGCGCCGCGCCGCCGCGCGATGGCGGCGCCGGCGCGGGCAGACCGTGCCGCGATTTTTTTGCGTATGCTGCGTATCACGGCGGGCCGCTGCTTCGGGCCGCCGCTTTCCCGAGTCCATGTTCCCCCGAGCTCATGCCGCCCGAGCCCATGCCGCCGCCATGAAAGCGCCTCGCCGCCCGCCCGACTCCGCCGCGCCGCCGCCCGCCGGCGAGGCGTCCGCGCCGTCGCCCGCCGCCCAGCATGGCCAGCCCGACCAGCCCGACCAGCCCGACCAGCCCGACCAGCCCGGAGAGACCGATTACCGCGCGCTGGTCGACGCCATCCAGGACTACGCCATCTACACGCTCGACCGCGGCGGCCATGTCTCGAGCTGGAGCCCCGGCGCGCAGCGCATGAAGGGGTATGCGGCGGCGGAAGTCATCGGCCGGCATTTCTCGTCGTTCTACACGCCGGAGGCCATCGCCCGGGGCTGGCCGGAACACGAGCTGCGGCGCGCGGTCAGCGAAGGCCGTTTCGAGGACGAAGGCTGGCGCGTGCGCAAGGACGGCTCGCAGTTCTGGGCCAACGTGACCATCACGCCCATCTATGGCGAAGACCGCTCGGTGCGCGGCTTCGCCAAGGTCGTGCGCGACATGAGCGAGCGCAAGCGGCTGGAGGAGATCGAGGCCTCGAGCCGCCGCATGAACGAGTTCCTGGCCACGCTGTCGCACGAGCTGCGCAACCCGCTGGCGCCGGTGCGCAACGCCGTCAACCTGCTGCGGCTGGACACCAGCCTGGGCCCCGGCGCGGCGCGCTGCCGCGACATGATCGACCGCCAGATCAGCCACCTCACGCGGCTGGTGGACGACCTGCTCGATGTGGGGCGCATCACCTCGGGCAAGGTCGGGCTGCGCATGCGCAACGTGGAGCTGGGCGACCTGGTGGCGCGCGCCATCGAGTCCGCGCGGCCGGCGCTGGACCTGCGCGGCCAGCAGGTGGACGTGAGCCTGCCGGCGCAGCCGGTGGTGTTCCGCGGCGACCTCACGCGCCTGGTCCAGGTGCTGCAGAACCTGCTGCACAACGCTTCCAAGTTCTCTCCGGCCGGCAGCCGGATCGCGCTCGGCGCCGCGGTCAGCGGCCGGCTGCTGGAGCTGCGCGTGTCGGACCCCGGCTGCGGCATCCCGGCCGCCGCGCTGGACGACATCTTCCGCCTGTTCGTGCAGCGCATGCCCGCCGGGCAGACGCGCAACGGCGGGCTCGGCATCGGCCTGTCGCTGTGCCGCTCGCTGGTGGAGCTGCACGGCGGCACCATCGGCGCGGCCAGCGCGGGCGAGGGCCGCGGCAGCACCTTCACCGTGCGGCTGCCCTGCACGCCGCCGCAAGCGCCGCCGGCGCAGCCCGGGGCGGCGGCGCGCCCGCGCCCGCTGCGCGTGCTGGTGGTGGACGACAACCGCGATTCCGCCGACAGCCTCGGCATGCTGCTGGAGATGCTGGGGCACGAGGTGTGGGTGGCCTACGAGGGCGAGACCGCGCAGGCGCTGGCGGCGCGCTTCCTGCCGCATCTGGCCCTGATCGACATCGCCATGCCGGTGATGGACGGGTACGAACTGCTCAAGCTGCTGCGCGCGCAAGCGGGCTTGTCCGGCACCACGTTCGTGGCGATGACCGGCTTCGGGCAGCCGGCCGACCAGGCGGGCACGCACGGCGCGGGTTTCCACGCGCACATGGTCAAGCCGCTGGAGCTGGCGCAGCTGGAGACGCTGCTGGCCGGCGTCGGGCGGCAGGCCGCGCGCGGCGGATAGCATCCGCCCGCGGCGCGGCCCCGCGCGGCGCGCATCCGGCGCGCATCGTAGAATTGCATCATTGCCACGCTGGCGGCGCGTCCGCGCCGCCGCGCCTTTGCCGGCGCCGGGCCGCCCGCCGCGGCCGGCGCAAGGACGAACGAGATGACCGACAAATTCCTCAATATCTATTCCCACGGCTTCGCCCGCGTGGCGGTGGGCGTGCCCGTCTGCCGCGTCGCCGACCCGGCCTTCAACGCGGCCGGCACGATCGCGCTGGCGCGCCAGGCGGCCAGCCAGGGCGCGGCGCTGGTGGCGTTCCCGGAGCTGGGGCTGTCCGCCTACACCTGCGACGACCTGTTCCACCAGCGCGCGCTGCTCGATGCCTGCGAGGCGGCGCTGGGCGAGATCGTCGAGGCGTCGCGCACGCTCGCCACCACGCTGGTGATCGGGCTGCCGCTGCGGGTGGAGCACCTGCTGTTCAACTGCGCGGCGGTGGTGGCCGGCGGGCGCATCCTGGGCGTGGTGCCCAAGACCTACCTGCCGAACTACTGGGAGTTCTACGAGGCGCGGCAATTCAGTTCGGCCGACAACGCCTCGGTCGACGAGATCCGGCTGCTGGGCCAGAAGGTGCCGTTCGGCGCGGGCCTGCTGTTCGAGGCCGGCGACATCGCCACGTTCCGCTTCCACGTGGAGATCTGCGAGGACCTGTGGGTGCCGGTGCCGCCGTCGTCGTTCGCGGCGCTGGCCGGCGCCACCGTGCTGGTGAACCTGTCGGCGTCCAACATCGTGGTGGGCAAGGCCGGCTACCGCCACCAGCTGGTCGGCCAGCAATCGGCGCGCTGCCTGGCGGCCTATGTGTACAGCTCGGCCGGCAAGGGCGAGTCGTCCACCGACCTGGCCTGGGACGGGCAGGCGCTGATCTACGAGAACGGCGAGCTGCTCGCCGAGTCCGAGCGCTTCGCCGACGACGCGCACCTGACCTTCGCCGACGTCGACCTGGGGCGCCTGTCGCGCGAGCGCATGCACCAGACCACGTTCGGCCACTCGGTGCGGCGCCATGCCGCCGAGGTGGCGAAGTTCCGCGTGATCGGCTATGAAGCCGGCGTGGGCATGCGGGACGCGCTGCCGCTGCGGCGCAAGCTCGAGCGCTTTCCCTACGTGCCGTCCGACGCGCGCCGCCGCGACGAGCGCTGCCACGAGGTCTACAACATCCAGGTGCAGGCGCTGGCGCAGCGCCTGTCGGCCAGCGGCATCCGCAAGGTGGTGATCGGCGTGTCCGGCGGGCTGGACTCCACGCACGCGCTGCTGGTGTGCGCCAAGGCGATGGACCGGCTCGGCCTGCCGCGCACCAACATCATCGGCATCACCATGCCGGGCTTCGCCACCAGCGACCGCACGCTGGTGCAGGCCAGGAAGCTGATGGACGTGGTGGGCTGCGCGGCGAGGGAGATCGACATCCGCCCGAGCTGCCTCGAGATGCTCAAGGACCTGGGCCATCCGTACGCGGCGGGCGAGCCGGTCTACGACGTGACCTTCGAGAACGTGCAGGCCGGCGAGCGCACCAACCACCTGTTCCGCTTCGCCAACCACAACCAGGCCATCGTGATCGGCACCGGCGACCTGAGCGAACTCGCGCTGGGCTGGTGCACCTACGGCGTGGGCGACCACATGTCGCACTACAACGTCAACGCCAGCGTGCCCAAGACGCTGATCTCGCATCTGGTGCGCTGGGTGGCGGAGACCGGCCAGATCGGCGCGGCCGGCTCCGACGTGCTGATCGACGTGCTCGAGACCGAGATCAGCCCGGAACTGGTGCCGGGCGACTCGGCCAGCGCGCCGCAGCAGAAGACCGAGCATTTCATCGGGCCCTACGAGCTGCAGGATTTCAACCTGTACTACACGCTGCGCTTCGGCTTCACGCCGAGCAAGATCGCTTTCCTGGCGCTGAGCGCGTGGGGCGACCGCGAGCAGGGCAACTGGCCGGAGGGCCAGCACGTGGCGCGCAACCAGTACGAGGTGGCCGACATCAAGCGCAACCTGCGCATCTTCCTCGACCGCTTCTTCCGCACCAGCCAGTTCAAGCGCTCGTGCGTGCCGAACGGGCCCAAGGTGGGCTCGGGCGGCTCGCTGTCGCCGCGCGGCGACTGGCGCGCGCCGAGCGATTCGGAATCGGTGGTGTGGCTGGCGGACCTGGAGAAGGTGCCGGATTCGCTCTGAGGCCGGCGGCGGATTTGCCGGTGGCCGGCGCTATCCCCGCGTGGCCCGCGCGGCCCGCGTGGCCGGCCGCCGGGCGATGCGGGTGCCGAACCGGTTGTCGAGCACGGCCTGCTCGTGGCGCCGCCGGCCGCTGTCCGGGTAAGCGATTCGCGGACAGCATGACTTCCTATTCTTCCTGCCCTGCGGCGGCCCCGCCGGTGGCCGCCATCGCGCGCGGCACCGCCTCGCGCATGGTTTCCACGAAGCGCCGCAGCTTGGCCGGATAGAAGCGCGCATACGGATAGATCAGTTGCAGCGGCAGCGGCGACGCCTGCCATTGCGGCACCAGGTGCACCAGGCGGCCCTGCGCGATGTCGTCGGCCACCATCCACGCCGAGGCCACGGCCACGCCGAGCCCCAGGATGGCCGCGCTGCGCAGTGCGTAGAGGCTGTCGGTGCTCACGCGCGGGCGGAACGCCAGTTGCCGGGTCTCGCCGCTGGCCGCGTGCGTGAGCGTGACCTCGGTGCGGTAGAAGGTGCGGATCGACAGCCAGGGCAGCGCGGCCAGCGCATCGGGTTGCATGTCGGGTTGGATATCGGGCTGCGCCAGCAGCGACGGCGCCGCCACCACGATGCGCGGCACCTGCGCCAGGCGGATCGCCACCACGGCCGGGTCGCTGATCTCGCCCACGTGGATGGCGCAGTCGATGCCGTCGGCGATGAAATCGGGGGTGCGGTCGTGCAGCAGCCATTCCACGTTCACGCGCGGGTGGCGCCCCAGGTACGCCGCCAGCGGGCCCACCAGCCGCTGCTGGCCGAACGCGTGCGGCACCACCACGCGCAGCGTGCCTTCGGGCTCGTCGCGGGCGCCGCGCAGGTCGGCCTCGAACGCCTCCCAGCTGCCGACCAGCTCCTTGGCGCGGCCGTAGCAGCGCTCGCCGTCCTCGGTCAGCTTCATCGCGTGCGTGGAGCGCTGCAGCAGGCGCAGGCCCAGCGAGCGCTCCAGCATCTGCAGGCGGCGGCTCACGGTGGGCTGGGTGGTGCCCATCTGCGCGGCGGCGGCGGACAGGCTGCCGGCCTCGACGATGCGCACGAAGGTCTGCATCAGCTCGACGCGGTCGGTGGACGCGGAGGCAGGCTGGGCGGGGGAGCGGGGCGCTTTCATACGCGAAGCGTATATCAGTTGTGCGAAGCGCGGTACTACCGCGCGCGCCGGCGTGCACCCACACTCGGGGCTCTGTCAAAAGCCAAGGGTAGACACCATGACATCCGTCCAAGCCGTGCCAGCCGGCACCGATCCGCATCCGGCCGCCCGGCACCATGAAAGCGAGGCGCCGCGCCTGCCGGCGAGCCTGATCCTGCTGCTGGCCGCGGGCGCCGGCCTGTCGGTGGCGGCGCTTTATTACAGCCAACCGATGCTGGGCGTGCTGGGCGCCGACATCGGCGCCTCCGACGCCACCGTCGGGCTGGTGCCGACCTTCACGCAGCTGGGCTACGCGCTGGGCATCCTGCTGCTGGCGCCGCTGGGCGACCGCTACGACCGCCGCCGCATCATCCTGGTCAAGGCCGCGGCGCTGAGCGTCGCGCTGCTGGTGGGCGGCTCGGCCTCGGGCATCGGCCTGCTGCTGGCCGCCAGCCTGGCCACGGGCCTGGCCGCGACGATGGCGCAGGACATCGTGCCGGCCGCCGCCACGCTGGCGCCCGAGGCGCACCGCGGCAAGGTGGTCGGCACCGTGATGACCGGGCTGCTGCTGGGCATCCTGCTGTCGCGCGTGGCCAGCGGCTTCGTGGCGGAGCACTTCGGCTGGCGCGCCATGTACGTGATCGCGGCGGCCAGCATCGCGCTGATCGGCGCGGCGGCCTGGCGCGGGCTGCCGCGCTTCCGGCCCACCACGCACCTGCCGTACCGCGCGCTGCTGGGCTCGCTCGGCAAGCTGTGGGTGAAGCACGGCGCGCTGCGCCGCGCGGCGCTGGCGCAGGGGCTGCTGTCGGTGGGCTTCAGCGCGTTCTGGTCGACGCTGGCGGTCATGCTGCACGGCGCGCCGTTCCATCTGGGCAGCGCCGCCGCCGGCGCGTTCGGCCTGGCCGGCGCGGCCGGGGCGCTGGCCGCGCCGCTGGCCGGGCGCCTGGCCGACCGGCGCGGGCCGGAACTGGTCACGCGGCTGGGCACCGCGCTGACGGCGCTGTCGTTCGCGGGCATGCTGCTCGCGCCGCTGCTGGCGCCGCATGCGCGCCTGTGGCTGATCGCCGCCAGCGCGCTGGGCTTCGACCTGGGCGTGCAGGTGACGCTGGTGGCGCACCAGACCATCGTCTACGGCATCGAGCCGGGCGCGCGCAGCCGCCTCAACGCGGTGCTGTTCGGCGGCATGTTCATCGGCATGGCCACTGGCGCCGCGCTGGGCAGCGTGCTGCTGGCGCACTGGGGCTGGGTGGCGGTCACGGCGCTGTCCACCGCCACCGCGGGCGCGGCGCTGGCCGTGCGGCTGTGGCCGGGCGCGGCCAGCGCGAGGTAAGCGCGAGGTAAGTGCGGGATTGGCGTGCAGTAGGCGCAGGATGGGCGCAGAATGGCGCCCGAAGCCGAGGGGGAAGGCGGATTCAGGCCAGCGCGAAGGTGTCCTGCTCGAACGCGCACTGGTTGCAGATCCGGCCGTCGGCCTCGTGGATCAGCAGCGCCACCCCGTCGCGGCGCGCGTCGCGCGTGCCGGCGCGGATGGCGGCTGCCTGCGTGGCATGGTGCGAGTTGGCGTAGCGGGCACCGTCCTGGATCACATCCCATCCGTCGCCGTAGGGCCTGACGTGAAGATATTGCGCTGGCATGGCGTTTCCTGTGGCCGTCTGAGGCTCCATTGTGCGCGGACGGCACGGATTTGCCATCGGTGGCTGTCTGACACGCCCGCGCGGCCTAGGCGTCGGCCAGCCGATCGGCGAAGTCGCGCGTGACGAGCTGGACGTCGAGGTCGCGCAGCGCCTGTTCGTCGGTGTCGTCGGCGATCTGCGCCACGCTGACCAGGCGGAACGCCACCGCCGTCATCGAGTATTTCTGCTTGTAGACGTCGCTGTAGCGCTTGAGCAGGCGCAGCGCGTCGCCGAGTTCGAGCCGGGTCGCGTAGGCCGCCAGGCGCGTGCGCGAACTGACGAAGGTGTCGATGTGCGGCTCGGTCCTGGTGGCCAGCCATTCTTCAACGGTCAAGAGCAGCATGGAAATCTCCTGCGGATGCGTGGGTCAGGCGTCCGGCGGGAGCGGCTTTGCCTCCTCGTGCCCGGGGCTTGCGGTGCCGCCGCGCCGGCGCGATGGCCGGCGCGGAATGCGGCGGACCCCGATGATAGCCTCAGCCGGCGCGGCGGCGCACGATTTCCTCTTCCACGTCGCGCAGCCGGTCCTTGCCGAAATAGATCTCGCCGTCCACGAAGAACGTGGGCGAGCCGAACGCGCCGCGCTCGAATGCGTCCTGCGTATTGGCGAGCAGTTGCGCCTTGACCTCGGCGTCGGCGATGCGCGCGAGCATCTGCGCGCCATCGAGCCCCGCGGCGTCCAGCGCGGCCCGGATGACCTCGGGATCGTCCATCTTCCTTTCGCGCTCCCACATGTCGGCGAAGACCGTGTCCACGTATGTCTCGAAGGTGCCGTCGCGCTGCGCCGCCACCGCGCCGCGCATGATCTGCAGCGTGTTGACCGGGAAGTGCGGGTTGCGCCGGTAGCCGGCGATGCGGTGGCGCTGGATGAAGCGCCGCATTTCGAGCATGTCGTATTCGGGTTTGTTCTTGATGCCGCCGAACGCCTCGGCCGGCGAGCGGTTGCCGGTCAGGCGGAACAGCCCGCCCAGCAGCACCGGCACGTATTCGAAGCGCGCGCCGGTGCGTTCTTCGATGGCGGGGATGACCTTGTGGCTGAGATAGGCGTTGGGGCTGCCGAAATCGAAAAGGAACTGTACTTTCACGTCGGGCATTTGTCGGTCTCTGTCTTCGGTTTTCGTTCTGGCCGCGGGAGGCGGGTTGGCGCGGGAAACGGCGGGCCGGGCGCTGGGGGGGCTTGCGGCCCGCGGCGCGATCACCAGCTCTCGATCCAGGGGCGCAGGTCGAGCTCGTGGGTCCAGGCGTCGCGCGGCTGCTGGTGCAGCATCCAGTAGGCGTCGGCGATGTGCTCGGGGTTGAGGATGCCGTCCTGCTCCTTGAGCTTGTAGCGCTCGGGGAAGTTCTCGCGGATGAATTCGGTGTCGATGGCGCCGTCGATGATCGGGTGCGCCACGTGCAGCCCCTTGGGCGCCAGCTCGCGCGCCATCGACTGGGCCAGCGCGCGCAGGCCGTGCTTGGCGCCGGCGAACGCGGAGAAGCCGGCGCGGCCGCGCAGGCTGGCGGTGGCGCCGGTGAAGAAGATCGAGCCGCGCTGGCGCGGCAGCATGACCCTGGCCGCTTCCCGGCCCATCAGGAAGCCGGCGAAGCAGGCCATCTCCCAGACCTTGAAATAGACGCGCGCGGTGGTGTCCACCACGTCGAAGCGCACGTTGGCGCCGATGTTGAACACGGCGACCTCGACCGGCGCGATGTTGGCCTCGATCTCGCGGAACAGCGCGGCCATCTCCTCTTCCTTGCGCGCGTCGGAGCCGAAGGCGTGCGCGCTGCCGCCCTCGGCCTCGATCTGCGCCACCAGCGGCGCCAGCTTGTCGGCGTTCCTGCGCGTGACGCAGGCGATGTAGCCCTCGCGGGCGAAGCGGCGGGCGATCGCGCCGCCGGTGGCGTCGCCGGCGCCGATCACGAGCACGGCCTTTTTCTGGGTCATCTGTCTTCCTCCGGTTCGTCCTGGGCGGACGATTTTTGCGGAATCAAAAACTGCACAGCGGTCCAAAGTATGGGTAGGGGATCGCACCAAGTCAAGCGGGCGCCGCTGCGGGTGCCGGTTGCCGGCGATGCGCGCGGCGCGGGCCGGGTGACGGAGCCGGCATGCAGGACTGCATTGCAGTCCACCGGTCGTTCGTGTTACCTTGCCCGCGCGAGATTGCCGAGGCAGGCACCGCATCATCGAACCGGACAGAGGCAATGGCAAGACACCAGGAAGGCGCGCCGGCGCGGCAGGACATGGAGGACATGGCGGACATGGAAGACGCCGCGGACGCGCAGGCGCCCGCCGAGGCCGGCGCGGACCGCCATTTCGTGACCGCGCTCGCGCGCGGGCTGGAAGTGCTGCGCTGCTTTCCCGGCGGCGACAGCTTCCTCGCCAACCACGAGATCGCCGAGCGCTGCGGCCTGCCCAAGTCGACCGTCACGCGCCTGACCTACACGCTCACGCGGCTGGGCTACCTGCATCTGGTGCCGGAGAGCGGCAAGTACCGGCTCGGCACCGCCACCGCGGCGCTCGGCAGCACCATGCTGGCCGACCTCGACGTGCGGCAGGTGGCGCGGCCGCTGATGCAGCGGCTGGCCACCGAGACCGATGCCGTGGTCGCGCTCGCCACCCGCGACCGGCTCTCCATGCTGTACCTGGAATGCGCGCGCGGCGGCTCGATCGTCACGCTTAGCCTCGGCGTGGGCTCGCGCATCCCGCTGGCCACCACGGCCGCCGGGCGCGCGCACCTCGCGGGCCTGCCGCCGGCCGGGCGCGCCGAGCTGATGGAGCGCGTGCGCGCGCTCGACGAGGCCGCGTGGCCGGCGCTCGAGCGCGGCATCGATCTCGCCGTGGAGGAGTGCCAGGCCACCGGATGCGCGTCGTCGCTGGGCGACTGGATGCAGGAGGTGCACGCGGTCGCCATGCCGTTCAGCCCGGGCCACGGCCTGCCGATGATGGCGCTCAGCGTGGCCGGCGCGGCGCAGTATTTCCCGGCCGCGCGGCTGCTCGGCGAGGTCCGCGCGAAGCTGGTCGAGACCGTGCGCGAGATCGGCCGCGGGCTGGGCCAGCGCGTTTCCGCCTAGCCGCGCGTTTCCGCCTGGCCGGCGGCGCGCGTTCAGGCGGACGGCTGGTCCGCGCCGGGGGCCGCGCGCAGGCGGTACTCGGCCACCAGCCCGGCGGGCCGGTAGATCAGCGCCACGATCAGCCCCAGCCCGATCAGCATCAGCCGCAGCGAGGCGAGCTGGCTGGCGCTGAGCCACGCCACGTAGTCGTTGACGAAGCGCGTGCCTTCGAGCAGCGCCACCACGGTGAACGCCGACAGCAGCACGCCGCGGTTGCTGCCGCGCCCGCCGATGATCACGCCCATGAAGGCATAGGCGGTGAGGATCGGGCCGAACTGGGTCGGGTCGATGTACTGGTAGTAGAACGCATGCATGCCGCCGGCCAGCCCGATGGCGCCGCCGCCCAGCGCGAACAGCCGCAGGCGCAGCCACAGCACCGGCTTGCCCAGCGTGGCGGCCACTAGCGGGTCGTCGCGCAACGCGCGCGCGGTGCGGCCCAGCGGCGCGCGCGCCACCACCTCGAACAGCGCGAAGACCGCCGCCAGCAGCGCCAGCGCGACGGCCAGCAGCGCGCCGTCGCCGGCCACCGGGCGCGGAATGTTGGCGATGCCGAGGCTGCCGCGCGTGAGCCATTCCTCGTGGATCGCGACCAGCTTCAGGCATTCGGCGAACCCCAGCGTGACGATGGCGAGGTAGTCCTCGGACAGCCGCGCGGAGATCAGGCTGGTCAGCGCGCTGGCGAGCATGGCCAGCGCGGCGGCGGCGGCCAGCGCCAGCCACGGGTTCCAGCCCAGGTGCGCGAGCTGCGCGCAGGCGTAGGCGGCCAGCATGTAGAAGCCGAACAGGCCGAAGTTGACCAGTCCGGTCAGGCCCCATTGCAGGTTCAGTCCGAGCGCGGCGATGCCGGTGATGGAGACCAGCATCAGCAGGGAGATCAGGTAGCTGCTCATGGTCCGCTTCCTTATTTCTGCACCGGCGCGCGGCCGAACACGCCCCACGGCCGTACCAGCAGCAGCGCGGCGAGCACGGCGAAGGCCACCAGCGTGCGGTAGTGCGACGGCAGCGCCAGCGTGGAGGCCTCGGCGGCCACGCCCATCACCAGCGCGCCGAACACCGCCGCCATCGGGTTGGCGATGCCGCCGAGGATGGCGGCGGCGAACACCGGCAGCACGTAGTTCCAGCCCATCTGCGGATCGAGCGTGGCGTCCAGCCCGACCAGCAGGCCGGCGGCGCTGGCCAGCGCGCCCGACAGGAACCACGTCAGCGCCACCACGCGCGCGCGCGAGATGCCGCGCACCGCCGCCAGCGCGGGATTGTCCGCCACCGCGCGCATGGCGCGGCCCAGCGGCGTGCAGCGGAACACGAGCCACACCAGCGCCAGGCTGGCCGCGCCGACCAGCACGATCAGCCATTGCTCGTAGTTCACGCGCAGGCCGCCCAGCGGCTCCAGCGCGGCCACGCGGAACGGGCGCGCCGGCTCGGTGTCGTAGCCCAGCGGCGTGCCGCCGGCGACGAAGCGCACCGCGTTCTCCAGCACGAAGGCCACGCCCATGCTGGCCACCAGCAGCGTCACGCCGGAGCGCTCGCGCAGGCGGCGGTAGACCAGCCAGTCCACCGCCACCGCCACCACGCCGCCCAGCGCCACGCCGGCCGCGGCAGCCCACGGCAGCGGCCAGCCCAGCACCGCGTTGAACAGGTAGATCAGGTAGGCGCCCAGCGTCAGCATGGCGCCGATGGCGAAATTGGCGAAGCGCAGCACGCTGAAGCTCAGCGCCAGCGCCAGCGCCGGCAGCGCCACCAGCAGGCCGGAGACCAGGCCGTTGAAGATGAGTTGAAGCATCGGTGTGGCCTTTTATGAAGCGCCGCCGGCGAGGCGGGTGTCGTGCGCGCGCGTGCCCAGGTAGAGCTGGCGCACCGCGTCGTCGTCGGCCAGGCCCGCGGCCGGCGCCACCAGCCGCACCTGGCCGGCGGCCAGCACCAGCCCGGTGTCGGCCGCGGCCAGCCCGAGGCGCACGTTCTGCTCGATCATCAGCAGCGTGATGCCGGTGGCGCGGATGCGCGCGATGACCTCGAACAGCAGCGCCGCGTTGCGCGGCGACAGGCCCGCCGAGGGCTCGTCCAGCACCAGCAGCGACGGCGTCTGCATCAGCGCCGAGGCCATCGCCACCATCTGGCGCTGGCCGCCGCTGAGCAGCCCCGCGCTGCCCGGCAGGCGCGCGCGGACCTCGGGGAACAGGTCCAGCACGTACTCCTGCCGCCGGCGCCGCGCCGCGCTGCCCGCGCCCCGGCCGGCGTGCAGGAATTCCCAGCCCAGCCGCAGGTTGTCGGCCACGCTGAGGTTGGCGAACACGTTGCCTTCCTGCGGCACGTAGGCCAGCCCCAGGCGCGCGCGCGCCGGGGCGTCGAGCGGGCCGAGCTCGCGCCCGCCCAGGCGCACGCTGCCGGCCGACAGCGGCAGCAGGCCGGCCACCGCCTTGAGCAGCGTGGACTTGCCCGAGCCGTTGGGGCCGATCACGGTCAGCGCGCCGCCCGGCGGCACCGTGAAGCTCACGCCGTGCAGGATGTCCTTGCCCCGGTAGCCGGCCGACACGCCCGCCAGCACCAGTTCTTGCGGCGCGTCCATCATGGCTCTCCCAGGTAGGCCTGGCGCACGCGCGTGTCGGCGGTCACGGCGTCGAAGCTGCCCTGCGTGAGCACCCGGCCTTCGGCCAGCACGTAGACGTGGTCGCACAGCGCGGCCACCATGTCCATGTTGTGCTCGACGATGGCGAAGGTCTTGCCCTCGCCGCGCAGCGCCAGGATGAACTGGCACAGTTCCTCGATCAGCGCCGGGTTGACGCCGGCGGCGGGCTCGTCGAGCAGCACGATGTCCGGCTCCAGCATCAGCGCGCGGCACAGCTCCAGCAGCTTCTTCTGGCCGCCGGAGAGCGCGCCGGCGGGCTGGTCGGCCAGCCGCGTCAGGCGCACGCGGGCGAGCAGCGCCAGCGCGCGCTCGATGGCCGCGGCCTCGGCGCGGCGCACGGTGCCGCGGCGCAACAGCAGGTTGCCCAGGCGCTCGCCGGGCTGGCGCGGCGCGGCCAGCAGCAGGTTCTCCAGCACGCTCAGGCTGTCCAGCTCGCGCGCGAGCTGGAAGGTGCGGGCGATGCCGGCGTGCGCGCGCCGGTGCACCGGCATGCGCGTGATGTCGGCGCCGGCCAGCCGCACCGTGCCGCGCCGCGGCCGCTGCGTGCCGGCCAGCACGTTGAACAGGGTCGACTTGCCGGCGCCGTTGGGCCCGACCAGGCCGGTGATGCGGCCCGGCGCCAGGCTGACCGAGGCGCCGTCGAGCGCGCGCACGCCGCCGAAGGACACGCTGACCGCCTCGGCCGCCAGCACGCGCTGCGCGCGCTGGCCGGGCGCGGCGCGGGCCGGCGCGGCGGCGGGGGCGCTGTCCAGGGCTGCCTGCGTCATCACTTGAGCGTGTCGACGAGCTGGTTGGCGCCGTTGCGGATCACGAAGTGGCCATACTCGCGGTTCAGCTGGTCGCCGGTCGGCGTGAACTGGAAGTGCGAGCCGGCGCCGCTGTAGGCGATCGCCTGCCTGGCGCGCAGCGCCTTGAGGCCGTCGACGGGATTCTCCACGGTCTTGCCGGGGCCGTTGACCACCGGCAGGATGGACCTGGCGAACACCTGCGGGTCGGCGCTGCCGGCGCGCTCGATGGCCAGCGCCAGCACCGAGATCTCGTCCCACACGTTGGACGGGAAGATGGCCAGCGTGCCGGCCGGGATGCCGGCGACGCGGGCAAAGGTCTTGTACGCGGTGGAGTCCGCCGGCGGGATCGACTGGATGTGGTGGATGCCCTCGGCCACCGCCTTGCCCACGTTCTTGATGAAGGCGCCCTCGGCATCGGCCGACGACGAGTTGGCGTAGATGCGCGTGTCGCTGAAGCCGCTGCGGTAGACCTCGCGCGCGATGGCCGACAGGTCGGGCAGGTAGCTGGGCAGGAACACCGCGTCCGGCTTCTTGCCGAACACCTTCTCCACCTCGGCGCGATAGGAGGGCTGGTTGGGGTTGTAGAACACCGTGTCGAGCACCTGGCCGCCGCCCTTCCTGAACTCGGCCGCGAACGGCTCGACCATGCTCAGCGTGAACGGCGTCTGCAGCACCAGCAGCGAGGCCTTGCGCGCGCCGTCCTTGAGTGCGGCGCGCGCGAATACCGCGCCCCAGTCGCTGCCGCGCGCCTGGAAGCGCCACACCAGCCCCTTGTTGTCGCCCTGCGTGACCTCGTCGCCGGAGCCGCTGACCAGCAGCGGGATGCCTTTCTCGATGGTCAGCGGCTTGATCGCCATCGCCACCGCGCTGCTCCACAGGCCGACGATGGCCGACACCTTGCCCACGTCCAGCAGCTTGCGCGCCGCGGCCACGCCGGCCGTGGGGTTGCTCTCGCTGTCCTCCACCAGGATTTCCAGCTTGCGCCCGCCGAGCACGCCGCCGGCCTCGGCGTTGATGTAGTCGGCGGCCTTGCGCGCGGCATTGGCCATGCCCTGGCCGTAGGCGCCACCGCCGCCGGACAGCGGCACCAGCACGCCGATGCGGATGGGGCCGCTGCCCTGGGCCAGCGCCAGTTGCGGCGCGGCCAGCGCGGCCAGCGATGCGCCCGCGGCGCGCAGGAAGGCGCGGCGCTCGAACGAGGAAGAATCAGTCATGGCAGGTCGGGATCAGGAGAGGGCGGAAGAGAGCGGAAGAGAAGATGCGGGCGGGCGCCATCAGCGCGGATGGACGGCGGTGGCGTCCTCGCCGATCTGCAGCGCCTGGTTGAAGCGGTTGAAGAAGCCGCACAGCGAGATGCGCAGCGTCAGCTCGACCACCTGCGCCTCGCTGAAATGCGCGCGCAGCCGCGTGAAGACCTGGTCGCGGATGCGCTGCGGCGCCTGCGTGACGGCGACCGCGTATTCCACCACCAGCTTGTCCACCTCGTCGAGCTCGGGATGGCCGGCATAGTCGAGCAGGCGGCGCGCGCCGTCCTCGCTGATGCCTTCCACGGCCAGGCGCGGCGCGTGGCTGCGCACGCAGTAGTCGCAGTCGTTGAGCAGCGACACCACCACGATGGCCAGCTCGATGTAGCGGTACGGCACGCCGTTGCGCGCCTTGAGCTCGAGCAGCATGCGCGGCAGGTGCTCCACGGCCGGCGCCACGTGCGCGAGCACCGAGAACTGGTCGGCGAAATGGGCGCCGTTGCCGGTGAACTGGTCGAACAGCTCGCGGCGGGCCGGGTCGAAGGTGGCGGGGTCGAGTTCGCTGATGCGGGGCATGTGTGGTCCTGCTGGTGAAAGGGGAGGGCGTGCGGAAGGACCGCGCGGGCGGATCAGTCGTCCCCGGCCGGCGCGCGGAAGCCGGCGCCGGGGTGCGGCGCCTGCAGGCGCGGGCCGTGGCCGAGCAGCTTGTCGCGCAGCGTGCCCGGCGCGTAGGCGGTCTTGTAGGCGCCGCGGCGCTGCAGCTCCGGCACCAGGTAGTCGACCACGTCGTGGAAGGTGCGCGGCGATTCCACCCAGGCCAGGTTGAAGCCGTCGATGCCGGTGTCCTCCATCCACGCCTGCAGTTCGTCCGCCACCTGCACCGGATCGCCCACCACTACCGGACCGCGGCCGCCGATGGCGACGAATTCCACGGCGTCGCGCACGGTCCAGGTGCGCTGCGGGTCGAGCTTGCTGAACGAGGCCAGCGCCGACTGGCCGGCCTTGGTGTCGACGTATTCGAGCGTGTCGTCGGGCGCGTAGCGCGACAGGTCGATGCCGGTCCAGCCCGACAGCAGCGCCAGCGCGCCGTCGTAGCTGGCGCGCGCGCGGTAGGCGGCGTAGCGCGCCTGCGCCTTCTCCGCGGTCTCGTCGACGATGACCGTGAACATGGCGAACAGCAGCGCGCTGTCCGGCGCGCGGCCGGCCTCGGCCAGCGCCGCGCGCAGCGATGCCACCGAGCGGCGCAGGCCGTTGCGCGTGGGCGCGCCGACGAAGATGCACTCGGCATGGCGCGCGGCGAAGCGCGTGCCGCGCGCCGAGCCGCCGGCCTGGAACAGCAGCGGCGTGCGCTGCGCGGACGGCTCGCACTGGAAGATGCCGTCGAGGTCGAAGTAGCGGCCTTCGTGCCGCACCGCGTGCACGCGCGCGGGGTCGGCGTAGACGCCGCGCGCCTTGTCGCGCCGCACGGCGCCGTCCTCCCAGCTGCCTTCCCACAGCTTGTAGCAGACTTCCAGGAATTCGTCGGCGCGGTCGTAGCGCTCGTCGTGGGCGCGCAGCTCGCGCTGGCCCAGGCTGCGCGCGCCGCTTTCCAGGTAGGACGTGACCACGTTCCACGCCACGCGGCCGCCGCTCAGATGGTCCAGCGTGGTCAGGCGGCGCGCCAGCAGGTAGGGCGGCTCGTAGGCCACCGAGACCGTGACGCCGAAGCCGAGGTGCCGGGTGGCGTGCGCCATCAGCGGGATCAGCGGCACCGGATCGTTCATCGGCACCTGCGCGGCGGTGCGCAGCGCGGCGTCGGCCGCGCCGCCGAACACGTCGTAGACGCCGGTGATGTCGCCGAGGAACAGGCTGTCGAACAGGCCTTCCTCCAGCTTCCTGGCCAGCGCGACCCAGTAGCCCGGATCGAGGTAGTCGGCCGCGTGGTCGTCCGGCGCGGTCCATTGCCCGGGTGCAAGGTGCACCACGCAATTCATCATGAAGGCGTTGAAACGGATCTGGCGGATCGGGCGAGGCATGGCACGGCGGGCCGCGCGGCCGGCACGGGCGCGCGAGCGGAAACATCGGAACCGGCGATTGTTGCGTGCCGGCGCCGCCGCGCCAAGCGCCCATTTCGCATACGGATATGTGTTTCCTGGTGCGTGCGCGCAGCGGCTATGGATATGCCAAATCGGTCGTTCGGTCTGGCCGCGCCAGCGTCTACGATGAGCGGCGGTTTTTTCATGCCCTCCTCGCCGCCGCCACCGGGCGGCGCACAGGCGGGCCGCCGCCGCTGCCGCGCGCGCGGCGCCCGCGGGATCCCGCCAACGGATTTCCCGCCACGCGCGCGCTCCCCGCTTTCCATTTCCTCCCCCATCGTTCATGTCATCGCTACTGTCCTCCCTCCGGCGCCATGCCCTGGCCTCGCTGCTGCTCGCCTGCGCCGCCGTTCCGGCCCTGGCCGACGCCGCCTATCCGGCCAAGCCGATCACCTACGTGGTGCCCTACACGCCGGGCGGCACCAACGACAACGTCGCGCGCATCCTCACCCGGCGCCTGGCCGAGAAGAGCGGGCAGCCGGTCGTGCTCGACTACAAGCCCGGCGCCGGCGGCACGCTCGGCGCGGGTTTCGTGGCCGGCGCGCCGGCCGACGGCTACACGCTGCTGAACACCTCGATCGGCAACCTCGCCATCGCGCCGCAACTGATGAAGGTGCGGTTCGACCCGTTCTCCGACCTGGTGCCGGTGGCCTACGTCGGCAACTCGCTGGCCACCGTGGCGGTCAATCCCGCGGTGCCGGCGCAGACGCTGCAGCAGCTGATCGCCTACGCGCGCGCCCATCCCGGCCAGCTGACCTATGCCAGCTCCGGCAATGGCACGCCGGGCCATCTGGCCGGCGAGCTGCTCAAGCGCATCGCCGGCATCGACATCCGCCACGTGCCCTACAAGGGCAGCGCGCCGGCGGTGGCCGACGTGGTGGCGGGCCACGTGGACATCGTGTTCGATCCGCTCAGCGCCTCGTTCATCAAGGCCGGCAAGCTGCGCGCGCTGGCCTACTTCGGCGGCAGCCGCGCGCCCGAGCTGCCCGGCGTGCCGTCGATCCAGCAGGCCGGCATCCATGACTGGGAGGACGCGCTGGCTGGCTCGTTCTTCATCACCGCGCCCAAGGGCACGCCGCCCGAGGTGCTGGCGCGGCTGCGCCGGTGGATCGCGGAGATCCTGCACGAGCGCGACACCGTCGAGGCGCTCGCGCGCGTGCAGGTCGAGGTGCAGGCGCTGACGCCCGAGCAGACCGCGCAGAAGATCCGCTCCGTGCACGACCTCGCCCAGCGCGTGGTGCAGGCCGGCGGCGTGCAAAGCAACTGACGACATCATTCAACCCACGTTTTTCCCGGAGATTCCCCCCATGAAGCTGGGACTGTTCCTGCTGGCCGCCGGCCACCATGCCGCCGGCTGGCGCTACCCCGGCGCCGAAGCCGGCACCGAGAACGTCGACCTGGTGGTGCGCATGACGCAGGCCGCCGAGCGCGCCAAGTTCGACATGGTGTTCTTCGGCGACCGCCTGCTGACGACCGCCGACTCGCATCCGTCGATGATCACCCGGCCCGACCCGCTCGCCATGCTGGCCGCGCTGTCGATGGTGACGAGCCACATCGGCCTGGCCGGCACCGCCTCCACCACCTACAGCGAGCCGTTCAACCTGGCGCGCACGCTGGCCACCGTGGACAAGCTCTCGCGCGGCCGGGCGGCGTGGAACATCGTCACCACGTTTGCCGACGGCTCGATCAACTTCAGCCGCGAGCGCCACCCCGACCACGAGCAGCGCTACGAGATCGCCGAGGAGTTCGTCAGCGTGGTCAAGGGCCTGTGGCAGTCGTGGGACCCCGATCCCTACGTGCTCGACAAGCAGGCCGGCGTCTACGTGGACGTGGCCAAGATGCACGCGCTGAACCATCGCGGCCGGCATTTCTCGGTGGCCGGCCCGCTCAACGTCACCAACAGCCCGCAGGGGCATCCGGTGCTGATCCAGGCCGGCTCGTCCGGCCCCGGCCAGGCGCTGGCCGCGCGCCACGCGGAGGTGGTCTTCACCGCGCAGCAGGACCTGGGCGCCGCGCGCGCGTTCGCGCAGGGGCTCAAGGCCCAGGTGGCGGCGCAGGGGCGCGACCCGGCGCACTGCCTGATCATGCCGGGGCTGATGCCGATCATCGGCCGCACCGAGGCCGAGGCGCACGACAAGCTGGCGCTGCTGCAGTCGTTTACCGACCAGTCCAACGCGCTCGCCATCCTGACCGAGCAACTGATGATCGACGTCTCGGGCTATCCGCTCGACGGCCCGCTGCCCGATCTCGCGCTGGAGGCGGGCGTCCACAGCCGCAGCGTGCTGCTGCTCCAGCTCGCGCGCGAGCGCGGCCTGACCCTGCGCCAGCTGTATCACCTGGTGGCCAGCGCGCGCGGCCACCAGATCGTGGTCGGCACCGCGGCGCAGGTGGCGCAGCACATGATCGACTGGGTGGACGGCGGCGGCGCGGACGGCTTCAACATCATGCCGGCCTACTTCCCCGGCGGCCTCGACGACTTCACCGCCGAGGTGGTGCCGATCCTGCAGGAGCGCGGCGTGTTCCGCCGCGAATACGAGGCCGACACGCTGCGCGGGAACCTCGGGCTGCCGCTGCCGGCGCGGGCCTGACATGCCGGCCCGCTACACGGCGCCGTCGGCGCGCAGCGCCTCCACCTGCGCGCCGCTGAAGCCCAGCGCGGCGAGGATCGGCGCGGTGTGCTCGCCGACGTCCGGCACGCCGCCCATGCGCGCCGGCACGCCGCCCAGCGTGGCGGGCGGCAGCAGCGCCCGCACCGGGCCGGCCGGCGTGGCCACTTCGCGCCAGCGGCCGCGCGCGGCGAACTGCGGGTGCGCCCACACTTCATGCATGTCGTTGAGCGGCGCGTTGGCGATGCCGCCGCGGTCGAGCCGCGCGACCAGCTCCGCGCGCGTCATGCGCCGCAGGTGGCGGCCGATCTCCGCGTCCAGCGCGGCCCGGTTGGCCACGCGCTGGTGGTTGGTCGAGAAGCGCGCGTCCGCCGCCAGCGCGGCGTCTTCCAGCACTTCGGCGCAGAAGCGCTGCCATTCGCGGTCGTTCTGCAGGCCGAAGATCACGCGGTTGCCGTCGCCGGTGCCGTACTGCCCGTAGGGCGCGATGGCCGGGTGCGACAGGCCGTTGCGCAGCGGCGGCTCGCCGCCGTAGTGGGCGAAATACAGCGGATAGGACATCCATTCGGCCAGCGCCTCGAGCATCGTCACCTCGACCCGCACGCCGGCGCCGGTGCGCCCGCGATGCAGCAGCGCCGAGAGGATGCCGGTGTAGGCGTACATGCCCGCGGCGATGTCGGCGATCGAGATGCCCGCGCGCGAGGGTTCGTCCGGCGTGCCGGTCACGGAGATCAGGCCGGCCGCGGCCTGGATCAGCAGGTCGTAGGCTTTCTTGTCGCGGTAGGGGCCGTGGTCGCCGTAGCCCGAGATGTCGCACACGATCAGCTTCGGGAAGGCCGCGTGCAGCGTGTCGAAATCGAGCCCCATGCGGCTGGCCGCGCCCGGCGCCAGGTTCTGGATGAAGACGTCGGCCTCGCCGAGCAGCTGCCGGAGGATGCCGGCCGCGCGCGCATCCTTGAGGTCGAGCGTCAGGCTCTCCTTGCCGCGGTTGGCCCAGACGAAGAACGACGACATGCCGTTGACCGTCTGGTCGTAGCCGCGCGCGAAATCGCCGCTGCCGGGCCGCTCGATCTTGACGACGCGCGCGCCCAGGTCGGCCAGCTGGCGGCTGGCGAAGGGCGCGGCCACCGCGTGTTCCAGGGCGAGGACGGTGATCCCGTCCAGTGGGGGAACTGAGAAAGGCAAGGGGGTCTCCAGGCATCGGTGCGGGCGCACGGTCCCGCGGACGACCGAGTATAGGAATGGAGACCGAGGCCGGCCAGTCGAGATTTCCTAACGCCGCTTCAAGGATGTCTAACGGACGGCGCCTGGTCCTCGCCGGTGACGAAGCGGATGAACGCGCGCGCGTAGCCGGGCAGGTCGCCGAGCTGCTGCGCGACGATGCGGTGCTCGCGCCGCGCCCACGGTTCGTGCAGCACGACGCCCTCGACCAGGCCCTGCGCGATCGCGGGCGCGGCCACCGTGCGCGGCACCAGCGAGATGCCCGCGCCTTCCTGCACGCAGCGGATGACGGCCGGGAAGTTCGGCGCGTGCACGCGCACGCGCGGCTCCATGCCGGCTCTCGCCGCCATGTCCTTGAGGAACAGGAAGTTGCTGCTCTTGGCGCCGATCGACACCAGTTCGTACTGCAGCGCGTCGGTCAGCGTGACGCCCTCGCGCAGGCCGAGCGGATGGCGCGGCGGCACGGCGAACATCAGCTCGTCCTCGCCGTAGCGGATCGACTCCAGGCCGAGCAGGTCGATCTCGCCGGCCACCAGGCCGATGTCGGCGCGCTGCTCCAGCACCGCGTGCGCGGTGTCCTGGCTGAGGTGCTCCTCCAGCTCGACGTTGACGTTGGGATACGCCGCGAGAAAGCGGCTGAGCGCCGCCGGCAGGTTGTTCATGGTGCTGCTGTTGGCATGCACGCGGATGTGGCCCTCGGTGCCGTCGGTGTGCCGGCGCATCTCGTGCTGCAGCCGCTCGACGTTGCCCATGATGGTCCTGGCGTGGCGCAGCATGGTCTCGCCGGCGGCGGTCAGCGCCATGCCTTTCTGCGTGCGCCTGAACAGCGGCACGCCGACGGCCTGCTCCAGGTTCTTCAGCCGGTAGCTGGCCGACGGCGCGGTCAGGTGCACGTCGGACGCGCCCGCGGTCAGGCTCTTGGCCTGCGCGATGGCGAGGAACACGCGCAGGTCGGTCAGTTCGAATCGCAATGGTGTCTCCCGCATGGCCGCCTCGGGCGCATGCGGCGCCGGGCCCGTATTAGAAGTTTTCGAAGGACCCCTCGTAGCTTTCGACTGGCCTCCGTGCCGGCCCCGATTCTATATTGTCGGCTCACGCCGGGGCTGCCGATGCCGCGCATGCCGCCCGGATACCGCAAGCACAAGACGGAGACACCAGCATGATTTCCCCGATGGCCAGACTCGCCGCGGCGCTTTGCCTCGGCGCCGCACTCACGGGGCCCGCCGCGGCGCAGCCCGGGTATCCCGCGCGGCCGGTGCGCCTGGTGGTGCCGTATGCCGCCGGCGGCCCCACCGACACGTTCGCGCGCGCGCTGGCGCAGGGCTGGAGCCGGCAACTGAAGACCCAGGTGGTGGTCGAGAACCGCTCCGGCGCGGGCACCATCGTCGGCACGGAGAACGTCGCCAAGGCCGCGCCCGACGGCTACACGCTGCTGCTCACCACGGTCGCGCACGCGGTCAACCCGGCCATCCACGCCACGCTGCCGTACCGCACGCTCGAAGACTTCGCGCCGGTGGGGCTGGCGGCGCGCGCGCCGCTGGTGCTGGTGGTCAACAAGGCGGTGCCGGCGCAGACGCTCGGCGAATTCATCGCCTACCTCAAGGCGCATCCGGGCAAGGTCAACTACGGTTCCGCGGGCGTCGGCAGCGCCCCGCATCTCGGCGGCGAGCTGCTGAACCACATGGCCCACACCGGGGCCGTGCACGTGCCCTATCGCGGCAGCGCGCCGGCGATGGCGGACCTGATCGGCGGCCACGTCGCGTTCATGATCGACAGCGCGCCCACGGGCCTGGCGCAGGTGCGCGCCGGCACCGTGCGCCTGCTGGCCACGTCGATGGCGCGGCGCCTGCCGCAGACGCCCGACACGCCCGCCATCGCGGAAGCGGTGCCCGGCTACGAGGCCTATACGTGGAACGCCGTGTTCGCGCCGGCCAAGACGCCCGCGGAGATCGTGCGCAAGCTCGCCGCCACGCTGGGCAGCACGCTGCAGGAGCCCGCGCTGCAGGCCAAGGCCAGCGAGCTCGGGCTGATCCTCGAGCCGAAGCCGGCGCCGGACGCGCTGGACCAGTTCGTGCGCGCGGAGATCGCCAAGTGGCAGCCGGTGGCGGTGGCCGCCAACATGAAGGCCGACTGAGCGCGGCAGCACGACAAACGCGGCACCAGCCCGCACAGGAGACCGAGCCGATGCAACACGACTACCAGCTATGCCCGCAGCGCTTCTTCGAGGACTTCGCCGTCGGCGAGCGCATGAACCTGCCGTCGCGCACCATGACGGACGCGCTGTTCGCCGCGTTCCAGCTCGCCAGCGGCGACAACCATCCGGTCCACTACGACGTCGAGTATTGCCGCGCCCACGGCATGCCGCACATGCTCGCGCACGGCTTCCAGGTGCTGATCCAGACCGCCGCGGGCGCCGGCCTGTTTCCCCACATGGTGGAGCAGTCGCTCAAGGCCTTCATCGAGCAGAGCAGCCGCTTCCTCGCGCCGGTCTTCGTCGGCGACACGCTCTACGGCAGCCTGACCGTCGCCGAGCTGATCCCGGGCCGCACCACGGGCGTGCTGGTGATGCGCTCCGAAGTGCGCAACCAGCGCGGTGTGTGCGTCATGGAGGGGACGCAGAAGTACCTGCTGCGCAAGCGGGTGCCGCAGGCGGGCTGAGGCGGCATCATCGGCATCCGCCGCCGGCCGGGCCTATCTCGGCCGGCCCGCCTTCGCCGCCGCCGCGTCCAGCGCGCGTGAGAAACGCTCGATGTCCTCCTGCCTGAACTGGGCCAGAAACAACGCGTCGACGGCGGCCTGGTAGACCGTAGACCGCACACATCCTCTTGCGCAGCGCCTTGCCCTGCCGCGTCACCGTCACGAACGCGGCACGGCCGCCCTCAGCCGACCGCGTGCGCGTCACCAGTTCCTCCCGCTCGAGCCGGTCCACCACGCGCGTGAGGTTATAGCGTTCGATCGCGACCACGTCGGCCAGCTCGTGCATGCGGCGGCTGCCGTCCGTTTTGCTTTCGATGCCCCACAGCACGTCGTACCACGCACGCATAGGCCGGAAGCCCTTCTTCCGCAAGGCGCCGGTCGATCTCGCGTCGATTTCGAACTCGAAAGGCCATGCTCGCCACGGTACAGGCAAACGGGGATACTGGATTGTGCTGGCTAGCACGACTGGCCACGGCTACGCATAGGCGAGCTGGCTGACGATTGTAGTCGCCTGCATTCCCGATGCCATAACGCGCGCCAAGGAACTGGCCGCGTCGATCCGAGTAAAGAACTGTGGTGGATGGAATCGGGAGGAGGCGTCTCGAAGCGCATCGAGTGCGACGGGGTCCTGCATTTTCCGTACATCTTTCAGTTCGAGGACAAACGCTGTTTCTAGACCATCTACATAGGCGAAGTACTCAGATTTCTTTAGGCCAGAGCACTGGCCAAAGCGCTGCCAGACTTGGCTTGGCGTCAGAGTATGAGTGGCCGCAACCACGGCGCAACCTACGACGCTACCTACGGGCTGCTTAACATAGAGCCAAACAACGGTTCCGCCAGCTACATGCATAGTTCGTCTTCGCAGTTCCACGCGCTTCGTCCCAGCCAGAATGTTGTTTGCATGCCGTTCGTCGAGCGAAATCAGGACATGATCATTCGATCTCATATCCATAAGCCTTTGCAAGAATACTTAGAAATTGATCGCTATTGATAGCTTGGGTGCTGAGCAGTTTAACGGGAGTGCCACAGTTTAGTTGTCGCAGTGTGTCACCGTAGACAGGGCATGGAAGAACGTTCAGATTGTCAAAAACGGTTACTGTACGGGTATTTGTCTTTCCGATTGATTCGAGTTGATCTGGCTCGAATACAGACGCGTCTAACTCTACATGTCCCATGGCATCTCGATTTTGTAGATAGGAGCGCACTACCCGACCTACGGCGATTATTCCTCCCACGCCTCCTTTGGCCTGAGACTCATAGAAGAAAATCAGATTTCCAGGTAAAAATTTCGAAATTGTCTTTGGGTGGCTGAGATAGTGGCGTTGCTGATACATCTGCACCCGTGGCTGAGGGAGTAGGGATCCTTGAGGCAGATGTTGGAGAAGGTGTTCGGAAAATTTTCTGCGAACAGGTGTAATTACACCTTGGCGTTCACGGAGACAGAACAAGCCCGGCGCAAGCATGCTTTCGAGCCTCAATAGTGGAAGGTGAGTCCTATTGCCATTCGCCGTGTAAACTTCAATATGCTGATTGATGTTTCTAAAGACGGGTGCGTCTTGTGGCAAGCGAACCCCCGAGGCTGCAAGTAACGCTGCCCTCGTTTCATGCCAATTTCTGTCTGTCACTAGCGCCTTAACGATGATTTTTTGTAGCTGAGCTTGGTAGTCGTCGCTGGCTGTGAATCCGAGGGAGTGAGCTTCGGCCCGTATAAGAGATTGCGATGCTGGAAACCCCAAACGGATAAGCACGATTGCATTGGATGGAATCTGCTCATTAAGCTTGCTTAGCATCAAACGCGCGCAGTCAGCTGCGGCGGGGGATTGCTCCTCGATGGCCATCATCGCAACGATAGTTTTTTGGTCTATCGTGTGGCGCCATGTTAGGTAGCCGAGAATGCCGTCGTCGCTTCGTGCAACATAGCGATGGCTTGTCTGCCGGGAGCCATCTACTGTTGCCCATTCCGCTAATTGTTGCGACGGGGGGACGTTCCATTTAGACAGCATAGCTCTGATGTCGGCGTCGTCCGTACGCTGGACTTCGTTAAATGCCAAGACCCGATCAGGTTCCGTTCCATACGCTGTGATTTCGACGGGATGGGGCTCTTGAAGAGTGAACGCTGAAGGTGATAGAACATCAATTCCATACTTGTCTCGTAGGTCAGCGGCGGCGCCCAGGATAGTTGCATCACTTGTTACGAGGCCCTCCAGCCCATGGGATATCGCAGTGGCTAGATGCCTAAGATCGGATCTATCGTTGGGGGTGAGTGCGTTGCGCTGGCTTCTTTCGCGAAATACGAGTACTTCGAGTTCCGTGGTAAGTTTTTTGGATTCGACATCAAGTACCGGATATGCAGGCAAGATAGACGCGAAATCTTGCATAGGGTCGGTTTTCCCCTCAGGGCAGGACCTTGCCAGCTCGTTGCGAATCTCTGAGCTGATCGCCAAGCTACATACTTGCATTCGCTCCGCGCGAAATAGGTTGACGACATCATTTCGTCGTTGTCGTCGAGGTCCTAAATCGAACAAGACGTTCATATCCAAGAGATAAGTGGGCTTGCCAGTCCCCGTGGCAAAGCCGAGGCCAAGTGGATTTATTGAACTGATCCCGCTTGCACCAAAAAGTTGTGGTGAGGCCAGTTCATGGTTCCGTACCACGATCATGCGCCTATGCTTACCGCGGCTGCCTCCTCCCGGCTCAACGCGCTGAACATGAAAGTCTTGTGCTTCCCAAAACAGGTTCGAGTCGGACAAGTCTTCCGCCACGCGCGCTTCAATTGAGATGTATTGGAGATCCGTCAGATGGAGTTTGAGCCTTTCAACAAGCTTTTTACCTAGCCCCATGTCACGAAAGGCCGGGGCAACAAAGACTTGGAGTATCTTTGCCCTTGGCTGTCTAAGATCAAACAGTAGGTGTCCCGCATATTGATGCTCGCCGTCATTTCTATTTGCCGCAACAAAGAGGTTTCCTTTGGTCGCGTACTCCAGATAAACAGAGCTCGGGAAAAATCCGAGTGCATCCTTGTCTGAGTCGGCCGCGCTTCTAACGCTCTCTACGAATGGAACGACATCCTGTCGCTGCGTCAGTATCGATGCACTTCTCTGCAAATCGTCCATGACCTTTGTTGTGTTTGAGTTGTCGGCGCGAGAAGTGTACCGGCGCCTGGAAACTACCAGAAGAGGGCCAGTCGACTGAGTACATTGGACCCTTAGCGGACAACTATCATCTGCCCTTAGACTGTACATTTATACAGTATGAAGGCAGGTCCATTTTATGTCTAGGCGCCATGTGGTGGGAGGGCCGGCGGGTGATGCGACCGAAGTCGAATCAAGTTGAGGCAGGCTGAGTGAACAAGGTTTCGCGTTGAACGAATCTCGGCATCGCCCCCTTCGCATGCCGCCCAATTGTCCTATAATGATTGACTCTACAATCATTGACCGGGCAATAAAATGATGTCGCAGCCTCACCAGGCGCATAGCAGCGGACAGGTGTTGCCGTTCCGCGAGTCCTTGTTGGCGATGCTGGGCATCGCCTTCGTGGTGATGTTGGTGGCGCTCGACCAGACCGTGGTCGGGACCGCGCTGCCCACGGTGGTCGCGGAGCTGCAGGGCTTCGAGTATTACGCCTGGGTGGCCACGGCCTATCTGCTGTTCTCGGTGATCACGGTGCCGATCTTCGGGCGGCTGGGCGACTATTACGGGCGCAAGCCGTTCGTGATGGCGTCGATCGTGGTGTTCACGGCGGCGTCGGTGTTGTGCGGCATGGCGCCGAACATGCCGTTCTTGGTGCTGGCGCGCGGCCTGCAGGGCATTGGCGGCGGCATGCTGGTGGGCACGGCCTTCGCGTGCATTCCCGATCTCTTTCCCGATTCGCACGTGCGGCTGCGCTGGCAGGTGATGATGAGCGCGGCTTTCGGCATCGCCAACGCGGTGGGGCCGTCGCTGGGCGGGCTGTTGACCGAGGCGTATGGCTGGCGCTCGGTGTTCTACGTGAACCTGCCGGTGGGCCTGCTGGGGCTGCTGTTCGCCTGGCGCTACCTGCCGCATCTGCGCCAGCAGACGCACACGGGTTCGATCAAGGTGGACTGGCTGGGCGCGGCGCTGATCGGCGCCGGGCTGGGCGGCCTGCAGTTGTGCGTGGAGCTGATGCCGGAGCGCGGCTTCGGCCTGGTGACGGGCGGGCTGGTGGTGATGTCGGTCTGCGCGCTGGTGGCGCTGTGGCGCTGGGAGCGCCGCGCGCCGAACCCGATCCTGCCGCTGGAGATGTTCCGCAATCCGGGGCTGGCGCCGCTGTTCCTGCTGGCGGTGCTGGTCGGTTTCGTGATGTTCTCGCTGCTGCTGTACGCGCCGCTGCTGTTCCAGGGCGGTTTCGGCTATTCGCCGAAGGAGGCGGGCGTGCTGGTGACGCCGCTGGTGGTGTGCATCACGCTGGGCAGTATCCTGAATGGCCGTATCATCACCCGCATCCGCCAGCCCAACAACATGCTGTATGCGGGCTTCGCGATGCTGGCGCTGGCCTGCCTGGGCCTGTCGCAGGCCACGCGCTCGATGTCGCACCACGTGTTGTTTGGCATCATGCTGCTGGGCGGCTTCGGCCTGGGCTTCATCATGCCGAACCTGACCGTGTTCGCGCAGCAGACCGCGGGCCGGGAGCATCTCGGCATCGCCACGGCCATGCTGCAGTCGCTGCGCATGGTGGGCGGCATGATCGGCACGGCGCTGGTGGGCACGCTGGTCACGCGCAGCTACATCAGCGGCGTGCACGACGCGCTGCAGAGCGCGGGCGCCGGCGAATGGCAGGCGCGCCTGGCCGATCCGCAGATCCTGATCGACCGGGCTTCGCAGTCGAGCCTGCTGTCGCAGTTGCAGGCGGGCGGCCACAATGGCGCCCTGCTGCTCGAGCAGGCCCGGCTGTCGCTGGTCGGCGCGATCCACGTGGGCCTGGCGCTGGCCGCGGTGATCGCCGTGGTGGGCCTGTGGCGCTCGCGCCGCGTGCCGCCGGTGAAGCTGGAGCGCGCGGTCAAGCCGCAGGTCATGGCCGCTGAATGAATTTGTCCTGGGCAGCCCCGGGATCGTCCCGGGGCATGCCGGGACGCCGGGCTGGTCCGTTGATGGTGAGGCCGCCGCGCGCCGCGCGTGCATCGTCCGCGTGGCGCGCGGCGGCCCAAGCAGGAGAATGGATTGGAACTGGAGCGACAAAGCCTGGCTGTGCTACAGCAGTTCGGACGGACCTACCGGGCCTACGCGGCTGCGTTCGAGCAGCGCATCGGCCATCCCCTGCCGCGCTGGCGCATCCTCTACGCCTTGCACGGCCACGCCGGGCCCATCGCGCAGAAGCCACTGGCCGACCGCGTGGGCATGGACCCGGGCGCGCTCACGCGCCAGCTCAAGGCCCTGCAGGAGCTGGGCTGGGTGGAGCGCAACACCAGCGAGCGCGACAACCGCGTGACCAACGTCACGCTGTCCGACCTGGGCCGCGGCATCGTCGAGCAGGCGCTGCCGCTGCGCTCGTCGTTCCTGCGGGACGTGCTGGAAAACGTCTCCGAGACCACCATGCGCAACCTGTCCAAGGGGCTGGAGCAGCTCGAGTCCGGCATTGCCGTGGCGGTGCAGCGCACCCAGCAGCAGGAGAAGGAAGAGAAGGCCGACGCGGCCGATGCCGACGCTGCGTGAGCGTTGCCTGAACCGTCGCCTGAACCGTCGCCTGAGCGCCGGCCTGGCGCTAGCCCGCCCCGGCGCCGAACAGGCGCGCCACCGCCAGCGGGTTGGAGGGGAAATAGAAGTGTGTGTATGACGCGGTCAGCGCGCCGTGCCGGAACACCGCCTCGCCGCGCGAGCCGTCGCGCGGCACCGTGGCGTGGCAGCAGGGCGCCAGCGGCGTGCGCGCGCTGGAGTAGTGGAAGGTATGCCCGCGCAGGGTGCCTTCGGGCAGCGCCACCGACTGGTGGCCGAGCGCCGCCAGGCGCGGCTGCATGGCCACGGTGCCGGGCAGCAGGCCGGCCATGACGTGCGCCTGCCCGCCTTTGTCCACCAGAGATTCGAACAACATCATCATGCCGCCGCATTCGGCCAGCATCGGCAGGCCATTGGCGTGGGCGGCGCGCAGCGCGGCCAGCATGGCGGCGTTGCCGGCCAGACGCGCCGCGTGCAGCTCGGGATAACCGCCGGGCAGCCATAGCGCGTCGCAGGCGGGCAGGGCCGCGTCGTCCAGCGGCGAGAAGAAGGCCAGGCGCGCGCCGAGCGCCTGCAGGGTATCGAGATTGGCCGGATAGAGGAAGCGGAATGCCGCGTCGCGGGCCACGGCGATGGTCTTGCCGGCCAGCAGCGGCGGCAGGGCTGGCAGCGGCGCGGCGGCGGCGATGGCCACGGGCGGCGGCAGGCGGCCGGCCGGCTGCCCGGCGAGCGCGTCGGCCAGCCGGCCGAGGCGCGCGGGCAGGTCGGGCAGCTCGTCGGCGGCGTGCAGGCCGAGGTGGCGCTCGGGCAGCGCGGCATCCTTGTCGCGGGCGAGGCCGCCGGCCCAGCCGATATGCGCCGGCAGGCTCTCGCGCAGCATGTCGGCATGCCGCGCCGAGCCCACGCCGTTGGCCAGCACCTGCATCGACGGCAGCGGTTGGCCGTAGCCGGCCAGGCCGTAGGCCACGGCGCCGAAGGTCTGCGCCATCGCGCCGGCCTGGATCACGCAGAGCACCGGCAGCCCGAAATGGCGCGCGATGTCCGCGCTGCTGGGCGTGCCGTCGTGCAGGCCCATCACCCCTTCCACCAGTATCAGGTCCGCCTCGGCGGCGGCTTGCGCCAGGCGCGCCGCGGCATCGCCGGCGCCGGTCATCCACAGGTCGAGCGAATGCACCGGCGCGCCGCTCGCGGCGGCCAGGATGGACGGGTCGAGGTAGTCGGGGCCGCTCTTGAAGACGCGCACCCGGCGGCCCTGGCGGCGGTGCAGCCACGCCAGCGCGGCGGTGACGGTGGTCTTGCCCTGCCCCGAAGCGGGCGCGGCGACCAGCAGCGCGGGCACGTTGAGGCTGCCGGCGGGGGCAAGTGGCTGGTCCGCGGGCGCGGCGGCGGGGGCGGGCATGATGAGGGCGGCGGGGATGGTCGGGGGTGGAGGAGGGGCGCGCGGTCGGCGGGGCGCCGGCGCGCAGCGATTATAGCCATTCGGTATGGCCGGGCGCGCCGGGTCCGTCGTCGCGCAGCGGCAGCACCAGGCCCTGCTGCGCGGCGAAGTCGAACAGTTCGCGCTCGTTGTTGGCGCCGAGCTTGCGCATGGCGCTGTTCTTCTGGCGGCTGATGGTCTTCACGCTGCGGCAGAGCTGCCCGGCGATGCGGGTGATGGAGTTGCCGCTGAGGTAGAGGCGCAGCACCTCCGACTCGCGCACCGACAGGCTGACGGCGCCGGCGCGGTCCGGCGCGTAGTGCGCGCCTGACTGCTCCAGCACGCGCGCGGCGGACTCGCCGATGAAGCGCAGCCCGCGCTCGACGCGGATGATGGCCGTCACCAGCTCGTCCAGGTGCGAGTCCTTGAGCAGCAGGCCGTGCGCGCCGGCGTTGAGGATGGCGCGCAGCACGAGCGGATTGGTGATCATGGTGAGCACCACGATGCCCAGCGCCGGGTGGTGCCGCCGCAGGCTGGCCAGCAGGCGGATGCCGTCGCTGGCGTCGGCGCAGGGCATGTGATAGTCGGTGACGACGAGGTCGGGGCGGAACACGCGCGTGGCCTGCAGCAATTCGGCGGCGCCGCGCACGTCGGCGCAGATCTCCCAGCCGGTCTGCCCGCGCAACTGGCTCCTGACCGCGAGCGCGATGGCGGGATGGTCATCGGCAATCAGGATTCTCAATGACATGGCAATCTTCCTGGGCAGGCGCGCGGTGTTCGCGCAGCGGATGCCCAGGCAGAATAAGCGCCGTTTTCGGCATATTGCCTGAGACTATTCTCAAACTGCAGGAGAAATATCGGGGACCGGGCTGGCTGCCTGGCCGGCCGCGGGCAGGCCCGCGTGCCGGTTCGGGTGGTGGTTCAGGCGACAGTTCAGGCGGCGTGCGCGGCAGGGATGTCGCGGGCTTCGCGGCGGCGGTCGATGGCGCCGACCGGGTCATGCAGGACCGCGCTGCCGGTCTCCATGATGCCGCGCAGGGCCTCGCCCGCGCCCGCGCGCGCCGGCGCCCAGAAATGCAGGGCGGCCCATTCGGGAAAGCTGGCCGGCGGCGCCAGCAGGCGCGTCTTGTGGCTGCGCGTGAGCAGCGGCACGTTGAAGTCGAGCAGCGGGCAGATGCCGCCCGCGGCCAGCAGCAGCGCCACCTGGGTGTGCCAGGACGGCACCACGGTCTCGCGGTATGCCGGATCGTGGGCGAGCCGGTTCAGGAACGCCTGCAGCGGGCTGCCGGGCTCGGTGTCTTCCTGCAGCAGGATCCATTCGTTCCTGCCCTCCGCGTGCGGCGCGCGGCCGGGACGCGACACGCTGACCAGCCGCCGCGGCGTGGCCATGATGCTGTGCAGCGCGACCTGGTCCGGCACGAAGCGGCTGTCCACCACGAACGCGCAGTCGAGCTCGCCGTCGTGCAACTGGCCGGCCAGCGCGGCATCGGCGAAGACCGGCCGCGTCACGAAGCGGTCGTCGGGAAACCGCTCGCACAGCGCGGTGAGGATCTCGGTGATGACCGGCTCGCCGATCGACGGCGAGAAGCCGATGGAAAGGCGGCGCCGCGGGCGGGCGACGGGCGCCGCCGCGGGCGCCTCGGGCTGCAGCAGGCGCGACCACTTCGCCAGGAACTGCCGCGCGGTCTGCTCCAGCCGCAGCGCGTGCGCCGTCGGCTCGAGCGTGCCGTTGCGCCGGATGAAGAGCGGGTCGCCGGTGATTTCGCGCAGCCGCGCCAGGCTGTAGGCAATGGTGGGAACCCGGCTTTGCGTGCAGGCCGCGACGGCGCTGAGGTCGCGATACTCCATCAGCAGAACGAAGACATGCAAGAGCTTGGTGCTGACGTGCCGCATGGTGGCTTCTCCCGACTTGAAACTTTGGTTTTTCTTTTTCTTTCTTCTTTTCAGTGCGGCCGGGGGCCCGGTTCGACGGGCCCGGCGGCGCGCGGCGCCGCTTCGACATGCCCGCTTCCGGCGCGGGATCATGAAGACGCGATTTCTCGAAAATGGCAGCCCGGTTTTATGGACGCCCACGCTGGAAAAGACAGCCGACCTGGCTTAGCGCGAGAGCCCTGTCGCCAGTCGGACACGGGGCGCGAAGCCCGGTTGCCGGCGCTCGAAATTTAGTTAATGCCAGACAAGATTAATCCATAACCCTGGAACTTGCCAGCGCGCCCGGCGCGGGATTCTCCAGATGCGCCATGCGATTCTTCTTGCCGGAATAGGGCGGCAATGTCCTGCCGCGTGCTTGCCGGCGCCGTGATTTCCCGCATTGCGGCAGCCGGAGACGGGTCGGGAGTCGGCGGAGCGGGCGGCATTTTTTCTCCCTGTTTTTCGGGGGTACCATCCGGCGCTTGCTGGAGTCATCTGGAATGCATTCCACACTGCAGAATCAGTTAACCAATTAACTGCACCTGTCTTTCCCGTTTTTTCTCATGTCCGCGCAGGGGTCTTCAAATTGCTTAACACGCGCCTTGAACACACTGAATTGCCTTTTGCGGCGCGGGTGATAACGTTGGGCAGGGGTAGGACCGGCGCCGCGCGCGCCCGCACGATACATGCGGCACATGCGGCGCCCGCGGCGTTTGCGAGTGGAGGCAGGCAGTGAACAGACGATTCTCGGAGGAACAGATCCGCGGCTATCTCGCGGAAGCGCAGGCCGGCGTGCCGGTGCGCGAGCTGTGCGCGCGCCACGGCTTCAGCGATGCGTCGTTCTATGGCTGGCGCATCAAGTACGCCCGCGGCGCGGGCGCGGATGCGCGCGGGGAAAGCCGCAAGCTGCGCGAGCTGCAGGAGGAGAATACCCGCCTTAAGAGTATGCTTGCGGATGCGTTGCTCAAGCTGGAACTGCTGGGCAACCGCCATCGCAACGGCCGCGGCGGCAACGGCAACGGCAGGGAACGAAGCTAGATCCGGCTCGTCCTTGCCTCGCGGGGTTTGCCTCGCGGGCGGAGCCGCGCCCGCGCGGTTCTCGCGCCGCCGCTGGCCACGGACACATACGGATCATCAGGGATGGCGCGTCGCGCCTCCCGCTGGGGAGAAATGGAAATGAAACGGGCTTCGATCGTCATGGCCGCCTTGCTGGGCTTCGGGTTGTGCGGCGGGCAGGCAGGCATGGCCGCCGACCTGGAGGTGCCCGCGCCGATGATCGCGCCGCCACCGCCGCTGATGCTCGATCCGGCCGCCGACAATGCCGGCCCCGCCGCCGACGGCACGCTCACGCCGGCCCAGCGCACCCATTGCCAGCAATTGCTGGACCGGATCAACGGGCTGCCCGCGGGCACGCAGTGGTCCACCGGCAAATCCACCGTGACCGAGCCTGACGGCAGCACCCATCCGACCATCGAGCGCCAGGCCGACCGCAAGAAACTCAATGAAGCCTACCGGCAGGAGTGCGCCCAGGAGCGGCGCTGAGCCAGGCCGCGCCGCTTACTTCTGCGCGCAGCGCTCCGGCGGGATCGTGACCTCGCCCACGGGCTGGTTGCCGTTGCCCAGGTAGCGGTAGTTCAGGGTGACGCCCAGACGGCCGAGCACCGGCACGTCCGGGTTGCGGCAGATGCCTTTCGCCAGCACCGGCCCGGCGCTCGCCATGAAGGCCACGGTCCCCTCTCGCGAGGCATCGACGCCGACCAGGCTGAGGCGGAACACCACGCGCTTGCCGGGCGAGACGCTGCATCCCTCGAGCCGGGTCGCGTTGTCGAGCGGGAACGGTCCGGCCTGCGTCAGCTCCTGGCATGCCGCCACGAGCTCGGCATCGGGCGTGCCGCCGCCGCCGGTCAGCCGCGTGACGCCGCTCATGCCGGTGCTCTTGCCCTCCACGGTGCCGAGCAGTAGCCGGGCCAGCTTGGAAAGCGAGGCGGGTGCGAGCGCCTGCGCCGCGGCGGCCGGCGCGAATCCGGCGATCACCAGGAAGGCCAGCGGCGCCGCGTGCGCGCGCGCGGCGAAAAGGAAATCCCGCATACGGATACCGGAAGGTAGGTCGGATGCCGCCGGGCGTGCCGGGAACCGGCGGCTGGCGCCGTTCTCCGCAGGCGGCGGCATGACCTGACCATAGCCGCGTTTGCACGGGCGTGCTGTCGGTGTCCGTCCTACGCCGGCAGGATGCGCGCGGTGCCCGCGAGCGGCCGCGCGGGCGTGCGGCCCGGCGAGGGGGCCAGCGCGGGGGCCAGCGAGGCGGCCGGCGCCTCGGCGGGCGGGCGGATCGGCACGCGCTCGGGGTCCGCGTAGACGGAATCGAGCCCCGCCGGGTCGACGATGCGCAACTGCCGCTGCCGCACGGTGATCAGCCCCACGCTGGCGAAGCGCGCCAGCAGGCGCGAGACGGTTTCCAGCGTCAGGCCGAGATAGCTGGCGATGTCGTTGCGCGACATGGCCAGCGTCATGGCCTCGCCGGCCCGGCCGCGGCGGCGCTGCTCGTCGGCCAGGTCCAGCAGCAGCATGGCAAGGCGCTGCGCCGCCTTCATCGAGCCGAGCGCGACCAGCAGCGTGCGCTGGCGCTGCGCATTGCGGCGCAGCGCGCCGAGCATCGGCGCGCGGCACGCGGCGTGGTGCAGGTGCTCGCGCGCGGCTTCGATCGGCACCACGCAGCAGCGGGTGTCCTGCATGGCGACGGCGGCGGTGCAATGGAGCGGGTCGTCGAGGTCCTCCAGGCCCAGGACGTCGCCGGGGTGGGCGAAGGCGGTGACCTGGCGCCAGCCCAGCGGCGACTCGAACACCGACTTGACGCTGCCCTGGCGGATGGGAAATACCGCCTGTACCGGCCGCGCCTGGCGGTACACGGTCTCGCCGGCGCGCCACAGCGTGCTGGCCGGCATCAGCGGACGTTCCCGCGGGCTCTGGCCGGGTGCGGATTCCGCCTGGCGGCACACTGACTGGAACAAACACAGCGAACAGCTCGAAATATTCGCTTCGGGCATGGCCTGGCCTCTCCATTTGCCTGCGACAAATGCAAATGCAGTATAACCGGCCCGCTTCTGCCGCTAACTTCGGCGGATCTGCATTATTTCAAACGCAGAATTCAATTTTTTCGACGGCATGACGTTAACCTGCATGGGGCCGCTGCGCCACGTGGCGTCCGGTAATGTCTGTTTTTCATAACATGTTGCCGGAAAGCGACGCCGACCTCGCCTTGATGGCTGTGCTATGCTGCATCGCAACAATGCAGACAGCAGGAGTCTTCATGGCCAAGAGCCTTTCGGCGGACTGGCATGCGCAACTCCGGCAGATCAGCCGGGCGCAGCCGCAGTCCGCGCGCCAACTCCAAACATGGTTCGAGCGTATCGCTACCCTTAATCCCGCCTCCCCGCGCCTGCGGGCGCGCACCCCCGCTCCCTTGCTCCTGCCGCCGCGGCGGCCGTTGCCGGGCGACTGGTCGGCCCATCACCATCATCTGGCGCCGCTGCCGGGCGAACTGGTGCCGCGCCTGTCCTACTGGCTGTACGTGCCGTCGCGCGCGGCGCACCGCCCCATGCCGCTGGTCGTCATGCTGCACGGCTGCCGGCAGACGCCGGAAGACCTGGCCGCCGGCACGCGCATGAACGCGCTGGCCGAGCGCGAGGGTTTCATGGTGGCCTATCCGCAACAGCCGCTGCGGCGCCAGATGCAGCGTTGCTGGCAATGGTTCGACCTGGGCGCGACCGAGGGCGGGCGCGAGGCGCAGGCGCTGTCGGTGCTGATCGACGCGCTGATGGCGCGGCCCGACGTGCGCGCCGACCAGGTCTACCTGGCCGGCCTGTCCGCGGGCGCCAGCATGGCCGCGGTGGTGGCGCTGCGCTATCCCGGCAAGATCGCCGCGGTGGGGCTGCACTCCGGCGTGGTGGTCGGCGCCGGGCACACGCCGCGCGACGGCCTGCGCGCCATGCAGCACGGCACCAGCGCCGATCCGGCCGTGCTGCTGGACGCCGCCGGCGCCATGCCGGGCGGAGCGAAGATGCCCGCCATCATCCTGCACGGCATGGACGACGAGGCGGTGCACCCGGTCAACGCGCGCCTGCTGGCGCGGCAGTTCCTGGCCTACAACGGCATGGCCGACCGCGTCGACGAGCGCATGAGCGGCCGCGCCGCGCGCCGCGCCGCCCACGCCGCGCCCGCGCTGGCCGGGACGGCCGGGGAGGGCGAGGACGCCGGGGAGGCCCGCATGGCCGCCCCGCCCGCGGCGAGCCTGCCCGCCGGCGACTACCTCGAGGCCAGCTTCGGCGTATGGAACCGCGACATGGTGGAAGTGTGCGAGATCGCCGGCCTGGGCCATGCCTGGAGCGGCGGCGACGGCGACTATGCCTACCACTCGGCCATCGGCCCCGACGCCAGCGCGCTGATGTGGCAGTTCTTCAGGCAGCATCGGCGCTGAAGCCGCGCCGCACGACGAAAAAGGGCCGCACTCGTGCGGCCCTTTCCTTTCCGGCACAGCCTTTCCGGCACAGCCCGCCGCGCTCAGGCGTGCGAGCGGTCCTTGACGAACAGCGCCGTCACCATGCCCAGCACGCACAGCGCCACCACGTAATAGGCGGGCGCGAGCGGGTCGTTCTTGAGCATCAGCGTGACGATCATCGGCGTCAGGCCGCCGAAGATCGCATACGACACGTTGTACGAGAACGACAGCCCCGAGAAGCGCACCTGGGCCGGGAAGGCCTTGACCAGCACGAACGGCACCGCGCCGATGGTGCCGACCAGGAAGCCGGTCACGGCATACAGTGGGACCAGCAGGTCCGGGCGCGCATGCAGCGTGCTGTAGAACACGTAGACGCTGATCGCCAGCAGCAGGCCGCCGACGAACAGCGTGACGCGCGCGCCGATCTTGTCCGCCAGCAGCCCCGCCACCACGCAGCCCGCGGTCAGGCACAGCGTGGCCACGCTGTTGGCCATCAGCGCGGTGCGGCCGTCGAAGCCGTAGATCTTCTGCAGGAAGGTCGGCGTCATCAGGATCACCACCACGATGCCGGCCGACAGCATCCACGTCAGCAGCATCGACACCGCCACCGCGCCGCGGTGGTCGCGCACCACCGCCTTGAGCGGCATCTCGGCGGCCAGCGCCTTGCGCTGCTGCAGCTCGGCGAACACCGGCGTCTCGTGCAGCCAGCGGCGCAGGTACATCGAGCCGATGCCGAACACGCCGCCGAGCAGGAACGGCACGCGCCAGCCCCAGTCGGTCAGCTCGGCCGGGGTGAAGATGCTGTTGATGCCGGTGGCCACCAGCGAGCCCAGCAGGATGCCGGCGGTCAGCCCCGCGGTCAGCGTGCCGCAGGCGTAGCCGGTGCGGCGCGCCGGCACGTGCTCGGAGACGAACACCCAGGCGCCGGGCACTTCGCCGCCCACGGCGGCGCCCTGCATCACGCGCAGGATCAGCAGCGCCAGCGGCGCCAGCAGGCCGATCGCGTGGTAGGTCGGCAGCAGGCCCATCAGCAGCGTCGGCACCGACATCAGCAGGATGGACAGCGTGAACATCTTCTTGCGCCCGAGCAGGTCGCCGAAGTGCGCCATGATGATGCCGCCCAGCGGGCGGGCCAGGTAGCCGGCGGCGAAAATGCCGAAGGTCTGCATCTGGCGCAGCCAGTCCGGCACCGACGGCGGGAAGAACAGCTGCCCGATGACGGTGGCGAAGAAGACGAAGATGATGAAGTCGTAGAATTCAAGCGCGCCGCCGAGGGCCGCCAGGGCAAGCGTCTTGTAATCCTGCCTGGTCAGGGGGCGCGGCTGCGCGCTGTTGCGCGTGCCGTCTGCGCCGGCAGTACTGCTGGTGATCGACATGAGAAGACTCGCATGGAAAAAGTTCGCATGCGAAGCGCGCAACACGGTTGACGTGGAGGGTTCTGGCCGGAGGGTTACAGCGCGGGGGAAGCAGGCACTAAGTGGCGGATAAGCCGCTGGCTTGCGACGTGACGCTTCGCAAAAGCGGAACAATACCAGATCGGCGGGATGCGGGTCCGGACAAGTCCGGTTGAATGGATTTTTTGCAGTCTTGAAATCGCTTTCTGATTAGTTTGAATGCCTTTGCATTGCCCCAATCCGTTGCCATAATGTGGATAAAAAGTGAAATCCGGGCCACAAAGTGGCCGACTCGCCGAATATCCGCGTGGCAGGGCCTGCGCGCGGCCCGGCGGGTTCCGTACAAGATGGTGCCGCACGGCAGCGGCGGCCCGGCATGCAGGGTTGCCGGCATGACGGAGCGCCGCAGTATCGGGCGATATCGGGCGGGTATCGGGATACTCGGGATATTCGGGGTAGCGGGGTAGTGGGGTCGAACTCTCTAGGATCACATGGCAATCAAGTTCTCCATGCAGGCGGTGACCGCCACGCCCCGGCGCAGGGCCGGCGTGCGGGTGGCCGGCGGCATCGTGGCGGCGCTCGCGGTATTCGGGCTGGCCGGTTATTTCGGCGGGCCGCCGCTGATCAGGTCCATCGCGGCAAAGCAGGCCAGCGAGGCGCTCGGGCGCAAGGTCACGATCGGCGGCGCCCAGGTGCGGCCGTTCTCGCTGGCGGTCACCGTGTCCGACCTCACCATTTACGAGCCGGACGGCACCACGCCCATGCTGACGCTGGGCGAGGCGCAGATCGACGGCGCCATCGCCTCGCTGTGGCACATGGCCCCGGTGGTGGACGCGGTGCACATCGACCGGCCGGCGCTGCGCCTGGCGCGCGACGCCAGCGGCCGCATGAGCTATGCCGACATCGAGGAGCGCTTCGCCGCGCAGCCGCCCGCGCCCAAGTCCGAGCCGGCGCGCTTCTCGATCAACAACATCGCCCTGACCGGCGGCAGCGTGGTGTTCGACGACAAGCTGCTCGGGCAGACCCAGCGCGTCGACAACCTCACCGTCACGCTGCCGTTCCTGTCCAACCTGCCGCATGACGTGGAGATCGTCACGCGGCCCTCGCTGAGCGCGCGCATCAACGGCTCCGCGCTGGCGCTCGACGGCACCATGCTGCCGTTCGCCGCCTCGCGCGAGACGCACCTGAACCTCAATCTCGACGGGCTGGACCTGCCGCGCTACATGGCGTTCGCGCCCGCGCTCAAGGACGCCGAGGTCAAGGGCGGCCTGCTGGACACGCGCCTGACGCTCGGCTTCATCCAGTCCAAGGACAAGCAGGACGTCTTCCTGGCCGGCACGGCGGCGCTGCGCGAGGCCGACATCCGCAAGCACGACGGCTCGCCGCTGGTGAAGGCCGGCCGCGTGGCGCTCGACATCGACCGCATCGAGCCACTGGCGCAGAAGGCGCACCTGCGCAACGTGACGGTGGAAGGGCTGGCCGTGAACGCCACGCGCCGCGCCGACGGCACGCTCGACCTCGCCCAGGCCTTCCTGCCGCAGGCCCCGGCGGCCACGCCGGCAACATCCGCGCCGGCCGCGCCCGCTGCAGCACCTGCGGTGGTGCCGGCTTCCGCGCCGGCCGCCAAGGCGGGCCCGGCCTCGGCACCCGCCGCGGCCGGCATCGCGCCGCCGCAGCCGGCACCGAAGCCGTGGTCCTACGCGGTCGACCAGATCAGCATCAAGCAGGCCAGCCTCGCGCTGCGCGACGAGCTGGCCCCCTCCGGGCCCGGCACGCTGGCGCTCGGGCCGCTGGACGCCGAGGTCGCGGGCCTGTCGGGCGACAGCGACAAGCCGGCCAAAGTGCAGGCCAAGCTGGGCCTGGGCGAAGGCCAGAGCCTCAGCCACGAAGGCGAGCTGACCCTGCGCGGCGGCACCATGACCGGCACGCTGCAGGCCAGCGGCGTGAAGCCGCAGGGGTTTGCCGCGTGGTGGCCGGCCGAGCTGCGCACGCAGCTGGGCGACACCGCGGTCAACGCCGAGCTGCACTACAAGATGGCATGGGGCGGCCCGGAATTCGCGTTCTCGCTGGACAAGTCGCGCGTGGAACTGGCGCCGCTGTATGTCGCCACGCGCGAGCCGGTGGCGGTGCCCGCCGCGGGCGCCGGCAACGCCGGCAGCGCGCGCCGCGCGCGCGCGCGCACGGACAACGACGACGACACCGCCAGCCTGCCGGTCATGCGCGCCGAGCGCGTGGCGCTCGACGACATCGGCTTCGACCTCGCCGGGCATACTTTCAGCGCCGGCGAGCTGGTGGTGGCCAAGCCGCAGGTCGCGCTCACGCGCGACCACCGCGGCGAGCTGCTGGAGAGCGCGCGTCTGTGGGCGGCGCAGTCCGGGCAGAAGGCCAGCCAGCGCTCGGCCACGGTCGTGGCCAAGGCGGCCCGGGCCGAGAGCCCGGCGGCCGCCAGGCCGCTGCCGTGGAACGCCCGGTTGGGCAAGTTCGCGCTCGACGGCGGCAGCGTGCGGCTGACCGACTACGCGCCGGCCGCCGCCAACCGCGACCGCCCGGTGATCCACCAGTACCGCAACATCAGCCTCGGCACCGGCGCGCTGCAATGGCCGCTGGCGCCCGGCGCGATCCCGCTCAAGTTCAAGGCCGAGAGCGGACGGCGCGGCGTGATGGCGCTGGACGGCACGGTGCAGCCCACGGCGCCGGCGGCGCAGATGCAGGTGGACCTGCGCGAGATCGACCTGGCGCCGCTGCAGCCCTACCTGGCCGACCGCTTCAACGCCGCGCTGCGCGGCGGCACGGCCACCGTCAAGGGCCGCCTGGGCGTGGACGCGCCCAGCGGCAAGCCGATCGCCGCGCGCTTCGCCGGCAATGCGCAGCTTGGCAACGTGCGCACCGTGGACCGCGTCACCGGCGACGATTTCCTGCGCTGGCGCTCGCTGGCCGTCAACGGCATCGACTTCGTCATGGACGAGTCGAAGGGGCCGATGAAGGTGGGCGTGGGCAGCGTGGCGCTGTCCGATTTCTACGCGCGCGTGATCCTCAACGCCAACGGCCGGCTGAACCTGCAGGACGTGATGGCGGGCGGCGCCGCCAAGGGCGAGGCCGCGCCGAGCACCAGCCTGACGCAGGCCAACCCGGCCTCGGCGCCGCCGGCCAGCGCGCCGTCTGCCGCGCCCGCGCCGGCCCCGGCGCCCGCCGCCACGGCGGCGGCCAAGCCGCAGATCCGCCTGGGCGGCGTGACGGTGAGCAAGGGCAACATCAATTTCTCGGACTTCTTCGTCCGGCCCAACTACACCGCCAACCTGACCGACATGAAGGGCTCGGTCTCCAAGGTGTCCTCGACCGATCCAGCGCCGGCCGACCTCACGCTGGCGGGCCGCATCGACGACGACGCGCCGGTCAACATCGACGGCAAGCTCAACCCGCTGGCCGACCCGCTCTACCTCGACATCGCCGCCAAGGCCGCCGGCGTGGAGCTCACGCGCCTGACCCCCTACGCGGCCAAGTACGCCGGTTATCCGATCACCAAGGGCAAGCTCACGGTGGACGTGGCGTACAAGATCGAGAACGGCAAGCTCGATGCGAGCAACCACCTCTACCTGGACCAGCTCACCTTCGGTGACAAGGTCGACAGCCCCACGGCGACCAAGCTGCCGGTGCTGCTGGCGGTGTCGCTGCTCAAGGATCGCAACGGCGTGATCGACATCAACCTGCCGGTCTCGGGCTCGCTGTCGGACCCCGAGTTCAGCATCGGCGGCGTGATCGTGCGCGTGATCGTCAACCTGCTGACCAAGGCCATCACCTCGCCGTTCTCGCTGATCGCCTCGGCCTTCGGCGGCGGCGGCGACGAGCTGGGCTACGTCGAGTTCCCGCCCGGCACCGCCACGCTCACGCCGGCGGCCAGGCAGAAGATCGACACGCTGGGCAAGGCGCTGGCGGACCGCCCGTCGCTGCGGCTGGAGATCAGCGGGCGCATCGATCCGGCCACCGACATGGCCGGCGCGCAGCGCGCCTGGCTCGACGCGCGCGTGGCCGAGCAGAAGTCGCGCGACCTGCGCTCCAGCGCCCGCCAGGGCGGCGTGGCGGACGACAGCGAGGAAGGCGAGCAGGGCGCCAAGGTGACGGTGTCGCAGCAGGAATATCCGAAGTACCTGGAGGCGGTCTACAAGCGCGCTTCGTTCAAGAAGCCGCGCAACGTGATCGGCCTGGCCAAGTCGCTGCCGACGCAGGAGATGGAAAAGCTGCTGCTGGAAAACGCGCCGGTGACCAACGTCGAGCTGCGCCAGCTTGCCGAGCAGCGCGCGCTGGCGGTGAAGCAGTCGCTGGAGCGCGACGGCAAGGTGCCGGAAAACCGCCTGTTCCTGACCGCGCCGAAGCTCGACACCGAGGGCATCAAGGACAAGGGCGCGCCCAACCGGGTGGACTTCGCCATCCGCGACTGAGAGCGGCTAACCGAATATGCTATCGCCGGACGCCGCAGTGATGTCTTGTGCTGCATAGGGGAGCAACAACATGAAAACTAGCCCGGCGCTGTCGTAAAAGATCAAGGTGGAAATTCAAGGATGGGCGACTCCGCGTAGTAGAAGTCCGCCCATTGCGATATAGACCATTGCCTCGGATACGTCGGGACGTCGCTCGTAGTCCCTGACCAGGCGACGCCAGCGAATCATCCAGCCGAAGGGACGTTCCACTACCCAACGCCGGGGCAGAACTGCGAAGCCAACCTGATCCTCGTGGCGACGCACCACCTCGACGACAAAGTCGAGCGTCGCGGCTTTATCCATCAGCGCGCGACGATCGTACGCGCCATCAGCAAACAGATGTTTCAGGCCCGGCCAACGCCTTTTCAAGGCCTCCAGTACCGTCACTGCCCCTGTACTGTCGGCAATGTCTGCGGGCGTCAGGTTCACCATCAGCCGCCGCCCATTTGTATCCACGGCAATATGCCGCTTGCGCCCGACGATCTTCTTCGCAGCATCGCAGCCGCGCTCTTTCGCCGCTGGCGCCTTCACCGATCGGCTATCCACGACACCAGCGCTGGGGCAAAGCTGGCGGCCTTAGAACTCCCTGTCGAGCGTCAGTACAACATCGTGGAGCGTGCGAAACAGGAACCTGCGCATCAGTCGGCGCAACCGCCAATACACCGTTTGCCGGGCCGGGAGGTCCTTGGGCAGCATGCGCCAGCCGCAGCCCGAACGCACCAGGTATCGCAGCGCATTGATGACTTCACGCAGGTCGGTCTTCCTGCGTCGCCCACGCTGGGCTGGCTTTGGCAGCAATCCTTCCATCGCGGCCCATTCCACGTCTGTCATGTCGCTCGGATATCGCTTTGTCTTGGCCGCCATACTTGCCTGCCGTTCTCGATGTTCTTTCTTCCACATCCGAACGTTAGATCACATCTGCGGCGAATTTTCAAACAGGCTCCAAGGAAGTTTGCGCAGGTGAGAAATGCCGTCAAGCAGCGGCGCAGTCTCCATCCGTCAAGACGGTCCTCCAGTGTGGGCGGAAGGCTTCGGGGCAGCGAGTGTGGGCGGTTTTAGCATGCACTCTTGACGACGTGCAATACGAACGATTCGAGTGTGAGCCGTTGATGCGCTAGCTTGATGAGCTGACTGCCCCCGACGGCGATTGCGACGAAAACCACTGCATGGTTCTATGGCCACAATTCCCGGATAGCCTCGGTAGAGGCTGATTCCCGCGGAATCCCTGGAAATATCTCACATTAGTTTGCTTTGCCTCGGTGAGTCATCGGCTGATTCTGATGATTGGTCAACAGATCTAGAAGTCTCTAAGTTTAGGGTAAATCCTATTACCTTCTCTTTCTGGGTTTGTTCGCTTGTGCGTCATATGAGAATTCTCCGATATTTTCGGAAAAATCCCATTTACCAACGCGGAGACGTGTGAGCGATATTTCTGACATAAAACCTGTTTTAATGAGAAATTAAATTTCTTGAATGAGATTGATTCTTGTTTGTGTTGACGGCAGGAAAAAAATAAAAGACACTGCCAACGTCAATGTAACGGCATGTATCAAAATGTCACAAGAATCGCACTATCCCTTGATTGGCTTGGGTGTCTCACGGCAAGAGTTCTATCAAAACTATTTCGAAAAGAAATTTTTGTTCGCACAGAATGCAATCCAAAAGCACGCCGTCACATGGGAAGGGTTGAATGAAGTTGTATTTCGCGAAAGCGATCTCACTGCTATCCGTCTATTTAAGGATGGATTGCTGCCGGACCACCAATACACTTCGAAGTACCAAGACATACGGGAAGTCTGCACTCAGCTTTCGCGTGAAAAGGTGGAGAGCTACCTTGCCGCGGGTGCGACCCTCGTTGTCAATCGTCTCGACCACAAAGATAAGGCGATTGCGATGCTCTGCCAGGCTCTCTCGACGCAGTTGGGTCTGAAGGTTGCAGCGAATGGATACATAGCGTTTGGCGGCGACGGCACGTTCGGAAAACATTGGGACACGCACGATGTCTTTGCCATGCAACTTCTCGGAAGGAAGCGATGGTTGGTTTATGAGCCCACTTTCGAACTTCCTTTGGAACATCAAAAGAGCCGGGCTTTCAAGGCTGACTGCCCGGCAATGCCGGTGTTTGATCAGGTGCTTGAACCAGGCGACATTCTGTACATTCCGCGTGGCTGGTGGCATGAGGCACTTCCGATAACGGGGTGCGAAACCTTCCATATTGCCGCAGGGGCTTACACGGGCACATTGATCGATTATTTGACTTGGATCGCAAACAAGCACTTGGTCGGCAATTCTCTAGCGCGGCGCTCAGCTATACCTGGACATATCAGTTCCGAGGAGTTGCAGCACTTTGCTGATACCGTGCAGAAGTCGATTGTCGAGCAGGAAATTTTTTATGAATTCAATAATGAAATGGGAGCGCTTGTGAACAGGCTGGATCTGATTGATCTAACGAAGTCTGAGCTAAGAAGTTTCGCTCATTTATAAAACGTCCGCAATTTTTTTCCACATTATGGAGAAATGCTAGATGCGTCCTCTAACGATGCATGAAATCGAACTGGTATCTGGGGCGGAAACCATTACGTATAATCTGCCCGCGGGGTCGTCGGTGACCACCCGCTTGGAGGGAAATCAGTCCACAACGATCTTCGTGTCCATTCCGGGTGTGCCAACTTACACGTGGAATAGCGGAACCTACATGGCTTGTACTCTCATCGGGACAGGCTTTGCGATCACAGCCGGCACCTTGACGGGTAATGTGGCCATTGGACTGCTCACGGGCAAGCTGGCGTCTTATGGTTGCACATCGTATATGAACAGCACTCTGCCCCCGCCTCCCGGGGAAGATGGCGACTAATACAGAGCTAAGGAGAACGCATGCGCAGATACTCAACAAGGATAGCTTGGTACTTTGCATTGGCGCTTATTTCTATAGGCATGTTTTATCTCAGGCATCCTAAGATCACCGGGCCCTTTTTTTCAGCCTTGGGATACTACTTACCAATGTCGCTGCTGTGGCTATTTATGGGCCGCGTCTTGGTTAGCTTCCAAGGCTATCCTGCGAAGACCCTTGGCATAGAAACTGAGGTGTTCGGCAAAGTCCTGGTGACCCTTGGGTTGGCTATCTGTGCTGCTGGATTTGCGATGAACCATGTACAAGTGACCGTTGTCGGGATGATGTTCTCAATGGCTGGAATGGACGGTGTTGCATGGTCGCGTGAAAACAAGAGGCGAAAACTTTAGCAAGATCGACCGATGTCAAGTGATGGAGCCACAATGCGCGGCTCGGAAATATCTTTATTAAATGAGCCATTTCGAACCTAACAAAGGGAATTTGTTCAGGCTCGAAGCGCTTAATGCCACCCGGTCAAATTTTGCGGGTAGCGTCATTTTGAGCTATCCCATATCGGTATGGATAATTAGTGGCTTTGCCATACTGTGTCTGATATCGATCCTCGTTTTTTCTTGTGTCGGAGAATATACGGCGCGCGTCACGGTACAGGGACAACTCATCCCGACATCTGGAATTTTGCGCGTGTATTCTCCTCAACCGGCAGTAGTGCTGGAGAGGGCGATTGCGGAAGGGCAATTTGTACGAAAAGGGGACAAGCTCTTCGTATTATCCAGCGACAGAAAGAACCGTGATTCCTCTGGTGTTCAGGCTGAGATCGGGAAACATATATCGAGCAGACGGACGTCTTTGACGGTTCAGTACAGCAAGACAATCAGTACTCAGCAGACGGAGCTTGAATCAGCACGTGCAAAGGTTGGAAGTCTTCGGGCGCAAGCATCGGCCATGCGGAGCCAAATTGAAGGGCAGCAACAGCGCGTTGACATTTCCGGCGACGCAATGAGGCGATATGCGGAACTGCGTCATGGCGAGTTCATTTCGACTGACCAGATGCAGCAGAAGGAATCGGATTACCTTGATCAGAGATCCCGAATTGACGCGCTACGCCGTGAGATGTCGGCAATTCAACAGGAACTGAGGATAGCGATGGCGGATTTAGACAGTCTTCCGGCAAAACACCAGGCAGCACTGGGTCAAATTGAGCGATCGATCAGCGAGGCCGATCAACAACGAATCGAGAATGAGGCTCGTACTGAATTGACCATTACCGCGCCGGTGTCCGGTACAGTCACCTCGGTCGTCGTTGCGAATGGCCAGTTTGTTGACTCCAGTAGAGCGCTCGTGGGAATTTTGCCAGAAAAAGCAGTCTTGCAGGCGGATCTATATGCACCAAGCCGCGCCATCGGATTCGTGAAGGAAAATGACGCGGTTCTACTGAGATATAACGCCTATCCCTATCAGAAATTCGGCCATTATCGAGGGCGCGTCCTTTCGATTACCGCGACTCCAATGACAGCCACCGAGCTCTCGGGAATCGCTGGTGGCATCCCGGCCATGGATGCCACAAAGCCAACAGAACTTTACTACAGGCTAACAGTGAGCCTAGAGAAACAAACCGTCGGCGCCTACGGTCGCTCCATTCCGCTTAAGAGCGGGATGACACTCGAAGCAGACATCATGCAGGAGACCCGACGCCTCTATGAGTGGGTGCTTGAGCCCGTGTATAGCGCAAAGGGCATGCTCTCCAATTAATGACGATTCAAAGCCAAGTCTCAATGTCTTCAACTGACTCTGTCCGTACTGGTTTCGGGAGGCGATTGTCGATCATCCTGCAAACCGAGGCAACCGAGTGTGGCCTAGCATGCTTGGCAATGGTCGCTTCGTATCATGGCTTGCATCAGGACCTGAGGACGTTGCGCCAACAGTTCCCGACGTCGTTAAAGGGCGCAAATCTGTCCCAGCTCATGAAGGTGACAGAACGACTGGCCATGGCTAGTCGGGCTGTGCGGGTTGATCTGGAGGAACTAGGCCAGTTGAGACTGCCTTGCATTCTCCATTGGAACTTCAATCACTTTGTGGTTCTGAAGGAGGTGAGTGCAAGCAAAGCTGTTATTCACGATCCGGCTCAAGGACCTCGGGTGCTAAGTCTGGAAGAGGTATCAGCGCAGTTCACCGGGGTCGCCATGGAAGTGTGGCCGTCCTTGGATTTCAAACCCAGTGATCCTTTACCAAGGCTTCAGCTCAGAACGCTTCTCGGGCGTGTCACCGGCCTTCACTGGGCACTGGTACAACTCTTGTGTCTTGCCCTCGCCCTGGAGATATTCGGGCTGATTACACCGCTGTCCATGCAGTGGATCACCGATCATGTCTTGATCAACTCAGATCGAAAGCTCCTAACTACGCTTATATTGGGCTTTTCAATTGTCTTTGCTATACAGCAGGGTATCTCCGCCATGCGTGCATGGTGCATGATGCACCTCGGCGCGACCCTGGGTATACAGTGGAAGGCGAATGTTTTCTCCCATCTACTAAGATTGCCCACCCAATATTTTGAGAGACGTCATATTGGAGATATTGTATCTCGCTTCGGAAGCGTCGATGCGATTCACCAGACGCTCACGAATTCGATTCTGGCCGCTGCGTTGGACGGACTCGTCTCGTTGGTCACGCTGGGGCTGATGCTTTCTTACAGCGCGAAACTTGCGCTAATACCGGTCTGTGCGATGGTCGTCTACTGCGCGGGTCGTGCGCTGACATATAAGGCATTTCGGCTTGCATCTCAGGAGTACCTTGTCAAGGCTGCGAAAACCCAATCACACTTTCTTGAAACCGTTCGAGGAATTAGGGCAATTCAGATATTCCAGAAGCAGGACGAGAGGCGTTCTTCTTGGGTGACGCTAATGGTGAACCAAGTGAATGCAAGTCTGAAATCACAGCGGATGCAGCTTGTCTACCAACAGGCAAATGGCGTTCTTTTCGGATTTGAAGGAATTGTGGTTCTTTATTTGGGGGCGACGCTAGTCATTGACGGAGATTTCACAATTGGGATGCTTATCGCTTTCAATTCATATAAGGGACAATTCAATTCTCGGGTAGGTGGTCTCATCGATAATTACTTTTCGATGAAATTGTTGCAGCTTCAGGGGGAGCGCCTAGCGGATATAGTGCTACAACCGGCCGAATTAACTTCGCAGCGAGCAGAGAATGATGAGCGTAGCTTCTCGGGAGAAATTACCGTTCGCAATATCCAATACCGGTACGCTCATGGTGAGCCCACTGTTCTTGCTGGCGTAGATTTCCACGTGCATGCGGGCGAGGCGGTATCCATCGTGGGACCTACCGGCTGCGGAAAAACGACGCTACTTAATATTCTGCTCGGCACGCTTAAACCGACTCGCGGCGAAGTGTTGCTGGATGGAATCGAAATGTCCGAGGTTGGCGCGTCTGCCTTCAGACGTTTCGTCGCGACAGTCATGCAGGACGACACACTATTTGCCGGATCTATTGCGGATAACATTTGCTTCTTCGAGAACGGCATGGATCAGGAGAAAATCGTCCGCTGCGCAACTGCAGCGGGAATTCACGATGAAATCGCCGCGATGCCGATGGGGTATAACACGCTGGTCGGTGACATGGGAAGTGTATTGTCTGGGGGGCAGAAGCAGCGCATTTTGCTGGCTCGAGCACTCCATAAGGAGCCGGTACTTCTCATTCTGGATGAGGCGACTTGTCATCTCAATGCAGAGAAAGAGCAGGAAATTCTCTCTGCCATTCGTGCGCTGAAGATTACCCGCATCACAGTAGCGCATCGCGCTGAAACGATTTTGTCCGCGGATCGAATCATTGCGCTTTCAAATGGCCGTGTAGGATGGATTGGAACACCGGCAGAGTTTTCCATTCTAGAAGACGCTTAGGTTGCGAAGGTGGCACGGTGGTGAACGTTGTTTCTGTGTGGATGAATCTGAGGCTAGATCTAACGCTTTCGGTTGTCTTTTTTGCATTATATTGCAGCCCGGGCATGGGGAAGACAGATATTGAGGCGCCGCCCCTAAATCGGACGATTGTTGCACTTGAAGAAGCGCCGATCTCGTGTGAGGGAGGGGTGGCTGACGGAGCAATGGAGTTGACCGAGGTCCTCTTCAAGGCCGTGTGCGAAAGCGCATTGGTGAAGCGTAGTGATGCCGCAGCGGTGAGCGCCACAGCAGAGCGAGGAAAGGCCCGAGCGCCGTATTACCCAACAGTCTCTGCGGCCGTTTCTGGGAGCTCTTTTGAAAAGGCCGTTACGTATCCAAATTTTTCAGCAGGAAATTACTCGCTTTCAGGACAGAGTGGGCTAGCGGAGGTGTCGGTGAATTGGCTGCTTTTTGACTTTGGCAAGCGCTCTGCAAACCTGGTGGCGGCAGAGAATTTAGTTCTCTCCGCTTTGGCAGAGCGGCAAAAGAGCGCACGCGACGTTATTCTCCTAGCTTCCGAGGCGTTTTATCGTCTGCAGGCTGCAGAGCTAGGACTCTCCGCCGCTCTCGACGCAGAGCGCAATGCGCAGGAGAGCGCGGACTACGCCGAAGCATTGCGTAAATATGGGGCTGGCGGCATCAGTGACAGGCTGCTTGCGGAGAATTCGCACAACCAAGCCAGGCTGCGTAGAATTGATGCCGCAAGCGAACGCGAGCTTGCAAGAGGCGATCTCGCAAGGATTCTGGGGCGTCCGAGTTCAGATGTGATTTCTATCGCGTCACCGATAATGGAGTCGAATTTTTCGACTATGAGCACAGGAGAGAATCTCTCGGTGTTGATGGATAACGCTGTCTTCAGAAGTCCGCGCCTTATATCCCTTGCAAGACAGGTCAACATCGCCGAAGCCCGCCTGGAGGCCGCCAAAGCGGAACTGTTGCCCTCCATTTCAATGTCGGGTTCCGCATACAAGAGCTTGACACCCCAGGCGGAATCCGTGATGACGCAATCGGTTAGGGGGTGGTCGATTGGACTCCAAGCCAGGATACCGATTTTCGACGGACTCCTGCAGCGTAGCAATATTGACTCGATTCGGGCAGAAGTGGACATCAAACGCATGGAGCTCGCCGAGGCGACCCACGATGTCCAAAGTTCACTATGGACGAACCTGGAAGGGCTGCGGCGCGAGACAGATAAGTTTTCGTTAGCCCAGACGATTGTGCGTACCTCAGCTGAGGCCTACGGTGCAGCGAGAGTACGCTACAAGGCGGGTGTCGGACCATTGTTGGAGCTTCTTAGAGCGCAGTCGGATGAGGCTGACGCGAGGCGTCAATCTATCGAGTCGTTCAGGCGCTGGCAGGTTGAGCGGGTCAAATTTGTCGTGAACTTTGGCTCGGATTCCTAGAATGGGAAGGCGCGGCTCCCCGGGGCCACCGTTTTGTGATAGGTACCCAGCTTTAGAACCACCCCTTTCAAGGTGACTAAACGACACGTCCAGCCTTGATGACGCGAGCGGTAGAAACATGCCGCCGTGCCACGCATTCGGCAACATAGCCTTTCTTCTTCAACGCTTTCGGTCCCCGCACATGTTTGCGAATCGCGCGGGATCAACGTGCGTGGCGATCTTGATTAGTATGCGGCCGAGTTGGACCGGGTGAGCAGGGTTATAGGCGTGCCACACCCCGACCGGCACAGCGATCATCATGCCAGCATACGTCGCCCGAATTTCGCTGGCGAGGTAGCACGGTGAGAGCTCGATATCACTGGTATCGAGTCCGTCCTGAACAACCCGCAAGCCGTTGATCGGGTTCGCAGTTCATCGGATTGATGGGCGTTGGATTTGCAGGGTATTGTTTTGCCAGTACCTGTTTTCTTGCAAATTCCTCCGAGGAGTCTGGTGTCTGATGGGTCCGAAGCCTTCGCAGCCGCAAACGGCAGAGTTGTTCCGTCCGCGTCTGGACGAGCAGATCAACATGAAGCACTCGCTGGTGAGGCTGGCGGCGCTGATCGACTGGGCCGAGATCGAGCGCACGTTCGCGGTGTCATTCACTTCCGGCCGTGGCCGGCCAGCCTTGCCGCCGCGTCTGGTCGCCGGGCTGCTGTACCTGCGGCACACCTTCGATGCCTCTGATGAAGCCGTGGTCAACACCTGGGTGGAGAACCCGTACTGGCAGTTCTTCTGTGGCGAGACTTACCTGCAAACCAAACTGCCCATCGACCCGTCCAGCCTGACGCGCTGGAGAAAGCGCATTGGGGAAGAAGGCGTGGAGCTACTACTGGCGGCCAGCATCGACGCCGCCCGGCGTGGCGGCGTGATACAGAAGGCCAGCGCGCAGCAGGTGATCGTGGACACGACCGTCATGCCCAAGTCCATCGCCTATCCGACCGACAGCCGCTTGCTGGACAAGAGCCGCCAGCACTTGGTCAAGGCAGTCGAGGACAACGGGCTGCGGCTGCGCCAGAACTACAACCGGGTGGCACCGCGGTTGGCCGCGCAGATCGGGCGCTACGCACACGCCAAGCAGTTCAAGCGCATGCGCAAGGCCGTGCGCACGCTGCGCACCCGTGTCGGCCGCGTGCACCGCGAGGTGCAGCGCCAACTGCGCATGCTGCCCGAAGCGGCTAAGGCCAAGGTCCAGGACCCGCTACAGCGCACCGGCCGCATCCTGACCCAGCGCACGAAGGACAAGAACAAGCTGTACGCCTTGCACGCGCCCGAGGTCGAATGCATCAGTAAGGGAAAAGCCAGGACACCGTACGAGTTCGGCGTGAAGGTCAGCATCGCCACTACGTTGAAGGAAGGCCTGGTGGTGGGCATGCGCTCCATGACGGGCAACCCCTACGACGGGCACACGCTGGCCGAGACGCTGGAACAGATGGGCATTCTCACCGGCACGGACAAACCACCCGCCACGGCCATCGTCGACAAGGGCTACCGCGGCGTGGAGATCGAAGGCGTGCGTATCCTGCGCTCGGGACAACGGCGCGGCGTTACCAGGACGCTCAAGGCCATGATCAAACGGCGCAGCGCCATCGAGCCCGCCATCGGGCACATGAAGATGGATGGACGACTGGGCCGCAATCCGCTCAAGGGCGCGCTGGGCGATACGCTGCACGCGGTGATGTGCGGCGCAGGGCATAATCTGCGCCCGATCCTGGTCGCGCTGCGGTTTTATTGCGCCCGGTTCGGGCTGTCGATGCAGGCGCTTATCGCGGCACTGCTTGCCTCTCCAAGCAATCACCGACTGGCCCGCGGCTGAGAGTCGAATTGTTCAAGACGGACTACTTCGTCGCAGACGAAAGGACACGGACGTAACGGATCGAAATCACGCTAGCGTCGCTTCGTTTTGAGACAACTTTCCAAAGCGGATCAACTGGCGGCGGACGCCGCCGCGGGCCGAAAAGCTTGTATGATCTGGCCCGGAATCGAAAACAGGAGTGCGTTTTGCAGCAGGAAGTCGTTGCCTACAAGACCTGGGTCTGCCTGATCTGCGGCTGGGTCTATGACGAAGAACAAGGCTGGCCGGAAGACGGCATCGCCCCCGGCACGCGCTGGGAGGATATTCCGGAAGACTGGCGCTGCCCCGAATGCGACGTGGGCAAGGGCGAGTTCGCCATGATCGAGATCTGACCGCCGGCACGGCGGCGACAACGATCAAGCAACCAGGCGATCAGGCGATTAGGCGACCTAGCGGCTACAGCGCTACGTTGACTACGGCCGGCGCGTTCAGGTCAGGCCCGGCGGCTGGCGCCGCCGCATCTCCCGGCAGATACCGGCGCGGCGCCGGTGCTGCGCGCAGCGCCGGTAGCGCATGCGATAGGGATGGCTGCAGCGCCAGATCGCCGCGACCACGGTGAGCAGCAGCAGCGCCGCCATCATGGCGGCCAACAGGCCAAGCGTCATCGCGGCCTCCTTCCCCTCGGCCATCTCCCGAGCCGGCTGGCGCGCGATACGTCCGCCGGCGCTCAGATCAGCAACGGCAACGCTTCGAGCAGGGCCACCGCCAGCAGGGCTCCGAAGATGGCGCCCGCCGCGCGGCAACTGATGCGCAAGGCCCGGGCCGTAAACGGAATCCCGCCGAAAGCGATCATGCCAACCAGCGCCATCGGGATCAGAAAAACAAGATCATGTGACGTGAAGTGCAGCATGGCTGTCTCCTGTCTCTCTACTTGTGTTTCCAGTATAGAAAGTGTCGCGGGGACGCCAAGCTCGATTAAGTGGGGGTTGTCACCTAAGCGGCACGCACCCGCTTCGCCGCGGTCCGCACGCTGCGCCGCAACATCGCCGGCGGACGCCGCCGGGCCTGCCTTGCGTCGCCGGAAAGGCCGGGCGCCGCCGCGGCCGCGGCAAGTACCGCGGCTGCCACACGCACCGCCGGCAATGCGCGGCATGCCACGCGCCGCGCGCATATTTGCATGCGGCCGGACCGACGGACCGGCCCGCCTGTCCTATGCTGACCAGTATGCAGGCCGGACCCGCAAGCGGGCCGCGGCGCCCGTGATGGCGCCACTGCAGCAACCAGCGTATCGGAGGTGGCTATGGAACTTCACATGCAATCGCACCATTACGTGCGTCGCCTGCCCGACTGGATGGCGGCGGCCGTGTCCGGCCTCGCGGCCGGCGCGCTGCTGATGGTGGTCGAGCTGTTCTGGTCCACCATGGTGGCCGGCGTCAATCCGTGGGGCACCACGCGCATGATCGCCGCCATCGTGATGGGGCCGGACGTGCTGCAGACCTCCCTGTTCAGCGTGGGCACGGTGGCGGTGGCGCTGGTCATCCACTTCGTGCTGGGCGCGGTGCTCGGCATGATCCTGGCGGTCATCATCGCGCCGTTCCACTTCGACTCCAGCGCCGGCATGGTGCTGCTGACCGGCGCGGTGTTCGGGCTGGCGGTCTACCTGATCGACTTCTATGGCATGACGCGCTTCTTCTCGTGGTTCGCCGACGCGCGCGGCTGGCACACGCTGGCGGGCCACCTGATCTTCGGCATGACCGCGGCCATCGCGTACTGGAAGCTCGAAAGCAAGGATGTATCGCACTGAGCACGGGCCACGCGGCGCGTTTTCGGCCTTGCGCATTGCCACTACACGGGCGGCGCGGCCCACCGGCGGCGAAGGAAGGTCCAGGCCTTCCTTCGCCGCTTTTTATGCGGCGCCCGGCGCGCCTGCGCGCCGCGCGTTTGTGTGGCAGTGCACCCAAAGCGATGCGGGCGGCGCCTTGCACCGGGCGGACCACATGCACTAGGCTTATCTCAACCTTGCGCTGAGTTCGCGGTCAGCCATGCGCGGGGGGGAGGGTCGGTATGGCGCTCGCCATTGCACTCGTCGTCATTGTCGTCGCTTCGGTGCTCTTTCATTTCCTGAGCCCGTGGTGGGCGACCCCGCTTGCTTCGAACTGGAAGCAGATGGACGACACGCTGACCATCACGCTGGTCGTCACCGGCATCTTCTTCATCGTCATCAACCTGTTCGTCGGCTACATCGTCTGGCGCTACCGCCATCGCCAGGGCGCGCGCGCCGCCTACCAGCCGGAAAACCGCAAGCTCGAACTGTGGCTGACCGCCGGCACCACGCTCGGCGTGATCGTGCTGCTGGCGCCGGGCCTGTTCGTCTACGCCGAATACGTGCGCCCGCCCGCCAACGCGATGGTGCTCGAGGTGGTGGGCCAGCAATGGCAATGGGGTTTCCGCTTTCCCGGCCAGGGCGGCCAGCTCGGTACTTCGGACGCGCGCTTCGTCTCGGCGGACAATCCGCTCGGCGTGAACCCCGACGATCCGCGCGGGCAGGACGACATCATCGTGGCCGCGCCCGAGGTGCACCTCCCGCTGAACCGCCCGGTCAAGGTGCTGCTGCGCTCCAAGGACGTGCTGCACGACTTCTACGTGCCGCCGTTCCGCGCCCGCATGAACATGGTGCCGGGCATGGTGACTTCGTTCTGGTTCACGCCGACCAGGGCCGGCACCTTCGAGATCCTGTGCGCGCAGCTTTGCGGCGTGGGCCACTACAACATGCGCGGCAAGGTGGTGGTGGAGGACGACGCCGCGTTCCAGGCCTGGCTGGCGCGCCAGCCGACCTTCGCCCTGACCATGCTCAAGACGCCCGCGCCGGGCGCGGTGGCGGCCGGCGGCGGCGCGCCCGCCGACACGCTCGCGGCGCAGGGCCGCGCGCTGGCGCAGAGCAAGGGCTGCATCGGCTGCCACAGCATCGACGGCAGCGTCGGCGTGGGGCCGAGCTGGAAGGGCCTGTACGGGCGCAGCGAGACCTTCGCCGACGGCAGCAGCGCGAGGGTGGACGACGGCTACCTCAAGACCGAGATCACCGAGCCGCAGCAGCGGCTGGTCAAGGGCTTCGGCCCGGTGATGCCGAAGATTCCCCTGAGCGAAGAGGAAGTGAGCGCGCTGGTCGCCTACATCCGCGCCAACGGCGCGCAGGGTGGCGCCACGCAGGCGGGCGCCGGTTCGGGCACCGCATCGGGCGCGGCAGCCCGGTAAGCCGACAGGAGCAGCCAATGGCCTACGCCGACCACGACATCCACGGCCCCACCAGTTTCTTCACCCGCTACATCTGGAGCCAGGACCACAAGGTGATCGCGGTGCAGTACACGCTGGTCGCCATCTTCGTTGGGCTGATCGGCGTGCTGCTGTCCAACCTGATGCGGCTGCAGCTCGGCTTCCCGGGGCATTTCGCCTTCATCGACGCCAACCGCTACTACCAGTTCGTCACCATGCACGGCATGATCATGGTGATCTACCTGCTCACCGCGCTGTTCCTCGGCGGCTTCGGCAACTACCTGATCCCGCTCATGGTGGGCGCGCGCGACATGGTGTTCCCGTTCCTCAACATGCTGAGCTTCTGGGTCTACCTGGTGTCCGTGCTGGTGCTGCTGGCGAGCTTCTTCGTGCCGGGCGGGCCCACCGGCGCGGGCTGGACGCTCTATCCGCCGCAGGCCATCCTGCCGGGCACGCCCGGCTACCAGTGGGGCATCATCCTGATGCTGGTGTCGCTGCTGATCTTCATCGCGGCGGCCACGATGGGCGGGCTCAACTACGTCACCACCGTGCTGCAGGCGCGCACCGAGGGCATGACGCTGATGCGCATGCCGCTGGCGGTGTGGGGCATCTTCATGGCCACCATCCTGGCGCTGCTGGCGTTCCCGGCGCTGTTCGTCTCGGGCGTGATGATGCTGCTCGACCGCACGCTGGGCACCAGCTTCTTCATGCCGGCGATGGTGTCGATGGGCCAGCATCTCGACTACAAGGGCGGCAGCCCGCTGCTGTTCCAGCACCTGTTCTGGTTCTTCGGCCACCCCGAGGTGTACATCGTCGCGCTGCCGGCCTTCGGCATCGTCTCCGACCTGGTGAGCGTGCATTCGCGCAAGAGCATCTTCGGCTACCGCACGATGGTGTGGGCGATCCTGGCCATCGGCGTGCTGTCGGTGGTGGTGTGGGCGCACCACATGTTCGTCAGCGGCATGAACCCGTACTTCGGCTTCTTCTTCGCCACCACCACGCTGATTATCGCCATTCCCACCGCGATCAAGGTCTACAACTGGGTGCTCACGCTGTGGCGCGCCGACATCCACTTCACGGTGCCGATGCTGTTCGCCATCGCCTTCATCAGCACCTTCGTCATCGGCGGGCTGACCGGGCTGTTCCTCGGCAACGTCAGCGTGGACATCCCGCTGTCCAACACGTATTTCGTGGTCGCGCACTTCCACATGGTGATGGGCGTGTCGCCGATCCTGGTGGTGTTCGGCGGCATCTACCACTGGTACCCCAAGGTGACGGGGCGCATGCTCAACGATACGCTGGGCCGCGTGCATTTCTGGATTACCTTCGTCGGCACCTATGCGATCTTCTTCCCGATGCACTACCTCGGCGTGCTCGGCATGCCGCGGCGCTACTACGCCTACGACAACTACGCCTTCATTCCCGAGTCGGCGCACGTGATGAACGCCTACATCTCGGTCGCGGCCTTCATCGTGGCCGCGGCGCAGCTGGTGTTCATCTTCAACCTGGCCTGGAGCGCGCGGCATGGCCGGCCGGCCGGCGCCAACCCGTGGCGCGCCGCCTCGCTGGAATGGCAGACGCCGCAGACCCCGCCCGCGCACGGCAACTGGGGGCCCGAGCTGCCGGTGGCGTACCGCTGGGCCTATGCCTACAGCGTGCCCGGCGCGAGCGAGGATTTCATCGCGCAGAACGCGCCGCCCGAAGCCGGCGGCGCCGAGCCCGAACCGCACCCCAGCCGAGGAGCCGTGGCATGAGCGTGAACCTGATCTACCGCGCCGACGGCGGCGGCGAGCGCCGCGGCGGCCCCGGCCCCGGCGACGTGGGCCGGCAGCGCGCCGGCCCGGCGCCGGCCAGCATCGGCCTGTGGGTGTTCATGGGCGTGATGTGCTCGCTGTTCGCGCTGTTCATCACCGCCTACGCCATGCGCATGGATTCGCCGGACTGGCACGCGGTGGCGCTGCCGTGGCAGGTGTGGCTGTCCACCGCGCTGCTGGCGGCGGGCAGCGCGCTCATGCTGGCGGCGGCGCGCGCCGCGCGCGCGGGCCGGCTGTCGCGCGCGCGCCGCGCGCTGCGCTGGGGCGGGCTGGCGGCGGCGGCCTTCGTCGGCTCGCAGTTGTGGGCGTGGCAGGCCCTGTTCGCCATCCACGTGGTGCCGGCCAACAACCCGGCCGGCAGCTTCTTTTTCCTGCTGACCGCGATGCACGGCCTGCACGTGCTGGGCGGCCTCGCCGGCTGGGCGCTCGCCATGCGCGCGCCGCCGGGCACGTTCATGGCGCGGCGCACCGCGCTGCGCATCACGCTGTGCGCGCGCTACTGGCATTTCCTGCTGGCCGTGTGGCTGGTGCTGCTGGCCGCGCTCGGTTGGCTGACGCCGGAATTCGTGCGCTTCATCTGCGGCCGCGGCTGAGCGCCGGGGCCAACGCCGAGGGAGGTAAGCCGATGTCATCGCAACCCGTTTCTTCCGCCGCCGCCGCGGGCGCGCCGGCGGCGGCCGGCTGGCGCGGGCTGGTGGCCGACTGGGGTTCCGACCAGCAGGCCTTCCGGGTGTCGTGGGGCAAGGCCATGATGTGGATCTTCCTGCTGTCCGACACCTTCATCTTCAGTTGCTTCCTGACCGGCTACATGACGGTGCGCATCGCCAACACCGTGCCGTGGCCGAATCCAAGCGAGGTCTTCGCGCTGCACGTCGGCAACGCCGAGGTGCCGCTGCTGCTGATCGCCATCATGACCTTCGTGCTGATCAGCAGCAGCGGCACGATGGCGATGGCGGTGAATTTCGCCTACCGGCGCGACCGCGCGAAATGCGCCGCGCTGATGTTCGCCACCGCGCTGTTCGGCGTGGCCTTCGTCTCCATGCAGGCCTTCGAATGGACCAAGCTGATCATGGAGGGCGTGCGCCCGTGGGGCAACCCGATGGGCGCGGCGCAGTTCGGCTCCGCCTTCTTCATGATCACCGGCTTCCACGGCCTGCACGTGAGCTGCGGCGTGGTCTACCTGCTGGTGGTGGCGACCAAGGTGCTGCGCGGGCGCTACGAGGCCGGCGGCAACTACCAGATCGTGGAGATCGCCGGGCTGTACTGGCACTTCGTGGACCTGGTGTGGGTCTTCATCTTCGCGCTGTTCTATCTCTGGTGAGGCTCGTCATGGCCACCTCGACGTCTTCCGCCGCGCCCGCCGGCCCCGAGGCCGGGCACGGCGCCCAGCACGGCCAGCAGCATCCCATCGGCCTGTACCTGAAGATCTGGGCGCTGCTGTTCGTGCTCTCCACGCTGTCCTACCTGGTGGACTACTTCCATTTCGAGGGCTACCTGCGCTGGACGCTGATCCTGCTGTTCATGGTGATGAAGGCCGGGCTGATCGTCGCCGTGTTCATGCACATGGCGTGGGAGCGGCTGGCGCTGATCTGCGCGATCCTGCTACCGCCGCTGTGCCTGCTGGTGCTGGTCGGGCTGATGGCGGCCGAGGCCGACTACACGTTCCTGCTGCGCGGCACGTTCTTCCACTAGGGCGCGGAGGTACACTTGGCGGGTTGCCGGTCCACCAGAGGAAGCCATGCACCCTGCCACGGAAGCCATCCTGATCTACAACCAAGGCCGCGATCCCGAGCGGCTCACGCGCAAGCTGGCCGCCATCGCGGCCGATCCGTTCGCCTTCCTGCGCGGCACCAACCATCTCTACGCCGCGGCCGTGGGCGGCGAGGCGGCACTGATCGAAGCGCCCGTGACCTACGTCTGCGGCGACCTCCACCTGGAAAACCTGGGCAGCTTCAAGGGCGACAACGGCCTGGTCTACTTCGACCTCAACGACTTCGACGACGCCCTGGTCGCGCCGCTCACGGTGGACCTGGTGCGCCTGCTCTCCAGCCTGATGATCGCCGCGCCCCAGCTCGGGCTGTCGGACGCCGACGCGCGCGCCGGCGCCGAGCGCATGCTCGACACCTACGCCGCCGTGCTGGCCTCCGGCAAGCCGCGCTGGGTGGAGCGCGCCACCGCCACCGGCATGGTCGCCACGCTGCTGCGCCGGGTCAAGCGCCGGCGCCGCGGCGAGCTGCTGGCCGAGCGCACCGTGCGCGGCGGCGGCAAGCGCCGCCTGCTGGTCGACGGCAAGCACGCGCTGGCGCCGCTCAAGGGCCAGCGCAAGCGCGCCGCCGCCATCCTGCGCGAGTTCGGGCAGCAGTCGAGCCACGGGCGTTTGGTCTCCGACGATGCCGCGCGCCGCATCGCCGGCGTGGGCAGCCTCGGGCTCGAGCGCTACGTGGTGCTGGCCCACAATGGCGACGACCGCGCGGCCCAGCGCCTGGTCGACATCAAGCGCGCCGCGCCCAGCGCCTGGAAGAGCATCCCGCTGCGCGCGCAGCCGCGCTGGCAGAGCGAGGCCGCGCGCGTGGTGCAGATCCAGCACGCCATGCAGGCGGCCTCGCCGGCGCTGCTGTCGGCGGTGACGATGGATGCTTCATCCTACGTGGTCAAGGGACTGCAGCCGACCGCCGACCGCATCAACATCGGCCCGCACACCGGGCGCACGCAATTGCGCGAGGTGTTGCTGACGATGGCGCGTGTTGCCGCGTGGGCGCACCTGCGCGGCTGCGGGCATGAGGCGGCGGACCGGATCGAGCAATTGCAGGAATTCGCGGCCGGCAGGCACTGGCGTGCGCCGGTGCTGCGGCTGGCGCGGCATGGGTGTGAGATGGCGCAGAAGCAGTGGCGGGATTTTGCGGAGGATTATCGGGTGGCCAGGGGGAGGGAGGGGAGTGGCTTAAGGTCGAAGTCGAAGGCTTGACGTCAGTTGCTTGACTTCAAAGTCAACTTCAAAGACGAAGTCAAAGTCAAAGGCTTTCGCGCCCCCGGCGCGACCTACTTTCTTTTGTCCGAAAAGAAAGTAGGTCGCTCCGCGGACTGCCTGGCCGGCAGGGGCAGAAACGTTGGGGTTTCTGGTTGTTGGTGGTTTCGTGGTGGGGTTTGTGGTTCTGCTGGCATCCTGCCGTTACCGGTGCGGGCGGCCACGACTTTGCTGGCGGTGTTGGTTTCGCGGTCAGACCTATGATGGCGAGTGCACTGCCTGTTCAGGCATCTGCCGTTACCGGTTTTGGCCGCCGCTACATAGCACCCTCATGGTTTCGTGGTGGGCGTGGTGGGCCGGGGTGCTGGGGCAGGGCGGGAAGCTAGCCCAGAAAAGACAAGGCCCGCAGGTTGGCTGCTTGCAGCCAACCTGCGGGCCCACTTTCACATGCGCTGTCAGACCTGCGTGATGAACTTGGTCACGAGGTAGCCATCGAAGGTTTCCTGGCCGCCTTCGCTGCCGATGCCGGAGTCCTTGATGCCGCCGAACGGCGTTTCGGCCAGCGCCATGCCGAAGTGGTTGATGTTGACCATGCCGGCTTCGAGGCCGTTGGACACCAGCGTCGCGGTCTTGAGCGAGTTGGTGAACACGTAGGAGGCCAGGCCGAACGGCAGGCTGTTGGCGCGGCGCAGCACTTCCTCGGCGTCCTTGAAGCGCGTCACCGGCGCGACCGGGCCGAACGGTTCGTCGACCATCAGCTTGGCGTCGTCGGGCAGTTCCGTGACCACGGTGGGCGCGAAGAAGAAGCCCTTGTCGCCGATGCGCGAGCCGCCGGCGACCACCTTGCCGCCGCGGTGGCTGGCGTCGTCCAGGAACTGTTCCATCGAGGCGATGCGGCGCTCATGCGCGAGCGGGCCCATCTGGGTGCCGTCTTCCAGGCCGTCGCCGACCTTGACCGAGCCGATCACTTCGGTGAAGCGCGCGAGGAACTTGTCGTAGGCCTTTTCCTGGACGTAGAAGCGCGTCGGCGAGACGCACACCTGGCCGGCGTTGCGCAGCTTGAAGCGGGCCAGCATCTCGGCGGCCGGCTCGATGTCGGCGTCGTCGAACACCAGCACCGGCGAGTGGCCGCCGAGCTCCATCGTCACGCGCTTCATGTGCGCGCCGGCCAGCGCGGCCAGCTGCTTGCCCACCGGCACCGAGCCGGTGAACGAGATCTTGCGCACGATCGGCGATTCGATCAGGTAGGTGGAGATCTCGCCCGGCACGCCCCACACGATGTTCAGCACGCCCGGGGGCAGGCCGGCGTCGTGGAACAGCTGGGCCAGCGCCACCACGGCGCTGGGCGAATCTTCCGGGCCCTTCAGGATCAGCGTGCAGCCCGCGCCCACGGCCGCGACGATCTTGCGGATGGCCTGGTTGAACGGGAAGTTCCAAGGCGTGAAGGCGGCGCACACGCCGATCGGCTCGCGCACCACGAGCTGGCGCACGTTGGGCTGGCGCGGCGGGATCACGCGGCCGTAGATGCGGCGGCATTCCTCGGCGTGCCATTCGGCGTGCTCGGCGCAGACCATGACTTCGCCCACGGCCTCGGCCAGCGGCTTGCCCTGGTCCAGCGTGATGTTGCGGCCGATGTCCTTGGCGCGCTCGCGGCTCAGCTCGGCCACGCGGCGCAGGATCTTGGAGCGCTCCAGCGGCGAGGTCTTCTTCCAGCTTTCGAAGGCGCGCTGCGCCGCGGCCAGGGCGCGGTCCAGGTCGGCGCGGCTGGCGTGCGGCAGCTTGCCGAGCACTTCCTGGGTGGCCGGGTTGATGACGTCCTGCTCGCGCCGGTCCCCTCCCTTGATGAATTCTCCATCGATGTAGAGGGCGAGATCCTGGTACATGCCTTTTCTCCTGATTGTTGTGAGTGCGGCACTCCGGGGCGGTGGTGCCGCAGGTTGGCCGGGGCGATGACCGCCCGGGCCGGGAATTCCTGGCCGAAGCCGCAAGCTTAGCGCGTCGGGCCGATATCTGCAGCCCCCGGGCGCCGCCCGGCCGCTCAGCCGCGCCGCAGCGTGGCCATGCCGCGCGCGGCCAGCGCCAGCGCGCCGTGGCGCGCGCCGCCGCCGAGGCTGTCGGAGATCTCCGCCGCGGCGCCGCGCACCAGCTCGGCGAAGGCCTTGATCCGCTGCGGGCGGAAGCGCTCGGCGGGGCCGGACAGGCCGACCGCGGCGATCACCTGCCCATTGCCGTCGCCGATCGGCGCGGCCACGCCGCAGACGGTCTCGCGCCACTCGCCGCGGTTGACCGCGTAGCCCTGCTTGCGCACCCTGGCCATCTCCAGCAGGAACTGCGCGGGGTCGACGATGCTGTTGGGCGTGGACGGCACCAGCGCGGCCGACATCCGCTGCAGCGCGGCCTCGGGCTGGAACGCCAGCATGGCCTTGCCGGTGGCCACGCAGTGCGCCAGCGCGCGGCCGCCGATCTGCGTATAGGCGCGCACCGGGTTGGCGCTGTCGATCTTGTGCACGTAGACCACCTCGCCGCGGTCGAGCACGGACAGGTGGACGCTTTCGCCGCTGGCGTGCATCAGCTTGTCCATCCACGCCTCGGCATGGCGGCGCAGGTCCAGCCGCGCCAGCACCGCCGAGCCCAGCTCCCACAGCTTGATGGACGCGCTGTAGCCGGTGCCGGAGGCATCGCGGATCACGTAGTTCATATCGGTGAGTGCTTGCAGCAGGCGGTGCACGTTGCTCTTGGCCAGGCCCATGTGGGCGGCGATCTCGGTCAGGCCGAGCGGGCGCTCGCTGTGCGCGAGCAGCTCGACCACGCCGAGCCCCTTGATCAAGGTGTTGTTCATGGGCGCGATGCCTCCGGCGGCGGTGGTGAGGGACCGGACAATGTCCGCGCATATGCGGGCAGCGCATATGCGTTCTCAAATGTGGAACGATAGTACCGTATTTGGCAACGTCCCTATAATCCTCGCATCTTCCATGCATATCTTCCCGGTACTTTCCCGATGAGCGATCTCCCGCAACACGACCTGCCGCTGCTGGGCGTCAAGGTGGTGGAATTCTGTACCGTCGCAGCCGGCCCGTTCTGCGGCATGCTGCTGTCCGACATGGGCGCCGAGGTGGTCAAGGTCGAGCCGCCCGACGGCGACACCCTGCGCCAGTGGCCGCCGCTGTCGGACGGCTACTCCGAGAATTTCGCCTCGCTCAACCGCAACAAGCAGTCGGTGGCGCTGAACCTCAAGGACCCGGCCGACCTCGCGCTGGCGCGCAGCCTGATCCTCGACGCCGACGTGGTGATCGAGAACAACCGCCCCGGCGTGATGGACCGGCTGGGCCTGGGCTACGCCAGCTTCCGCGAGGACAAGCCCGGGCTGGTGTACTGCTCGGTGTCGGCCTACGGGCAGAGCGGCCCGCGCGCCGGCGAGGGCGGCTTCGACCTGACTATCCAGGCCGCCGCCGGCGTGATGAGCGTGACCGGCGAGCCCGGCGGCGCGCCGGTCAAGTGCGGCGTGCCGCTCGCTGACTTCGCCTCGGGCCTGTACGGCGCGTTCGCCATCGCCAGCGCGCTGGCGCGCGTGCGCGCCGGCGGCGCCGGGGCCCACATCGACGTGCCGATGTACGGCTGCACGCTCGGCATCGCCGCGCTGCAGACCAGCGAGTATTTCGGCAACGGCCGCAGTCCGGCCAAGCTCGGCTCGGCCCATCCGCGCAACGCGCCCTACCAGGCCTTCCAGGCGGCCGACGGCTATTTCGCCATCGCCGCCGGCAACCAGAAGCTGTGGCTGGAAGTGGTGCGCGTGGTGGACCTGCCGGCGCTGGCGCAGGACGCGCGCTTCGCCACCACGCGCGACCGCGCCGCCAACCAGGCCGCGCTCAAGGTCCTGCTGGAGGAGCGCTTCGCCACGGCGGGCGTGGACCACTGGATCGCCGCCTTCAACGCGGCCGGCGTGCCGCATGCGCGCATCAACGACTACGCCGCCGCGCTGGACGATCCGCAGGTCGAGCACATGGACTGGGTGCGACCGCTGACGCTGCCGGGCGGCCACCGCACGCGCACCTTCGCCTCGCCGCTGCGCTTCGACGGGCAGGGCCTGCCGATCCGCCGCGACCCGCCCGCGCTGGGCGAGCACAATGCGGCGATCCGCGCGCACTACGAGAGCGGCGCCGCCGGCGCCGACGCCTGACCTGCCTGGAGACACGGACATGAGCAACAACATCGAGCGGCTGCGCGAATTCGTCGCCACCGTCAGCCGCGTGGTGACGCAGGCCGAGCGCGACGGCAGCGGCGAGGCGGACGTGCTGGCGCAGGCCACGGCGGCGCTGTCGGCGCTGGTGGCGCACGACGACTGGCTGCCCGAGGAAATGGCGCGCCCGCATCCGGTCTACTACCAGCAGCACCTGCTCTACGGCGATCCGCTCGACCGCTTCTCGCTGGTCAGCTTCGTGTGGGGGCCGGGCCAGCAGACGCCGGTGCACGACCACACCGTGTGGGGCCTGATCGGCATGCTGCGCGGCGCGGAGATCGACCAGCGCTACCGCGTCGACGGCGGGCGCCTGGTCGCCGACGGCGAGCCGGCGCTGCTGTCGCCGGGGCAGGTGGCGGCGGTTTCTCCCACGCTCGGCGACGTGCATCGCGTGCGCAATGCGTTCGACGACCGCGTCTCGGTCAGCGTGCATCTCTACGGCGGCAACATCGGCCGCATCCGCCGCCATGTCTATGCCGACGACAGCGGCGCCACCAAGCCGTTCGTGTCCGGCTATTCCAACGCGCTCGTGCCGAACCTGTGGGCGCCGGAGCCGAAGGCATGAGCGAAGGCCAGGACATCCTGCTGATTGCCCGTGAAGACGGCGTCACGCGCCTGACGCTCAACCGCCCCGCGCGCGGCAACGCGCTCTCGCGCGAACTGGTGGCGGCGCTGTCGGCGGCGGTGGAGACCTGCCACCGCGACGGCACGCGCCTGCTGGTGCTGGAGGGCGCGGGCCGGCATTTCTGCACCGGCTTCGACCTCGGCGACCTCGACGCCGAGAGCGACGATTCCCTGCTCGCGCGCTTCGTGCGCGTGGAACTGCTGCTGCAAAGCGTGCATGCCGCGCCGTTCGCCACGCTGGCGCTGGTGCAGGGCCGGGCGATGGGCGCGGGCGCCGATCTCGTGGCCGCCTGCGAGCAGCGCCGCGTGGAGGCGGGCAGCAGCTTCGCGTTTCCTGGCGCGGCGTTCGGGCTGGTGCTGGGCAGCGCGCGGCTGGCGCAGCTGGTCGGCGCGGCGCGCGCGCGCGAGTGGATCACCGGCGGCGGCGCGTTCGCCGCCGAGGCGGCGCTGGCCAGCGGCTTCGCCACCGGCGCGCTGGAGACCGGCGCAGCGGCGCGCGCCGCGGTGGTGGCCGAGCTCGCGCAGCGCGCGCGGCGGCTGGACCCCGCCACGCAGGCGGCCATCCATGCCGCCACGCGCGACGGCGCGGACAGTGCGGCGCGGCAGCTTGCCGACCTCGTGCATTCCGCCGCGCGGCCCGGCATCAAGGCGCGCATCGCGGCCTATCGCGCCGCGTCCGCCGGCTGAGGCGCGCGGCGTTCGGGCTGGCACATGAATGCCCCGGGGTGTCCCCGGGGCATTTTTCATGGGCCGGATGCAGTGCGGTCAGTTCCGCGTCGAGCCGCCCGACAGTTCCTGCCTGGCCGCCGCGTCGTTGGCCTTCTTTTCCGCGCTCCTGACCTGCTTCGCGGATTTCACGTCCTGCTTGTACTCGCGCTTCGCGGCCTTCCTGGTGGCGTTGTATTCGTCCGACGCCTGCTTGTTGGCCTCGCGGCGCTGCACCAGCGGGTCCTTGGGCGGCTCGACCTGGGTCATGCCGGGCGGCACGGCGGCGTTGGCATTGTCCGCGGGCATGGCCGGGGCCTGCGCGAAGGCGGCGGCGCACAGCAGGCCGGCGGAGGCGGCGGTGGCAACTTGCAGGAAGCGGATGGGCTGGTTCTTCGACATGGCGGGTCCTCGCTGTTGGTGGATCGGTACAGATGCTGGCCGGGGACGGCGGTCCGAGGCATTCCCCCGGCTTGCGCATTTCACCCCTGTTTGACCGGCGTTTTTCGCCGCGCGTGCCCCGATCCGGACATCTGCTTACAATTGGCCTGCCGTCCGACAGACGGCCACCGACAAGACCTGTCGGCGGAGTGTGAGATAGTGGCCAGCGGGGGCGCACGGCCTCCGCCCGCGCACCTCGCGCGGGCACAAGAAACCACCAAGAACAGCACGAGACAGGCCGCGACATGCCGACCAGACACAAAGCGCAACTACTGACCACCGGCCCGATCGGGCGCACCCTGCTGCTGTTCTCGCTGCCCGTGCTGGGCAGCAACATCCTGCAGTCGCTCAACGCGTCGATCAACTCGGTGTGGGTGGGGCACTTCCTCGGCGAGGCGGCGCTGACCGCCACCTCCAACGCCAACATCATCCTGTTCTTCCTGCTCGGCGTGGTGTTCGGCATCAGCATGGCCAACACCATCATGATCGGGCAGGCGGTGGGCGCGCGCGACCTCGACGAGGCGCGCCGCGTGGTGGGCACCAGCACCGGCTTCTTCGTCGGGCTCTCGGTGCTGGCATCGGCGCTGGGCTACATCTTCACGCCGGCCATCCTCGCGGCGATGGACACGCCGGCCGACGCCAGGCCGCTGGCCGAGAGCTACCTGCGCATCATCTTCCTGGCGCTGCCGTTCATGTATTTCTACAACTTCGTGATGATGACGCTGCGCGGCGCGGGGGATTCGCGCACGCCGTTCTACTTCATGCTGTTGTCGGTCGGGCTGGACGTGGCGCTCAACCCGCTGCTGATCTTCGGCATCGGGCCGCTGCCCGGGCTTGGCATCGCCGGCTCCGCGCTGGCGACGCTGATCGCGCAGCTGGTCAGCCTCGCGGCGATGCTGGCGGTGCTGTACCGCCGCGGCCATTTCCTCGCGCTGCGCCGGCACCAGCTGGGCTACCTGCGCCCGGACTTCGCCATCCTGCGCGCGCTGGTGGCCAAGGGCCTGCCGATGGGCCTGCAGATGGTGGTGATCTCGTCGTCGGCGATCGTGATGATGTCGCTGGTCAACCGCTACGGCTCGCAGACCACGGCCGCCTATGGCGTGGCGTCGCAGTTGTGGACCTACGTGCAGATGCCGGCGCTGGCGGTGGGCGCGAGCGTGTCGTCGATGGTGGCGCAGAACGTGGGCGCCGGCCTGTGGGAGCGGGTGGCGCGCATCACGCGCGTGGGGCTGCTGTTCAACCTGCTGATGACCGGCGCGCTGGTGGGCCTGATCTACCTGTTCAACCGCCATTCGCTGGGCCTGTTCCTGCCCGACGACGGCACCGCGATCGGCATCGCGCAGCATATCAACGCGATCGTGCTGTGGTCCTTCATCCTGTTCGGCTTCACCATCGTGCTGTTCGGCACCGTGCGCGCCACCGGCGCGGTGATGGCGCCGCTGGTGATCCTGTTCGTCTCCATGTGGGTGGTGCGCCTGCCGTTCGCCTCGCTGCTGGCGAGCGACTATGGCGCCGACGCGGTGTGGTGGAGCTTTCCGCTGGGCTCGGTGGTGTCGGTGACGCTGGCGGTGGCTTACTACCGCTTCGGCAACTGGCGCGCCAGCCATATCCTGCCGGTGACGCCGGCGGCGCCGGCCCCGCGGCAGGAGTTCGCGCCGCAGGCGCCGGACACCAGCATGGGCACGCCGTGCGAAGAGGCCCTGAGCACGGCGGGCGCCGGCGAGGATGCCGGCGAGGTGGCGGCGCTGGCGCAGGCCGCCGCCGGCGCGTCCGCCCGGCAGCACCCGCGCTGAGCGCCGGCGCCGGCTCAGTCGCCGGCCGTTTCCGTTTCCGCGGCGCCGTCCACGTCGGTGCCGCGCGCCAGTCCCGCCAGCCAGCGCCGCACCACTTCTTCCTCCTGTGCCGACAGCCCCGCGCGCAGGCGCGCCTCGTTGTGCAGCGCGCGTTCGCGGCAGCCTGCCAGCAGCGTCTCGCCGGCCGGCGTCAGCACGATGTTCTGGATCCGGCCGTGCACCGGATGCGGCTGGCGCCGGATCGAGCCGGCCTTCTCCAGGTTGGCGACGATCACGCTGACGGTCTGCGGCGTGAGCAGCGCCAGCCGGGCGAGGTCGGCATTGGACAAGCCGGGATAGGCGCCCAGCATGGTCAGCACCACGAACTGCGGCGGGGTGGCGCCCAGGTCGGCCAGCGCGCGCTCCAGGCGCAGGCGGTTGGCGGCGCCGGCCTGGCGCAGCAGGTAGCCGAGATAACCGGCCTCGCCGCGCTTGCCCTCGCCGGGGCGGGGAATCGCCGGGGCGGCGGCGGCCGGGTCGGTGGCGGCGCCCGCGTGGGCTGGCCGTGCGGTCTTGCTCATGGTCGTCCGGGTTTGCGTGAAAGGCGAGGAAGGGGGAAAGCCGTGGCGCCGGCTGGCGCGCGTATTCGTGCTCTGAGATTATCGCAGAGCCGGCGCGCCGCCGGCCTGCCGCCGCATATTGCCGTCTGCCGCCACCTGAAAGGCAATCGAAAGCTCTGTCTGTCATCGTGCGCCCGTGGTCGGGGCGGCAGCGCCGTGCGCCGCCTTTCAACCAGCTTTCAACGCGGCCGCCGCGCGGCTTCTGGCGCATGCCGGCGCCGCGTCGTTCCCCGCGCCACGTCCCGCGCAGGCGCGCTTCGCCTGCGCGTCGCCGGCATGGCCGCCAGCCACGCGCCCGCATCCGGCGCGCGCGCGATTTCTCCCTGTTTTCCCGCCGATTTCGCCCGATTCGTGAAAATGGATCACGTCGTGATATTTGTCGTTTGTGGCGAAGTTCCTCATGCATCGGTGATTACCCCTAAGTCAAGACAAATGAAAGCAAGCTGAAAGATCGCCTCTCTAAGGTTGCATCCATCCTGCAGGAGAGCCTTCACACCTGCCGATCAAACCGTCTGCGCATGCAAGAGCCTGCGCGCGCAGCCGGATGCTTTCACGTACTTTGAGGAGAATCGTTTTGCGCATACGCAGCCAAAAGGACTTTGCCTCCGGCCTGATGTTCGTCCTGGTCGGTCTGGGCTTTTCCTGGGTCGCTCGCGGCTATTCCATGGGAACTGCCGCAAAGATGGGCCCCGGATATTTTCCGTTCCTGCTCGGGCTGGTACTGGCCGTGCTGGGCGCACTCGTGTTGATCGGCTCGCTGTCGAGCAAGGGCGAGGAAGACCAGCTCGCGCGCTGGGACCTGAAGACCCTGCTGTGGATCCTCGGTTCGGTGGTGCTGTTCGGCCTGCTGCTCAAGCCGCTCGGCATGGTGCTGTCGGTGTTCGTGCTGGTGCTGGTGTCGTCGATGGCCAGCCATGAATTCAGCTGGAAGGGCGCCCTGGCCAACGCCGTGGTGCTGGTGCTGATCAGCATGGGCGCGTTCGTCTACGGCATCAACCTGCAGATGCCGGTGTGGCCTGCTTTCATTACCGGTTAAGGAGTCGGCCTCAATGGAATTGTTCGATCACCTTGCCCTGGGTTTTTCCACGGCACTGTCACTGCAAAACCTCGCATACGCCTTCCTGGGCTGCGTGCTGGGTACCCTGATCGGCGTGCTGCCGGGCCTGGGGCCGCTGGCCACCATCGCCATGCTGCTGCCGGTGACCTACACGCTGCCCCCGGTGGCGGCGCTCATCATGCTGGCCGGCATCTATTACGGCGCGCAGTACGGCGGCTCCACCACCGCCATCCTGGTCAACCTGCCTGGTGAATCGTCGTCGGTGGTGACCACCATCGACGGCTACCAGATGGCGCGGCGCGGACGGGCAGGGGTGGCGCTGGCCACTTCCGGCCTGGGCTCGTTCTTCGCCGGCTGCGTGGCTACCCTGATCCTGGCCGCGTTCGCCACGCCGCTGTCGGAACTGGCGTTCAAGTTCGGTCCCGCCGAGTACTTCTCGCTGATGGTGCTGGGCCTGATCGGCGCCGTGGTGCTGGCCTCGGGCTCGCTGCCCAAGGCCGTGGCGATGATCGTGCTGGGCCTGCTGCTGGGCCTGATCGGCACCGACGTGAACTCGGGCGCCGCGCGCTTCTCCTTCGACATCCCCGAACTGACCGACGGCATCGACTTCGTCGCGCTGGCGATGGGCATGTTCGGTTTCGCCGAAATCGTGGCGAACCTGGAACAGAAGGAAGACCGCGAGACCTTCACCGACCGCGTGACCAACCTGTGGCCGACCAAGGAAGACTTCAAGCGCATGGCGCCGGCGGTGCTGCGCGGCACGCTGCTGGGTTCGGCGCTGGGGATCCTGCCCGGCGGCGGCGCGGCGCTGGCCTCGTTCGCGGCCTACTCGCTGGAAAAGAAGACCTCCAAGTACTCGCATGAGTTCGGCAAGGGCGCCATCGAAGGCGTGGCCGGTCCGGAATCGGCCAACAACGCGGCCGCGCAGACCTCCTTCATCCCGCTGCTGACGCTGGGCATTCCGCCCAACGCCGTGATGGCGCTGATGGTGGGCGCGATGACCATCCACAACATCCAGCCGGGCCCGCAGGTCATGACCAGCAACCCCGCGCTGTTCTGGGGCCTGATCGCCTCGATGTGGATCGGCAACCTGATGCTGATCATCCTGAACCTGCCGATGATCGGGATCTGGGTGAAGCTGCTGACCGTGCCTTACCGCTACCTGTACCCGGCCATCCTGGTGTTCTGCGGCATCGGCGTGTACTCGGTCAACAACCAGACCTTCGACGTGTTCATGGCGGCCGGCTTCGGCATCATCGGCTACCTGTTCCTGAAGCTCAAGTGCGAACCGGCGCCGCTGCTGCTCGGTTTCGTGCTCGGACCGATGATGGAAGAAAACTTCCGCCGCTCCCTGCTGCTGTCGCGCGGCGAGTTCACGGTGTTCGTGACGCGCCCGCTGTCGATGGGCCTGCTGATCGCCGCCGCCGCGCTGGTTGCCGTTGTGGCGCTGCCGTCGATCAAGGCCAAGCGCGAAGAAGCGTTCCAGGAAGAATAGTTTTCGAAGCCCCCGTACCGGTGCCGCCATACGCCGGTACGAACAACGCAAGATTCGGGGTGCCTCGCGCACCCCGCTTTTTTTTTGCAGGGCGCGTTCCGGCTCCCGCCGGCACGCTCGCAGTGAACCTGCCCGGCTGCGCTTGGCAGTGCCGGGCCTGCGCAAGATGATCCGCTCCATTCAGCTCTATCGCGTCACTGGCTGGCGCGCCGCGGGCGCCGCATGAAGACGCCGGCGCTGGACCGCCTGGTTTCGCGGTTGTACATCCTCAAGCTTGTCCAGGCGAGTCCGTCCACCGTACTGACCCTGGTCGAGCGCCTGCGCGAGCACGGCATCGACAACAACATCCGCTCGCTGCGCCCGATCCTGCGCAGCCTGCTGATCGCGCGCGCGATCACGGCGGAACTGGTCGAGGGCAGCGGCCGCGTCTACTGCATCACGGACAGCGGCAAGGACGAACTGGACAAGTACCTGTCGCACCTGGACGTGCTGCAAGGCGACCTCGAGCCCGCCCCGGAGCGCTAGGCCCCCGGGGCACCGGCGCGCCGCGCGCGCGGCCGGCAAGAAAAAGCGGGAAGATCCGCCTGCCGGATCTTCCCGCCTGGCACGCCCCGGCGACGGCGATCGCGCCGGCCGGGCTGCCGCTTTCCCTTTCCTTTCTCTTCCCTTTTCCTTCCCTACTGCGAGACCAGTTCCTGCGCGTCGCCGGCGCCGGTGCTCGACTGCGCGACCAGCACCTTGATCCGGTTCGGCACCAGCGCGCCGATGCCGTCGACTGGGATGGTGGTGATCAGCCAGTCGGCGTTGTTGCCCAGCGTGAGCGCGCCGGAATCGAAGATCACGGTCTTGGTGCCGGCGGTGGTGATGCGCAGGCGATAGGTGCCGCCGTCCAGATAGAGCGAGTCCTGGCCCGTGGCGGGGTTGGCCGTCTTGTAGCCGACCGCCGCCATGTTCGGCGAGACCGCGTTGAGGTCGGCCGCCGGCGTGGTGACGTAGACGTCGATGTTCTGCGCGTTGAACGAGGCGTTCAGGGTGCGCACGCGGGCCTTGTCCGACAGCAGGCTCTTGTCGTAGGGGTCGTCGATGGTGAGCACCTCGGCGGCGGTGGCGCCGGGCAGCGCGACCACGGTGTACTTGTGGCCGGTGTGGGCATCCACGGCGGCGCTGCCGAGCTGCGTGCTGGTGTTGGTGACGTTGAACGCGATCAGCTGCGATCCGGTGTCGACGTCGAAGTAGTTCGACACGAATTTGTAGGGCTCGTTGAGGAACGAGGTCTTGGTGCCGTTCTGCAGCACGTCGAGGTTCGGGCCGCCGGTGATGGCGTGGATCACGCGCACCGACGGCTTGCTGATGCCGAGGCGGTCGTCGATGCCATCGTCGCCGCCGCCGCCGCATGCCGACAACACCGCGCTTGCCGCCAGTGCAAGGCCCACTAGCAGGCCGGATTTGGAAAGCTTCATGAATGCCCTCTTCTTGCAGGTGAGTGAGAGAACCCGTGGCGGTCGCGGCCCATTGCCGCAGGCGGATGTTCCCGCGCGCCACGCTGCTTGTTCAGGCGTGTTGCCGCGGCGTTCGCCGCCCGCTGGAGAGGATGCGAAACCGCGCCTGCCGTGATGCAACGATAGCCAGCGCGCGCGGGCCGGCACATTGGCGGGGCTCCGAAACGCTTGTCGGACGATTCCCACAGGACGCGGCCGCCATGTATGGCGGGCGGCGCGAAGGGAGCCGCGGGAGGAGGGGAAGAAGCAGGGGAAGAAGGAGGAGACGGCGGCGCGCGCCGCGGTCGGCGGCGCACGCCCCCGGGCGCGGCGCTCAGGCGGTCATGACGACCTGGTTGCGGCCGTTGCGCTTGGCCTGGTAGAGCCCGGCGTCGGCGATCTCGATCAGGCGGCTGAACGGCTCGTCCTGGCCCGGCACGATGGCGGTGCCGCCGATGCTGACCGTCACGCAGGGCCCGACCTGGGAGCCGCTGTGCGGCACCTGCATGGACTCGATGGCGCGGCGGACCTTCTCGGCCAGCAGGCGCGCGCCGCCGGGCGAGGTGGCGGGCAGGATCATGGCGAACTCCTCGCCGCCGAAGCGCGCGGGCAGGTCGGCCGGGCGCGTGCAGTTCTCGCGGATCACGCCGGCCACGCGGCGCAGCACCTCGTCGCCGGCCACGTGGCCGTAGGTGTCGTTGTAGGCCTTGAACGAATCCACGTCGATCATCAGCAGCGCGAGCTGGCTCTGCTCGCGCGCCGCGCGCCGCCATTCGGCGCCGAGGTATTCGTCGAAGTAGCGCCGGTTGGACAGGCCCGTGAGGCCGTCCGAGTTGGTCAGCCGCTGCAGCTCCAGGTTGGTCTCCAGCAGCTGCTGCTGGCTCTGGCGCAGCGCGCGGTAGGCCTCGTCGCGCTGCTGCAGGTTGATGTAGGAGCGCGAGTGATAGCGGATGCGCGCCACCAGCTCGATGGTGTCGGGCAGCTTGACCAGGTAGTCGTTGGCGCCGGCGGCGAAGGCCGCGCTCTTCATGATCGGCTCTTCCTTGGTGGACAGCACGATGATGGGGATGTCGCGCGTGGCCGGGTTGGCGCGGTAGCGGCGCACCAGCGTCAGGCCGTCGATGCCGGGCATCACCAGGTCCTGCAGGATCACCGTGGGCCGCGTGCGCTCGGCCACCGCGACGGCCTCGTCGGGCTTGGAGCAGTAGTGGAAGTCGATGTCCTTCTCGGGCTCGAGCTCGCGCCGCACCGCTTCGCCGATCATGGCCTGGTCGTCCACCAGCAGCACCATCGCCAGGTATTCCTCCGGGCGCTGTGCGTAGTTGCGTTCTATCTGTATCGACATTGTGTTCCTCTTGCTGCCGGTTCCCTACCGCTGGTTGGCATTGGTGCTGGTGCCGCAGGCCCGTGCGATGCGCGCGGCGATCTGCGGCAACGGCAGGATCTCGCTGGCCGCGCCGATGGCGGCGGCGGCTTTCGGCATGCCATAGACGGCGCTCGTGGCCTGGTCCTGGGCGATGGTCAGGTAGCCACGCTCGCGCATGGCCTTGAGGCCCAGCGCGCCGTCGCGGCCCATGCCGGTGAGCAGCACGCCCACCGCATCGCCGCGCCAGTGCCGGGCCACGCTTTCGAAGAAGACGTCGATCGACGGCCGGTAGAGGTAGTCGCTCGGCTCTTCGGTGTAGGCCATGCGCGCCGGCCCGAGCAGGCGCAGGTGGTCGTTGGTGCCGGCCAGCAGCACGGTGCCGGGCTGCGGCGCCTCGCCTTCGCGGGCCAGCCGCACGGGCAGCTTGCATTGCGCGTCGAGCCACTGCGCCATGCCTGCGGCGAAGGCTTCGTCGACGTGCTGGACGGCGATCACGGCGGCGTTGAAGCCGGGCGGCAGCGCGCCCAGCAGCGTGGCCAGCGCGGCCGGGCCGCCGGCCGAGGCGCCCAGCGCCACCAGCCATTCGGCGCGGGCCTTGCGCGCGGGCGGCGCCGGCGCGCGCGCGGGCACGCCGCGGCCTTCGATCAGGCGGCCGATGTTGCGGATCTTGCGCAGCAGCGGCCCGCTGGCCAGTTGCGAGTCGGGCTGCGCCAGCGAGGGCGTGTCGACCGCGTCGATGGCGCCGTGGCCCATCGCGTCGAACACCTGGCTGGCGTTGCGGCCCAGGTCCATCGTCACCACCACGATGGCGCACGGGCTCGCGGCCATGATGCGGCGGGTGGCCTCGACGCCGTCCATCACCGGCATCAGCAGGTCCATCAGGATCAGGTCGGGGGTGCGCGCGGCGGCCAGGTGCACGGCGCTCTCGCCGTTCTCGGCCACCCACGTGACTTCCAGCTCGGGGTCCAGCGCGAGCACGCGCCGCAGGGCGACCACGGCCAGCGGTGAATCGTTGACGATGCCGATCTTCATGCGCGCGCCTCCCCAATCAGGTCCTGTACCGCGTCGAGCAGCGCGGCGTCCTGGAAGCTGCCCTTGGCCAGGTAGTAGTCCGCGCCGGCCTGCAGGCCGCGCTGGCGGTCCTGCTCGCGGTCCTTGTACGACACCACCATCACCGGCACCTGCTGCAGGCGCGCCTCGCGCTTGATGCGCGTCACCAGCTCGATGCCGTCCATGCGCGGCATGTCGATGTCGGTGATGACCAGGTCGAAGCTCTCCGCGCGCAGCACGTTCCAGGCGTCCATGCCGTCCACCGCCACCGCGACCTCGTAGCCGCGGTTGGCCAGCAGCTTGCGCTCGAGCTCGCGCACCGTGAGCGAATCGTCCACCACCAGCACGCGCTTGCGGCGCACCGGCGCGGCTTCCGCGCCGCCGCGCCGGATGCGGTCGATCTTGCCTTCGGAGAGCAGCTTCTCCACCGAGCGGATCATATCCTCGGCGTCGAAGATCAGCACCGGCGTGCCGTCCTCGGTGATGCTGCCGGCGGCGATGTCCTTGATCTTGCCGAGGCTGGCCGCGAGCGGCTGCACCACCAGTATGCGCTCGCCGAGCAGGCGGTCCACCGCCACGCCGTAGGTGCGCTCGTGGTCGCCCAGCACCACCACCGGCACGGTGTCCTCGTCGGGGCGGGCCTCGGCCTGCTGCAGCACCTGGGCCGCGCTGACCAGGCCCACGTGGCGCTCGCCGAAGCGGAAATGCTGGTGGTTCTCCAACTGCTCGATCGCGCCGCGCTCCAGGCGCAGCACCTGCATCACGTAGGCCAGCGGGAAGGCGTAGGCCTCGCCCGAGACTTCCACCAGCAGCGCGCGCACCACCGACAGCGTGAGCGGCAGCTCCAGGTGGAACTGCATGCCGCGCCCGCTTTCCTGCGCCAGGCGGATGCTGCCGCGCACCTGGCGGATCATGTCCTGCACGGCGTCCAGCCCGACGCCGCGCCCGGACACCTCGCTGACGGTCTCGCGCAGGCTGAAGCCGGGCAGCAGCAGGAAGTCGAGCAGCTCCGCCTGCGACAGGCGGGCGACGGTCTCGGCGGGCGCCAGGCCGCGCCGCACGATGGCCTGGCGCAGGGCGTCGAGGTCCACCCCCGCGCCGTCGTCGGCGATCACGATCACCAGCCGGCCGGCGTTGTGGCGCGCGTTGAGCGTGATGCGGCCCTCGGCGGGCTTGCCGGCGGCGCGGCGCGCCTCGGGCGTCTCGATGCCGTGGTCCACGGCGTTGCGCAGCAGGTGCGCCAGCGGCGCCTCGAGCTGCTCGAGGATGTCGCGGTCCACCTTGGTGCTCTCGCCGACCAGTTCGAGATGCACGGACTTGCCGAGCGCGCGCCCGAGGTCGCGCACCATGCGCGAGTAGCCGGCCAGGCCGTCGGCCAGCGGCCGCATGCGGCTGGCCAGCGCGCGGTCGTAGAGCTGGCGCGACAGGCGGCCGGTGCGGTGGTCGTACTGCTCCAGCTCGCTGGTGCGCTGCGAGAGCTGCCGGTGGCTCTCGGCCAGCAGCTGCTGCGCGTCCGCCAGCCGCGCCTGCGCGGTGCCGTCGGCGGTGCCGCCGCCGGCCAGCGCCACCTGCGCGGCGTCGAGCGCCTGCAGCGCGCGCATCTGCAGGCGGCGCGTCTGCTGCAGCGCGTTGCCGAACGGCTTGAGCCAGTTGGCCTCGATCATGGCCGCGCCGGACAGCGCGAGCAGCTGGTCGAGCGTGTCGGCGCTCACGCGCAGCATGCGCTCCTGCGCCTCGGGCAGGCCGCCGGGCTCGCCTGGCCGGGGCTCCGCGGCCCGTGCCGGTTCCGCGGGCGCGATCATGGGCGCGATCATGGGCGCAATCACGGGCGCGATCATGGGAGCAATCGGGGGCTCGGGCGCGGCATCCGGCCCGGCCTGCGGCGTGGCCGGCATGGCTTGCGGCGTGACTTGCGCTGGTGCCGGCGGCGCGGCCGGGGCCGGCGCCCACGGCGCGTCGTCGACTGCCTTGCCGGCCAGCAGCGCGCCCAGGCGCGTCACCAGCGCGTCGATCTCGTCCTTGCCGGCGTGGCCGGCCCAGTCGAGGTCGCCGTCGGGCGGGTTGCCCAGCCGCAGCAGCAGGTCGGTGCCGTGCAGCAGGGTGTCGATGTGCACGGGCCGCAGCGCCAGTTCGCCGCGCTGGGCGGCGACCAGGCAGTCTTCCATCACGTGGGCCACGCGCACGCCGCCGTCGAGGCCGACGATGCGCGCCGCGCCCTTGAGCGAATGGGCGGCGCGCATGCAGGCCTCGAGCTGGTCGGCGGCGGCCGGGTTGCGCTCCAGCGCGAGCAGGCCGGCGTTGAGGACTTCCGCCTGCGACTGCGCCTCGAGCGCGAACAGCTCGAGCAGGGAAGCGTCGCGCAACTGGTCCGGATTCATGCCAGGCTCCGCGTCAGGGCCTGCTGCAGCAGGCCGGCGTCGAGCAGGCCGACGCTGCGCCCGCCGCTTTGCAGCAGCGCGCGCGCATAGCGCGCGGAGGCGCGCGACAGCGTGGTCGGCAGCGCCTGCAGCGCGGATTCGGCCACGCGCTCGATGCCCGTGACCTCGTCGACCGGCAGCGCGATGGCGCCGCGGCCCTGGCCCAGCACCAGCAGGCGGGCGCCGCGCCCGGCGCCGCCGGCCACGCCATTGGCCGCGCCGGCGTCCGCCGGCGGGTCCTGGCCGAGCAGCCGCGCCAGCGAGATGCACACCAACAGGTTGCCGCGCACGCTGGCCAGGCCCAGCACGGCGGCGTGGCGGCGGTGCGGCAGCGTGTGCACCGGGCATGGCGCGGTGACTTCGGCCAGCGCGGCGGCCGGCAGCGCCAGCCATTCCTCGCCGACGCGGAACACCAGGCAGGACACGGCGGGGCCGCGCGCGGCGCCGTCGGCGGGCGTGGCCTCGTCGGGCAGGCCGGCTTCGCCGGCGGGCAGGTTGTCGAGCAGCTCCAGCGCCGCGCGCGAGTAGGCCGGGCAGTTGCGGCAGCGGATGTATACGGCGAGCTGCGGGCAACTGCTGTCGCCGAGCACGCCGATGCGGCGCCAGCAGTTGTCGATGACGGTGCGCGCCGCGCCGGCCGGCAGGCCGTGGCCCGGCGGCGGCGATGCGGTCAATGCGGGCGAGGCGGTCGAAGCAGGCTCAGTCATGGCGGCTCGGCTGGTTGCGCTGGGCGCGCTGCCTCAGGCGGGCGGCCGCCGCGCTGTCGCCGTCGGCTTCGAGAATGGCGGCCATGTGATAAAGCGACTCCTGGTGGGCCGGGTCGAGGTAGAGCGCGCGGCGGTACGCTTCGCGCGCCTCGGCGGGCCGGCTGGTGGCATCGTGCAGCACGCCCAGCAGGCAGTAGCCGGCGGCGGATGGCGGCTGCGCGTCGAGGTGCGCCAGGCAGGCCGAGACCGCCGCGGCGAGGTCGCCGCGGTCGGCGAGCCGGGAGATCCGGGCCAGCGCGTCGGCGCCGGCGTCCGCCGCCGGGGCATGCGGCTGCGGCGGCGCCGATGCCGCCGGCCGCGGCGCGGCGGGCGCGCGGTGCGACGGCTGCGCCGGCGGCGGCGCATGCGGGCGGCGCGGCGCCGGCGCGGCGGCCCATGCCGCATGCGGCGCGTGCCGGGCGGGCGGCACGTGTGTCGCGTGCGGCGCATGTGGCGCGCCCGCCTCGCGCGGGCCGCGCCGGGTGAAGGCGAAGGCGAGCGGCACGCCGGCCGAGACGAAGCCGTGCCGGGTCAGCAGACTGGCCTCGGCCGGCCCCACGAACAGCGTGGCGTCGGGCCGGCTCAGCCGCTCCAGCGCGCGCAGCGAGCGCTGCTGCGTGGGCGGGTCGAAATAGATCAGCAGGTTGCGGCAGAACACGAAATGGTAGGGGGCTTCGGCCGCCATCAGGGCCGGGTCGAGCAGGTTGCCGCGCAGCAGCCGCACCTTGGCCAGCACATTGGGCTTGAGCGCGTAGCCGCCCGGCGCGGCGGTGAAATGCCGGTCGCGGAAGTCGAGCTGCCCGCCGCGGAACGAGTTGCTGCCGTAGTGGCCCAGGCGCGCGCGTTCGAGCGCGCGCGCGCTGATGTCGATGGCGTCGACCTGGAAGCGCTGCTCCGGCACGCCGGCGTCGAGCAGCGCCATCACGATCGAGTAGGGCTCCTCGCCGGTCGAGCACGGCACGCTGAGGATGCGCAGCGGCCCCTCGCCGGCATGCCCGCGGGCGTCGCCGAACACGCGCATGGCGGCGAAGCGGCCGAGCGCCATCAGCGCCTCGCGGTGGCGGAAGAACCAGGTCTCGGGCACCACCACCGCCTCGATCAGCGCCTGGAGCTCGTCCGGGTGCGAGTGCAGCAGGTTCCAGTAGGCATGGTGGTCGGGCGCGGCGGACGTGGCCAGGCGCTCGCGCACCGCGCGCTCGATCATGCCGGTGCCCACCGTGCTGGCGTCCAGGCCGATGCGCTCCTTGAGCAGCGCCTCGATGTGGCTGGCCGTGGTCATGGCGCCGCCCCGGGGAACAGGCGGGCGTGCACGTCATCGGGCAGCAGCGCGCCGATCCTGACCCACTGCACCAGCCCTTGCGGGCCGTTGCGCACGGGGCCCAGGTAGCGCGCCGGCGCGGCGTCCAGGCCGCTGTCGGCGAACTCGGCGGGCTCGCAGCGCAAGGTCTCGGTGGCGTATTCGAGGCGCAGGCCGAGCAGGCGCGCCGGCGCGTCCGCGTGGCGGCGGTAGCGCACCAGCACCGTGCGCGTGCTGGTGCGGCTGGCCGCCGGGATGCCGGTGGCCAGCGCGTTGACGTCGATCACGGGCACCACCTCGCCGCGGCGCGCCAGCAGCCCGCTGACCCACGGCGGCGCCTCGGGCAGCTGCTTGAGCCGGGTCAGCGGCAGCACTTCCTCGATTTCGCTGGCGTCGAGCGCGTAGTGGTCGGGGCCGATGCGGAACAGCAGGAAGAGTTTCATGGCAGATGGCCGGCGCCCGCGCGCCTCAGACCTTGAAGCGCGACACGCCGGCGCGCAGGTCGTTGGCCACCAGCGTCAGCTCGTCGATGGCCTGGCTCGACTGGCGCAGCGACTCCACGGTCTGCTGGGCCGCCTCGGAGAGCTGCATCAGCGCCTGGTTGATCTGCTCGGCGCCGCCGGCCTGGGCCTGCATGCCCTCGTTGACCATCTGCACGCGCGGCGCCAGCGTCTGCACCTGGCCGATGATCTGCGAAAGCTGGTCGCCCACCTGCGTCACCTCGGACATGCCGCGCCGCACTTCCTCGGCGAACTTGTCCATGCCCATCACGCCGGCGGCCACCGCGGACTGGATCTCGCGCACCATCTGCTCGATGTCGTAGGTGGCCACGGCGGTCTGGTCGGCCAGGCGGCGGATCTCGGTGGCCACCACCGAGAAGCCGCGGCCGTACTCGCCGGCCTTCTCGGCTTCGATGGCGGCGTTGAGCGAAAGCAGGTTGGTCTGGTCGGCCACCTTGGCGATGGTCGTGACCACCTGGTTGATGTTGCCGGCCTTCTCGTTCAGGGTGGCCAGCTTGGCGTTGACCGAGCCGGCGGCCTCCATCACGTGATGCATGGTCGTCTCCATGCGCGACAGGCTGACCTGGCCGGTGCCGGCCAGCCCGGCGGTCTGCTCGGCGGCGCTGGAGACCTCGATCATGGTGCGCACCAGGTCGCGCGAGGTGGCGGAGATCTCGCGCGAGGTGGCGCCGATCTCGGTGGTGGTGGCCGCGGTCTCGGTGGCGGTGGCCTGCTGCTGGCGCGCGGTGGCGGCGATCTCGTTGACCGAGGTGGTGACCTGGATGGCCGAGCGCTGGGCCTGCCCGACCAGCCCGGTCAGCTCGCCGGTCATCTGGTTGAAGCCCTGCTCGATCTCCAGGAACTCGTCCTTGCGGCGGAGCGACAGGCGCTGGCGCAGGTCGCCGCCGCGCATGCCGGCCAGCAGCTGCACGATCGAGCGCATCGGCACGGTGATCGAGCGGAACAGCAGGTAGCCGGCCACCAGCGACCCCGCCAGGGCGGCGATCAGCGAGATCTCGATGCTGATCTTGGCGGTCTCGACCGCGCTGTTGATGGTGGTGGCGCCCTCGGCGGCGACCTTGTCGTTGTCGTCGAGCAGGGTCTGCAGGGCGGCCCGGCCTTCGTTCCAGGCGGCATGGACGGGGCCGCTCAGGCGGGCCTCCATCGCGGCCGCGTCCGTGGCGCGGGCGGCGAACACCGGCGCCGACAGCTCGTCGTACTGGCGGCGGATCACCTTGTACCTGTCGAAGCGCTGGCGGTCGTCGGCGCGGCGGATCGAATTGGCGTAGCGCTGCTCGAGCTCGTCGAGGCGCGTGCGCAGGGCCGCGTTGGCCTCGTCGTACTGGCGGCGCTCCGCTTCGCTGGTGGCGGTGACGCTCTGCCACGCCAGCACGTAGCGCTCGCCCCACGCGCCGCGCATGGCGGTGCTGGCGTACAGCCCCGGCAGCGCGTCGTCGCGCATCGCGGTGGCGTGGGCCTCGATGGCCGACAGGCGGCCGTAGGCGACCACGAAGGTCAGCAAGATGACCGCCAGGATCATGGCAAAGCTGGCCAGGATGCGCGTGCGGATGGTCCAGAGGGTCGCGGAGCTTTTTCCCATTTGATGTTTTTTGTATTTTCTTTGCCGGAAGGGCGGCGGGCAGCGTCAGGGCGGGTGGCACCGGCGCGCATGGCGCGAATCAGCAGGTCTGGCGGGTCATGAGATGAGAGCGGGCACTAACGGAGCGGGTGCCGGGGTGGCACGGGGTGGCACGCGGGGAGGCACGCCTTTGCCGGCGTAGGGTACTGGAAGGGTGCGGCCATTTCAATGGCGCCAGCGGGGGGTAGCGTTTTGCGATTATGCTATTTGTCGTCCCGCAACATATCGCAATATCATGGTTTGACGCGGCTTGATTTTTTCCTGGTTTTAGTCACACTTGCCAAATAGACAGATCGGACCGATGTCGACAATCACGAACAGGGCAGGGATGGTGGCCAGGTCAGAGGCGAAGGCCGGCGCCTCGCCGAGCGCGGACATCGATCCGTTGACCGGCGTAGCCGCGCGCCAGGCATTCTTGAATACGCTGGAAGACCGCCTGCGCACGGAGGCTGCCCCCCGCTGCGCGCTTTTGCTGCTCGGCATCGACGATTTCCGCGCCTTCAACGACATGCACGGCCATGCCGAGGGCGACGAGATCCTGCGCCGGGTGGCCCGCCGCCTGCGCGACGCCTCGCCGCGCGACGCCGTGCTCGGGCGGGTCGGCGGCGACGAGTTCGCCGTGCTGCTGCCGTCCATCGCCGATCCCACCCTGGTGCGCCACGTCAGCGCCGCCATCCTGTCCCTGCAGTCCGAGCCCCACGAGTACGGCAACCGCCGCCACCACGTGCTGGCCAGCCTGGGCGCCTGCGTGATGCCGGGCGGCGGCGACAACGCCTCCGACGCGCTGGCCTCGGCCAGCCTGGCGCTGGGCCGGGCCAAGCGTGACGGCGGGCGCACCATCCGCTTCTTCAAGCCGCAGATGCGCACCGACGTGACCACCCGCCTGTCGCTGGTGCAGGCGCTGCGCGACGCCTACGCGCAACGCCAGTTCGAACTCCTGTACCAGCCGCAGATCGACCTGCGCGACGGCCGCGTGGTCGGCGCCGAGGCCCTGATGCGCTGGCGCCATCCCACCCAGGGCCTGCTCACGCCGGCCAGCTTCATCGACGCGCTGGCCGCCAGCAGCGTGGCGGCCGACGTCGGCGTGTGGCTGCTCCATACCGCCTGCGCGCAGGCGCGCATGTGGTCGCTGGAGTTCGCCGACGCGCCGCGCGTGGCCATCAACCTGTTCGCTGCGCAACTGAGCGAAAGCCGCCTGCTGACCGAGGTGCGCCACGTGCTGCGCGAGCTGGCGCTGGCGCCCGAGCGGCTGGAGCTGGAGATCACCGAGACCATCGCGCTGCAGCAGGGCGACGAGTTCTCCGGCCAGCTGCAGACGCTGCGCCGCGACGGCGTGACCCTGACCTGCGACGACTTCGGCACCGGCTATGCGTCGCTGAGCTTCCTCAAGACCTTCCCGGTCGACCGCATCAAGATCGACCAGTCCTTCATCCGCAACGTCACCCAGAGCCCGGTCGACGCGGCCATCGTGCGCGCCGTGGTCAACGTGGGCACCACGCTCGGCATCGGCGTGGTGGCCGAGGGCGTGGAAACCGTGGAGCAGCGCGACTTCCTGCGCGACAACGGCTGCCACGAGGTGCAGGGCTACCTGTACGGCCGCCCGATGTCGGCCGACAAGTTCACCGAGTTCCTGCAGGCGCGCTGAACCGGCGCCGGACCGCGCCGCGTCCCGTCCCGTCCTTTCTCCCCTTCCGTTCGCCCGCCCCGCCACCCTGCGATAATTTGTTTCCGGCTTTGTCCGGCCGCCGCCCGTCCCGGCGGCGCCGGTCCGCTCCCCGCGCCCGCCGCCGGGCCGCGCGCGCGGCGCGTTGGCCGCCGCGGGGAAATACGTGCTTACAAAGTCAGATGCGCCGCGCCGGCGGGTTGCCGCCAGGCGCAGTATCGTGACAACAGGGACAGCCGGCACCGGCCCGCCGCCCTTCGCATCGACGAGGTAATTCCATGTTTCCTGCCCGCAGGCTTGGCCCCGGCGCCCGGGCCCTGCTCCTGGCCATCGGTATCGCTTGCGCCACCTGGCTGGCGCCGGCGCTGGCGCAGTCCGCCGATCCCTCCGACCGCATCGCCACCATCACCGACGCCGCCGGCAGCCTGAGCCTGGCGCCCGCCGGCTCCGACGACTGGGCCCAGGCCGCGCTCAACCGGCCCATCACCACCGGCGACCGCCTGTGGGTCGACAACGGCGGGCGCGCCGAACTGCATGCCGGCTCCACCGCGATCCGGCTCGGCGGCGCCACCGCGGCGACGGTGCTCAACCTCGACGACAGCGCCACCCAGGTCAAGCTGACCCAGGGCACGCTGCAACTGCGGGTGCGCGCGCTGCCGCCCGACCAGCCGGTCGAGATCGACACGCCCAACCTCGCCTTCGTGCCGCGCGAGCCCGGCGACTACCGCCTCGACGTGGCCGCCGACGGCAGCGCCACCGTGGTCACGATGCACCACGGCTCGGCCGTGGTGTACGGCGAGAGCCGCTCGCGCGAGATGCGCCGCGGCGAGCAGATCCGCTTCGCCGGCAGCGACCTGGCCGAGGCCGGCACCGCCTTCAATCCGCCCGAGGACGAGTTCGACCGCTGGACCACGGCGCGCGACGCGCGCGAGGATGCCTCGCCCTCGGCCATGTACGTGCCGCCCGAGATGACCGGCTACGCCGCGCTGGACGGCTACGGCGACTGGCAGGAAGACCCCGGCTACGGCGCGGTGTGGTTCCCGCGCGTGGTGGCGGCCGACTGGGCGCCGTACAGCACCGGCTCGTGGGCCTGGGTGGCGCCGTGGGGCTGGACCTGGTGCGACGAGGCGCCGTGGGGCTTCGCGCCGTTCCACTATGGCCGCTGGGCCCGCATCGGCAGCCGCTGGGGCTGGATGCCGGGGCCGCGCGCGGTGCGCCCGGTGTACGCGCCCGCGCTGGTGGGCTTCGTCGGCGGCGGCCGCGGCGGCCCCGGCGTGGCCTGGTATCCGCTCGGCCCGCATGAAAGCTACCGGCCGGCCTACGGCGCCAGCGCCGCCTACCTCGGCCGCGTCAACCGCTTCACCGTCGACCGCGAGTTCGCCAACGACCGCGCGCGCGGCGCCTATGCCAACCGCGACGTGCCGGGCGCCATCACCGGCATGCCGTCGCGCGCCTTCGTGCAGGGCCAGCGCGTGCCGCCCGGCGCCCGCCACGAGGCCTGGCGCGACCTGCCGCGCGGCGAGGCCAACGGCGCGCCGCCGCTGGCGCCGGTCAAGGCCAGCCTGCTGGGCACCCGCCCGGGCCGGCCGGCGCCGCCGGCGGTCGTGCAGGGCTTCGCCCGTCCCGCCATCGCGGTGCGCGCGCCCGGCCGCCCCGCCGGCGACGAGCTGGCGCAGCGCCTTGCGCGCGGCGGCGGCACCGTGCCCGGCGCGGGCCCGGCCTGGCGCGGCGGCAACGCCCAGCCCGCCGGCCCGGCCGGCGGCCAGGTCCGGCTGAGCCAGGCCGCGCCGGCCTGGCGCGGGCGCGGCGAAGGCGGCCAGGGCAACTCGGCCAGCTTCGCCAATCCCGCCAACCCCGCCTTCAATCCGCAACGTACCGAAGGCGGCCCGCGCGGCGCCATGCCGCAGGGCTTCGTGGGCGCGGCCCCCGGCGGCCAGCCGCCGGCGCCGGGCGGCGACCCGCGCGCGCGCGGCTGGACCACCCGCCCCGACCAGGCGCGCGAGCAACAGGCCATGCAGCAACAGCAGGCCATCCGGCAGCAGCAGGACATGCAGCGCGAGCAACTGGATCGCCAGCGCGGCGACCAGTTCCATGCCCAGCAGGCGCTCCAGCAACAGCAGGACATGCAGCGCCAGCAACAGGCGCGCCAGTTCGGCGACCAGCAGCGCGCGCAGCAGGCGCTCCAGCAGCAACAGGAGATGCAGCGCCAGCAGCAGGCGCGCCAGTTCGGCGATCAGCAGCGCGCGCAGCAGGCGATCCAGCAACAGCAGGAAATGCAGCGCCAGCAGCAGGCGCGCCAGCTCGGCGACCAGCAGCGCGCGCAGCAGGCGCTCCAGCAACAGCAGGAGATGCAGCGCCAGCAGCAGGCGCGCCAGCTCGGCGATCAGCAGCGCGCGCAGCAGGCGCTTCAGCAACAGCAGGAGATGCAGCGCCAGCAACTGGAACGCCAGCGCGGCGAGCAGCAGCGCGCCCAGCAGGCCTTGCAGCAACAGCAGGCCATGCAGCGGCAGCAGCAGGAAACGCAGCGCCAGCAGATGGAGCAGCAGCGCATGCAGATGCGCCAGCAGCAGGAGCGCCAGGTCCAGGAGCAGCAGCGCCAGCAGCAGGTGATGGAGCGCCAGCAGCAAGAGCAGATGCAGCGGCAGCAGCAGGAAATGCAACGCCAGCAGCAGAACATGCAGCGCCAGCAACAGGAGCAGCAGCGCCGCCAGCAGGAGCTGCAGCGCCAGCAGCAGCACACCTAGGCGCCGCCGCCGGATGACCGGACGCGGGAGACACGAAGCGCGCGCTGGCCGCCGGCCGGCGCGCGCGGTCCGGCGCAGCGTTACCTGGCCAGTTCCGACAGCCGCACCTGGGCGATCTTGCCGCCCTGCACCCAGCCCACCACGGTATCGGCCACGGTGCCGCCCCTGGCATCGATGCTCTCGATCTCGTTGGGGTTGGCGTCCCTGGCCAGCGTCTTCACCGCTTCCGGCATCCTGGCCCGGATCGCGGCCACGTCGCTGGTGGTGCCGGCCAGCTTCATCGCATTGGCCAGCACGTACACCATCGTGTAGTTGAGCGACATCTCGGTGGTGGCGTCGCGCCCCTCGTGCAGCTTCTTGTACTTGGCGTTGTAGGTCTGCGCGGCCGGACGGCTGTCGTTGGCCAGCGGCATCACGCCGATCGCGCCTTCGAGCATGCCCAGGCCGCCCGTGACCTTGGCCATCTCGTCGAGCTTGGCCTGGTCCATCACGATGAAGCCGCCCTTGAAGCCCAGCTCGCGCGCCTGCTTGACCACCAGCGCGGTCGGCTCGGACGGGCCGCCCACGAACATCACGTCGGGTTTGTCGGCCAGCACGCGCGACACGCCGCTGTAGAAGTCGGTGGCCTTGGTGTAGGACATCGGGTTGTTGGCCACCACCTTGCCGCCCGCGCCTTCCCATGCCGGCACGAAGGCCTGCACCCAGGCCTTGGCGTAGTCGTGGTCGGCCGGCGCCAGCGCCACGTTCTTGCCGTAGCGCTTCATCTGCGCCTTGACGAACGGCTCGATGTAGCCGGTATAGGCCGGCGGGATGCGGATGGTCAGCTTGTTGCCCGCATCGGTGATGCGCGGCACGCTGGAGTACGCCATCACCAGGAACTTCTCCTGCTCGTTGAACGCCTGCAGTGCGAAGATGCCGCCCGAGTGCGGCACGAACACGGCCGGCGTCTTGTACTGCTGCACCAGGCGGCGCGCGTTGATGGCGGCCTCGGCCGGCGCGTACTTGTCGTCGAGCGCGGCCACTTCCAGCTTGACCTTCTTGCCCTTGACCTCCAGGCCGGCGGCGTTGATCTCGTCCACCGCCATCTGGATGCCGGACAGCACGTTCTTGCCGTACAGCGCGGCGCCGCCCGACAGCGGCCCGGTGTAGCCCAGCTTGACCACCTCCTGGGCGAAGGCGGCGCCCGATGCCAGCAGCGCGGCCACGGCGGTGGCGGCAAGCGGGAAGAAGCGGCGGATCGTCTTGGTTTGCATCTGGCTGTCTCCTGTTGTGTTGGTACTGCCTGTTGTTGTTCTTGTTTTCTTCCCTCTCCCGCAAGCGGGAGAGGGAAGAAAACATGCAACACGCGGCGGCGTCAGCCCCCGATATACGCCCGCCTGACCCCCTCGTCCCCGAGCAGCGCGTCGCGGTCGCCCTCCATCACGATGCGCCCGCTCTCGATCACGTAGGCGCGGTGCGCGATGCCCAGCGCCGCGTAGGCGTTCTGCTCGGCCAGCAGCACCGTGGTGCCGGCGCGGTTGATGCGCTGGATCACCTCGAACATCTGCTTGACCACCAGCGGGGCCAGCCCCAGCGACGGCTCGTCGAGCAGCAGCGCGCGCGGGCGGCTCATCAGCGCGCGGCCGAGCGCGACCATCTGCTGCTGGCCGCCCGAGAGCGAGCCGGCGGGGTCGTCCTTCTTCTGCCGCAGGATCGGGAACATCTCGAACACCTCTTCCAGCGAGCGCCGGATGCCGGCCGTGTCGCGCCGGTGCACGTAGGCGCCCAGCGTCAGGTTCTTCTGCACGCTCATGGCCGGGAACAGCTTGCGTCCCTCGGGGCAGTGCACCAGCCCGGCCTGCACGATCTGCGACGGCTTCATGCCGGACAGCTCGCGGCCGTCGAAGCGCATGGTGCCGCCGCTGGCGCGGTGGATGCCGCTCATGGCCAGGAAGATCGAGCTCTTGCCGGCGCCGTTGGCGCCGAGCAGCACCACCAGCTCGCCGGCGCCGGCGTGCAGCGTGATGTTGTCCAGCGCGCGGAAGCTGCCGTAGGACAGCGAGACGCGTTCAAGCTGCAACATGGTCGGCTCCCAGGTAGGCTTCGATGACGTGCGGGTCCTGCTGGATCTGCGCCGGCGTGCCCTCGGCGATCTTCTCGCCGTAGTTGAGCACCATGATCTTGTCGGCCAGCCGCATGATCATGTCCATCTTGTGCTCGATCAGGCAGACCGTCTTGCCGTGGCCGACCATCTTGCGGATCAGCCCGGCCAGGCCCACGGTCTCTTCCGGGTTGACGCCGCCGGCCGGCTCGTCGAGCAGCAGCAGTTCGGCGCCGGTGGCCAGCGCCAGCGCGAAGGCCACGCGCTTGCGCTCTTCCTGCGTGATGTCGGCGGCGACCTCGTGCGCGAGGTGCGCGAGGCCGACGAACTCCAGCGCTTCCTCGGCCTTGTCGCGGCACAGGCGCTCTTCCTCGCGCAGCCGGCGCGTGTTGAACAGCACGTCGGCCAGGCCCGAGTGCGTGCGCAGGCGGTGGCCCACGATCAGGTTGTCGAGCACCGTGGCGCGGTCGAACAGATGCGTGGCCTGGAACGTGCGCGCCACGCCCAGGCGCGCGATCTGGTCGGCGCGCAGGCCGGCCACGTCCCGGCCCTTGAGCCGGATCTGCCCGGAGGTGGGCGCGTGCGTGCCGGCGATCAGGTTGAAGAAGGTGGTCTTGCCGGCGCCGTTGGGGCCGATGATGGCGTTGATGTGGCCGGTCTCGAACGTGACCGAGACCTCGTTCACCGCGGTCAGGCCGCCGAACTTGCGGGTCAGGTTGCGGATCTCAAGCATGGTCGGCTCCTGCGTTGGCTGCGGTTGCGCTGGCCGGCGTGGCGGCCGGCGCGCGGTCCTTGCCGCCGCGCCGCGCGGCGGCGGCGCGGCGCGCCTGGCGCTTGAGCCACGAACCGACGATGCCGTCCGGCACGAAGATGATGAGCAGCACCAGCACCGGTCCGAACACCAGCATGCGGTAGTCCTGCAGGAACTGCAGCGTCTGCGTGACCCACGGCACCAGCACCGCGCCCAGCAGCGGCCCGAGCAGCGTGCCGGTGCCGCCCACCAGCATCGCCATCACCATGTCGAAGGTCAGGTCGGTGCGCGCGATGTCGGGGCCGAGAAAGCGCACCTGGCCCGCGTACAGCGCGCCGGCGAAACCCGCGTAGCCCACCGACAGCACGAAGGACAGCACCTTGGTGCGCATCAGGTTGATGCCCAGCGCCTCGGCCAGCGCGTCGCTGTTGCGCACGGCCATGAAGCTGCGGCCCAGCAGCGAGGTGACGATGCGGTGCATGAGGAAGGTGCCCGCCGCCAGGAAGAACAGCACCAGGTAGTACTGCGCCTGCACGTTGTCGAACGCGAGCGGGCCCACCGCGGCCGGCACCGGGATGCCGATCAGGCCCACCGTACCGTGCGTGAGGCTTTCCCATTTCTCGATCAGCAGGTAGATGATGTAGCCGATGCACAGCGTGAAGATCGAGAAGTAATGGCCCTTGAGGCGCAGCGACACCACGCCCACGAAGTAGCCCACCGCCATGCACACCACGCCCGACAGCGCGAACGCCCACCAGAACGGCACCTGGTGGTCCACCGTGAGGATGCCCAGCGTGTACGCGCCGATCGCCATGAAGCCGCCGTGCGCGAGGTTGAGCTGGCCGGTATAGCCGGTGATCAGGTTCAGCCCGAGCGTAGCGATGGCGTAGATGAAGGCCAGCGTCATCACCGTCAGGTAGTAGCTGTTGGGCGTGATGAGCGGAAACGCGACGGCGAGCGCCAGCAGCAGCGCCCAGCCGGTCTTGCCTTGCAGTGTCTTGGTCATGCTGCGCTCCTCAGGCGGTCTTGCCGGCAAACAGGCCCTGCGGCCGGACCGACAGGATGGCCACCAGCAGCACGAAGGCGATGATGTCCTTGTAGTCGGTGGAGACGTAGAAGCCGCCGAAGCTCTCCGCCATGCCGATGATCAGCCCGCCCACGATGGCGCCCGGGATGCTGCCCATGCCGCCGAGGATGATGATGACGAAGGCCTTGGTGATGACCAGGTTGCCCATGCTCGGGTAGACCAGGTTGATCGGCGCGTACAGCGTGGCGGCGATGGCCGCCAGCGCGCCCGAGATGGCGAACACCAGCAGCGTGACGCGCGTGGCGTCGATGCCGACCAGCGCGGCGCCCTCGCGGTTCTGCGCCATCGCCACGATGGTCGAGCCGGTCACGGTGCGCGTGAGGAACAGGTGCAGCAGCACCATCAGGCCGAACGCGGCGGCGATGATGAGCAGGCGCTGCGCCGGCGCGGTCAGGCCGAACAGTTCCACCATCTGGCCGTAGGGCGTGGGCATGCGCAGGAAGTCCGCGCCCCACAGCGCCTGCGCGCCGGCTTCGAGGAACAGCATGATGCCGATGGCGGCGATCATGTCGTGCAGCTCCGGCGCGTTGCGCAGCGGATGGAACACCAGGCGCTCGGCCAGCATCGACAGCGCCGCCACCGCGAGCGCCGCCGCGCCCATCGCCAGCCAGTAGTTCAGGCCGAGCGCGGCCATCATGTAGTACGAGACGTAGGCGCCGGCCATGTAGAACGCGCCGTGCGCGAAATTGGGCACGTGCAGGATGCCGTAGACCAGCGTCAGGCCCAGCGCCACCAGGCTGTACACGCCGCCCAGCGTGAGGCCGTTCAGGACTTGTTGGAGAAACAACATCTCGGCTTACCTCTTTGCGGATCACGAACGAAGACACGCAATCCGCGGCGCGGATGGCGTGGAACGTGCGGCGCCGCGCGAAGGCGGCGCCGCTCATGAGGCGAGGGCGGGATCAGCCGGGCGGTGACGCGGCTTGGCGGGTCGTGCGGTGCATGTTCTGTCTCCTGTGCAATGCCTGTGCAGTGCGGATTGGCGGGGCGAGGGCGATGCCTCGCTGCCGGTGTCGTCGGCCGGTGAAAGCGCGATGCGTTTGCATGCATATGCACTTTCCAGCACGATCGTTCGTTTTCATTGACTGTTGCATACGGCCTGAGGCACAGTCAAGGAATACGGAATAGTCTTCCGCAGAGCGAAATAGCCGGCGCAACCCGTTTTCTTCGGCATGCCGGCGCGGTGCGGAATGCGTCCTCCCGCGGCCCGCGGTCCGCAGTTCACGGCCCGCGGTTTGCAGCCCGTCTCCAGCGTCGCCGCCATCCATGAAGCGCACCTCGTCGATCCCGCTGTCGCCCGTGTCCGTGCCTGTGCCGGCATCCGTGCCCGCGTCCGTGCCCGACGCCGATGCCGATACGCTGCCGCCGTGCGCCGGCGCGCTCGCCGACGCCGCGCGCGACGACCGCAACTTCGTCACCGCGCTGGCGCGCGGACTGGACCTGCTGCGCGCGTTCGGCCCGCACGACGACTACCTCGGCAATGCCGAGCTCGCGCGGCGCGCGGGCATTCCGCGCCCGACCGTCTCGCGCCTGACCTACACGCTCACCAGCCTGGGCTACCTGATCTATTCCGAATCGCTCGAGAAATACCGCCTCGGGCAAGGCGCGATGGTGCTCGGCCAGCGCTACCTCGCCGGCTCGCGCATCCGCGAGATCGCGCGGCCGCTGATGCAGTCGCTCGCGTTCGCCACCGACTGCACCGTGGCGCTGGCCACCGCCGACCGCCACGAGATGGTCTACCTCGAGGTCTGCCAGCCGCGCGGCGCGCTGGTGATGCGGCTGGCGCCGGGCTCGCGCCTGCCCACCGCCACCTCCGCCATCGGCCGCGCGTGGCTGGCCGGGCTGGAAGCGCCGCGGCGCGCCGCCGCCATCGCCGACCTCGAACAGTTCTACGGCAGCCGCTGGGCGCCGCTGCGCGCCAAGCTAGAGCGCGCGCTGCGCGACTACGGCCGGCGCGGCTTCTGCGTGGCGCACGCGGAATGGGACCGCACCGTGAGCGGCGCGGCCGCGCCGGTGGTGCTCGAAGGCGGCGCCGAAGTGCTGGCCATCAACATCGGCGGCGCGGCCACGCGGCTCGCGCCCGAGATCCTCGACGGCAATCTCGGCCCGCGCATCCGCGAACTCGCCGACGCGCTGCAGGGGCGCCTGTGGCAGGGGCACGGATAAGCGGATAACGGGCATCATCGCGCATCGACACGGCCCGGCGGACATGCGCCGCAAGGGCCAGACATCCAGCAGGCAATACAGACAAAGAAAACAAAGGAGACAACGATGGACATCCGCAACAAGACCGTGATCGTGACGGGCGCCGCCACCGGCATCGGGCGCGCGCTGGCGCTGGCCTTCGCCGCCGGCGGCGCGCGCGGCGTGGCGGTGGCCGACCTCGACGAGGCCGGCGCGCGCACGGTGGCCGCGGAACTGGCGCAGGCCAGTCCCGCCTGCCAGGTCTTCGCGCAGCGCACCGACGTGGCCGATGCCGCCGCGGTGCAGGCGCTGGCCGACGCCGCCACCGAGCGCTTCGGCCAGGTCGACGTGTTCTGCTCCAACGCCGGCATCATCCTGCGCAAGGGCCTCGACGCCAGCGCGCAGGAATGGCAGCGCATCTGGGAGATCAACGTGATGGCCCACATCCACGCCGCGCGCGCGGTGCTGCCGCAGATGCTGGCGCGCGGCGAGGGTTATTTCGTCAACACCGTGTCGGCCGCCGGGCTGCTGTCGCAGATCGGCTCGGCGCCCTACGCCGTGACCAAGCACGCGGCCATCGGCTTCGCCGAATGGCTGTCGATCACCTACGGCGAGCGCGGCATCAAGGTAAGCTGCATCTGCCCGCAGGGCGTGCAGACCAACATGCTGTTCGGCGAGGACGGCTCGCGCAAGGGCTTCCTGCAGGCCGGCTCGGTCACGCCGGAGCACGTGGCGCAGGTCACGCTCGCCGGCGTGAAGGACGAGCGCTTCCTGATCCTGCCGCACCCCGAAGTGCTGGAGTACTACCAGCGCAAGGGCCAGGACTACGACCGCTGGCTCAAGGGAATGCGCCGCCTGCACGATAAAGTGATGGCGGAGTTCGGCGGCAGCGTGGTGTAAGCAGTGAGCAAGGCCGCGCGCCGCGCGGCACCCGCAGCATCGGCAGTACCGGTATTACCCAAAAAGCAAAAAAACACCTGGAGACAACCATGCGCAGCAAACCTCTCGCGGCGGCCATGCTGGCCGCCTGCACCGCCTTGTCCGTCCTGTCGGCGCCGCCGGCGCGCGCGGACACCTATCCGTCCAAGCCGATCCGGCTCGTGGTCGGCTTTCCCAGCGGCGGCGCGCCGGACATCCTGGCGCGCATCTTCTCGGAGAAGATCTCGCTGGGCCAGCCGGTGGTGGTCGACAACAAGCCCGGCGCCGGCGGCAACATCGGCGCCGAGGCCGTGGCCCACGCCGCGCCCGACGGCTACACGCTGGCGATGGGCACGGTGGGCACGCACTCGATCAACGGCGCGCTCTACGCGCACATGCCATACGACATGGTCAAGGACTTCACGCCGGTGATCCTGGTCGCGTCCACGCCCAACGTGCTGGTGGTCAACCCTTCCGTGCCGGCCAGGAACGTGCAGGAACTGATCGCGCTGGCCAAGGCCAAGCCGGGCGGCCTCACGTTCGGCACGCCGGGCGTCGGCACCTCGCTGCACGTGGCGGGCGAGCTGTTCAACTCGATGGCGGGCGTCAAGATCACGCACGTGCCGTACAAAGGCCGCGCGATGGCCATCCCCGACCTGCTCGGCGGCCACATCACGATGATGTTCGACAACCTGCCATCGGCGCTGCCGGTGGTCAAGGAAGGCAAGCTGCGCGCGCTCGGCGTGACCAGCGCCAAGCGCACCGCCTCGGCGCCGGACATCCCCACGCTGGCCGAGCAGGGCCTGCCCGGCTTCGAGGCCGATTCGTGGTTCGCCATCTTCGCGCCGGCCAACACGCCCAAGGACGTGATCGCCAGGCTCAACGCCGAGCTCAACCGTATCTATACGCTGCCCGACGTGCAGGCCAAGCTCAAGACGCTGGGCCTGGACCCGGTGCTCGGCACGCCGGAGAAGCTGGCCAGCTACCAGCGCAGCGAGATCGCGAAGTGGGCCAAGGTGGTGAAGGAGTCGGGCGCGAAGGCGGAGTAGCGCGAGCCTTCCGGCATTCGGCGCCCGGCGCGGGTGCCGGCTTCCCGTGTTCGCCTGCCGCGTCAGCCGACATGGGGAAGCGGCCGCGCCATCGCTGGCTATCCCTGACGTTGCCGCGGACATTGAGCGCCGTGTCCGGGCGTGCTGGCGGCGCCGGCGAGCTTCCCCGGCGGCGCCGCGCCACGCGCCCTTCGCTCAGATGTCCGCCTCGGCCGCGCCCTGCGCCTGCGAGCCGCTGCCGCTGCGCAGCCGGCTGAAGCTCACCACCGCGCCCGCCGCGGCCACCGCGGCCGCGACGAACAGCGCCAGCCGGGCCGCGCCGGACGGCTCGATGCTGAACAGCAGCGCGACGATGGCGGTGCCGGTGGTCTGCCCGAGCAGCCGCGTGGTCGCCTGCGCGCCGCTGGCGCCGCCGCTGCGCGCGGGCGGCGTGGCGCCGATCATGGCGCGGTTGTTGGGCGACTGGAACAGGCCGAAGCCGAGCCCGCACATCGCCATGCGCCAGCCGATGCCGAAGCTCGACGCCTCCGGGCCGAGCATGGCCAGGCCGACCAGCCCGCTGCCGAGCAGCGCCAGGCCGATGCCGGCCAGGATGCTGGCCGGATAGCGGTCCGACAGCCGGCCCGACAGCGGCGCCATGACCGCCACCATCAGCGGCCACGGCGTGATCAGCAGGCCGGTTTCGTGCAGCGAGCGGCCAAGCTGGTATTCCAGGTAGAACGGCAGCGCCACGAAGGACAGCATCTGCGCCATGAACGAGCAGAACGAGGTGCCCACCGCCAGCGTGAAGGCGCGGCTGCGGAACAGGTCCACCGGCACCAGCGGCGCGGGCTTGCCGTGCTGCATGCGCACCAGCCACCAGCCCAGCAGCGCCGCCGCCGCCAGCCCGGCGGCCGCGGCGGCGCGCAGGCCGGCGTGCCCGGCGGCGTCCACGCTGAGGATGAACAGCGCGAACACCACCGTCGACAGCAGCGCGCTGCGGTAGTCGAAGCCGTGCGGCTGCGGCGGCGTGGCCGGCAGCGCGCTGCGCGCGAGCAGCAGCGCGAACACCGCGACCGGCACGTTGATGGCGAACAGCCATTGCCAGCTTGCCACCGACAGGATCAGCGCGCCCACCGACGGCCCCACGGCGATGGTGATGCCGACCACCAGCGCGTTGAGGCCGATGCCGCGGCCGAGCTTGGTGGGCGGGTAGATGAAGCGCACCAGCGCCGTGTTCACGCTCATGATGCCGGCGCCGCCGATGCCCTGCAGCACGCGCGCGGCCACCAGCACCGGCAGCGTGGGCGAGAGCGCGCACAGCAGCGAGCCGAGCAGGAAGATCGCCAGCCCGGTGCGGTACACGCGCTTGTAGCCGAGGATGTCGCCCAGCGAGGACAGCGGCAGCAGGCACACCGTGACGGTGAGCTGGTAGGCGTTGACCACCCAGATGGTGCTGCTCGGGTCGGAGGCGAGCTTGCGCGAGATCGACGGCAGCGCGATGTTGGCGATCGAGCCGTCGAGCACGGCCATGATGAGGCCGCAGAACACGGTGAGGATGGCCCAGGTGCGTTGGGGACGGGGTAGGCCTTGGTGTGGCTGCATGGAGGCGAGGAAGAGAACCGGCGAGGACAGCGCCGCGCGGCTTGCGCGGCCGCGCAATTATCGTCTGCCGCGGCGGTGTCCGCAAATGGCGGCTTCACGGCAGGCCCGCACGCCATGCCGGCCGATGATCTATATTGCAGGCTGGCGCGGCGCCCCGGGCCGCCCCGCCGGCCCGGACCTGAAGCGAAACCATGAAGACTACCTCACGATATCTCGGCGGCTGGCTGCTGTGCGCGGCCGTCGCCATGCTGCCGGCCTGCACGCTGCTGCAGCCGGTGGAAACGGCGCAGAAGATGATCGGCGCGCCCGAAGACGCGGTCAAGACCACCTTCGGCAACCCGACCGACGTCTACCACCTGGCCGACGGCACGACCCGCTGGATCTACTCGCGGCAGCCGCTCGGCTACCAGGCCTACGCGGCCGATTTCGACGCCGCCGGCAAGCTGACCAGCTTCCGCCAGATGCTGACCAACGCGGAAATCTACAAGGCCCGCGTCGACGTCTGGACCCAGCGCGACGTGGAAGAGCATTTCGGCAAGCCGCGCGAGCCGGTGCAGTATTTCCCGCTGATGCGGCGCCTGGTGTGGTCCTACCGCTTCCGCCAGGACGGCATGCTGTCCTCGCTGTTCAACTGCTACTTCGACGACCAGGGCGTGCTGCGCCAGGTGCAGATCACGCTCGACCCGCTCGGCGGCGACAGCAGCCGCTCGAAGTAGGCGCGCGCATCCCGTCCGGCCTTCTCGCTCCCATCATGGAACGCTTCACCATTTCGCTGGACAACCAGCTTGCCGAGGAATTCGACCGGCTGATCGCCGAGCGCGGCTACGACAACCGCTCCGAGGCGGTGCGCGACATCCTGCGCAGCCACCTCGACCGCTGGCGCGAGGCCTGCGATGCCGACGGCCCCTGCGTGGCCAACCTGTCCTACGTCTACAACCACCACGAGCGCGAGCTGGCCGAGCGGCTCACGCGCATCCAGCACGCCCATCACAGCCTCACGGTCTCGACCATGCATGCCCACCTCGACAGCGACAACTGCATCGAGACGGTGATCCTGAAAGGCCCGGCCAGCGCCGTGCGGCAGCTTGCCGACGCCATCGGCAGCGAGCGCGGCGTGCGCCAGGCGACGCTGAACGTGGTCATGGCCGAGGCCGACGACTTCCACTCGCACTCCCACCCGCATCCGCATCCCGATCCGCATCCTCACCCGCACGAGTGAAAGACGCCGGACATCCGCACCGTGATGGTGCTTGCCCGGTGGTATGAAGTTTGCTAAAAATTTCATACATTTTCATATTGCAAAAAAATAACGATGCGGGACTACCTCCGGCGCCTGCCGCGCGCGTTGCGCCGCCGCCCGCTGCGGCTGGCGCTGTGGGCCGCGGCAAGCTGCGGCGCGGGGCTGCACGGCGTCGCCGGCGCGGGCGGCCTGCAGCAGGCCGGGCCCGATGCGCAGTTGCAGGCGGTGACGGTCCGCGGCGCGCCGGCCGAAGCGCTGGCAGGCGACAGCGCCAGCGAGGGCTACGTCACGCGCGAGCAGCTCGAGACCCGGCCGCTGCTGCGGCCCGGCGAGCTGCTCGAGACCGTGCCCGGCCTGATCGTCACGCAGCACAGCGGCGACGGCAAGGCCAACCAGTATTTCCTGCGCGGCTTCAATCTCGACCACGGCACCGACCTCGCCACCACGGTGGCCGGCATGCCGGTCAACATGCGCACCCACGCGCATGGCCAGGGTTATACCGACCTCAATTTCGTCATCCCCGAGCTGGTCGGCGGCATCGCCTACAAGAAGGGCACCTACCATGCCGAAGAGGGCGATTTCTCCGCCGCTGGCGCGGTGCGCATGGACTACGTGCAGAGCCTGCCGCGGGGCATCGCCCAGGGCGAGATCGGCCAGCACGGCTACCGCCGCGGGCTGCTGGCCGACTCGCTCCAGGCGGGGCCCGGCACGCTGCTGTACGGGCTGGAATGGATGGGCGAGAACGGGCCGTGGGTGCTGCCCGAGGGCGTGCACAAGCTTAACGGCGTGCTGCGCTACAGCCTGCCGCTGGGCGGTGGCGAGCGCGTGGCAGTCACGGCGATGGCCTACAAGAACCGCTGGCAGTCCACCGACCAGGTACCGCAGCGCGCCATCGACCAGGGTTTGATCTCGCGCTTCAGCTACATCGACCCGAGCGACGGCGGCGCGTCCTCGCGCTACAGCCTGTCGGCGGACTGGCAGCGGCCGCTGCCGGACGGGCTGGTCAAGGCCAATGCCTACGTCATCAAGAGCCGCCTGCAACTGTTCTCCGACTTCACCTACGCGCTCGACAACCCCGGGCGCGGCGACCAGTTCGAGCAGTTCGAGAACCGCGTGACCACTGGCGCCAATGCCGCGCGCACGTGGTTCGGCAAGCTGGCCGGGCGCGACGCGGAGACCGAGCTCGGCACGCAACTGCGCTACGACCGGCTCGACCCCATCGCGCTCTACGGCACCGAGGCGCGGCAGGTCTACCAGCAGGTGCGCAGCGACCGCGTCAACGAGACCAGCGCCGCGCTCTATGCGCGCAACGCCGTGCAGTGGCTGCCGTGGCTGCGCACCGTGGCCGGCCTGCGCGCGGACCAGTTCTGGTACGGCGTGGCCAGCGACAACCCGGCCAATTCCGGCAACGGCGGCGACCACATCGTCAGCCCCAAGCTGGGCCTGGTGCTGTCGCCGGGCGCGCATACCGACATGTTCCTCAACTGGGGCCGCGGCTATCACAGCAACGACGTGCGCGGCGCCACCACCACGGTGGACCCGGCCAGCGGCGCGCCCGCGCGGAAGGTCAGCGTGCTGGTGCCGGCCACCGGCTACGAGCTGGGCGTGCGCAGCGCCGACGTGCTGCCGGGCCTGCAGTTGTCGGCCTCGCTGTGGCGGCTCGACATCGGCTCCGAGCTGGTGTTCTCGGGCGACAGCGGCACCACCGAGCCGAGCCGGCCGAGCCGCCGCACCGGCGTCGAGCTGGCGGCGTACTACGTGCCGGCGCCGGGCATCATCGTCGATGCCGACGCGGCCTTCTCCCGCGCGCGCTACCGCGACCACGACAGCGTGGGCGACGACATTCCCGAAGCGATCCAGGCCACCGCGTCGATGGGCGTGTCGGCCGAGCGCGGGCGCTGGTCGTTCGGCGCGCGCATGCGCTACTTCGGCTCGCGCCCGCTGGTCGAGGACGACAGCGTGCGCTCGGCGTCGTCGTTCCTGGTCAACCTCAAGCTCGGCTACCGCGTGCTGAAGAACGTGCGGGTCTTCGCCGAAGTGCTGAACGCGCTGGGCCGGCGCGCCAACGATATCGATTATTACTACGCCTCGCTGCTCAAGGGCGAGGCCTCGCCGCCCGGCGCCGGCGGCGCGCCCGCGGGCATCGACGACCACCATGTCCATCCGGCCGAGCCGCGCACCCTGCGCATTGGCGCGACCTGGAATTTTTGACGGGTTTCCGGGCATTTTTGCGATGTTGGCGCGGGTTGGGCGCGGGTCGGGAAGGTCGGCGCCGGCCGGCGTTTCATCATCCTTACGAAGTAGAAACGCCGCATCACTCCCCTGCAATCGATCTAATTGCACCGCCACGCCGAGTGCCTAGAGTGGTTGAGCCGCGCCAGCCGCGCCTTGCCCGGCGGGCGGCCGCATCCGGGGGAACCGGTCACGTCCAATCTCCAGCAAGGAGGAAATATGGACCTCGATCTCAGCCAGACCTTGTCATGGAAGAAAAGCCTCGCCGCCGCCACGCCGAGCGCGGCCGCGGAGCTTGCCATGCTCAGCGACCTGCAGGGGAACATCCTCAAAGGCCACGGCCGGCACAGCACGGCCAATCTGTTCCTGGTGTTCGATCCGGCCCGGCAGGCCGCGAGCCGGCACTTCCTGTCTTCGCTTGCCGTGCAGATCGGCTCGGCGCTGGACCAGTTGACCGGCGCGCTGGTGTTCAAGGCCTCGGGGCTGGACGCGGGCACCTTCGTTTCGCTGCTGCTCACCGCCAAAGGCTACGACGCGCTGGGCCGCGCCGACGCCAGGCCCGGCGATGCCGCCTTCCTCGCCGGCATGAAGACACGCCAACTCGGCGACCCGGCGCCGTCTACCTGGGGCGGCGCATTCGCCGGCGACGTGCACGCCATGATGCTGATCGCCAGCAGCACCGCCGCGCAGCGCGACCGCGACGCGGCGCAGTTCCGCCAGCTCGTGGCCGCCACGCTGGGCGCGGTGCGCATCGCCGGCGAGGAGATGGGCAACGCGCTGTTCAACAGCGACCAGCAGGGCATCGAGCATTTCGGTTATGTCGATGGCCGCAGCCAGCCGCTGCCGCTGCAGGAAGACGTGGACAACGAGCAGCAGAACACGGACGGCATCGACAAGTGGAACCCCGCCATTCCGCTGAGCCAGGTGCTGGCCAAAGACCCGGGCGGCAAGCTCGCGGTGAGCTTCGGCAGCTATTTCGTGTTCCGCAAGCTGGAGCAGGACGTGAAGGCCTTCAAGGCGCGGGAGGACGCGCTGGCCGACACGCTCGGCGGCATCGGCGAGCGTGCCGGCGCCAGCGTGGTGGGCCGCTTCGAGAACGGCACGCCCGTGGTCGCGTCCGCGGACGAGCTGCCGTTCGCGGCGCCGGGCGTGCCCAACAACTTCAGCTACGCGGGCGATCCCGATGGCCTGAAATGCCCGTTCGCCGGGCATATCCGCAAGAGCAACCCGCGCGACGGCATCGCCAACTCGAAAAGCCACCTGATGGCGCGACGGGGCATTCCCTACGGCGCGCGCAGCGACGATCCCAACGACGGCCGCATCGACAACAAGCCGTCCGGCGGCGTGGGGCTGCTGTTCATGGCCTACCAGAGCGACATCGCCGGGCAGTTCGAATTCACGCAGGTCAAGTGGGTCAACAACGTCGGCTTCCCCGGCAGCGGCACCGGCATCGATCCCGTCATCGGGCAGCCGGCCGGCGGCGGCAAGCAGCGCTGGCCGGTGGTCTACGGCCAGACGCTGAGCGATCCGCTGGATTTCTCCGGGCACGTCACGATGAAGGGCGGCGAGTATTTCTTCGCGCCGAGCCTGTCGTTCCTGCGCGGGCTGGGCGCGTAGGCGGCGCGCGCCGCCGGCGTTTCAGAAGCCGGCCTTGTGCAGCGGGCCGTCCCAGTCGTCGAGGTACTTGGGCAGGTCGTCTGCCACGTCCACCACGCGGTGGCGGTAGAACAGGTGCATGGCCGGCTGCAGCGCCTCGGGCAGCGTGCCGCCGGCGGCGCGCGCGAACAGGCTGTTGGGCACCACCGACATGCCCAGGCGGTTGATGCCGAACAGGGTCTCGCCGCAATGGCGGCAGAACTGGCGCTGCAGCGCGCGGGTGGCGTGGTGATAGGTGGCCACGTGCCCCGCGCCGTGCGCGACCGTCACCTGCGCGGGCTCCCAGGCGGTGGCGGCGAATACCGGGGTCGCGTAGAAGTCGCGGCAGGCCTGGCAGTGGCAATTGGCTCTCGCCACCGGCTCGCCGGCGATGCGCAACTGGACCTGGCCGCAAAGGCACGCCAGCGTGGCGGGAATCGGCATGGCTGTCTCCTGTCTTGGTATGGCGAGGTGCATTCTACTTGCGGCCGGGCGCGGCCGCTCGCGGGCTGCCGGGCTGCGTATCGGCCATCGTGCGCCCGGCGCATTACAATGCCGGGTCGCCGCGCATCTGCGCGCGCCGCTTTCCGTCTTCCGCGCTCCTCGCCCCTCGCCCCTCATGTCCTCGCTTTCGTCTTCCTCTCCCGACAACACGCTCTGGTTCGACGGCGCCGCCGGCCGCGTCGAGGCCCTGGCCGACACGCCGCCGGGCGCTCTCAAGGGTATCGCCGTGATCGCCCATCCGCATCCGCTGCTCGGCGGCAGCGCCACGCACAAGATCCCGGTGGCGCTGGCGCGGCTGTTCGAGGCGCGTGGCTGGCTCGCCGTGCGCCCCAATTTCCGCGGCGTGGGCGGCACGCAGGGCCAGCACGACGCGGGCGAGGGCGAGACCGAGGACACCCTGGCGGTGGTCGGGCAGCTCATGCGCGCGCATCCGGGCCTGCCGCTGGCGCTGGCCGGGTTCTCGTTCGGGGCTTATGTGCAGACGCGCGTGGCGCAGCGGCTCACGGCCGGCGGCGAGCGCGTGGCGAGCCTGGTGCTGGCCGGCATGCCGGCCGGGCCGGTGCCGGCCGGGCGCAGCTACGACACCCCGGCGGTGCCGGCCGGCGCCCTGGTCGTCCACGGCGAGCAGGACGCCAACGCGCCGCTGCAGGGGGTGTTCGACTGGGCGCGCCCGCAGGAGCTGCCGGTGGTGGTGGTGCCGGGCGCCAACCATTTCTTCACCGGCAAGCTGCCGGTGTTCCAGCGCGCGGTGGCGCGGTACCTCGACCAGCAGGCGCGCGCGGCCGGCGCGGCCTGAGCGCGCGGCTTCAGTCCATCGCCGCGTGGGCGACCGCCTCGTCGGCGTGGTGGCTGGGCCGGATCAGCAGGATCAGCGGCACCACCAGCAGCGTGGCCACGAACATGACCTTGAAGTCGTTGAGGTAGGCGATCATCGCCGCCTGCTGGTTGATCGACTGGTTGAGCACGGCGAGGTCGTAGCGCGAGCCGCCGGCCAGCATCGACTGCATGGCCGGGTTGAAGATGCTGACGTTGGCGGCGAGGTCGGCGTGCGCGACCTGGGTGTTGCGCGTCATCAGCGTCTGGATCACCGAGATGCCGATGCTGCTGCCGATATTGCGCATCAGGCTGTAGGTGGCGGTGCCGTCCGCGCGCAGCTCGGGCGTCAGCGTGGAGAAGGTCAGCGCGCTCAGCGGCACGAACACCAGCCCCAGCCCGAAGCCCTGGATGATGCCGGGCCACACGATGTCCGACACCGACAGCACGATGGTGTACTGCATCATCTGCCACAGCGCGAAGGCCGAGATCAGGAAGCCGCAGAGCAGCAGCAGGCGCGCGTCGATGCGCCTGAGCAGGCGCCCGGCCAGCAGCATGGCCAGCATGGTGCCGGCGCCGCTCGGGGCCGTCACCAGCCCGGTGGTGGCGACCGGGTAGCCCATCAGGTTCTGCAGCATCGGCGGCAGCAGCGCGCGCGTGGCGTACATCACCGCGCCGATCACGAAGATGAAGCAGGCGCCGGTGGTGAAGTTGCGGTCCCTGAGCAACTGGTAGCGGAAGAAGGAGCCGGGGCCGGCCGTGGCCGTGTGCGCGATGAAATACAGGAAGGCCAGCACCGCCAGGATGGCCTCGCCGCGGATCTCGAGCGAGCCGAACCAGTCGAGCTGCTCGCCGCGGTCCAGCATGGCCTGCAGCGCGCCGATGGCCAGCCCCAGCGTGACGAAGCCGAAGGCGTCGAACTTCACGCTGCGCCGCGGCGCCCGGCTCGGCAGGAACGACAGCACGCCGGACAGCGCGAAGGCGCCGATCGGCACGTTGATGAAGAACACCCAGCGCCAGTTGTAGCTGTCGGTCAGCCAGCCGCCCAGCGTGGGGCCCAGGATCGGCCCCACCATCACGCCCATGCCCCACACCGCCATCGCCTGGCCCTGCTTCTCGCGCGGGTTGATGTCGAGCAGGATCGACTGCGACAGCGGCACCAGCGCGGCGCCGAAGAGCCCCTGCAGCAGCCGCGAGGCGACGATCTGCGCGAGCGTCTCGGACAGCCCGCAGAAGGCCGACGCCACCGTGAAGCCGGCGATGGAGATGGCCAGCAGCCGCTTGACGCTGAGCCGGTCGGACAGCCAGCCGGTCAGCGGCGTGGCGATCGCCGCGGCCACGATGTAGGAGGTCAGCACCCAGGTGATCTCGTCCTGCGAGGCGGACAGGCTGCCCTGCATGTGCGGCAGCGCAACATTGGCAATCGTGCTGTCGAGCGTCTGGATCAGAGTCGCGGCCATGACCGCGATGGTGATCATGGGCCGGTTGAGCGGCGTCTCGGCGCGCGCGGGCACCGCTAGGGAGGACATGTCGGGGGACGGCCTGGCAGGATTATAAGCATGCTTATTATACGGCGGCGGCGCCCATGCGTGGCATGCGCGGGGCGCCGCCCGGATCTTTGTACAATCGCTGCATGGAAACGAAACTCGAAAAGCGCTTTGGCTTCCTGGTCTCGGATGTCGGGCGCCTGTGCGGCAAGCGCTTCGACGACCTCGCCAAGTCCTCGCTCGACCTGACCCGCGCGCAGTGCCGCGCGCTGGCCTACCTGAGCCACTACGGCGAGGTCAACCAGGCGCGGCTGGCCGACCTGCTGGAGGTGGCGCCGATCTCCGCCGGCCGCCTGCTCGACCGCATGGAGGAGGGCGGCTGGATCGAGCGCCAGCCCAACCCGGACGACCGCCGCGAGCGCGTGGTGCGCATGACGGACAAGGCGGAGATGGCGCTGGACAAGGCGCGCCGCGTCGGCGACGAGGTGGCCGCGGAAGCGCTGGCCGGCCTGAGCGCGCCCGAGCGCGACCAGCTGATCGGCCTGCTGCGGCGCGTGCGGGTCAACCTCGGCACCATCGTCGACAAATAAACGGGTGCGCGGGTTCTGTTCGCCCTAAAGTTTCGCGGGATCGTGCCGATGATGTGGTCATCCCCAACGTAACGGACAACCCGACATGTCGAGCATCAGCGTAGTCAACCCGCAGGTGACGCTGCCCGGATCGAGCACCCCCGTCAACGCCGCCCAGGCCGACAAGCAGGGCAATCAGGACAGCCAGGCCGCGTCCGCGTCGTCGGCATCGTCCGGTGCTGCCGCGGGCGGCCGCGTTGCCGGCCCGTCGCTGTCGGGCGCCGCGCCTGCCGGCGGCGCCAGCAGCTCCAGCAGCGACAGCAGCAGCGCCGAGTCCGACACCGTCAAGCAGCTGAAGAAACAGATCGCCGACCTGCAGAAGCAACTGGCCGAAGAACAGCGCCAGCTCCAGTCCATCCAGGCCAGCAAGATGGACGACGAGTCCAAGGCGGCCGCGATGGGCGCGATCCAGTCCCAGGTCGCCTCCACCTCGGCATCGCTGCAGACGGCCATGGGCGCGCTGACCCAGGCCCTGCTGGCCGAGAGCGGCAGCGCCTCGGGTTCGATGGTCAACACCACGGCCTGAACCGCCGGGGCCCGCGCCGGCCCCCGGTTTCCCGGTCCTTGTCCTTGCCGCTTCCTTGCTGCTTCCCGGCCGCCGCCGCGTGGTAGCGGCGCGCGCCCGGCTCAGAGCACCTGCCGCAACTGTCCCGTTGCCTTGTCGAGCTGCTGCTTGAGCAGCTTCAGCAGGCAGTACATGCCGTAGGCATCCTCCGATCTCTCGCTTTGCATGTCCGCCAGCGTCAGCACGCTGTCCAGCCCCGCGCCGACGTTCTCGAGCTCGGCGCAGCCGCTGGTCACGCGCTGGCGGATTTCCTCGCCCAGCACCTCGATCAGGCCGGCAAGCTCGGGCACGCGGGAATCGGGTTTGGGGCCGGCGGCGACGGCCAGGTCGATCAGTTCGGTGATGAGCTCGCCGTGCTGGCTGAGGACGGAGCCGGACGGCAGCGGCGCGCTGGCGGCGGTGCCGGCGGTTGCGGCGGCGGGCTTGGTGCTGTTGCGGGCGTTCTGGCGCAAGGGAGCCTCCCTGGAATTGGCGGCCCGCTTGCGCTTGTTCCCATGCAAGGGAAGCGGACCCGGAAAGATCGCCTGGCGGTTCTGCGCTGCTTCCCCGGCGCCATGCGTGTTGCCTGTGCGCGTGGCACGTTGGCGGTAGCGTGCGGCCTGTTGCCCGTGGGGCCAGACCGTCGGTGTTTGCGGTGCTGCTGTGCTTGTGATGCTGCGGTACTTGCGGTGCCTGCCGTGTCCGCGGTGCCTGCCGGTGCGACTGCCGCCGCCGGCATCAATCAATGCCGGCACGGTTGCCAGCACCGCTGCCGACACCAATGCCGCAGCCCCGGCGCGGCGCATGCGGTGCGCCTGGCACGCAGGCAACCCGATCAGCGATTCTTGACGATCGGGGTCGGGGGTGTCAAGCCGGCGCGCGGCGTGGATTTGTGAACTTTGTGTTTCGGCGTGGTGCGTTCCGGCCGCCGCCGGGACTGGTGTCACGCGGCACTGGCGTACTGGCGCGGCCCCATCGCGCACGCCGCCGCGCGCCGCGGCGCGCCCGATCACCTATCCTTGTAAACCTGATTTCAACCACAGGACGCCCAAATGGCCACCGAAACACCCAAACAGATCCCCGCCACCCTGATTCCCGGCGACGGCATCGGCCCCGAAGTCGTGGAAGCCACCGTCAAGCTGCTGGACGCGCTGGGCGCGCCGTTCTCCTGGGACGTGCAGCAAGCCGGCATGGCCGGCATCGCGCAGGGCGGCGACCCGCTGCCCGAGGCGACGCTGGAGAGCATCCGCCGCACCGGCCTGGCGCTCAAGGGGCCGCTCACCACGCCGGTGGGCGGGGGCTTCCGTTCGGTCAACGTGCGCCTGCGCGAAGCGTTCAACCTCTACGCCAACGTGCGGCCCGCGCGCACGCTGGTGCCGGGCCGCTTCGAGAACATCGACCTGGTGCTGGTGCGCGAGAACGTGGGCGGCTTCTACGTGGCGCACGACTACTACATCGCCGTGGGCGACGACCCGCACGCGGTGGCGGTCTCCACCGGCACCAACACGCGCGACGCCTGCCGGCGCATCGCGCGCTTCGCCTTCGAGTACGCGGTGAAGAACGGCCGCAAGAAGATCACGGTGGTGCACAAGGCCAACATCCTCAAGGCGCTGACCGGGATCTTCCTCGATGCCGCGCGCGAGGTGGCGCAGGACTACGCGGGCCGCGTGGAGATGGACGACCGCATCGTCGACGCCTGCGCCATGCAACTCGTGCTCAATCCGTGGCAGTTCGACATGCTGCTGTGTACCAACCTGTTCGGCGACATCCTCTCGGACCAGATCGCCGGGCTGGTGGGCGGCCTGGGCATGGCGCCGGGCGCCAACATCGGCGAGAGCGCCGCCATCTTCGAGGCCGTGCACGGCTCGGCGCCGGACATTGCCGGCAAGGGCATCGCCAACCCGATCTCGCTGATGCTGGCCGCGGGCCTGATGCTCGAGCACGTGGGCCGGCAGGACCTCGCCACGCGGCTGCGCGGCGCCATCGACGCCGCGCTCAACCAGGACCAGGTGCGCACCGGCGACCTCAAGGGTTCGGCCACCACCCAGCAGTTCACCGATGCCGTGGTGAAGCGCCTGGCCTGATGCGTCTCAGGCCAGCAGCGGCGCCTCGGTCAGCGCCTGCAGGCGCGCCAGCGTCATGCCTTCGGCCATCGCCTCGACCTGCAGGCCGGCGGGCGTGACGCGCAGCACCGCGAGGTCCGTGTAGATGCGCCCGACCACGCCGCGCGCGGTCAGCGGCAGGCGGCAGCGCTCCAGCAGGCGCGGGCGGCCGTCGCGCGTGGTGTGTTCCATCAGCACCCACACCGCGCGCGCGCCGTAGGCCAGCTCCATCGCGCCGCCCACCGCGGGCGGCGTGCCGGGGTCGCCGCGGGTCCAGTTGGCGAGGTCGCCGTTGGCGGCCACTTCATAGGCGCCGAGGATGGCCAGGTCGAGATGGCCGCCGCGCATCATGGCGAAGCTCAGCGCCGAGTCGAAGATCGCCGCGCCCGCGCGCAGCGTGACCGGCTGCTTGCTGGCGTTGATGAGGTCGGGGTGTTCCTCGCCGGCCGGCGGGCGCGGGCCGAGGTGGAGAATGCCGTTCTCGCTGTGCAGGAAGACCTCGCGCCCGGCCGGGATCAGGTCGCCGACCAGGGTCGGCAGGCCGATGCCGAGGTTGACGTAGGCGCCGGCGGGAATGTCCAGCGCCGCGCGCCGCGCGATCTGCTCGCGGGTCCATCCGGTCATGGCCGTCGTCGTCATCGCCCGCCTCCATATCGCTGGTCTGCCACCACCACCCGGTGCACGAAGATGCCCGGCGTCACGACCTGTTCCGGGTCGAGCGCGCCGGCCTCGACCATGCCGTCCACTTCGGCCGCCACCACGCGCGCGGCCGTCGCCATGACGGGATTGAAATTGCGCCCGGCGAGGTGATAGTCGAGATTGCCGAGGCGGTCCGCGTGGCGGCCGCGGATCAGCGCGAAGTCCGCGCGCAGCGGCAGCTCCAGCACGTGCCGCACGCCGCCGATCTCGCGCACGGGCTTGCCCTCGCCGAGGATGGTGCCGGCCGTGATCGGGCAGTAGAAACCGCCCAGCCCGGCGCCCGCGCAGCGGATGCGCTCCACCAGCGTGCCCTGCGGCACCAGTTCGAGCTCGATCTCGCCGCGCCGGTAGGCGTCGCGGAACGCCGTGGCGCCGGCGGTCAGCGGGTAGGAGCAGACCAGTTTGCGCACGCGGCCCGCCGCGATCAGACTGGCCACGCCCTCGCCGTCGTAGCCGGCGTTGTTGGAGATCACCGTGAGGCCGCGCGCGCCGTGCGCCAGCACCGCGCCGATCAGGCCGCCGGGCAGCCCCGAGCTGCCGAAGCCGCCCACCATCACGGTGGCGCCGTCGTGCAGGCCGGCCACGGCCTCGCCGCAGTCGGCCACCTGCTTGTTCACCAGTTCCATGCCGGGCACGCTCCCGCTCCGCGCGCGGCGCCGCGCGCCGCCAAGGCAAGCATCATGCGGCCTGCGCGGCCATAGGTGCAAGTATCGCTGGCTTAATCTTTGATAAGCTCGCCTTATCGACATGGCAAAGACCGGGAACCCGGAGGAGACGCGCGCGATGAACCTGGAACTGCGCCATTACCGCTATTTCGTGGCGCTGGCGGAAGAACTGCATTTCGGCCGCGCGGCGGAGCGGCTCGGCATCTCGCAGCCGGCGCTGAGCCAGCAGTTCCGCTGGATCGAGCAGCAGGCGGGCGCGCCGCTGCTCGCGCGCGACAAGCGCCGCCTGGCGCTGACCGAGGTCGGCCGCGTGTTCCACGGGGAAGCCGCCGGCATCCTGCGGCAGGTGCGCCAGGCGGAGCTGGCCACGGCCAGCGCCAGCCGCGGCGACGTCGGCAGCGTGTCGATCGGCTACGTGGCCTCGGCCGCGCTGTCGGGCCTGCTGCCGGGGCTGGTGCACCGCTTCCGGCAGGAGCATCCGGCGGTCGTCATGGCCATGCGCGAGACCGACGTGCCGGCGCAGCTGGAAGCCGTGGCGCGCGGCGAGCTCGACATCGGCTTCGTGCGCCCGCCGCTGCGCGCGCTGCCCGAAGGCGTGGCGCTGTTCGACATCGACGCGGAGCCCGTGGTGGTGGCCCTGCATGCCACGCACGCGCTGGCGCGCCGCGCGCGCGTCGACGTGGCGCTGCTGCGCGACGAGACCTTCATCTGCACGCACACCGAGCACGGCACCGGCTTCTATGCCATCACGCAGGCCATCTGTGGCCATGCCGGCTTCCAGCCGCGCGTGGAGGCGCTGTCGCGGCAGATGGCCACCATCATCAGCATGGTGGCGGCCGGCTTCGGGGTGGCGTTCGTGCCGGCCTCGATGCGCGCGTTCGCGCCGCCGGACGTGGTATTCAAGCCGCTCGCGCGCAACGACGTGCTGTCCCACCTGGCGGTGATCCATCGCCGCAACGAGCGCTCGCCGGCGGTGCTGCAACTGCTGGCGCGGTGCCGCGAACGGAAGGGCCCACGCCGTAAATAGAAAAAGGGCCGGGCGCGGCGGAGGTCCCGCCAGGCCCGGCCCTGCGCGGCGCCGGGGCTTGCACCCTGGCGCCCGCCGCGGCGTCGTTATGTCGTTACGTCGTTATGTCGTTACGCCTTCAGCTGCTCGCGGATCGGCAGCGCGCGGATGCGCTTGCCGGTGGCCGCGAAGATGGCGTTGCACAGCGCCGGCGCGATCACCGGCACCGCCGGCTCGCCCACGCCGCCGAGCGGCGCGTCGAAGCTGCCCGGCACCAGGTGCACGTGGATCGCGCGCGGCGCGGACGGCGCGCGCATCACCTCGTACTGGTGGAAGTTGTCCTGCTGGACACGTCCGTCCTTGAAGGTGATCTCGCCCGTGGTGGCCAGGCTGATGCCCATGATGCAGGCGCCTTCGACCTGGGAGCGGATGCGGTCCGGGTTGACCTGCGCGCCGCAGTCCACCGCGATGTCGATGCGCGGCACGCGGATGCCGCCATCCTTGTCCACCGCCACCTCGATCACCGCCGCCACGTAGGTCACGAAGCTGTAGCACACCGCCAGCCCGAGGCCGCGGCCCTTCGGCAGCTTCCGGCCCCAGCCGGCTTCGCGCGTGGCCACCTCGATCACGTTGCGCATGCGCGCGATGTCGAGCGGATATTGCTGCGGCGATTCGCCGTAGTTCCATGAGTCGGACAACTGCGCCGGATCGATCTTGCGGTCGGGGCCCAGCAGCGCCAGCAGGTAGTCGCGGTGGTCGCGCCCGGCCGCGGCGGCCAGCTCGGCCGCGAACGACTGCACGGCGAATGCGTGCGGGACGTTGGACACCGAGCGGAACCAGCCGATGCGCGTGTGCGCGGGCACGTCCGGGTTCTCCACGCGCACGTTGGGGATGTCGAACGGCACGTTGACCGCCGACATGCCCAGCTCGAACGGCGCCTCGTTCTTCGAGCCCGCCACGAAGATCGAGCTGATGCTCGACGCCGCGGTGCGGTGCAGCCACGCCTGCGCGCGGCCGTCGGGCGACAGCAGCGCCTCCATGTGCTCGACCGAGACGGTGTGGAAATAGTCGTGGTGCAGGTCGTCGTCGCGCGTCCATGTGACCTTGACCGGCTTGCCGTCCATCGCCCTGGACAGCAGCGCGGCCTCGGCGGCGAAGTCCGGCTTGGACTTGCGCCCGAAGCCGCCGCCCAGCAGCGTCACGTGCACGGTGACGTCGGCGGGCTTGAGGCCGAGGTGCCCGGCCACGGTCTCGCAGGTGGCCTGCGGCGCCTGCACCGAGGTCCACACCTCGCACTTGCCGCCGGCCGCGCGCGCGGTGGCCACCGGCGGCTCCATCGTCGCGTGCGCGATGTGCGGCAGGTAGTACTGCGCGGTGACGCGCTTGCCGGGGCCGGCCAGCGCGGTCATCGCGTCGCCCTGGTTGCGCACCACCTTGCCGGGCTGGCTCGCGGCCTTTTCCATGCTGGCGCGGAACGCGGCGGACTCGTAGCTGGCGTTGGGGCCGTCGTTCCACTGGATCTTGAGCGCCTCGCGGCCCTTGATGGCCGACCAGGTATTGGTGGCGATCACCGCCACGCCGCCGAGCGGGTGGAACATGGCCGGCTCGGGGCTGCCGGCGATCTCCACCACCTTGACCACGCCGGGCACCTTCATGGTCTCGGCGGCATCGAAGCTGGCCACCTTGCCGCCGTACACCGGCGGGCGCGCCACCACGGCGTACAGCATGCCGTCCAGGCGCACGTCGATGCCGTACTGCGCGCGGCCGGTGGCGATGTCGTGGCCGTCGATGCTGCGCGTGCTGTCCTTGCCGATGTAGCGGAACTGCGCCGGGTCCTTGAGCTTGAGGCTGGCGGGTGCCGGCACGGGCAGGCGCGCGGCGTCCTGCGCCAGCGCGCCGTAGCCGAGGCTGCGGCCGCTGGGGGTGTGCACCACCGCGTGGTTGCGCGCCTGCACCTCGCTCACCGGCACGCCCCAGCGCGCCGCGGCGGCGCTCTCCAGCATGCTGCGCGCGCTGGCGCCGACGCGCCGCATCGGCTCGAAGAAATGCCGCACGCTGCGCGAGCCGTCGGTGTTCTGGTTGCCGTAGCGGGTTTCGTCGGCCGGGGCCTGCACCACGCGCACCTGCGCCCAGTCCGCCTCGAGCTCGTCGGCCACCACCATCGGCAGGCTGGTGCGCACGCCCTGGCCCATCTCCGAGCGGTGGCAGACGATGGCGACCTTGCCGTCCTCGCCGATCGAGAGGAACACCAGCGGGCTGTCCACCGCGCCGCCCGGCATGCCGTCGCGCCCGTATTTCTTGGCTTCCTCGGCGGCCAGCACGATGCCGTCCAGGCCCACCGTGAGCGTCAGGCCGGCGGCCGCGCCGATGCCCTTGAGCCAGCGGCGGCGCGCGGCCGATTGCGGGCCGGCGGCCGCGCCCGTGAGGTTGTCGCGCGCGTTCATTGGGCGCTCCGCTTGGCGGCGGCCTTGCCGGAGCCCGGTTTCGCACCCGGTTTGGCGCCCGCTGCGCCCGACTTGGCCACGTGCTGGATCGCCGCGCGGATGCGCGTATAGGTGCCGCAGCGGCAGATGTTGCCGCTCATGGCGCCGTCGATGTCGGCCTCGGTCGGATGCGGGTTCGAATGCAGCAGCGCCGTGGCGGACATCAACTGGCCCGCCTGGCAGTAGCCGCACTGCGGCACGCCGAATTCCTCCCACGCGGCCTGCAGCGCCTGGCCGGTCTTGTCCGCGGACAGGCCTTCGATGGTGGTGATCTTCTTGCCGTCCGCGGCCGAGATCGGCGTCACGCACGAGCGGATGGGCTGCCCGTCGAGGTGCATGGTGCAGGCGCCGCACAGCGCCATGCCGCAGCCGAACTTGGTGCCGGTCAGGCCGAGGTGGTCGCGCACCGCCCACAACAGGGGGGCGTCGTCGGGCAGGTCGATCGAATGCGGCTGACCGTTGATCGTGATTGTTCTCATGATTTTGCGGGGGATTGGTCGAGCGGGGAGGGATGGCCGGCATCGGGGCCGGCCGCCTGCGCTGCGGCGCGCCAGCATGAAGGCTGTAGCGGCAACGTTGCGCTACGCGCATTGTGATGCCGCCACCCGGGGCGCGGGAATGGCAGGATCGGGATTTCTGAATTCCGGAAAATGGAATCGAGAGGCCGGCGCGCGCGCGTCGCGCCGGGAAAGGCCCCCCGCCGGGTGCTCGCGTGCCGGGCTACGCCTCGGGCAATGCGCGCGCCGCCGCCAGGTACAGGCGCACCAGTTCGCGCGTTTCCTTCGCCACCGCGCGGCGCAGCGCCGGCTTGTCCGGGTCGGCGCCGCGCGCGCCCAGCACGCCCTTGAGCAGGAGCAGCAGGACCGCCGCCATCGCCTCGGCGCGCGCCGCCGGCACGTTGGGCGCGGCGTTCTTCAGGATGGCCAGCATGCCCTGCCGCATCGCCGCGCGGAACTGGGCGCGCCTGTCGTCGCTGCCGGCGCCCGCGTCGAGCAGCGCGATGGCGAAGCTGCGCTCGGCCTTGAGCGCCAGCATCGAGTCCACCAGCGCCGCCGCCAGTGCCTCGGTCGACAGCGCCGCGGCGCGCCGCTCCACTTCCGCCAGGCCGTCGATGGCCAGCCGGGCGTAGCGCATCAGCAGGGTGTCGGCCAGCGCCTCCTTCGACGGAAAGAAGCGGTAGAGCGAGCCGATGGCCGTGTCCGAGCGCGCCGCGATCTCGGTCATGGTGGCGGCCTCGTAGCCTTTTTCCAGGAAGAGCTCGGCGCCCGCCGCCAGGATCGCCGCGACGCGGATGCGGCCGCGCTCGCGCTTTGGTTCGGTGGCGCCGGCGCCGGGCTGGCTGCTGGGTTCGGAAGACATGTCGGCGGAGTGTGCGATGGGACGATAGGCGAGCCAGGCATGCTAGCACGCGGCCCGCGCCGCCCGCGTTCAGCGCCGTCCGCGCTGGACCTTGCCGAAATGCAGCGACAGGTAGATGCCCATCGCCAGCGCGCCCGCCAGCAGCACCGCGAGGTCCGCGCCGGGCGCCAGCCCGACCGGATGGCGCGACAGCAGCAACAGGCCGGCCACCAGGTTGAGGAAGCCCCACAGGCTGTTGACCACGGGCGGGGAATCGCCGACGCCGCGCGGGCGGCCGAACGGCGTGGGAAACGGCATGCCGCGCAGGCCCGAGCTCAGGTGCGGAATGCTGTTGCAGAGCAGCGCCCCGCACAAGAAGGTGGCGAAGTGGATCATGGCAAAGACAGGGGAAACGAAGGTCAGGGAAGCGCGGCCGGCCCGCGGGCGCGCCCGGCGAGAAACCTCGCCAGCGGCGGCCCCAGCAGCAGCACCGTCATGAAGCGCAGCATCTGCATGGCCATGACGAACGGCACGTCGACATGGCTGGACGCCGCGATGATGGCCACCGTGTCCGCGCCGCCCGGGCTCATGGCTAGGTAGGCGCTGAGCGGATCGATGCCGGTGGCCGCCACCAGCAGCGCGGCGAGCGCGCCGCACACGCCGACCAGCGCGAGCGTGCAGGCCAGCAGCCGCGGCAGCGCCCTGGCCGCGTGCGCGAGCAGCGGCCGGGTGAAGCGAAAGCCGATGCGCCAGCCGATCACGGCGTAGGCCAGCATCAGCAGCCACGGCGGCAGCTCGAGCCGGAGCCAGCCCTGGTGGCCGAGGTACATGCCGGCGAACAGCGGCAGCAGGAAGGCGCCGGCGCGTATCCGCAGGCGGTGCGCCGCCAGCGGGCCCAGCACCGCCAGCGCGAGCGTGCCGAGCAGCGGCAGCCAGGCGACCGGCGGGAACCAGCCGGTGGCGAGGTGCGCATGGTGCTCGCCCACGCCCCACACCCTGGCCACCACCGCGGCGACCGTGGCCACCACGACCACGCGCAGGTACTGCATGAAGGCCACCAGCGCGGCGTCGCCGCCATACGCCTCGGCCATCACGATCATGGCGGTGGCGGCACCCGGACTCAGCCCCCACAGCGCGGTGGCGCCGGGCAGCACGCGCCGGCGCGTCAGCCACCAGCCCAGCGCGACGCTCGCCGCGATCACCGACGCCGCGCCGGCGGCAAACACCGGCCAGCGCCCGGCCACGGTGCCGTAGAACCACGACGGCAGCATCCTCGCGATCATGCAGCCGATCAGCCCCTGCGACACGAGAAATGCCGCCGGCGCCACGCGCAGGCGCGCCCCGGCGGCGGTCATCACGACGCCGGCCAGCAACGGCCCGAAGAGCCGCGCCGCCGGCAGGCCCAGCCATTCCAGCAGGGCGGCGAGCGCCACGGAAGACCCGGCCAGGGCGGTCCAGCGAAGCGCGTGTCCGGCTTTGCGGGCCGGCGCTCCGGGCGGTCCGGACTTGCCGGGCAGTTCCTGCGTGATGGCGTCGGGCATGTTGGCGCGCTGCTTGCGGGGTGGCGATATGCGAGGATGGATTCGCAAAAGATAGTAGAGGGTGGCCTCGCATAAGTCAATGCGGCCCGCGCCGGCATTGCAGGCCGGTATGCCCTTGGATAGAATTGAAAATAATTCTTATTTGCAATTGATCGGGGGCTCGAGCCCTGCCTGGGAAACCACGATGCCGGCCGCCGCACCTCTCCCGCACCATCGCATCCACGCGCTCTACAGCGACCACCACCGCTGGCTGCAAGGCTGGCTCGGCCGCAAGCTCGGCAATGCCTTCGATGCCGCCGACGTGGCGCAGGACGTATTCATGCGCCTGCTGTCGCGCCCGGCCGCCGACGAATTGCGCGAGCCGCGCGCCTACCTGAGCACCATCGCTCACGGCCTCGTGGTCGAGCGCTGGCGGCGGCGCGAGCTGGAGCAGGCCTGGCTGGAGACGCTGGCCGCGCTGCCCGAGCCCGAGGCGCCGTCGCCCGAGAGCCGGCTGCTGTTCCTGGAAGCGCTGATCGCGGTGGACGCCATGCTCGACAGCCTCAAGCCCAAGGTCCGCACCGCCTTCCTGCTGGCCCAGCTCGACGGGCTGACCTGCCCGCAGATCGCCACGCGCCTGGGCGTGTCGCTGGCGACGGTGGAGCGCTACGTCGCCAGCGCGCTGCGCCACTGCTACCAGCTGCGCTTCCACGCATGAGCGCGGCACGCAGCGCGTCCGCCGGCCTGGCCGCGGCGGCGGAGGCCGCGGAGATTCCCGGCAAGATCGTCGACGAGGCCATCGCCTGGGCGGTGCGCCTCGACTTCAACGTGCCCACGCCGCAGAGCCGCGCCGCTTTCGCCCGCTGGCTGGCGGCCAGCCCGCTGCATGCCGCCGCGTGGGCGCGGGTGCAGTCGCTCAACGCCGATTTCGCGCGGCTGCCGGCGCGGCTCGCGCACGACACGCTGGACGCCGCCGATGCCCTGCGCGGCGCGCGCGCGCGCCGGCGCCGCGACGCCCTGCGCGCGCTGGCCTTCGGCGGCGTGGCGCTGGCGGCGGGATGGTCCGGCTACCGCCACGCGCCGTGGCAGCGCCTGGTGGCCGACTACGCCACCGCCACCGGCGAGCGCCGCACCGTCGCGCTGGCCGACGGCACCGTGATCGTGCTCAACACCGACAGCGCCATCGACGTGCGCATGGACAGCGTGCAGCGCCGCATCGCGCTGCGCCGCGGCGAGATGCTGGTCACTACCGGCCACGACGCGCAGGCGCGCGCGCGGCGGCCGTTCTGGGTCGGCACGCCGTTCGGCGCCATGCAGGCGCTGGGCACGCGCTTCACGGTCCGGCTGTACGAGACCGACGCGCGCATCAGCGTGCAGGAAGGCGCGGTGCAACTGCATCCGGCCAGCGGCGCGCCGGCCGATCCCGGCGCGCCCGTCGTGCATGCGGGGCAGAGCGGCCGGCTCGCCGCCGACGGCGCCTCGCTGGTGCCGGCGCCGGCGGCCGATCCGGCCGGCTGGGTGGATGGCGTGATCGCCGCGCGCGGCATGCGGCTGGACGCGCTGCTGGCCGAGCTGGGGCGCTACCGCGTCGGCCATATCGCCTGCGACGCGCGCGTGGCCGCGCTGCCCGTGTCGGGCGTGTTCCAGCTGGGCGATACCGGCGCCACGCTGCAGTTCCTGGTGCAGACGCTGCCGGTCAGGGTGCGCTTCCTGACGCGCTTCTGGGTCATGGTCGGGCCGGACGGCGCGGCCTGAGGCACGGCCTGAAGCGCGGCGCGCGGGCAGCGGCGGCGCGCGCCCGAAAAAAATCGGAAAAAAACTGAGGGGATTGGCGTTCTCGCTCGGCAGACAAGTAGAAGCCCTCTTGCAACCTGCCGTATCCGATCCGCCCGAATCCTGCCGATGACCGCTCCCGCCTCCCGTTTTCCGCGCCTGTCCCGCCGTGTCCGCTCCAACGATGCCACCTTCGCCGCCGGCCGCGCCTCTACCTTGGCGCCGGCCCCGCGCCCGCTGACGCTGGCCCTGCGCGCCGCGCTGCTGGGCCTGGCGCTGGGGAGCGTCGCCGTGCCGCGCATCGCATCCGCGCAGACGGCCACGGCCCAGGCCAATGCCCACGCCTACGGCATCGCTGCCGGCCCGCTGGAGCCCGCGCTGAACCAGTTCGCGCGCGCCGCCGGCATCAACCTCTCGTATGACGCGGCCGCCGTCAGCGGCCTGGCCACGCAAGGCCTGTCGGGCAGCTACGGCATCGAGGCCGGCCTGCGCCGGCTGCTGGACGGCACCGGGCTCGAGGCCGTGCCGCAGGCCGGCAGCGGCTACAGCCTGCGCAAGGCCGTCGCCACCACCGCGGCACCCGCCGCCGTCGGGCCCACGCTGCCCGCCGTGGAGGTGCGCGGCCAGCGCGAGCCGAGCGCGGCCACCGAGGGCAGCGGCAGCTATGGCGCGCGCGCCGTGACGATGTTCGGCAAGGCGCCCGTCGCGCGCAAGGACATTCCCAGCTCGGTCTCGGTGCTGACCCGCCAGCAACTGGACGACCAGGACATCCGCACGCTGCAGGACGCGCTGCTGTACACGCCCGGCCTGACCTCGGTGAACTACGGCGACGGCTCGGCCTATTTCAACGCGCGCGGCTTTCCCGTGAACGTGCAGTACGACGGCATCTCGCTGCTCAACGGCATCCAGTACCAGTCCCAGTTCGACCTCGCCATGTACGACCGCCTCGAAGTCTTCCGCGGCCCCTCCGGCCTGATGGACGGGCAGGGCGCGCTTGGCGGCAGCGTCAACCTGGTGCGCAAGCAGCCCGGCGACAAGTTCCGCTTCGTCAGCGAAACCTCGGTCGGCTCCTGGGCCGCGCTGCGCGAGATGGTGGACGTGACCGGGCCGCTCAACGAGGCCGGCACGCTGCGCGGCCGCGCGGTGGCGGTGGGCAGCAAGAGCAACGGCTTCGTCGACGGCCAGGGCAGCAAGCTCGGGCTGGCCTACGGCGTCATCGAGTACGACCTCACGCCGCGCACCACGGTGTCGCTGTCGGCCGCCTACCAGGTCAACCCGCTCGACGATTTCGACTACGGCGTGGGCGTCGACACCAGCGGCACGCCCGTGGCCGGCCCGCGCGGCCGCTCGCAGAACTACGGGCCGGGCTGGAACACTTCCTACCAGTCGATGCAGGAAGTCAACGGCACCGTGACGCACCGCTTCGACAACGACTGGAAGTCGCAGACCACGCTGTACTACCGCCATGCGCTGAGCCGCGGCACGTATGCCTACGCCGCCACGCCGCAGGCGGGCACCGGCCTGGCGGACTATTTCGGGCAGGGGCAGCGCAACACCAACGAGTGGCTGGGCTTCGACTCCAGCGTGTCGGGCACCGTGAAGCTGTTCGGCCGCGAGCATCATCTGCTGTTCGGCGCCAACTATTCGTCGCTGTGGCAGGACAGCCTCAACACCTATGCCGACCTCGGCACGCACGACATCTTCAACCCGGTCATCCCCGCGCCCGACCTGAGCCATTTCGACGACGGCACCGACACCCGCACCATCCAGTACGGCATGTACGGCCAGGCCCGGCTGCAGGTGCTCGAGCCGCTGTCGCTGGTGCTGGGCGGGCGCGAGGTCTGGTTCCAGCAGAAGACCCGCGCCGTGCTGCCGGCGCCGGGCGGCGACTGGAGCGTGGCCGCGTCGGAGGAGCACAAGTTCATTCCGTATGCCGGGCTGGTCTACAGCATCACGCCGCAACTGTCGGCCTACACCAGCTACGCCAAGATCTTCTCGCCGCAGACCCAGACCACCTTCAGCGGCGGCGCGCTGCCGCCGTTCTCCGGCGAGCAGTACGAGGCGGGGCTGAAAGCCGCCTTCCTCGACGGCCGCCTGAACGCGTCGGTGGCGGCCTTCCGCATCAACGGCAGCGACCTCGCGGTGGCCGACCAGGACCACCCGACCGGCTCGGTCGCCAGCGGCGCGGTGCGCAGCCAGGGCTGGGAGGCCGAGCTTGCCGGCACGCCGCTGCCCAACTGGAACCTCTCGGCCGGCTACACGCTGCTGAACACGCGCTATACCTCCAGCCCCACGCTGCAGGGCAGCGCCTACGACGCCGAGGAGCCGCGCCACCTGTTCAAGCTGGCCACCAGCTACCGGCTTTCGTCCGGGCCGCTGGCCGGCACCTTCCTCGGCGCCAGCATGCTGGCGCAAAGCGGCACCACGCGCGGCTACTGGGCGCAGGGCGGCTACGCGCTGTTCAACGCGCGCGTGGGCTATCGCTTCAACCGCCACGTGGAGGCTTTCCTGGCGCTCAACAACATCGCCGACCGCCACTACTACGCGCGCGTGCCCAACTCCTTCTTCGGCGAGTTCGGCGCGCCGCGCAACGTCACCGCGACGCTGCGCCTGACGTACTGAAGCGCGGCGTTTCAGTCCGCCCGGCTCGCCGCCGCCGCTGCCACTACCGCCGGCGTGGCCATCTGCGCCAGCATGCGCAGCGTCGCCACCTCGCCCGGCGCCCACGCGGCGCGCGCCGCCAGGAAATTGAAGGTGCCCACGCATTGCCCGCGCTCGCACACCGGCACGTTGACCACGGCGGACAGGCCCAGCGCGCGGATCACCGCGATGTCGTCGAACACGGCGGCCAGCGCGTGGTCGCCCTCGCCGACGAAGACCTCGCCCTGGCCCAGCAACTGGCGCGACCACGGGGAGTCGGGCTTGTGCTTGCGGCCGCCGACGGGATAGGCGGCGGGGTCGGAGGACCACAGCCGCTCCACCTCGGCGCTGTCGCGCCGCCATGCGTTGATGGTCAGCAGGCCCGGGCCGAGCAGCGCCGCGGTGGCGCTGCCGATCGCATCGAAGGCGGCGGCGGGCGCGTCCGCGCGCGCCAGCTGGCCACACAGCGCGTCCAGCACGGCGGCCGGCAGCGTCACGCGGGCCGCGTCGGAAATGAGGCCGCTCACGTCCTTATTCCGCCTTGATGCCCAGCTCGCGGATCAGCTTGCCGTAGCGGTCCGCGTCGCGGCGCAGGATGGTGGCGAACTGCTGCGGCGTGGAGGTGGCGGTTTCCACGCCGATGGCGTTCATCTTTTCCTTCACCTCGGGCAGCGACATGATCCGGTTGATTTCCTGGTTCAGGCGCGTCACCAGCGCGGGCGGCATGCCGGCCGGGCCGAAGGCGCCGTACCAGACCGACAGTTCATAGCCGGGCACGGTCTCGGCCACGGTCGGCACGTTGGGCAGCAGCGGCGAGCGCTTGCTCTCGGTGACGGCGAGCAGGCGCAGCTTGCCGGCCTTCACGTGGGTCAGCGTCTGCGTGCCCGCGGAGAACAGCAGCTGGGTCTGCCCGGCCACGGTGTCCACCACCGCCGGCGCGCCGCCCTTGTAGGGCACGTGCAGCATCTGCACGCCGGCCATCTTCTCGAACAGCACGGCGCTCAGGTGGTTGGTGGAGCCGGAGCCGGCGCTGGCGTAGGCCAGCTTGCCCGGATTGGCGCGCGCGTAGGCGATCAGTTCCTTGACGTTGTGCGCCGGCACCGAGGGATGGATCACCATCGTGTTGGTGACGTAGGCGAGCAGGCCCAGCGGCGTGAAGTCTTCCACGCCGCGGAACGGCATGTTGGGCATCAGCGCCGGGTTCATCGCGTGCGTGCTCATGGAGCCGACCAGCAGCGTGTAGCCGTCGGGCTTGGCGCGCGCCACCGCGGCGGAGCCGATGTTGCCCGAGGCGCCCGGCTTGTTGTCGACGATCACCGGCTGGCCCAGCGAGCGCGTCAACTGCTCGGACAGCACGCGCGCCAGGATGTCGGTGGAGCCGCCGGCGGCCCACGGCACGATCAGCGTGATGGGTTTCTGCGGATAGGCATCCGCCGCGCCCGCGCCCGACGCGGCACACAATAGCGAGAACGCGGCAAGGCCCAGCAGGCAGCGCTTGAGTACGGCTTTCATGTCTTCAACTCTCCGATGGCGATGCGGGCCGCGCGGGGCGGCCCGGTTTTGATTGGTGTGGTCCGGCGGCGGCTGCACGCCGGCTTGCGTCTCCTTGTCCTGCTTCTTGCCGCTGCGCCTAGCGTCCCACCGCGTATCCCTGCATGCCGCGCGCGTTGGCGCCGGCGCGCAGTACCAGCCGCCCCTGCGCGTCGCGCTCGCGCGTGCAGGCGGACATGCGGCCTTCCGACCACGGCTCGCCGACCTTCACCTCGTGGCCGCGCGCGCGCAGTTCGGCGATGGTTTCTTCGGGCAGGCGCGACTCCACGCTCAGGCGGTTGAGCACCACCGAGCGCGGCCAGAACGAGCCGGGGAAATGGTCGATGTGCCAGGCCGGCGCGTCGATGGCTTCCTGCAGGTTCATGCCGTGCACCGCGTGGCGCAGGAAGAACGCCACCGACCACTGATCCTGCTGGTCGCCGCCGGGCGTGCCGAACACCATGTAGGGCTCGCCGTCGCGCAGCGCCAGCGACGGCGACAGCGTGGTGCAGGGGCGCTTGCCCGGCGCCAGCGTGTTGGGCAGGCCCGGTTCCAGCCAGGTCATCTGCAGGCGCGTGTTGAGCGCGAAGCCGAGCGCCGGGATCACCGGGCTGGACGACAGCCAGCCGCCCGACGGCGTGGCCGCGACCATGTTGCCGTGGCGGTCGATCACGTCGATGTGGCAGGTGTCGCCGACGAAGATCTCGCGCTCGGCCCATTCCGTTACCGGCGGCATCGCCGCGAAGGTGGGCTCGCCCACGCCGAAGCGCACGTCGGCATCGCGCAGCGTGCGCTCGGCCGCGCCCAGGTCGGGCAGGCGCGGCGCGCGGCCGTCCACCGTGCCGGCGCGGATCTCCAGCGAGGCCTGCTGGCCGATCAGCTGCGCGCGCGCGGCCAGGTAGCCGGCTTCGAGCAGGCCGGGCAGCGGCGCGTCGCCGAAGCGCGGGTCGCCGTACCAGGCCAGGCGGTCGGCCATCGCGAGCTTGGCCGCCTCCGCGATGCGGTGCACGAACTCCGGCGAGGTGGGCGCGTGGGCCGCCAGGTCGGCGTGCCGCAGCATGCCGAGCTGTTGCAGGAAGGCCGGACCCTGGCTCCAGATGCCGCACTTGGCCACCGTGTAGCGGCCGAAGTCCAGCGTGGCCGGGGCTTCCACGGTCGGCGCCCAGTTGGCCATGTCGTCGAGGCGCAGCAGGCCCTTGTGGCGCTCGCCGGTGGTGTCGCGCACCGCCTGCGTGCGGCAGAATTCGTCGATCTCCCGGGCCACGAAGCCGCGGTACCAGCACGCCATCGCGGCGTCGATCTGCTGCTCGCGCGTGCCGCCGGCGGCCGCGGCCGTCTCCAGGATGCGCGTGTAGGTGCGCGCCACGCCCGGCGTGGCATGCAGGGTGCCGGGGCGCGGCACGCGGGCGCCCGGCAGCCACACCTCGGCCGAGCTGTGCCACTCCTGCTGGAACAGCTCGCGCACCGCCAGGATCGCCTGCGAGATGCGCGGCACCAGCGGGAAACCGTGGCGCGCGTAGGCGATGGCGGGGGCCAGCACGTCGGCCAGCTCCCAGGTGCCGTAGTCGCGCAGCATGGTCAGCCAGGCGCCGAAGGCACCCGGCACCGTGGCCGGCAGCAGGCCGATGCCGGGCACCAGGTCCAGCCCCCTGGCGCGCATCGCGGCGGGGTCCGCCAGCGCCGGCGCCGGGCCCTGCCCGCAGATCGAGCGCACCGCGCGCTCGCGCTCGCTCCACAGCAGGATCGGCACCTCACCGCCGGGGCCGTTCAGGTGCGGCTCCACCACCTGCAGCACGAAGCCGCCCGCCACCGCCGCGTCGAAGGCGTTGCCGCCGCGCTCCAGCACGCTCATGGCGGTCTGCGAGGCCAGCCAGTGGGTGGACGAGGCCACGCCGAAGGTGCCGACGATTTCCGGGCGGGTGGTGAACATGGGGACTCCGTGAAGGATCGGTGACAAGGAAGGGCTGAACGCCAGTATAAGAGTCCTGAATAACCGTTTGCAGCCGAATAATTATTGTTGTATGAAGGTTTGGTTATACAAAGAACGACCCGCGGAACACCCCGCAGAACGCATCGGACCCGCCATGCCATCCGCCGACAAGCTCCAGCACAACCTGATTTCCCGCCTGCGGCTCAAGCACCTCGCGCTGCTGCTGGCGCTGGACCGGCAGCGCTCGGTCTCGCGCGTGGCGGCCGAGATGGGGCTGTCCCAGCCCGCCGTGACCAAGGCGCTGCGCGAGATCGAGGAGATCTTCATGGTGCCGCTGTTCGCGCGCTCGCGGCGCGGGCTGGAGCCCACCGACACGGGCGCGGCGGTGCTGGTCCACGCGCGCCTGGCGATGGCCGACACCGAGGCGCTGGGCCGCGAGCTGGCCGTGATCGGCGCCGGGCTGCACGGGCGGCTGCGCATCGGCGTGATTCCCTACGTGGCGCCGGTGGTGCTGGACGCGGCCTGCTCGCACGGCCTGCGCCAGCAGCCGCGCGCGGCGGTGGTGGTGCGCGAGGGCACCACCGACGAACTGGTGGCGGCGCTGCGCGCGCACGAGCTGGATTGCGTGATCGCGCGCTCCTTTTATGCGCCCGGCGACGACATCGTGCAGGCGCCGCTGTACCGGGAGGAGCCGGCGCTGGTGGTGCCGACCGCGGCGGCGGCGCGGCTGGCGCGCGGCAAGCTGGACTGGCAGCGCCTGGCCGCGCTGGACTGGATCCTGCCGCCCGGGCACACGCCGATCCGGCGCACCGTCAACACGCTGTTCGCCACCGCCGGCGCGGTGCCGCCCACGCCGATGGTGGAGACCTACTCGATCAAGACCATCGCCACGCTGCTGCGCACCCAGCCGCGCGCCATCACCATCGTGCCGCGCGGGGTGGCGGCCGAGCTGGCCGCCACCGGCGCCGCCGCGGTGCTGCCGCACACGCTGACCTGGGACCTGCCGGCGGTCGGCGCGATGTGGCTGCGCCGCGCCGGGCAGAGCGAGCCGCTGCTGGCGCTGGTGCGCGCGCTGCAGCTGGCGGTCCCGCAGCGGGAGTGAATCCGGCCCGCCAAAAGAAAAACGGCGCCGGGATCAGCCGGCGCCGCGGGCGCGGTGGAAGCGGCGGGTGGTCCGCATCAGGCGTTGGCGCCTTCGGTGTACGGGTCGAAGCCGCGGGCCGGCGTGGCCGAGACGCCGATGCGGTCGAGGCCGGCGATGCGGGCACCGTCGGTGAACGGATCGGCCTTGCCGCTGCGGGCGCCTTCGGTGTACGGGTCGAAGCCGCGGGCCGGCGTGGCCGAGACGCCGCTGCGGTCGAGGCCGGCGATGCGGGCGCCGTCGGTGAACGGATCGGCCTTGCCGCTGCGGGCGCCGTCGGTGAAGGTGTCGTGCGTGCGGAAGTCGTAGCCGTACCGGTCGGCCGGGACGGTGCTGCGGAAGTTGTAGCCGTACTTGTCGCCGGCCTGCAGGTCACGGGCGGAGGCGGCCTGGGCGGCGCCGATGGCGGCCAGCGAGAGCACGAGGGCGGAAGCGAGCTTGAGGGCGAAGGTCTTGGTCATGATGGGCTCCAGTATCTGAAAATTCATTGAATTTCGTTGATTGTTCGTCTGCATCTGCCAGGACGCCGTCGCTGCGCTACTGCTTGTTGCTGCTTGTTTGCGCGCCGTCCATGTGACGAACTATAGAAGAGCCACCAAAGCCCGGGACCGTGCTTATCCGAATTTATCGTTCAGAATTTTTGAATATAAATTTGCGGGGGCAGGACACCGGGCGCGGCGTCAGTGCCCGGCATCGTCCTTGCCCGCCGGTTCCTTCTCCTTGTCGCCGCGCGGCGGGTAGAGCGGATGCCGCAAGGCCGCGTAGACCAGCACCACGGCGGCGATGGCGGTGATCCAGTCGAGCAGGTCTTTCATGGCGCGCCGCGCTTGCCGCCGGCGCGCGGCGCCGGGCGTACGAGGGCGAGCAGCGCGTGGCTGCCGTCCTGCGCGGCGGTCGGCGCGCGCCCCTTGCCCCAGCCCACCGCCGCGCGGTAGCTGCCGGCGTGGCGCGGCGGCTCCGCCGCGGCGTGGTCGGGCGGCTGGCAGGCATCGGCCAGCGGCGCCACGTAGAGCGCGTCCTCGGGGCAATACAGCTCGCACATGAAGCAGGTCTGGCAGTCCTGCTGCCGCGCGATCGCGGGGATCTTGCCGGGCACGATGGCGAACACGTTGGTCGGGCAGACCCGCACGCAGATATTGCAGCCCGTGCAGCGCGCGCCGTTGAGCAGCTCGATCATGCCGCAGCTCTCCATGCTGGCTTCGGGCCTTCCTGCCGCTCCTGCGGCGGCGCGTCGCGCACGGCCTCGCGCGCGGTCCACACTTCGTCGAGGCCGCCGCTGACGAGGCGGTAGCGCTGGCCCGCGTCGAGCCCCGGATGGTCGGTGCGCCGGTGCATGCCGCGCGTTTCCGTGCGTGCCAGCGCGCTGCGGTACATCCAGCGCGCGGTGGCCAGCATGGCGGTGGCTTCGCGCGCGCGCAGCGCCTGCGCGTCGTCGCGCGGTGGCGCGTAGCGGCTCCACGTGCGCCAGAGCGCGTCGAGGCGCGCGAGCGACGCGGTGAGCGTGCCGCCGTCGCGGAACCAGTTGCGCGCGTAGGGAAAGACTTCGGCCTGCACGGCGTCCACCAGCGCCTGGGGATCGGGCGCGGCCTGCGCGCCCTCGTCGGGGCTGCCGCCGGCGCCGCGCAGGTCTTCCGCGCCGTGCGTGCCCGCGCCTTGCGCGAAGGCCGCCGCGCCTTCGCCGGCCCACCAGCCGGACGACAGCGCCCAGGCCGCGTTGTGGCTGCCGCCGCCGGTGAAGCCGCCGCAGATCAGCTCGCGCGTGGCCGCGTCGCCGGCCGCGTACAGGCCGGGCACGCCGGTGGCGCACTGCGCGTCGGCGATGCGCAGGCCGCCGGTGCCGCGCACGGTGCCTTCCAGGCGCAGCGTGACCGGGAAGCGCTGCGTGAAGGGATCGATGCCGAGCCGGTCGAACGGCAGGAAGAAGTTGGGCTGCGCGCTGCGCATCCAGGCGCGCACGCGGGCGTCGGCGCGGTCCAGGCGCGCATGCACGGCCTGCGTCTGCAAGGCGCGCGCGATCACGCCGCGGCCATGCGCGGAGCCGGCGCCTTCCAGCACCTGGCCCTGCGCGTCGTAGAACGTGGCCCACTGGTAGAACAGCGACTTGGTGACGGAGGCGAACGCGGGGCCGAGCCCGTAGGCGTTGGAGAACTCCATGCCCGACAGCTCGGCGCCGGCCTCGGCGGCCATCAGGTGGCCTTCGCCGGTGAGCACGTTGCAGCCCAGCGCGCGGCTCAGGAACGCGCAGCCGCCGGTGGCGATCACCACCGCGCCGGCGCGCACGCGCCATTGCGCGGCCTGGCCGGCGCGCGGCTGGCGGCGCAGGCCGCGCGCGCCGCTCACCCGGCCGCCGTCGTCCACCAGCAGTTCCAGCGCGGGGCTGTGGTCGAGGATGCGCCCGCCCGCGGCCTTCACGCGCCGGCGCATCAGCCGCATGTATTCGGGCCCCTGCAGCGAGATGCGCTGGCTTTGCCCGTGCTCGTCCTGCGGGAACGGGTAGCCCCATTCGGCCAGCCGTTCCAGCCCGGCGTGGGTGCGGTCCAGCACGCGGTCCATCCAGGCCGGCTCCGCCAGCTCGCCGCCCAGCGTGTAGCGGCTGGCCCTGGCCGCCGCGCGCGCGGCCGGGTCGGGCGCGACGTGCCAGATCGCCGTGCCGGCCGCCGCGGTGGCGCCGGAAGCGCCGCAATAGCCCTTGTCGGCCAGCACCACGCGCGCGCCGCGCTCGGCCGCGGCCACGGCCGCCCAGGTGCCGGCGGGGCCGCCGCCGATGACCAGCACGTCGGTGTCCAGCCAATCGGCGTTCGGCGGGGCGGTGTCCAGCGGGGCGGGTGCGGCGCGCGGCTCGCGCGGGCGGGATGGCATGCGGCGGTCCTCCGGGGCGGTGGCATAGCGGATGTATCGGATGACAGTAGCCACGGCACGCCGCGCGCACAACGAAGGATTGGTGAAAACCTTATACGGTTGGCGGCGCGCTCAGTCGTCGCGCGTCAGCACCTCCAGCAGCGCGATCTCGAACACCAGGTTCGAATTCGGCTTGATGTGCTCGCCCACCTGCCGCTCGCCGTAGGCGAGGTGCGCGGGAACGGACAGCCGGCGCCTGCCGCCGGTCCGCATGCCCATCAGGCCGATGTCCCAGCCCTTGATGACGCGGCCGGTGCCGATCACGCACTGGAACGGCTTGCCGCGCTCGTGGGAGGAATCGAACATGGTGCCGTCCTCCAGGTAGCCGGTGTACTCGGTGGTGATGAGGGCGCCCTTGACGACCGCCTTGCCGGTGCCGGGTTCGATGTCTTCGATCTTCAGTTCGGTGCTCATTGCGTTGTCTGGTTGGGTTGCGCTTTGCGTGTCTGGCGTGTGGTGCGCGATGGTACCCGCTCAGTGGCCGGACGCGAACAGCAGCCACGCGCCGCAGGCCAGCAGCGCGGCGGTCCATACGCGGTCGAGGTTGAGCCAGCCGGTGCGCAGGAAGGCCACGCCGAGGCGGTCGTACACCAGCAGCGCCACGGTGCCGATGGCCAGCAGCATGGCCAGCGTGTGCAGGCCCAGCGCCAGCAGCGCCGGCACCAGCGCGCCGCCGCCGGGCGCCGCGGCGGCGCACAGCGGCAGCATCACCGGCACCAGCATCAGCCCGGCGCCGTGCGCGCCGGCCATCAGGAACGACCACAGCGCCAGCCCCGCCATGCCGGCCTGCATGCCCACGCGCGGGTGGCGGCGGTGGCCGCGCAGCGCGTGCCACGCGGCCCAGCCGATCAGCGCGGCGCCGCCGATGCGCGCCATCCACGCCGGGTCCAGCAGGCTGCCGAGCGTGAGCGCGGCGGCCAGCACCAGCGCGACCGCCAGCGCATGTCCCAGCGCGATCGGCAGCAGCGCCAGCAGCACCACCTTGCGCCGTCCGCGATGCAGCCCGAGCGCGACCGCGAACAGCCAGCCCATCGCCGGGTTGATGCCGTGGAACAGGCCCAGCGCGGCAATCGCCAGCCACGGCCACCAGAGCGGCCACAGCGCCGCCCATTGCGCGGCGAGATGGGTATCCGGCGCGGCTCCGGGCATGGCGCGCCGCTACGGGTAGCAGTACGAGTCGGACGAGCAGTCGCCACCCTGCAGCCGCACCTGGTGCGGCCGGTGGCCGGCCGGCCAGCGCAGGAAGAAGCGCGGGTCGAAGGCGATGCCGCCCTCGGGCGCGGCGTCGAGCTTGACCATCCAGCCGTCGATGCCTTCCGGGTAGAACTGCGCGTCCACCGCGCCGTACAGCGAGTTGGTGAAATAGACGCGGCGGCCGTCGCGGCTCACCTCCACCATCTGCGGGCCGCCGTTGAGCGCGGCGCCGCCCGCGCCCGGGTGCGTGGCGCGCGAGACGATGCCGCCGATGCGCACGCGCCCGGTCTGCTGCGGCGCGAACGGGTCGGAGACGTCGTATTGCAGCAGGTCGCCGGTGCCCCAGCACGAGACGTAGAGGAAGCGGTCGTCCATCGACAGATCGATGTCGCTCACCAGCGGCGGCACCGCCTTGAAGCCCTTGAGGATGGGCGGCAGCAGGTCCGGGTCGGCGGGTTCGGCCGGGATCTCGATGATCTTGCGCACGGCCCATTTGTCGCCGTCGCGGTACCAGGTCCAGATCGACGAGGACAGGTCCTTGAGGCTGATGACGCAGTTGACGAAGCCGTAGGCGCGGGTCGGGTCGTGCGCGGGGCGCAGCTCGAACACCAGCTGGTGCTCCTCGCCGAAGTCGATCTCCTGCAGGTGCCGGCGCTTGTTGAGGTCCCAGAAATGCAGGCGCCGGCCGTAGCGCGAGCCGAGCAGGATCTCGGGCACCAGGCCGTCCTCGAACATGTCCGGCGTGCCCCATTCGCTGGTCACCAGCGTGTCGTAGCCGAGATGCCACCAGCCGTCATAGGCGAACTGCTGCGGGCCGCGCTCCACTTCCCACTGGCCGAGCGGCTCGAAGCTTTCCTGGTCCAGCAGCATGATGCCGCCCGGCCCCTTGCCCGCGCCGTTGCCGAGCGCCGTGATGTAGATGCCGGCGGGGCCGCAGTGCACGGTGTGCGGGCGCGTGTAGCCGGTGCGCTCGGCCAGCTCGCCGGGCTCGATCACCTTGACGATGACGGGGTGCAGCGGATCGGGTTTGGTGTCGAGGATGTAGACGCGCGAGGAGCGCAGGCCCGGCACCACCAGGTAGCGCCGCTCCATGTGCGGGTGCGGCGCGTTCGGGCACAGGCAGGAGGAACAGGCGTTCCAGCCGAAGTGATGCAGCTCGTCGCCGGTGTGCGGCATGGCCACCCGGCCGACGATGGTGGCGTAGGCGGGCGAGGCCGGGTCCGTGTTCACCACGGCGATGCCGTCGGGCTGGCTGCGCGTGGGATCGAACATCGCCACGTAGGCGAGGGATTCGGGGGGTGCCTTCGCCGCCAGGCGCGGCGACGGGTAAAAGCTCGGATCGGGCTTCCAGGTTGCCATGATGTGCCTCCTTGTATGCCTTGTACGGCTCGCATGCCTTGCCCCACCGGCTATCGCGGCTTTGTACTATAGGACACATCGGCGGGATCGGCCGGCCCCCCGGCGGGGCGGCCCGGCACCGCTCAGAAGGCCGGGATCAGCGAGCCCTTGAACTCGGTCTCGATGAACCGGCGCACTTCCTCCGACTGGTAGGCCTTCACCAGCTTCTTGACCCACGGCTTGTCCTTGTCCTCGGCGCGCGTGGCGATCAGGTTGGCGTAGGGGCCGCGCGCGTCTTCCACCGCGATGGTGTCGCGCTGCAGCGAGAGGCCGGCGCGATAGGCATAGTCGTTGTTGATCGAGGCGGCGGCGAGGTCGTCGAGCGCGCGCGGCAGTTGCGCGGCGTCGAGCTCGATCAGCCTGAGCTTCTTCGGGTTCTCCACCACGTCGAGCGGGGTGGCGTTGACGCCGTTCTCGCCCACGCCGGGCCTGAGCTTGATGAGCCCGGCCTTCTGCAGCAGCAGCAGCGCGCGGTTGCCGTTGGACGGATCGTTCTGGATGCCGATGCGCGCGCCCTGCGGCAGTTGCGCGACCGACTTGTAGGCCCTGGAGTAGATGCCCAGCGGCGCGGTCAGCGTCAGGCCCACCGGCACGATCTTGTAGCCGCGCGCCTTGATCTGGCTGTCGAGGAAGGGCTTGTGCTGGAAGGCGTTGGCGTCGAGGTCGCCGGCGGCGAGCGCCTCGTTGGGCTGCAGGTAGTCGCTGAAGGTGATGACCTGGATGTCCAGGCCGTCGCGCGCGGCGACCTTGCGCACCACCTCGAAGGTCTGCTCGGCATTGCCGACCGAGACGCCGACCTTGATCTTCGTTTTTTCCTGCGCCTGCGCTTGTGCCTGCGTTTGTGCCTGCGCGGCGCCGGCGCCGAATGCCATCACCAGAGCCGCCAGCGCGGCCGCGTGCCATCGTTTCATGGTCCCGTTCCCAGGCTGTTGCGTGGCCGCCAAGTATAGGAACGGCACGACGCCGCGCGAACTGATGGTTTCGTCTTAGCTTAGAACGGGGCGGGGCAATAGCTTGTTCGGTTGTCGCGGGCGGCTCGCGCGGGATGCGTTTGGACACGTTGGGATGCGCGCGGCCAGGAAGCACCCGGCCGCCGCCGCTCACACCGTCACGCGCGCCGGCCCCGCCGTGGTCTCGCCGATCACGGCGGCATGCGCGAAGCCTTCGTCGCGGAACACGGCGAGCACGTCGTCCACCGCCGCCGGCGCGCATGCCACCAGCAGGCCGCCGCTGGTCTGCGGATCGGTCAGCAGGGCTTTCTGCGCCGGCGTGATGCCTGCCGCCAGCGCCACCTCGGCGCCGTAGCTGGCCCAGTTGCGCCCCGACGCGCCAGTGACCACGCCCGCGCCGGCCAGCGCCGCCACGCCGGGCAGCAGCGGGATGCGGTCCATCGCCAGCCGCGCGCCCACGCCGCTGCCGCGGCAGACTTCCAGCAGATGGCCGAGCAGGCCGAAGCCGGTCACGTCGGTGAGCGCGTGCACGCCCGCCAGGGCCGCCAGCCGTCGGCCCGGCGTGTTGAGCCGCGTGGTGCTGGCGATCATCTCGCGGTAGCCGTCGGCGTCCAGCTTGTCCTTCTTGATGGCGGCCGACATGATGCCCACGCCGAGCGGCTTGCCGAGGATCAGCACGTCGCCGGGCCGCGCGGCGCTGTTGCGCTTGACGTGGTCGGGGTGCACCAGCCCCATCACCACCAGCCCGTAGATCGGCTCGACCGAGTCGATGGTGTGGCCGCCCGCGACGGGAATGCCCGCCTGCGCGCAGACCGCCTCGCCGCCGGCCAGGATGGTGCCGATGACCTCCGGCGGCAGCTTGTCCACCGGCATGCCGACCAGCGCCAGCGCCATGATCGGCGTGCCGCCCATCGCGTAGACGTCGGAGATGGCGTTGGCCGCGGCGATGCGGCCGAAGTCGTAGGGGTCGTCCACCACCGGCATGAAGAAGTCCGTGGTGGCGACCAGCGCCTGGGTGTCGTTGAGCCTGTAGACGGCGGCGTCGTCGCTGGTCTCGATGCCGACCATCAGCGCGGGCGGCGCCGGGAAGCCGCGCGTGTTCCTGAGGATCTCGGAGAGCACGCCGGGCGCGATCTTGCAGCCGCAGCCGCCGCCGTGGGAAAAGGCCGTCAGCCTGATTGCGCCGGCGGCCGGCCGGTCGGCCATCGTGTTGTTTGCCGTCATGGGTCTCCCTATGCGATGCGGCGCGAGGCGATGCGGTAGCCGAACGCGGCGGGATCGACGCTGTCGAGCGTGCCGGCGACGGTCTCGCCGTTCGGGTACATCAGGAACGGCACCGGCGCCGCCTTGCTGCCCGGCAGCGCCACGTCGTGGCCGTGGTTGTAGGCCACCCAGTTCATCTCCCAGGCGCCGAACAGCATCGCGCGCGCCGAGCGCACCTTCCAGTGCGTCATCGGCAGCCCGCCGGGCACCTCCTCGAGCGCCACCTTGCGCACGTCGGCCGGGTCCACCGGCACCCAGCCGTAGCCGGCGTTGTAGAACTCGGCGCGGCAGTGCTGCGCCTTGGAGATGTCGCCGGCCTTGCCCATCGCCTTGAAGCCGTATGCGGAATTGTCCACGCGCACGCCGTAGGCATCGCGCGCCGGAATGCCCGAGGCGCGCGCCAGCGCCACGAACAGCGCGTTGATGTCCGCGCACTTGCCGCCCATGATGCCGCCCGCGCGCAGCATGGCCGCCACGTCGCCCACGCCGCAGCCGCGCACGCTGGCCTCGCGGCAAGTATGGTCGACCACCCATTCGTAGAGCGCGCGGGCGCGCGTCATGTCGTCCGGCGCGCCGGCGGTGATCTGCTGCGCGGTGGCCTTGACGATGCCGTCGGTCGGCAGCAGTTGCGTGGGCCGCAGGTATTCGCGCAGGGTCTCGGCCGATTCGCGCGGCCCGCGCGACGACGGCGGCTGGCCGAGATCCGCCTTGCGGTCGCGCAGCGCCACCACGTTGGTCAGCGTGGCATGCAGCGGCTGGCCTTCGGCGGCGGCGGGCCAGTTCAGCGCCAGCATGCGCACGTCGTAGCCGGGCGCGCGGGCGTCTTCCGCGCGTGCGCCGGGCGCGGCCCAGGTGGTGGACAGCGTGCGCTGGTAGTCGCCGATCCGCCCGGCGGTGATCGGCACCCACACGCTGGCCGGCGCGGCCGTGGGCGGCAGCGTCACCTCCGTGGTGACTTCATAGACACGCCAGCCCTCGGCGGCCGGCAACGCCTCGGCGCCTGGCGCGCCGGCGCGGGCCAGTCCGGGAATCCCGGCTGCGCCCGCCAGCACGGGCGCGGCGGCGCCCGCTTTCAGGAAAGAACGACGGTCCATTTGCATTCCTCCGGTTCGGTGGCCTGGGCGGCGCGCGGCAGTCGCGGTAGTCGCGGCGGTTCGCCTGACCAATGCATAGTAGGCCGCCGGGGCGGAAGGGGGGAGCAAAAAAGTGCCGGGCAGGGGGCTGGGAGCGGCGGGAGGGTGCGGGAGGACCGATGGGCGAAACATCGGTCGGCGGGCTGGCCGGCTAGCCGATGCTACGGGCCGATGACATTGACGGCCTGTTCCAGGCGGGCAGCGGCATCGAGCACCGCATCGAATGCCGGCGCGTTGCCAAAGACCATGCCCGCCATCGCCGCGTAGTCCCTCGCCAGCGCATCGCGCATGGCTCCTGCCGGGACCAGGGTGAACGCGCCGGGCCGCGCGGCGTCGAGTCCCAGGTCCGCGCTGCCGAAGAAGAGTCTTGCGTGTCGCGCGCAGTCCAGGGCAAGCAGGCCATCGCCGGTCCAGCCTTGCGCCGTGGCAATCTGCAAGAGCTGGTGCAGGTCGTAGTAATGGCGGGAAACCCGCTGGCCGCCATGCCGGAGTTCGGCGCGGCGGTCGTGCCATTGCCGCAGTCCGTGCACGATGATGATCTTGTCCCAGAACGTGCGTTTCGCTTCTACGGTGGTGATGTCCGGCACGGTCAGGTCCAGCCCCGGCACGTCGCCGGCAACGTAGGGCGTGACACTGGCGGGGACGTGCGGATCGAGGGCCGACTTGGCTCCCGACTCGATCTTGACGGCCGAGCGGACGTAGCCTCCCGCCTCCTGCGTGACGGCGGGGTACCAGAAAAGCAGGCTCTGGCGATCCGCATCGCCCGGGTCCGGCTCGAGCAGGAAACGCCCTTCGCCGATTGCCGCGAGAGCGCACGCGCTTATCCGAGTTCTCAGGGCGCCGGCGACATAGGCCTGGCAGGCTTCCTTGATCGCGTTGAGCCGCTCGCGGCGCTTCTTCCCGCTCAGCGCATCAAGTTCGGCGGCGCTCGCCTGCTGGCCAAGATCGTCGCGAAAGACCGTGACGTCGATGTCTTCCGAAAAGCGGGTAATCAGGCCGAATGCCTTGGACAGGGAAGTGCCGCCCTTGAACAGCAATCGCGGCCCGCCGTCGGGCAGCCGGTTGAACAGTACGTCCAGGGTCCAGCACACCCAGAAATCCTTCTCGACGTTCTGCACGGCCGTGCCCAGGCGCGTGGCGGTGCGCAGGAACAGGTCGCGCCGGTCGGCATCGGAAGCCGCGAGGATTTGCCGGTAGGCCTGGTTCAACCTTTTACCCCGGCATGTCCGCGGCGGCGGCGGCCGGCGCCGGCGCCGGTGTCGGCCTGCGGTGCGCGGGCGGGGCGTCCGCGTGGAGCAGATCCCGCGTGATGTCCTGCATCCAGGCCGGCATCATCGACAGCCCGCCCGCAAGATCCTCGCGGATCGCATCGCCGTTCGCCGAGCCGGCGAGGACATCCCGCAACCGGCCGAGGATGTGGGCGCGGTCGGATGCCAGCATGTCCTTCAGCCAGTAAAGGGCCTGCACCACGCGCATGGCGGGGCGGCCTGCCCAGTACAGGCGGCTTGGCGCGGTGTGCTTGAACTGGATATCCAGGTTGCCGAGCCGCACGCCACGGCGCCGGGCATCCGTATGGACGACGACGCGGGCGGGAACGGCATCGGTCAGCCCCAGGTCGTTCGCCGCCGTCAGGCCGTCCACCAGCATCCGCAACTGGTCCCGCCGCGCGATTGCCGCTATCACGGCGCGATAGTCCGGCGTGGTGGGACTGTCCGTCAGCTGGTTCATCGAGGGCCGGTCGTAGAGGCCTCGTTCGATTCGCCGCAGTTCTCCTGCCGCGACCATGCGCTGCAATACCTTGTCGATCGCATCCCGGTTTCCGAGATCGGCGAAATCGGACGGCACCCAAACCTGGCTGCATGCGGCGGCATCGATCAATGCGGAGATTCTGGACTTGAGGGCGGACATGTGGGGCTCCTTGTCCGATATTTGTATATTTTTTCCAGACAACTGGCAAGCCATCTGTCCGTAAAAAAGTATCAAATTTCGGACAACATTGAGCGGATCATGGTGCACTTTGTCGTGACCGACTGAAGAACGGAGACTGGCGCCGGCAACAGTTGCCGCGAATGACCAGTTCCTTCTTCCGAGCACGAAAGGTCGGACCGCGTTCGCCGTCTCGAAAGGCCGCAAATGAGGTCTCTTGAGATTCCGATCAGAAGAAGATTCAGGCTGCCCGCCTGATCTGCCCGAAGCGGTGCGGGCTCTGCAGCCACGCCCTCGTCCGCATACCCCCTCTTGCCTCACTCGCCAAGCGCCGGAATGCTCCCCTCCTGCACCAGGATGCGCGGCGACCCCATCTCGCCCGTTTCCTCGTCCACCAGCACTTCGTAGGCGGCGACGCCGGCGAAGCTGGACGCCATTGCGCTGGCGATGCGGATGGCGCCGACCTCGCTGGAGGCCTGGCGGATCTCGCCGGGCTGGAGCGAGTCGCCTTTGCCCTGACGGTATGGCACGACGATGTACTTGATGGCGCGGGTATCGGACATGACGGCGACTCTCCGGATGGTGGCTGCGTTAATCAGGTAATGCAGCGGTTTGGATACTGTACGAATATACAGTGTATGGGCCATCCTGGGCCGAGTGCATATAGTTGAGTTTACTGTATGGATATACAGTAATCGGATCGGGGCCTCGTCCCCGCGCCGGGGCAGGGATTCGCTGACGATCTGGAGGGCGAGGCGTGGCGCGTGGCGGACGATCTCCGGCCGGAGGCCGGGCATCATTTCGCCAGTCTGGCGCAGCCGGGCGCCATCCAATCTCGAAAACCCGCGGGAAAGGCAAGAAAGCGCGCCCTGTGCAAATCCTTGCCTGTTGCCGTGTCCGGCAAGAAACCGGAAAACCTCGTGGCGGAAAGCAGCAGGAGTCGAACCTACCTGGGAACGGCTGACGCCCCCAACCGGGTTTGAAGCCCGGCCGCATCACCGGATACGCATGCCTTCCTTCGCGGACTACATGGACTTGCGGGTGCTACAGGACTGCACGGACTGCACGGACTACACGCGGCCGGCACCGGCCTGCCACGCATTGCCGGGCCGCAGCACGCGGCCGTTGCCGACGCGCCGAGTGTAGCCGACGCGGTCGAAGAACTCCAGAATCTGGATGGCGCGCTTGCGGCCCAGCGCGGTGGCGTCGCGAAAGCGCACCGCGTCGGCGCTGCCATGTTGCGCGATCAGCGTGGCGACCAGCGCGGCCAGTTCGCGCACGCGGCCGTCGTCGTAGAACAGGTCGGGCACGATCTGGTGCAGCGTGCCCTGGCGCGCCATCCGGCGCAATAGCTGGCGCATCCTGTCTTCCGGCACGTTGCGGGCCGCGGCGAGTTCGCGCACCCAGGGCGGGTCGTAGCCGCCGGCCGCCAGCATCGGCGCGATGCGCTGCGCCAGCGCGAGGTCTTCGTCCGACAGCGTGACGGCGTGCGACGGCAGTTGCAGCCACGCGCCGTTGCGGCGCAGGGCGCCTTGTCCGACCAGCGTGTCGAGCAGCGCGCCCCAGGCCGCGTCCGGCAGCGCCGGCGCGCCGGCGAGGGCCGCGCGGCGCAGGGCGCCGGCGTCGAGGCCGGGTTCGTCGGGCAGGCGCGCGTGGAACGCGGCCAGCGTGTCGAGCACGGTGCGCTGCAGCGCCTGCCAGTGCGCGGCGAGGATGACGCAGGCATCGGCATGTCCCGCCGCGGGCACGGTCAGCGCGTCGGCCGGCAGCCGCCAGCCGGCCGGGCCGCTGCCGGTCAGGCAGGCCAGGCGCGCGGTGGCGATGCCGTGGGTGGCCTGCGCCAGCAGCGGCGCCAGCCCGGCGCCTTCGGTCATTTCCCGCAGCGCCCGCAGCCACGCCAGGCGCCGCGCGGTGCGGCGGCGTCGCTCGGGCGCGAACGGGTCGAGCACGGTGCCGCCGCCCACGGTCTGGCTGGCCTGCGCGTTGCGCACGATGAAGCGGTCGCCGGGCAGCGCGCAGACCGGCGCGGCGAACACCAGCTGGGCCAGCGCGGTGCCGCCCGGTTCCAGCGCTTCGGTGTCGAGCAGCACGGCGTTGGCCAACTGGTGCGTGGTGCCGAGGTGGACGTGCAGCGGCGTCCAGTGCGCGAGCCGCAGGTCCGCCTGCGGCAGCAGGGCGAGCGAGACGTCGATGCGGACCGAGGGCGCGACCAGCGCGGGATCGGCTATCCAGTCGCCGCGGTTGACCGCGTCCTTGTCGATGCCGGCCAGGTTGAGCGCGCAGCGCTGCCCGGCGCGGCCGGTGTCGGCGGGGCGCTGCTGCGCGTGGATGCTGCGCACACGCGCCGGCTTGCCGGACGGCGCGACCTGCATGGTGTCGCCAACGCGGACCTGGCCGCCGAGGACCGTGCCGGTGACGACCGTGCCGTGGCCGGGCAGCGTGAACACGCGGTCCACCGCCAGCCGGAACAGGCCGTCCGCGCCGCGCGGCGGCACCTGCTGCGCGGCTTCGTGCAGCCAGGCGCGCAGCGCGGCCACGCCGGCGTCGCCGGCGCGCGTGGCGTCGAGCGCGAACACCGGCGCGCCGGCGAACGGCGTGCCGGCCAGCAGCGCCGCGATCTCGCCGCGCACCGCGTCGAGGCGCGCGGCGCCGGCGCGGTCGGCCTTGGTCAGCGCCACCGCGGCGCGCGCGATGCCGAGCCGCTCGACGATGGCCACGTGCTCGCGCGTCTGCGGCATCACGCCGTCGTCGGCGGCGACCACCAGCAGCGCCAGGTCGATGCCGCTGGCGCCGGCGGCCATCGTGTGGATCAGGCGCTCGTGGCCGGGCACGTCGACATAACCGAGCACGTCGCCGTTGGGCAGCGGCGTGTAGGCATAACCGAGCGCGATGGAGATGCCGCGCGCCTTCTCTTCCTTGAGGCGGTCGGTGTCGACGCCGGTCAGCGCATGCACCAGGGTGGTCTTGCCGTGGTCGATGTGCCCGGCGGTGCCGACGATCATGGGCGCAGCGCCTGCCACTGGGCGGTGAAGGCGGCCTCGTCGGCCTGTTCCAGGCAGCGCAGGTCCAGCCACAGAGTCTGGTCGGCGACGCGGCCGATGACGGGGCGGGGCAGCGCGCGCAGCGCCGCTTCGAGCCGCTGCAGCTGGCGCCCGGCGCCGGCGCGGCGCCCGCCTGCCGCCGTGATGGCCAGGCCGTGGCTCGGCAACTGGCTGCCCGGCTGCGCGCCGCTGCCGACCTGGCTGAACATCGGCGCGTCCGCGACGAGGTAGGCGTCGCCGAGCGCCGGCTGCAGCAGCGGGCGCAGGCGCAGCGCCTGCGCGTGCAGGTCCGGCGCCGCGCGCGTGAGCAGGCGCAGCGTGGGCAGGCTGTCGGCCAGCAGCTCGGGCGCGCGGTAGAGTCGCAGCACGGGCTCGAGCGCGGCCAGCGTCAGCTTGCCCACGCGCAGCGCGCGCTTGAGCGGATTCTTCTTGATCTTGCGGATCAGCTCGGCGCGCCCGACGATCAGCCCGGCCTGCGGCCCGCCGAGCAGCTTGTCGCCGCTGAAGGTCACGAGGCTGGCGCCGGCCTCGATGGTCTCGCGCACCGTGGTCTCGGGCGGCAGGCCCCAGCGCGTGAGGTCCACCAGCGTGCCGCTGCCGAGGTCCACCACCACCGGCAGGCCGTGCGGCGCGGCTAGCGCCGCCACCTCGGCCACCTCCACGCTGCGCGTGAAGCCGGTCACCTGGTAGTTGCTGCAATGGACCTTCATCAGCAGCGCGGTGCGCGGGCCGATGGCGTCGGCGTAGTCGTGCGGATGGGTGCGGTTGGTGGTGCCCACCTCGACCAGCCGCGCGCCGGCGCGCTGCATGATGTCGGGGATGCGGAAGGCGCCGCCGATCTCGACCAGCTCGCCGCGCGAGACCACCACCTCGCGCCGCTGCGCCAGCGCGTTGAGCATCAGCAGCACGGCCGCGGCGTTGTTGTTGACCACGGTCGCGGCCTCGGCGCCGGTGAGCTCGCACAGCAGGTCCTCGACGAGGTCGTCGCGGTCGCCGCGCGCGCCGCTGGCGAGGTCGAATTCCAGGTTGGCCGGCGCGGTCAGCGCGCGCGCCACCGCCTGCACCGCGCTGTCGGGCAGCAGGGCGCGGCCGAGGTTGGTATGCAGCACGGTGCCGGTGAGGTTGAACACCGCGCGCAGGCGCGGCTCGGCGGCGCGTGCCAGCGCCGCGCCCAGCGCGTCGGCCAGCGCCCGGGGCGCCACCGCGCCGGCCGCCAGCCGCCCGGCGAGCGCCTGCGCGCGGCAGCCGTCGAGCAGGCCGCGCAGCGTGGCCGTGACCTGGGTGCGGCCGTGGCTGGCCAGCAGCGGCTGCAGCTCGGGCGCGTTGAGCAGGCGGTCGAGCGAGGGAATGTCCGCCGGCCCGGCGAGGGCGGGCGCGGTGGGCATGGCGGGGATGGCGGGCGTGCCGTCGTCGAGCGCGCTCAAGACTGCGCTCCCTGCCACAGCAGCGGGTTGCCGCTGGCGCGCGCGTAGCCGGCCTCGCCCATCAGCACGTCCAGCGCCAGCGTGGCGAGGTCGTCGGCGACGGGCTCGACCTCCATGTCCTTTTCCATGTAGCAGATCTTGCGGTAGGTATGGCAGTGCTCGCAGGACTCGGCCTTGACCGCGTGCAGGCCGTCGCTTTTTTCCGTGGCCTCGCGCCGGGCCGTCTCGTTCTCGGCGACGTGGTAGGCGATGCCCTCGGTGGATTCGCAATGGCTGCACTTGATGCGCACCATGTGCCATTCGGTGGCGCACAGCGCGCAATGGAGATAGCGCAGGCCCTGGTAGCGCCCGCCGATGCGCACGATGCTGGCCACCGGCAGCGTGCCGCATGCCGGGCACACGGTGTGCACGTCGAGCGCCGGCACGTCGGCCTCGGCGAGCTGGCTGGCCCGGCTGGTCCAGCCGACCTGGAGCGCGGCCATCAGGAACGGCGCGATGGCGGGGTCGGCTTCGTCGTCGCGCCCGCCCAGCAGGGCCTGTGCCTGGGCGGCCAGCGCATGCGGCGGTAGCGCGGCCAGCCGCGCGAGCGCCGCGGTGGCCGCCGCCGGCAGGCCGGGCGCGACCTGCAAGGCGGCCAGCAGCGCCACCAGCGCGGCGTGCCACGCGCCGTCGCCGTGGCCGCCGGCGGCGGCCAGCGGCGGCATGCGGTGCTCGCGCGCCAGCGCGATGGCGTGCGCGTCGGGCGGCGGCACGTCCAGGCTGGCGGCGGCCGCTTCCTGGGCCTCGGCCACGGTGGCCATCAGGGCGAGATAGGCGCCGATCGGATTGCCGCCGGCAAGCTGGCGCAGGCGCCGCGCGCGCGCGGCGAAGATGCCGGCGCGCGGCGGCAGGCGCAGGCGCGCCAGCGCGACGTGGTCGAGCGACTCGATTTCGTGGGGTTGGAGAATGCGCTGCACCATGATCGTCCCGGTTCCGTGGAACGGCATCCCGGCGGGGACGCCGCAGGCGCCGCCGGTGCGGGCGGCAGCCTGCGTCCGGCGCTGTTTGTGGCGCTACTTGTTGCCTTGCCTGAAGACTTCCCGGAACCACGCGCGGTGGTGCTTCCAGGCCCATCCGTAAGTCACCGTGCCGCGCGTCATGGCCGCGACCGAGCCCTTGACCCACAACGCCGCATAGATGTGGACAATGATGCCGCAAATCAGCGCGAAGGCGCAAATGGCGTGCACCACCGCCGAGACGCGGATGACCTCGATGGGGAAATACGCGGAGAAGTAGACGCGCCAGATCACGATGCCTGACAGCAGCAGCAACGGCATGCACAGCACCATCAGGAAGAACAGCAGCTTCTGGCCGGCGTTGTAGCGCCCGACCTCGGGCAGCGCTTCCTCGTGGTTGGCGAGCACGTCGCCGGCGTGGCGCAGCCACACGCGGTCGTTGGCGTTGAGCATGTTGTGGCGCCAGAAGCGCAGCACCAGCAGCACGAACGAGACGAACATCAGCACGCCCAGGAACGGGTGCAGGATGCGCGTCCAGGTGCCGCCGCCGAGCACGTTGCTCAGCCAGAACATCGACGGGTGGAACAGCGCCAGCCCAGACAGCGCCAGCAGGACGAAGCTGATGGCGACGATCCAGTGGTTGGTGCGCTCGCCGGCGGTGTAGCGCAGGATCAGGCCGGGCCTGTCAGCGGGTTTCATGGCGTCCCTCCTCGTCGGCCGCGCGCGGCTCGCGGGCCAGTTCCGCGCGCGCGGCTTCCTCGTCTTCCTCGCTGGTCTCGTTGGGGCCGACGCGGATGTAGTGGAAGAAGCCCGCCAGCGCGGTGACGGCGATGCCGGCCACCGCGAGCGGCTTGGCCAGGCCCTTCCACAGGCCCACCAGCGGGCTGATGCGCGGCGTGTCGGGCAGGCCGTGGTAGAGCGAAGGCTGGTCGGCGTGGTGCAGCACGTACATCACGTGCGTGCCGCCCACGCCGGCCGGGTCGTACAGGCCGGCCTTGTCGAAGCCGCGCGATTTGAGGTCGACGATGCGCTCCTCGGCATGCTGCTTCATGTCTTCCTTGGTGCCGAAGACGATGGCGCCGGTCGGGCAGGTCTTCACGCAGGCGGGTTCCTGGCCCACCCCGACGCGGTCCGAGCACAGCGTGCACTTGTAGGCCTTGTGGTCCTGCTTCGAGATGCGCGGAATGTTGAACGGGCAGCCGGTGATGCAGTAGCCGCAGCCGATGCAGTTCTCTTCCTGGAAGTCGACGATGCCGTTGGTGTACTGCACGATGGCGCCCGGCGAGGGGCAGGCCTTGAGGCAGCCGGGATCGTCGCAGTGCATGCAGCCGTCCTTGCGGATCAGCCATTCGAGGTTGCCGTTGGGGTTCTCGTATTCGGAGAAGCGCATCACGGTCCAGGAATGGTCGCTCAGGTCGGCCGGGTTGTCGTAGACGCCCACGTTGTGGCCGATTTCGTCGCGCAGGTCGTTCCATTCCATGCACGCCGCCTGGCAGGCCTTGCAGCCGATGCACTTGGTGGTGTCGATCAGCTTGGCCACGGTGCCGGTCGCCGGCGCGCGCACCTGCGTCGACGGCGTGGTGGTGGCCGAGCGCCGGCGGATGTCGAGAGACTGCAGTGCCATGACGTTCCCCTGTGCCCCTTATGTCCTCTATGTTCCCGCGTCTTCGCTAGGCCTTCTCGACCTTCACCAGGAAGGACTTGAACTCCGGCGTCTGCGTATTGCCGTCGCCCACCGACGGGGTCAGCGTGTTGGTGATGAAGCCCGGCCGCGCCAGCCCGGTGAAGCCCCAGTGGATCGGGATGCCCACCGTGTGCAGCGTCTTGCCGTCCACCTGCAGCGCCCTGAGCCGCTTGGTGACCACCGCCACCGCCTTGATGAAGCCGCGGTTGGACGACACCTTGACGCGGTCGCCCGCGACGATGCCGAGCTCCTTCGCCAGCGCCTCGCCGATCTCCACGAACTGCTCGGGCTGGAGGATGGCGTTGATGCGCGCGTGCTTGGTCCAGCCGTGGAAATGCTCGGTGAGCCGGTAGGTGGTGGCGATGTGCGGGAACTGCGCGACCTTGCCCATCGCCGCGAGGTCGTCCTTGAACACGCGCGCGGCCGGGTTGCTGGTGGCCTGCGGCTGCTTGTCGTTGAGCGGGTTGTAGCCCAGCGGCGTCTCGAACGGCTCGTAGTGTTCCGGGAACGGCCCCTCGGCCATGCCGGCGCGGGCGAAGAAGCGCGCCACGCCTTCCGGGTTCATGATGAACGGCCCCATGCCGCCGGCCGGGTCCTCGTCGGCCTTGAAGTCCGCCACGTCGGCGCCGCCCCACGCGGTGCCGTTCCAGCCGATCAGCTTGCGCGCCGGGTTGAACGGCTTGCCGGCCGGATCGCACGAGGCGCGGTTGTACAGCACGCGGCGGTTGGCCGGCCACGCCCAGGCCCAGTTCAGGGTCTGGCCGATGCCGGTGGGGTCCGTATTGTCGCGCCGCGCCATCTGGTTGCCGGCGCTGGTCCAGGCGCCGCAGAAGATCCAGCAGCCGCTGGCGGTGCTGCCGTCGTCGCGCAGCTCGGCGAAGCCGCTCAACTGCTCGCCCGCGCGCCGCGTCACCTTGGCGGGGTCCTTGGGATCCTTGAGCTCGGCGATGGCGCGGCCGGAGTATTCGCGGGCCAGTTCTTCCGGGTTCGGGCTGTACGGGTCCGCGTAGGGCCAGGTCAGGTTGAGGATCGGGTCGGGGAACTTGCCGCCGTCGGCCTGGTACATCTTGCGCATGCGCAGGAACAGCCCGGCCATGATCTCCAGGTCGCTGCGCGCCTCGCCCGGCGGCTCGGCGCCTTTCCAGTGCCATTGCAGCCAGCGCCCGGAGTTGACCAGCGCGCCGTTTTCCTCGGCGAAGCAGGTGGTGGGCAGGCGGAACACCTCGGTCTGGATCCGCGCGGGGTCGACGTCGTTCATCTCGCCGGCGTGGCGCCAGAACTCGGAGGTCTCGGTGGCCAGCGGGTCCATCACGATCAGGAACTTGAGCCTGGCCAGCCCGGCCGCGAGCTTGGCCTTGTTGGGCGCGGCCACCAGCGGGTTGAAGCCCTGCGCGATGTAGCCGTTCATCTTGCCCTGGTTCATCAGCTCGACCACCTGCAGCAGGTCGTACAGCTTGTCGAGCTTGGGCAGGTAGTCGTAGGCCCAGTGGTTGTCCGCGGTGGCGGCGTCGCCCCACCACGCCTTCATCAGGCTGACGTGGAACTTGGGGTAGTTCTGCCAGTAGCTGAGCTGGTTGGGCCGCAGCGGCTTGAGCGCGCGCGCGGCGATGTACTTGTCGTAGTCCTGCTCGGGCTCGCTCGGCAGCGTCATGTAGCCGGGCAACTGGTTGGACAGCAGCCCCAGGTCGGTCAGGCCCTGGATGTTGGAGTGGCCGCGCAGCGCGTTCATGCCGCCGCCGGACACGCCGATGTTGCCCAGCAGCAGCTGCACCATCGCGCCGGTGCGGATGATCTGCGAGCCGATCGAGTGCTGCGTCCAGCCCAGCGCGTACATGATGGTCATGGCGCGCGTGGGCGTGGCGGTGGACGCCATCATCTCGCATACGGCGAGGAACTTGTCCTTTGGCGTGCCGCACACGCGCTCCACCATCTCGGGCGTGTAGCGCGCGTAGTGCTGCTTGAGCAGGTTGAAGACGCAGCGCGGGTGCGCCAGCGTGGGATCGGTCCTGACGAAGCCGTCGTCGCCGCGCTCGTAGTCCCAGGTGGTCTTGTCGTAGCTGCGCTTGCCGGCGTCATAGCCGGAGAAGATGCCCTGGTCGAAGGCGAAGTCCTCGCGCACGATGAAGGTGAAGTCCGTGTAGTGCTTCACGTACTCGTGCTGGATCTTGTCGTTGGCCAGCAGGTAGCGGATCACGCCGCCCAGGAACACGATGTCGCTGCCCGTGCGGATCGGCACGTACAGGTCCGCCACCGAGGCCGAGCGCGTGAAGCGCGGGTCCACCACGATCAGCCGGGCCTTGTTGTGCGCCTTGGCCTCCGTCACCCACTTGAAGCCGCACGGGTGCGCCTCGGCCGCGTTGCCGCCCATCACCAGCACCACATCCGCGTTCTTGATGTCGACCCAATGGTTCGTCATCGCACCGCGGCCAAACGTCGGGGCAAGACCTGCCACCGTCGGGCCGTGTCAGACGCGCGCCTGGTTGTCGAAGCCCAGCATCCCCATGCTGCGGATGGTCTTCTGCGTGAGGTAGCCCACCTCGTTGCTGCTGGCCGAGGCCGCCAGCATGCCGGTGGTCAGCCAGCGGTTGACCGTCTTGCCGTCGGCGGTCTTGTCGACGAAGTTGGCGTCGCGGTCTTCCTTGAGGCGCTTGGCGATGCGGTCCAGCGCATCGTCCCACGACAGCCGCACCCACTTGTCCGAGCCGGGCGCGCGGTATTCCGGGTATTTCAGCCGGCTGGGGCTGTGGATGAAGTCGATCAGCCCGGCGCCCTTCGGGCACAGCGTGCCGCGATTGACCGGATGATCGGCGTCGCCCTCGATGTGGATCACGCTGGCGGTGGCGTTCTTGGCGCCGTCCCCCAGGCTGTACATCAGCAGGCCGCAGGCCACGGAGCAATACGGGCAGGTGTTGCGCGTCTCGGTGGCGCGGGCCAGCTTGTAGGCCCGCACCTCCGCCAGCGCCTCGCCCGGCGAGAATCCCATCAAGGCCAGGCTGGAGCCCGCCAGGGATGCGCCGGTTATCTTCAGAAACTGGCGCCTGTTCATCGTAACCATGAGAACTCTCCTGGACATGGCGACAACGGTGGGGTTTTTGCGTCTTGTTCCAGAGAGTATAGGCAGGGAAATGCACAAGCGGGAGCCTCGATTTCCCCATTGCGTTGCGCGCGTGACATTCTTGATGTCGGCAAGGGGGCATACGCCGCCGGGAAGCAGGGCGCGCCGTGGGCGCCGCCGGCCATCGGCCTGCGCTATGGGGCGTATCTGGAGGCCGGCGGGACGAGCGGGCGGGGCGGGCGATGCGGGCCCTCTTCGAGCACGCGATCCGGCCTCAGGCGGCCGCCGGCGCGTCCAGGCCGGCTCCGGCATCCAGGGGATACACCGGCCGCGCCAGGCGCCGGAACGGGAACTGCGCGTAGCGCGAACTCGTGACGCCGCCGCCGTCGCACTCGACCACCGCGCGGGCGATGGGCACGAACACCGGCCGGCAATACATGCGCGATTTCAGCAACAGGAAGCGCTGTGCGCGGGGATCCACGCCGATATGGGTGAAGATGCCGATATCCCAGTGTTCCTGCGGGGTTTCGGTTACCAGTACCTGCGCCGCGCCGATGTCGAGCAGCACGGTGCGGCCCATGCGGACGCGCAGGCCGTTGTACGTGGGGCCGCCGATCACGTATTCGCCGTCGCTGACGGCAGTCACGCGGCCGCTCAGCGGCAGTGGCTCGGGATGGAGGCCGAGTTGGGCGAGCGGCACCTTGTTGCCCACCGGCAGCGCCACGCTGGCGCCCACGCCGGCGTCGACCAGCGCGGCCACTGCCTGCGGATCGCACACCGGGCCCGCCGCGATGCCGGACAGCCCCTGGCGCAACGCTTCCCGCAGTACCGCCATATCGTCGCAGGTACCGCCGGACATGCAATTGTCGCCGTGGTCCAGCAGCAACACCGGGCCAGTGCCGTCCGTTGCCGCCAGTCGGGCGGCGCGCGCGATGGAATCCGGCAGCGGCTCGGATGCATAGACGAAACCGGCACGCTCATCCCAGATCTGCGCCGCGAGCTGGTCGGCCGCCGCCTGGGCCGCCCCGACATCGCCGTCGCCCACCACCAGCATGCTCAGGCAGGGTGCCGCGATGTCGGCCAGGCCGAAACCGGCCAGCACCGACACGGCCAGCATGCCATCGGCCTCCGCTTGCCGGGCCGCCGCCACCGCGCGCCGCATGGCCCCTTCGCCGGTGTTGCTGCGCAGCGTGTGGGTCACCATCGGCAAGCGTCGCCACGCCAGCGCCGGCCGGATTTCCCGCCGCAGCATGCGCAACAGCAGGCGGCCCGCATGTTCGCCGGTTTCGTACATGTCCACATGCGGGTAGGTTTTGAAGCTGACGGCGATGTCGGCGTGGGCCACCATGGTCGGCGTGATGTTGCCGTGCAGGTCCAGCGCGATGGCGATTGGCGCATTCGGCAATACCTTGCGCAGGCGTGCCAGCAGTTCGCCCTCGCCGTCGTCGCTGTTCTCTGCCACCATGGCGCCGTGCAGGTCCAGCATCGCCGCGTCGCAGCCGGGCGCGGCGGCGAGAATGGCATCGCACAAGGCATCGTAGGCGGCGGCCGCGACGCGGCCACTCGGGTTGGCGCTGGCGGCCACCGGCACCACCAGCGCCGCGCCGGCTGCCTCCGCCAGATCGATGAAGGCACCGATGGCAGTGCGCGTGCCCTTGCTGGCCCGGTAGGCGTCTTCGCCGTAGCGGGGCTGGAAGGACGACAACGGCGTCGGCACCGGAGAGAACGTGTTGGTTTCGTGGTTCAGCCGTGCGATCAGGATCTTCATGGATGGTTCCAGGGCGGCAGGTTTCGGGGCAGGCCTCAGGGCTGGCTTCAGGGCAGGTTCGCGGCTTCGAGCATGACTTGCAACAGGACGTTGCAGCCGGCTTCCAGGTGTTCAGGCCTGGCGTCTTCGATCTCGTTGTGGCTGATGCCGTCCTTGCAGGGCACGAAGATCATGGCGGCGGGGGCCACGCACGCGAGATGGACGGCGTCGTGTCCGGCGCCGCTGATGACGTCCATCTCGGACAGGCCCAGCCGCCGTGCGGCGGCCCGCACGGATGCCACCATCCGCGCGTCGAATGGCTGTGGCGTGTTCGATCTCGATGCGCACGCCGGTGCGCGTCGCCACTTGTGCCGCGCCTTCGCGCAAGGCGTGGTCCATCCCGGACAGCGCGGCATCGGTGTCCGAGCGCATATCCACCGTCATGGCGACGCGGCCGGGGATGACGTTGCGGGAATTGGGGGCACCTCCATGTGGCCCACCGTGGCGCGTCCATGCGGCTGCAGTGTCATCGCGATGCGGTTGACCATGCCCACCAATTCGGCGCCCGCCAGCATGGCGTCCCGGCGCATGGCCATCGGCGTAGGGCTGGCATGCGCCTCCATGCCCGTGACGACCACGTCGTACCAGCGCTGCCCCAAGGCGCCGTTGTTGCGCCCGGCCCTGCGCGCGAACAGGTTGCCCACGGTATCGACGCGTACTTCGCAGCCGATGGCTCTAGCCTGCGCCACGAAAAAATGGCGGCCGCGGCGATCCTGCTCCGTCAGCGCCAGCCGGCATACGCCGCCCTTTGGCGTGGCGCCGATCGCGGCGAGTCGCATCAGTGACGCCCACAGGCGCACGCCGTCGATGCGAAGGCTCGCCAGGGCGGGATCATGCTGTGTCGACATAATGCATCCTCCTGCTGCCTGGGCTGGTGGACGAAGGGCTGCGCATGCGGCTCATGCCGTTCATGTCGCGACACCCACGCCAAGGTAGCGGTCCTTGACCGCCTCGTCGTCTCTGAACGCGGCGTCGCCGCCACTGTATACTGTCACCCCCTGCTCCAGGATGAAATGCCGGTCCGCCAGTTGCATGCAGACCTCAAGATTCTGCTCCACCAGCAGGATCGTACGCCGGCCGCCTTGATCGCCTTGAGTTGTGCCACGATCTCCTCGACGATGACAGGCGCAAGACCTTCCACGGGCTCGTCCAGCATCAGCAGCCGTGGATGGTTCATCAGCGCGCGTCCGATGGCGAGCATTTGCTGTTCGCCGCCCGACAATTGCGCCCCGCCGTTGTGGCGCCGCTCCCGCAAGCGCGGGAAGATGCGGTAAATGTCATTCAGTTGCCAGGGAGATTCCCGGCGGACGCCGAGCCTGAGATTCTCTTCCACGGTCAGCGGGTGGAAGATGCCGCGGTGCTCGGGTACCAGGCAAAGGCCACTCGCGGCGATCTGGTGGGGCACGATGCCGGCGATGTCAAGAGCACGATCCGGGAGGCGCTCAAATCGCTGGAGGTGCAGGGCCCGATCAGTGTCAGCACGGGACCGTCTGGCGGTGGCACCATCGTCGAAGTGCAGATGGACCGCACCTTTCAACTGATGCAGAACTACCTGTTCTTCAAGGACATCGGCATTGCCGACATCTATACCGTGCGCAAGCTGTTGGAGCCCGAACTCGCCGCCGGCGCGGTGCGGCACCTGACGGACGAGGATTTCATCGCGCTGGAGCGCACAATCGACCAGTGTGACCCGGCTTCCGCGGCCGCGATCGACCCGCTGAATCAGCGTCAGGAAGATCTCAGCTTCGACGACATCCTGGCGGCGGCCAATCCCAACCCGATGCTGCGGTTCTGCTGCGAACTGATCAACGAGATGATCCGGCACCTGGTGGTGTTCGATAATGACACGCCGACGTGCGAGCACGAGCGCTTCGGCGCGGCCAACGTCAGGTTCCACAAGAAGATCCTGAGCGCGGCGCGAGACCGCGACGTGGAGAAAGTACGGACGCTGATGTTGTCGCACATGGAGGAATGCACGCGTTATGTCACGCGCATGAACGGCAAGATCAATGGGCGGCTGGTGCTCGATTCGGAGATGCCGCGGCGGGCCCGCGGTGTGCGCGGGTCCGGGCGCGCCTGACATCTCCGACATTGCCGTGAGACTGGTCCGTGACGGCGGATCGGCCCCATCTTCAGTGCCACCCATGCCACCAGCGGACCGCTACGGTGGTGAACGATGTAAGCGGTCGACCGCACTTCGCGCACGATCAACCGAATCTCCAATAGCATCGGCGGCGCCTATGCCAGTGGTTTTACTGCGACGCGGGCTTTCAGGGGCGGCATGACCTGAAGTGCACTTGTCCATGCCTTCGACTCTGTGGCTGCGGCATTGGCCGTCGACTACACGGCGTGATCGGATCTTGGCAAGGGCAATCCGGCTTCACCTGATCCATCCTCCGGTTCACTGGCTTGGCGGCGGCGTCTTTTTCTCCAGTGCGTTGTCAGTAACGCTTCCTGGCGCCGACTGAGCAATGCAGAGACAGGCGATCTCGTCCCTTTTTCTTGGTATCGAGAGATGTAATAAATTGCGACATATGAGTTTGGTTGGGGGTATTCTTAAAAATGGTTTTCACCAAATCGATGAATTAAGTATCTCTAAATTCTGATCTTTAGTCATCGACTGTCAAATTGGGAAACGACTGATATCACTGTGACCAAGATGTCGGTATGCTACTTCGATGTGCATGATCGGATTGTGCCTCAGTGTGTTTGGGTGCGCTATTCCAGAGCTTATCATTGATCCAAAAAACACTAGACTCGATAGTCAATCTTCGAAATAAACTACCCGCATGCTGATGTCATGAGCAAATTTTCCAAAGGAAAACTCACTGTCTTTGTTCTATTTGGATTGCTGCTGATTTTGGGGATTTTCTGCCTGAGGTGGATGTACGCATGGGCGCAACTCAGTCAAGGGCAAGGAAATCCCTTGTTCCCGCCTGAAATGAACGCGGCGCGTGACACGCGGACGGAGTTCGTAATTGGTGATTTGGGTGGCGTGCCGGTGAGGATTCCACATTATTTTGCCAACTACGTGGAGTACGATGGCGACCCCGGTTTTGGGGAAAAGCGTAGAGGACCGGTACCGCTACGCACCTATCAATCTCGGCTGGCGAGCTTTGGCTTCAAGGTGCGCTTTCCGGACATGGCTGGACTTTCCAGTTCTGAGTTGTGGAGAGACTTGGAGAAGTACAGTGATCCATATTGGAAAGGTTACTACGACTCAATTTCGCCTTGGATCGATGTTGGTGTAAGTAGCGGTTGGATATATCCAGGTGGAGATTTTCTGGAAAGTACGGTTAATGCCACGCTGAATTTTAACGCCGAAAGAGATGGATATCCGAATTTAGCCTATAGGAATTATGAGGGCCTGCCAAGGGTGGAGTATGGACTGATGATGTATGCACCACCAGGTATTGATCCGGTAACTGGAAAACCATATCGCGAAGATGATTATGCAAAGGATCTGTTTGTCCATCGCGGTAGGGATGGGAAGGTCGATACTTATATTGAATGTGCAAACCGGAATTTGCCAAATATGAAGCGTACGACCTGCGATCAGTATATTAGTCTTGAGCCGGCCATGCATGCAAAAGTTTATATCCAGTATCCGCGCTACTGGTTACCCCAATGGCAGAAAATACAGCGAAATGTGAGCGATCTTGTCCAGAGTTTCAAGATCGAAGTAGTGTTGAGGGGACCTGCTTCGGCAGCCGCCCAGCCGAGTACACCGTGACCTCTCCATTTTCTGTTGTTTCTCGTCATCAACTAAAAAATAAGGAGAAATTCTCATGCCAGCGACCCTGTCACTAGTGCAATTGAGCCGCTACGAATCCCGGATCAGGAGTGGCGGAATTCCCGAAGTCATAAAGGTATATAGCGAGCTCTATGATCAAGGCTACAATTATGCGGGATGGGCTAGGGGTGTAGCGATTGGCAATACGGTTACAGGCGTATCAGCCTTGGACTTTCTCTCCAGTACGGCACTATTGGGTATCGGCATAGATGCTTGTAGAAATCTTTCAACTGCCCAGATCGATACAATTCGCGTCGGTATGGCTATCGGCTATGTTACGACCTTGACTAGTATTGCGAAGGGAGCGGGTGGTATCGTAAGTCGAGATATTAATTTCAATGAAACAAAATCATTTCATACCCAAGTTTTTCAGTCCAATGGTCTGAGCATCGACAATTGGACTCTAGAAACCCCGATGGCATTGATACGCAAGACGCAAGGGGATGCGGCCGTCGAGCAAATCTGGCAATCCCTGCGAGACACAGGCGGTGATGGGGCGGATAGCATTATTGCCAGCACTATGCTTTCCACCCGTGTCGGCCAGCTCGCGTTTTCAAGTGATCAGACCATCGCTCGTGCCGCACAGGATTGGATGGATAAGACCCCCGGTCTTGCCAATATCGAACAGGTTAAGAGATCCCTCTGGGCACTCAAGGAAGCGGTATTTGGTGGGGCGGCGGGCCCCGTGAGTCCGGATCTCGACAATGCCTTCATGAGTTCGGTGAGTTCACTTTCCCTGCAGCAGGCTCCGAATGGTGGTGTAACCGCAGTTGCCACCGTCAAGGCGCCAAATGGTACGTCGCCCTCCTACCGTATTACCACCAGTCCCATCAGCAGTGGTGCAATGGCAGGATTCAGCTTTGTCACTACGACAAACACACGAACGGGCCAAGCCAGCTATCAACTGCAAAGCGCCAACGGCACCCTCTCCCAGGGCAACGTTGCCGCCAACGGCAATGTCTCATTCGTGGCCGATCGCAGGATGCACGTTTATCAGGATGGCACCTATGTGGGAAGCTTCGATGCCTCCGGTGGCGCTGGCACGCTGGTGAACGGGGGGAGCCGCAATTTCCGCTATGACCCCACCTCGGGCGTGATCAGCCGTACCGTCAACAGCATCGGTGGCGCTTATGTCAACGGCCTCACGGTGACGCAGACTTCTGCGGACGGCATAAACTGGAGCGCGCCTGTCTATGCCTTCGACAACCTGGCCTCGGCGCTGGCCGCCGACTATACGGTGTGGTCGGGTTTTGGCAAGGGGGTGATCGACACGATTACCTTTCAGAGCCTGTTCAATGCGTCGACCAACTACTACGTGAACAGCACGGTCACACGCCCGCAGGTCTGCAATGCGTTGGATCTGGGTCCGTTCGGCGCGTTCTACGAGAGCAAGTCCGTTGGCATCGATGCTGCCGCGTCCATTGCGAACCGGACTTTCCGTATCGTGACCAGTGCCGGCGGCAATGTGTCCGGCGCGCAGCTTTCGGCCAGGGACGTCGATGGCGACGGCAAGCTCACCGGCGCCGAGTTGAATGACCTGTATGCCTGGAGCGACCTCAATGAAGACGGCGTCCTGAACAAGTCGGAGACCGCCGCCAACGAGTTCACGACATTGAGCGCGGCGCTGGCTGCCCTGGGCTTGAGCAGCTTGCGCGGCAGCGACTATGCCTTTCATACCGCGGGCAACGCAAGTTCTCGCACCGTGGCGCAAAGTACCGCGGCCGCGCCGCTGAATTCGCGCGTCGCGCCCGGCATGCCGGCGGCGCTTGTCAGCAACTATGCCACGCTGCGGGCAACGGATCAGCGCTTCCAGATCAACAACGCACTGTGGATCGACTGGTTGCCCACACAGATCAAGCTGTCCAGCAACCAGCAGAACATGGTGGGCACCGACGGCAACGATTCGTTCGACATCGGCTATTTCGCCGCCTACGACGGGAAGTTCTTCAACCTCGGCCTTGTACAGAATTTCTATGCCGGCGGCGGCAACGACCTGATGGGCGGCAGCACCCGCAACGACAACCTGTGGGGAGGCACCGGCAACGACACGCTGCTGGGCTACGCGGGCGACGACAAGCTTTACGGCGAAGAGGGCGACGATCAGATCGACGGCGGCGCCGGCAATGACGTCCTGAACGGCGGCGCGGGCAACGACGTGTTGTTCGGCGGGGATGGACAGGACATCCTAGTCGGCGGCGACGGGCGCGACGAACTCCAGGGCGGCGCGGGCAACGACCAGCTCGACGGCGGCACCGGCGACGACAAGCTCTTCGGCGGCGCGGGCAACGACACCATGAACGGCGGCGAAGGCAACGATGTCATGCTGGGATTCACGCCGAGCAACGATGCCAAGCAGACGCTGGACGCGGGGGAAACCGACGACGACGTCATGTTCGGCGGCAACGGGGCCGATCAGATGTATGGCGGCTTTGGCAACGACTACATGGACGGCGGCGCCGGCAATGACCTAGTGGTCGGTGGCGACGGTGACGATACCCTGTTCGGCGCCGCCGCCGATGACGAACTCGGCGGCGATGCGGGCAACGACACCATGGATGGCGGCGCCGGCGCCGACAAGATGTTCGGCGGTGTCGGCAACGACCGCATGTGGGGCGGCGACGGCAACGACATCATGCAGGGCTTTACCGCGAGCAACGACGGCAAGCAGACCCTGGCTGCCGGCGAGACCGACAACGACGTGATGTACGGCGGCGCGGGCGATGACCTCATGCTCGGCGGCCTGGGCAGCGACCAGCTCTGGGGCGGGGTCGGCAACGACGAGATGCAGGGTGGCGACGGCAATGACGTGATATACGGCGAGGCTGGCAACGACAGGATGTTCGGCCAGGTCGGTAATGACGTCATTTATGGCGGGGCCGGCGATGACATCCTGTACGGTTTTACCGCCAACAACGAAGCCAAGCAGACGCTGGCTGCGGGCGAGACCGACAATGATTTCCTGTATGGCGGCGCCGGTAATGACACCCTGGTCGGCGGCCTCGGCAATGACTATCTCGATGGCGGCGCCGGCGCCGACTACATGGAGGGGGGACTTGGCAACGACACCTATGTCGTCAACAGCGTCAACGACGTGATCCTGGAGCAACGCGACGAGGGCTACGACATTGTTGTCAGCAGCGCCAACTACATCCTGAACGCCAACATCGAGGAATTGCGCCTGGTCGAGGGCTACGACATCCACGGCACGGGCAACCGCCTGAACAATCGTATCGTCGGCAATAGCCGCGATAACATCCTGGACGGTGTCACTGGCGCGGACACCATGATCGGGGGTCTGGGCAACGACACCTACTATGTCGACAACGCCGGCGACAAGGCCACCGAAATGGCCGGCGAGGGCACCGACACCGTGAACGCCAGCATCAGCTACAAGCTGGGCGCGAATCTGGAAAACCTGACCTTGCTGGATTTCTCCAAAGCGGAGCGCGGCGTGGCCGACGGGGTTCCCATCCTGGTCTATGGCTACCCCAAGGCATTCGAACTGGATTACATGCAGGGTGACGCCGTGGCGGGCTACAAGGGCACTTGCGCGCTGACGGCCATTGCCAACCTGAGCACGCAGGCCAATCAGGCGCGCTCGGAAGCCGACGTGGTGCGCACGGCGATCGACAACAAATGGTGCGTCACCGATGCCACCAAGACGGACTACCAGCGCGGCGGCTCCAACTATGTAGGTCAGCAAGCCTTGCTCGACAGTTACGGCATCCGCAACGGCATCATCGCGGGTTACAACGAGCAGGGCATCGCCAACCTCATCAAGGGCGGGCGCGGCGTGATCATCGGCGTCAACGCCGGCAAGCTTTGGGGGGACGGCGCGTACCTGGACAATGGCGGCGTCAACCACGTGGTGACCGTGACGGGTGTGGCCTGCAATGAGACCACCGGGGAGATCAACGGTTTCTACATCGCCGACTCCGGGCGCGGCAAGGTCAGCGACATGACCCGCTACGTCGCCATTGCCGATTTCCGCGCCGACGCCAATGTGGCCAATGCCTACACCATTTACACCATCGATCCCATCAAGCTGTGGGAAGAGAACATCAACGGCACGGGCAACGAACTGGACAACGTCATCACCGGCAACCGGGGCAACAACATCCTCACGGGCGGCAAGGGCAACGATACGCTGATCGGCGGCGCGGGGAACGACACCTACGTGTTCACCAAAGGCGACGGGCAGGACACCATCGTGGAAAGCGATGCGACGAAGAGCAACGCCGACACGTTGCGACTGGAAAACGTCAAGCAGACCAATCTGTGGTTCAAGCACGTCGGCAACGACCTGCAGATCGAGGTTCTGGGAACGGCGGACCAGATTTCCATCAAGGACTGGTATGTGGGGGGCACCTCGGGCAGGGACAACCAGGTGGAGCGCATCAAGACCGCCGATGGCCTGACCATGTACAACACGGACGTGGAGAAGTTCGTGCAGGCCATGGCCGCATTTGCGCCGCCCAGTGCCACGCAGACTTCCTGGACCAGCGGACAGGCCAGCAACGGGCAGGTGTTGTTGACCGTCACGCACTAGGCGGCTCGAAGTACTGGCTCCGGCCGGGCGAGACGGCGAAGAACCGCCTCGCCCGGCCTTCATGCATCCGGACGGCTCGTTTTGCTGAGCCGTATGACGAATATCTTCTTGCCTTCCACCCTTCCGTGACGGGAACAAGCGCTTCTTCCACGACCGACTCCGGCGGACATCCCGCCATGGATACCGGATTGCAGTGCCTGATGCTCATGGCCAGGCTCCACGGCATAGCCGCCGACGCGGCGCAATTGCAGCATCAGTATGGACGCGAGAAATTCACGACACAGACGATCCTGCTGGCAGCCAGGAAGCTGGGGCTGACGTCCAGGCGGGTGCGCCAGGAACTCGCGCGTCTCGATCGCGCGCCGCTGCCCGCTATCGGCATCGGCCCGGCGGGGGACTATTTCCTGGTGGGCAAGGTGGATACCGCGCAAGATCCGGTTCGCGTATTGATTCAGCGCCCCGGGTGCTCCCCCGAGATTCTCGGCCTGGACAGCTTCGCGGCGCAATGGGCCGGGGAACTGATTTTCTTCACCAGCAAGGCCAGCTTTGCGGGGGAGATGGCGAAGTTCGATTTCACGTGGTTCATCCCCGCAGTGATCAAGCATCGCAAGACCTTGGGCGAAGTGTTGCTGATCTCGCTGGTATTGCAGATCGTAGCCCTGATCACGCCGATGTTCTTCCAGGTGGTAATGGACAAGGTGCTGGTCAACCATGCCATGAAGACGCTCAACGTCATTGCCATCGGCTTGATCGCAGCCATCCTGTTTGACGCCGTATTGACGGGCATTCGCACGGCGGTGTTCGCCAGCACCAGCAGCAAGATCGATGTGGAACTGGGTACCTGGCTGTTCGGGCATCTCATGAGCTTGCCGATCAGCTACTTTCAAGCACGGAGGGTGGGAGACTCGGTTGCCCGCATCAGGGAACTGGAGAACATCCGCTCGTTCTTGACCGGCAACGCCATGACCCTGGTGCTCGATATCGTCTTTTCGTTCGTGTTCCTTGGAGTCATGGTGTGGTATAGCCCGACGCTCACCCTGATCGTGGTTGCCTCCATTCCGGTATACCTGCTCCTGTCGCTGCTCTTCACGCCGATTCTGCGCGCCAGACTCAACGACAAGTTCAACAAGAGCGCGGAAAGCCAGTCTTTCCTGGTGGAGACCCTGAATGGCATGGATACCGTCAAGGCGATGGCCGTGGAGCCGCGCTGGCAGCAGCGGTGGGACAAGCACCTCGCGGCCTACGTGTCCGCCGGGCTATCCACCACCAACATCGCGCTGGTGGCCAGTGGCGGCGTGAGTCTGGTAAGCAAGCTGGTCACGGCAGGCATCATGTGGCTGGGCGCCTTGCTGGTGGTGGACAACAAGATGACGGTGGGCGAACTGGTCGCCTTCAACATGCTGGCCGGCCAGGTATCTTCGCCGATCCTGCGGCTGGCCCAACTGTGGAATGATTTCCAGCAGGTGGGCATTTCCATGAGCCGCCTGGGCGATATCCTGAATACCCGCACCGAAGTGGCCGGCAACAAGACGCGCATCCCGCGTGTGTCGGGCACGATCGAGTTCGATCAGGTCTCGTTCCGCTACCGGCCCGACGCGGCGGACGTGATCCGTTCCGTCGCGTTGAAGATCGAACCGGGCGAGGTCATCGGCATCGTGGGCCGTTCGGGTTCCGGCAAGAGCACGCTGACCAAGCTGGTCCAGCGCCTGTATGTCCCGGATCGCGGGCGGATAACCATCGATGGACAGGACATTGCCATCATCGACACGGCATCGCTGCGCCAGCAGGTCGGCGTGGTGCTGCAGGAAAACATGCTTTTTTCGCGCTCGATTCGGGACAATATCGCGCTAACCGACCCGTCGCTGCCGATCGAGTCCATCATCGAAGCGGCAAAACTGGCGGGCGCGCACGCATTTATCTGCGAATTGCCCGAAGGGTATGACACGCTGGTGGGAGAACATGGCACGGGCCTGTCGGGGGGACAACGCCAGCGCATTGCCATTGCCCGTGCCTTGATTTCCGACCCGCGCATCCTGATTCTCGACGAGGCCACCAGTGCCCTGGACTACGAATCGGAGAAGATCATCCAGGACAATATGCTGAAGATCTGCGCGGGACGCACCGTGCTCATCATCGCGCACCGGCTGAGCGCGGTACGCCACGCCAACCGGATCGTGGTGATGGAACGGGGACAGATCGCCGAGGTCGGCAGCCATGAGGAACTGCTGCGGGTTCCGCAGGGCATCTACGGACACCTGTATGGCTTGCAGAATGCCCATGCCCGTGTTGTCCCGGGCACAGCCGGGATGTCGCCGCAGGCATCGGCATGAGTGTGCGCCACCGCCTGCAAGCCTGGCGCGACCTGGTCCGGCGCTATGGCGCTGTTTTCGCGCACTGCTGGAAAATGCGCCATGCCGTGCGGACCGATTTTTTCAACAAGCAGGAAGCGGAATTCCTGCCCGCGGGGCTGTCGCTGCAGGAAGTGCCGGGGTCTCCGACCCTGCGCTGGACCGGGCGGATCCTGATGGCGATGGTGGTGTTCGCCGTGCTTTGGTCTATCGTCGGGCAGGTGGACATCATCGTGAACGCCACCGGCAAGATCATCCCGTCGGCGCGCACCAAGACGATCGGGTCCGTGGACGTTGCCAGTGTGCGGACCCTGTATGTCACCGAAGGCCAGGAGGTGCGCGCTGGCGATGTGCTGATTGAACTGGACTCCAGCAGCAGCGATGCCGAACGTGACAAGGCCGCGGATGCCGTGGTCCAGGCCAAGTTGCAGGTGGCGCGCTCTCTGGCCATGATTGGCGCGCTGGATCGGCGCGGAGCGCCGCGGCTGGACGGGGTGGAGGGGGCAACGGATGCCCAATGGCGGTCGGCCAGATCGCAGCTCGATGGCCAGTACCGCGACTTTTGCGCCAGGCTCAGGCGGATCGATGGCGAAATCTCTCGTTATGCCGCTGCGCTGCCGCTGGCAGCGCAGCGTGCCGAGGACTTCAAGGCCTTGCTGCCGGATCATACGGTGTCGCGCCATGCGTGGCTGGAGAAGGAGCAGGCCAGGCTGGACCTGGAAGGCCAGTTGCTTGACGCAAGGAACCAGCGCGCCACGCTGATCGCCCAGATCCGCAAGGAAGCGCACGAGGCCATGGCCGAGGCCAACAGGATCATGTCCGCAGGGGCGCAGGACAAGCGCCGCGCGGGAGAGCACAGCAAGCTGTTGAGACTGACCGCGCCGGTGGACGGCACCGTGCAGCAACTGACGGTGCATACGGTTGGCGGCGTGGTGCCTGCCGCGCAGCCGCTGATGCAGATCGTTCCCAAGGAAAGTGTCATCGAGGTGGAGGCATTCCTGGAAAACAAGGACGTGGGTTTTGTGCACGTCGGCCAGGATGCGCAGGTGAAGATCGATGCCTTCGACTACACAAGGTATGGAACCGTCGCAGCCAAGGTCAGGCATGTTTCGCAGGACGCCATTCAAGATGACGAGCAGCGCTTGATTTACGCCGCCAGGATCGCGCTGGATCGCAGCGGCATTCTCGTGGCCGGCAAGACATTGCCGCTTTCGGCCGGCATGTCGGTCAATGTGGAGATCAAGACGGGTACGCGGCGGGTGATCGAGTATGTACTGTCGCCCCTGATGCGGCACCAGCGGGAGGCACTGCATGAGCGTTAGCGCGGTCATTCGGCGAAGCGTGGCCGCGGCAATGCTTGCATTCGCGATCTCGGCAACGGAAGGCGCCCATGCGCTGGATTGGGCTGACCTGGCGACAACTCCCTTTGCCGATCCGCTGCTGGCCGGGCCGCCCCGGCTCGATGCCGGCCGATTGTTGCCTGGGGATATGCAGGCGCATGTTTGCGAAGGCGGCCATGACGGCGCGGCGCCGTTGACGTTGTCGCAGGCGGTGGACCTGGCCTTGTGCCACAACCCTCGGGTGCAAAGCGCGTGGGCGGCCATCAAGGTACAGGCCGCGCAATTGGGGGAGGCGCGGTCCGCGTATCTGCCGACCGTCACCGTCGGCGTGAGTGAATTGAGGCAGAAGACCCGCTATCCCGATTCCCGGGTGCTGGCGGATACGGAACGCAAGAGCAGGACGCAGTACGCCACACTCACCTGGCGATTGCTTGACTTCGGGGGGCGTGGCGCGAATCGCCGTTCGGCCGGCGCCTTGCTTGACGCCGCGCTGGCTAGCCACGACGCAGTGCTGCAAGAGACGCTCTCCAATGTGATCGGCGCGTATTTCGACGCGCAGACGGCCAAGGCCAACCGGGAAGCCAAGGAAAAGGGCATGGCTCTGGCGCAACAAACGTGGGAAACGGCCAGGAAACGCGAGGCACGGGGCGCAGGCGCGCAGTCCGATACGCTGCAGGCCAAGATGGCGCTGGCCAAGGCGGAATTGGAGAGCGGCCGTGCCCTTGGCGGCTACGAGAGAGCCCTGGCCGTATTGGGGGTCGCACTGGGGCTGCCGGCGGAAATGCTGGGGGCACCGGACAGCCTGACCCTGGCGCAGGATTACCTCGATACGGAAGACACCTTGCGGCAGGACCTGGCAGACTGGCTTGCACTGGCGCAGGACCAGCATCCCGCATTAGTGGCCGCCGGCGCTCAGGTCGAGTCGGCCAGAGAGCGGCTGACGGTAACGCGGTCCGAGGGGTTGCCCACGTTGGACTTCACGCAAAGCCGATACCTCAATGGACGGCCCAGCCAAGGTCTGTCGGCGACGAGAACGGAAGAATCGGTCATCGGCTTTACCGTGAATTTTCCGCTGTTCGAAGGTTTCGGACGAACCTACAAGGTGCGTGGTGCGCAAGCGCAGATCGAAGTCAAAGAGGCGGAACTGCGCGATACCCGGAATCGGGTGCTGGGCGAGGTGGTCAAGGCCCATGCGGATGCTGTGGCGGCATTGAGGAATCTGGGCGCCTCCGCGCGGCTGATCGATGCGTCTCAGGACGCGTTGGATAACGTTCAGCGCAAATATGACCGGGGTATCGTCGATATTCTGGAAATGCTGAGTGTTCAGAGGGCCCAGGCGGATGCGGTGCAAGAGCGGGTGCGAGCACTATCGGAGTGGCGCTCCGCGCGGCTCAGGCTACTGGCAAGTGCGGGAACGGTCAGCCTCGAGCATCTGCACGCCCGGCGTTGACGGGAGGGATTGCAGCGGCGGGTAAGCGCGCGGCTGGCCTTGTCGCCGTGAGCGGCTGCGTAGAGACTGCGCGAGTCGCAGGCTGTCGGCGATGCGGGGCCATTGTCTGTGCAAAGCCGCATTGCCAGGCGTGTCCGGATCCCCAAACCCAATAAAAAAGGCCACTCCGAAGAATGGCCCTTTACACCCCGCGACATCCACACCCCGTCGTTCCAACCCTGCACGCTCTATGGCCTGCATCGGGTACCCTGGAACCCCGCTGCGAAGATCGGTAACGATGCCGTCCACGCGGACAATTCGCCGGTGGCCCAGTTCTCAGACTTATGCATACATTTACTGCGGCTCGTTACGTGGGAAATCATAAGTATCGTCTATAAGACATGATGTCGAGAATAACCCATATTTTTGGGCTCTGTTCCGGCACTCGGACCGGGCCGCCTCGTGGCTGATCTGGTCGTTATGTGATTTTTAAATCATAAGGCGGGCATCACTGCTCCATCCTGCGCTCGCGCAACTGCTGTTCCAGCCGGGAGATGCACAGGTCCACGCGCGAGCGCTTGCGCAGATAGCGGATGCCGAGCGCGGCGAACAACACTGCAGTAACGGCGCACAGCGCCGCCAGGAGGGTCAGGTCGGATTGCATGGGGGTCTGCGTGGGGTTCGGGCGTGCCCCGCGGGCGCGCGGTGATACCCGGGCGCCTGCGCCGGGCATGCGGCAGGCCACTCCCGGCCGCTCCCGCAATAACGTCAGCCACCGGGCAGTCTGAAGGGATACCCAACCTCTGGGTGGATTGGAAAAATCCGGCGGCCGCTGGTGGTCTGCCGGTGGCCCGCGGACCGGACCGTCGCCTTCCGCCAATCGTTCGCTTGTGGCAGCGCGCGGTGCGCTAGCCCACGTTATGATCGCGCGGACGCGGTTAGGCTCGGAACGTCGCGCTCAGGTCTGACCCACTTGCGCGCGTTTTGCGCCTCGCCTATCCCCCGGTGGGCGGGGCGCCTTTCTGCGCCGGCGAGGGTGCGTCGACGGTTCCCGGTCATTCCCCCTTTCGCCGGCGCCGTCCCGCGTTTCGCCGGCTGCCGCGCCGCTGCCGCGCCGCTGCTGCTTTTTCCACTGCCATCATTTTTCCAGGAGCCGCCATCCATGCTCGGTGCTATGGATTTCCTCGCCGTGGTGCGCCACACCCCGCTGGTGTCGATCGACCTGATCGTCACCGATGCCCGGGGCCGCGCGCTGCTCGGCCGCCGCCGCAACCGTCCCGCGCGCGACACGTGGTTCGTGCCGGGCGGGCGCATCCGCAAGGACGAAAGCCTCGATGCGGCATTCCGGCGCATCGTCGCGGACGAGCTCGGCATTGCCGGCGCCGAGCGCGCCGGCGCGGTGGCGCGCGGCGTGTTCGAGCATCACTACCCGGACAACTTCGCCGGGGAGCCGGGCGTCACCACGCACTACGTCGTGCTGGCCTACGCCTGGACGATGCCGGACGAGGCGCAGGGCAGCGGGGAGGCGGCGGGCATGCCGGAACAGCACAGCGCCTACCGCTGGATGACGCCCGGGGAACTGCTCGGCCGCGACGACGTGCACGAGAACACCAAGGCCTACTTCCGCTGAAGCCGGCCCGGCGCCGTTCAGGCGGCCTCGGGCACCAGCCCGGCGCGCTGCGCGGCGCGGGCGGCGGCCGTGCTGGCCGCGGCCTGCGTGGCTTGCGTGGCTTCCGTGGGTTGAGTGGCTTGCGCGGCTTCGCCGGCTTTCGCGGGCGCCGGCTGCGCGAACACGGCGCATTCGTCGCGCAGGTATTCGGCGAACGGCGCCGCCACCTCGGGATGGCGCAGCGCGAACTCCACCGTGGCCTTCAGGTAGCCGAGCTTGCTGCCGCAGTCGAAGCGCCGGCCTTCGTAGCGGTAGGCCAGCGCCTGCTCGTGGGCGAGCAGCGCCTGGATCGCGTCGGTCAGTTGCAGCTCGCCGCCCGCGCCCGGCGCGAGCGCGCCGAGGTGGGCGAAGATGCTGGGCATCAGCACGTAGCGGCCCACCACGCCGAGGTTGGACGGCGCCGCCTCGGGCGCGGGCTTCTCCACGATGCCGGACATCTTGAACACGCGCTCGTCCCACGGCTTGCCGTCGATCACGCCATAGGAGCGGGAGTCCTGCGGCGCGATCGCCTCCACGCCGATGACGCTGCTGTGATAGTGGTCGAAGACCTCGATCATCTGCTTGAGCACGGGCGTGCGCGCGTCGAGCAGGTCGTCGGCCAGGATCACCGCGAACGGCTCGTCGCCGATCAGCTTGCTGGCGCAGCGCACCGCGTGGCCGAGCCCGAGCGGCTCGGCCTGCCGCACGTAGAAGCAGTCGACGTGGGCGGGCTTGATGCCGCGCACCAGGTCCAGCAGCGCCTGTTTGCCGCGCGCCAACAGTTCGGCCTCCACCTCGTAGGATTTGTCGAAGTGGTCCTCGATGGCGCGCTTGCTGCGCCCGGTGACGAAGATCAGCTCGGTGATGCCGGCCGCGATGGCTTCCTCCACGGCGTACTGGACCAGCGGCTTGTCGACCACCGGCAGCATCTCCTTCGGGCTTGCCTTGGTGGCGGGAAGGAAGCGCGTGCCTAGGCCGGCCACCGGAAATACGGCTTTCCTGATCTTGAGCATGGATCTACCCCCGTCGTGTGGTTGCCCGGCCGAGGCGGCCGCGGCGCGGCTTGCCCAGGTGCAGCCAGCGTATCGCCGTGGCCAGACGGGCATCTGCCAACAGTTCGCCATATTCAGACAGTGCGCGCGCGCGGGCGCCACGGCGCGGCGCGGCGGCCTTAGAGTCGGGCCATCAGGTCGGGCCATGAGGTCGGGCCATCAGGTCGGATCGTCAGTCGGACCATCAAGCCGGACCGCCGCACGACGGGCAAGCACAACGAACAAGCACGATGAACTGGTATCGCATCACAGACCTTGGCGATGCTGCCGTGACGCTGCCGCTGGCGTTCGCCACGGCCTTGTGGCTGCTGCGCGCGGACGGGTGGCGCGCCGCGCTGCGCTGGGTCGCGTGCCTGGCGGCGGGCTCGGCGGTGGTGCTGGCCAGCAAGCTGCTGCACGCGGGCTGCGGCCTGGCGCTGGAGCGCTTCGACATGCGCGTGATCAGCGGCCACGCGATGCTCTCGGCGGCGGTGTGGTCGGTGTTCCTGGCGCTGCTGCTGCGCGGCGCGCGGCCGGGCTGGCGCGCCGCCGGCCCGGCACGGGGACTGCTGCCGGGGCTGACACTGGGCCTGGCGCTGGCGGCCCTGATCTGCCTGAGCCGCGTGCTGCTCGGCGCGCACACGCCGGCCGAGGTGGTGGCCGGCTGGCTGCTCGGCGCCGCCATCGCGGGCTGGGTGCTGCGCGCCTGCGCGCCCGCGCCGCGCCGGCCCGGCAGCAGCGTGATCGCCGGGGCGGCGCTGCTCGGCCTGTGCACGGTCGCCACGGTCGCCTACGGGCGCCATGCGCCGCTGCAGCAGATCATCTGGCACTACTCTCCGTACTACGCGCAGGTGATCTGCTACCAGGGAGACTAGCGCGATGCGTCTGCTTTGTCCCGCCGCCCCCCGCCCGCCGCACCGCGCCGCGCGCCATACCCTGCCCGCCGCGCTGCTCGCCTGCCTGTGCCTGTTCGCCGCCACCGCGTGCGGCGGCGACCACGGCGCGGACAAGCCCAGGCCGGCCGGCAGCGCGCCGCCGCCGGCCGCGGCCGGGCTGGCGGACAGCGGCACCATCACCTGCGCCGCACCCGCCGCCGGCGCCGACGCCCCGCCCGACGGCGACACCATCGAGGCCGACACGCCCGGCAGCGACGGCTCGCGCATGTTCGCGCCGGGCAGCACCTTCGAGGTGAGCATCACCACGCGCGCGGCCGGCGCCGACGTCGCCAACTGGTCCATCGCCGACACCTGGGGCCGGGTCCGCGCGAACGGGCAGTTCCCGGTGGATGCCGGCCCGCGCGTGTCGACGATGGATTGCAGGGCGAGCGCCGCCGGCTACTTCGCCGTGTCGGTGAGCCTGGCCTCGGCCGGCGGCGGCCTGCGCTCGCGCGGCACGCGCCCCAACGGCATCGCCACCTTCGGCGTGCTGCCCGACGTCTCCGCGGTGCTGCCGGCGGCCAGCTACGCGCGCCAGGACCTGCACCGCTTCGGCGGGCAGGGCACGGCGTTCGTCGCGCCCGGCCAGACCTGCTGCGACGGCGATGGCTATCGCCCGATCTATCCGGCGCTGGGCCTGTCGTGGGCCAACGACAACCGCAACTGGTCCGTCACCGAGCCGAGCGGCCCCAACACCTTCAACCCGGCCACCTATCCGCTGGCTTCCTACTTCCAGCCCGGCGACCTGATGCGGCTGATCCAGCTCGACGGCATCCCCGGCTGGGCCAGCCCGACCGGCCAGCTCACCTACGGCTACGCGCCCAAGTCCATGCCGGCGTACCAGGACTACATGACGCGCGTGGGGCTGGAGTCGGCCGCCACGCGCGCGCGCTATTTCCCGGCGCAGTCGGCCAACTACTACCAGGTGACGTGGGAGCCCGACTACGACGGCGGCCGGCCGTGGAAGGACACCGACGCGAACTTCGTGGCGATGTACAAGGCGACGTGGCAGGGCATCCACGCCAACGATCCCAACGCGGTGGTGATGGGCACCACCAATGCCTTCCTGCGGCAGAACTCGGTGTGGATCGAGCGCCTGGCGCCGCTGGGCATCGCGCAGTATCTCGACGGCCTGAGCGCGCACGGCTACTACGACGCCGGCACCTCGCCGTCGCACCCGCCCGAGCGCCTGGTCGGCGCGCCCAGCGCCGCGGACGCCGCCAACGCGCTGCCGGCGGCCATGCGCGAGCTGCGCCACGTGGTCGCCACGCGGCTCAAGCGCGGCGCCCGCCTGTTCGTCACCGAGACCGGCATCAGCTACGACCTCGGCGCGACCTACGGCCCCGACTACCCGACCCAGAACATCCTCTACGCGCACGGCGCGGTGGTCGCGCGCGCGCACCTGATCCTGCTCGGCGAGGGCGCCGACGTGAGTTTCGTGTTCTATGCCGCCGACCCGCCCGACGAGCCCGGCTACGGCATCTTCTTCAACCTGGACAACCCGAAAGGCAGCCACGGCCCGGCGCGCGTCAGCCCCAAGCCGGCGGCGATGGCGGTGGCGGCGATGACGCGGCTGGTCGACGGCACCAACACGCTGGGTCCGCTCAAGGGCCTGCCGCAGGGCGTCTACGGTTATGCGTTCCAGCGCCTGGGCAGCAACAGCATCGTGACCGCGCTGTGGACCCACGACAATGCCAGCTGGAGCGCCGCGAGCGGCTTCAGCGCGACCTACAGCGTGCCCTATACGCTGACCGTGGACGCGCCCGGCACCAGCGGCAGCGTGACGGTGCTGGACATGATGGGCAACGCGGCCACGGTGCCGTACGCCAATGGCGCGCTCACGCTCGCGCTGACCGAGGCGCCGCTGTACGTGATCTCGGCCAACGCGACGGTGGCGCAGGCCGGCGTGACCACGCCCGAAGGCTACGTGGCGCAGTAGGGCCTGCCTATTTGTTGCCCGAGGTCTCGAACAGCGCGGTGACGTTCTTGGTCAGCACCAGCAGCGTGGCGGCCTCGGCCAGCGCCTGCTCCTTGCGGCGCAGCTCGCGCTCCAGCTCGCGGATGCGGCGCTGGTCCTGCTCGTGCAGGCGCCGCACCGCGCCCATGCCGCGGCTGTCGGACAGCGCCGCGGCGGCGCTGCGGCGCCAGTATTCCAGCTCGAGCGGGTCGACGGCGTTGTCGCGGCACCACTGCGACTTCTGCTGCTCGCCCATCGTGCCGGTGGCGAGCACGGCCTCGAGACGGGCCTCGCCGGCGGCGGCGGGGTCGGCCGGCGGCATGGCCAGCGCGTCGGCGCGCCAGCGCCCGAGCGCGGCCATCGAGATGCGCATCTCGGCGGAGACCTGCTCGACGCTGGCGCTCTCGGGTGGCAGCATCCGCGCCACGGCGCGGTCTTTGATGGACTGAGCGTACCTAGCCACAGTGGTTCACCCTGTTTTCTCCGTGCGCGGCGCGGGCCCGGCGCGCTCAAGCGGCGGGGCGCTCGCTTGGCTGCAGCGCCGGCTCGCCGCTGCGCTTGTTGGCCGGGAACAGCGCATCGCGCATGCGCAGGAACGGGAATTCGATCGCGCGCGTGGCGGCGTAGCCCACCACGATGGCCACCGCGAACTGCAGCGCCAGCGCCAGGCCCCACAGCGGCACCGCCGGCACGCCCAGCGCGGTCGCCTTGCGGATGAACAGGTCGCCGGGGGCCAGCGCCACCGAATGCCACAGGTAGATGCCGTACGAGTACACGCCGGTCCACGCCACCGCGCGGTACAGCCACGCGGTGCGCAGCTTGCCCGAGTATTCGAGCACCAGCACGATCAGCGCGGCGAAGCCGATCGACTGGATGGTGTAGCCGATGGTCTCCTCCAGCACCAGGTTCCGCTGCAGCAGCACCAGCCACGCCGCCGTGGCCGCCACGATGGCCACCAGCAGCATCTTGCGGCGCGCGATGCGGTGGTACAGCTCGGGCTTCATCCAGTACAGGGTGGCCAGCATGACGCCGTACAGCAGGCTGTCGATGCGGTACTGCGTGTAGGCCGAGGCGCCTTCGAGGTCGCCGCTGGCCACCGCGAAGCAGCGCGCGGCCAGCACCACCACGCACAGCGCCGCCGTCATCCACAGGATGGTGCCGGCGCGCAGCGACAGGCGCGCCACCAGCAGCAGCACCGCGGGCAGGAACAGGTAGAAGTGCTCCTCGACGGCGAGGCTCCAGGTCTGCGTGATGGAGCTGCCCAGGTAGTTCTGCAGGTGCGTGAGGTTCTGGTACAGGAAGGTGCTGGTCGGGTGCCGCCCGGCCAGCACGTGGAACAGGATCAGCGCGTAGTAGGCCGGCCAGATCTTGAAGATGCGGCGGATGATGAAGCGGCGCGCGTCCACGTGGCCGTTCTGCGCGTACTGGCGCAGCAGCAGCCCGCCGACCAGGAAGCCGCTCAGCGTGAAGAACAGGTTGACGCCCTCGCGGCCGAAGTTCTTGAGCGGATACTCGATCAGCGCGATGAGCGGGTTGCCGGTGCTCACGGCATGGAAGTGCATGCCCATCACGGCGATGATGGCCAGCCCGCGCACGAAGTCGAGTTCGATCGAGCGGCTGCCGATGTGCTTGCCGCGGGTTGCCGGGTTTTCCATGCTGTTCTCCTCCAAGCGCGCTGTCGGGATGGTCTTGCTCCTGGCGCGGCCGGCGCGGGTCGTGCGCGCGCCGCCTACCGCATGCCGGGCGCGTCCGCTTCGCTCATGTCCGCGGGCGCGCCGAAGCGCTTGCGGATGAAGCGGCACGGATTGCCGCCGTAGATGCCTTCCGGCTCCAGCGAGCGGTGCACCACCGACAGCGGCGTGACCACCGCCGAGCGCCCGATGGTGATGCCCTTCTGCACCACGCAGCCGGCGGTGATCCACACGCCGTCCTCGATCACGATGGGCGCGACCTGCAGGTCCATGTTGCCGTCCAGCGCGTGCGAGCCGGCCGTCAGGAAGCTGCCCTGCGAGATGCACACGTTCGAGCCGATGCGCACCGGCGCCTGGTTGTAGATCCACACGTCCATGCCGAACCAGCAACTGTCGCCGACCTCCAGGTTCCACGGCGACTTGACCCGGATCGGGTGCAGCAGCCGGCAGCGGCGCCCGATGCGCGCGCCGAACAGCCGCAGCAGGCCCGCGCGCAGGCCGGAGAACGGGATCAGCTTGTTGCTGATGATGGCGGCCTCGATCACGAACCACATCGCCTCGATCAGCACGCCGCGGCGGCGCACGTAGTTGCCGGGCCCGGCCAGGTCGAGGTCGACCACGCGGCCGGCGGGCGCGGCCCGGGTGCCGTCGCGCGCATTGCGCGTGTCGCGCATGTCGCGCGCATCACGCACATCACGCGCTTCCGGCGTGGCCGCCTCGCGCGGGCCGGCCGCGCGTTCCAGGTAGTCTGCGTATGCTTCGGTCTTCATGTCCGGTCCTTCGCCCCTCGCGCACCGTTCGCGATTTCATTCATTTCGTTCCTGTCGGGAAAATTATCGAACGTGAAACAGCGGGCGAATCGCTATTTGCCGGGAATGGCCTTTCGCAAGGGGCGTTTTGGCGGCTTGGCACTACGGCGCCAGGCCGGCCGCGGCCTAGGCCGCGGCGCGGCGCAGCGTCTGCTTGAATTCGCTGAGCGTGTTGCGCGCGAGCAGGTGCGCGCGCGGCGCGGCGGCGGCGGGCGCCGCCGGCGCCGGCCACGCGGACTGCCCGAGCTGGTCGAGCGCGCGCCCGATCGCGGCGGGGGAGAGATCGTCCAGCACCGGCCCCAGCTCGCGCCCGCGGCAGAACCAGCCGATCAGCCCGTCGGCGGTGGCGATCACGGGCTTGCCGGCGCGGTAGGCCTGCACCAGCACGCCGCTCATGCCGTAGTGGCCCTTGTAGCCGAGCCATACCGCGTCGCAGGCGCAGAACAGGGCGGCCTCGTCCTCGTCGGAGATGAAGCGGTCCAGCATCACCATCGGCGGCGACAGCGCGCGGCTGGCCTCGCGCAGGAACGCGCGCACGTCGGCGTCCTGCTGGCCCGCCACCACCAGCGCGGGCGCGCGCGGATGCGCCGCCAGCGCCGCCACCAGCTCGCGGATGCCCTTGCGCTCGCTGATGGCGCCATACACCAGCAGGTGCCGGCCCGGACCCAGCCCGAGCCGCGCGCGCGCCGCCGCGGGATCGGCCGGCAGCGCCTCGGGGCAGGGGTCGGCGAGGTAGGCGACGGCCTGGGCGCGGCCGCTGGCCGAGGCCACCCACTGCGGCAGCGTCGGGTCGATCGACAGCAGCGTCTTCATGCCGCCGGTGTCGAGCGCGCGCCGGAACAGCCAGGTCTTGACCGCGTTGACCAGCGGCTGGCGCGGCGCCTTCACGCCCACCTTGCTGTGATGGAAGCTCGCGCGCATGGTGATGCCGACCCACGGCACCGCGCCGAACGGCGAGCCCAGCAGCGGCAGCGCGTAGAGGAAGTAATCGACATACGGCACCACCACCAGCGAGGCGGGCCGCTCCGCGCCGGCGATGCGGAACGCGTGGCGGAACATGCGCCAGAAGCGCACATAGGCCACGCGGCCGGCGCCCGCGCCCGCGCCGGCCGGGGCCGGCACGAACAGCAGCGTGGTGTGCGGCTGCTGCCCGGCCAGCAGCCGGCGCGCCAGCGGGTGCTCGCGGTTGGCCGGATCGGTGGCTACCATGCAGTGGTAGCCGGCCTCGCGGTAGGCCTGCATCGCCCACTCGACGTAGCGCCAGCGGTGGCCGGTGAAGTCGTGCTCGATGATCAGTGCGGTCGGGTCGGGCATGGCGGGTCCGGACGCAGCGGGCCCGGCGCGGGCCGCCGTGCAGCGGGTTGCGGAGAATCCTCCGTTTCACATTAGCACCGCGCCTGCCGCGCCAGCCGCCAATCTGCGCCCCGCTGGCGGAAAAGCACTGGCCCGCGCGCGGCGCCGCGGGGTGACGGATTAAAGCTATGCCCTGGCGATTGCCGCCCGCGCGGCTGCGGTAGATTGGGCCGCATGGCTCGCAAACGTTGGCCGCGTCACCGGCATCCCCGGCGCCGGCCGCCGCCGCGCGCCGCCCGAGCGCCTGTCCACGACGTCACCGAGGGGCACAGCAACATGGCCAGATCCCTGCGCGGCGCAGCCGCCTTCCTGCCGCGGTCCGGGCTGCATGCCAGCTCGGCCGCGTGGGTGCTGGGCCAGCAGGTGATGGTGCGCGGGCTGGTGGCGGTCAAGTTCCTGGTGGTCGGCCGTATCCTCGGCCCCTCCGCGGTCGGCATCGCCGCGGTGGCGCTGCTGGCCGTGGCCATCGCCGAGGCGCTCAGCGACACCGGCCTGCCGCAGGCCGTGGTGCAGGGCCAGCAGCCGCCCTCGCCGGACCAGCTCGGCGCGCTGTGGACCGTGCTGACCTGCCGCGGCGCCCTGGTGGCGCTGCTGCTGGCGGCGCTGGCGCCGGTGCTGCAGGCGCAGTTCCATCTCGACGGCGCGCTGCTGCCGCTGCTGATGGCCGCCGCGCTGCCGCTGGTGCGCGGGCTGGCCTCGCCGGCCTATTTTGTGGTCACGCGCGAGCGCGGCTTCCAGCAGATCGCCGGCATCGAGGTGGCCGCCGCCGCCACCGACTGCGTGGTCGGCGTGGCCTGCGCGCTGGCCGGCGCGGGCGCGGGCGCCATCCTGATCGGCCTGCTGGCCGGCGAATCGCTCAAGAGCGCGCTCACGTGGCTGGGCATGAAGCCGCGCCCGCCGCTGCGCCCGCGCTGGACCGGCATCGGCCACTACATGGGCTTCAGCCGCTGGATCTGGGCCGGCAGCGTGGTCAACCTGCTGCTCAACCAGTTCGACAAGGTCATCGTCGGCAAGCTGCTCGGGCCGGCGCAGCTCGGCGTGTACCAGATGTCGTCCAAGTTCGCGCAGATGCTGCTGGCCGATGCCGGCATCGCCATGTCGCAGTACCTGTTCCCCACTTTCGCCGCGCGCTTTCGCAAGCAGGACGGCTCCGACGCCACGCTGCTGCGGCGCTTCGTGCTGCTCGGCGGGCTGGGGCTGGCCGCGGTGGTGGTGGCGCTGCGGCTGGCCGCGGAGCCGCTGTTCCTGCTGGTGCTGGGGCCGGCGTGGCTGGGCGCGGTGCCGCTGTTCCGCATCTTCGCCATCTACATGGCCATCGGCGCGCTGATCGCGGTGCTGGTGGCGTACCTGCGCGCGGTGGGCCTGCCGCGCGCGGCCACCGAGGCCTCGGTGATCCAGATCTGCGTGCTGCTCGCCGCGGTGCCGCCGGCCACGCACTACCGCGGCGCGGCCGGCCTCGCGTGGGCGATGACGCTGGGCCTGTCGTGCGCCGCGGCCTGGATGCTCTACCGCATCCACCGGATACGCGGCGCGCGCACGCACAAGGAGGCATGATGCGGATTCTTCATCTGGTGCTGACCCCGCGCCTGTCGGGCGCGGAGATGCTGGCCAAGGACCTGGCGATCCACCAGCAGTCCCACGGCGACACCGTGTGCGTGTCGGCGCTGATGCCGCAGCAGGACGACTTCGCGCCGCTGCGCGCCCAGCTCGACGCCGCCGGCGTGCGCTGCCTGTTCCCCGCCCGGCCGCACAAGCTGCCCGGGCGGCTGTGGCACCTGCGCGGCGTGCTGCGCGCGTGCCGGCCCGACATCCTGTTCGCCCACGCCACCATCCCGGCGTTCTACGCGCGCGCGCTGCCGTCGCGCGTGCCGGTGGTGTACGTGATGCACTCGGCCGCCAACGACTTCGAGCGCAAGCTGTTCCGCAACGTCGAGCGGCTGCTGTCCACGCGCGCGCGCGCCGTGATCGGCGTGTCGCAGGGGAACCTCCGCGACTACATCGGCGCGGTGGGCGAGCATCCGCTCATGGCGGTCATCCCCAACGGCGTGGACACCGGCCGCTTCTTCATCCGCCCGGCCGTGCCGGCGCGCGCGCCGCTGGTGGTGCAGGTGGGCCGCTACGCGGCCATCAAGAATCAGCTGCAGACCGTGCTGGCGTTCCGCGAGGCGCTGCGCGACGTGCCCGACGCGCGGCTGGAGATGTACGGCGTGATCGAGGACCCGGCCTACTACGCCGAGGTCTGCGCGCAGGTATCCGGTCTTGGCCTGGGCGACAAGGTGTGGGTCAACGGCCCGCAGAACAACGTGCCGGAGCTGCTGGCCTCGGCGACGGTGTTCGCCATGCCGTCGGCGTCGGAGGCGCACAGCATCGCCTTTCTCGAGGCGCTGGCCGCCGGCGTGCCGGTGGTCGCCAGCGCGATTCCCGCCTTCGCCTTCGCGCGCGACTACCCGGGCGTGCAACTGCTCGATACCGGCGACGCCGCCGCCTACGGCGCGGCGCTCACGCGCGCGCTGGCCCAGCCGCGCATGGCGCGCTCGCTCGACGGCCTCACGCTGAACGACACCGCCGGCCAGTACCGCGCGCTGGCGCGCCGGCTGGTGAGCTCGGCCTGAGCGCCGCCGCGGCGGGACATGAAAACAGGAGGAGGCAGAGATGGAACGCAAGCGTGTACTTGTCCTGAGCCCGCACGCCGACGACGCCGAGCTGGGCGTGGGCGGCTACCTCGCGCGCGTGGTCGACGCCGGCGGCGAGGTCATGGTGGTGCTGGCCACGGCCGGCACCAGCCGCTCGCTGAACCTGGGCCGGGTGGTCGGCGAGCGCGAGCGCCTCAACGAGTTCCTGGAGTCGATGAACGTGCTGGGCGTGCAGGCCACCGAGGTCCTGACCACCGGCTTCGACGGCGCGCTCGACACCGTGCCGCGCGCGCAGATGATCCACCGGCTGGACATGCTGCAGAACCGCTTCGAGCCGGACGAGGTGCTGATCCCGCTGGCGTCCTCGCACCAGGACCACCGCTACTGCTGGGAGGTCGGGCTGGCCGCCACGCGGCCGAGCCGCGCCAAGCACGCGCCGGGACTGGTGGCCGCCTACGAGTACCCGGCCACGTGCTGGGGCGGCGGCGGCATCGTCGACGTCGCCGGCGGCACCTTGTACATCGACGTGAGCGCGACCTGGCAGCGCAAGATCGACGCGCTGCGCAGGCATGTCTCGCAGATCCACGAAGGCGCCGGCCACCTCGTCGGCGTGGCCGGCGTCACCGCGCTGGCGCAGTGGCGCGGCGCCGAATCCGGCTTCGCGCTGGCCGAGGTGCTGCACGTCCTGCGCATGCGCTGGGGCGACTGAACGCCTGCCGCGCGGCCGCGATCGCCCGCCCGCCGCCTGGCTTTGCCGGCCAGCCGGGCGGGCCTGCCTCTCACGTTCCCGCCGTTTCTTTCCATGTCGGCGCCCGCCGCGCGGGCGGCGCGCACGGCACCTGCGCGCTGAAAGACGCGGTAACAGTGGAAGAATCACGCGAACTGCGCGCCGCCTCCGGCCATATCGAATGGAGCATATTAATTATTTTTTCCGAATTTTTTTATTTGTAAATAACCAGACAACGCCATGCGCCCGCCTAGTGAAAAATTGTAAGCAAAAGTTAATGGCTTGCCTATATGCCGGCATGCACTTTAATTGGTCACTATGTTCGCTGGCGCGCACTGGTTTTTACGCCATATTTGCTGCTTCGCAGCATGCTGCACTACAGTGCAAGAGCGTTGTCCAAAGCCGCCCCGGAGCCGGGCTGGCACCGTCGAGCAGGCCTAAATCCTGCTGGTGGAGTGGGAGTCGCACGGACTTTTCAGGGATTATTCTGATAGACGGACGCCTTCCGCCAACACTTCGCTACTTTCCGACACCGCCGTATTCCTACGGTTTCGGGATGTCTACGATGCAACGCAACACCAATTAAAAAATTCTCGAAGGAAACGGTCAATTCAATGGGGGGAAAACCATGCCCTATGCGCAGCTCGAACCGGCGACGGTTAGTTGGCTCAGTTCCTCGTTTAGTACTTCCATTAATCGTTCCAAGTGCGCCGCGCGACGCGTCGGTATTCTCCTGTTCGACGGATTTTCACTACTAGGTGCCGGTCTGGTGGCAGAGCTGTTCCAGACTGCCAATGAATGCTCCGCGTCCGGCGCGGGCAAGGAAGCCGCCTACGACGTCCAGCTGCTGTCCGTGGATGGCGGCAGCGTGGCCTGCTCGTCGGCGCTGCGGGTCTGGACCGACGGGCTCGACCCGCGCGAGTTCGCCGGTTTCGACGTGCTGTTCATCGCCGGCGGCGCCGGCGCGCGCAATGCCGCGGCCGACGAGCGGCTGCTGCGCTGGCTGCGCGTGGTGACGCCGCGGACCGCGACGGTGCGCCCGATCGCGGAAGGGCGCGCGGTGCTGGCCGCCGCGGGCATCCTCAAGTCGCAGGGCGGCGAGCACGGCAATGTGGTCTACGGGCTGCACAGCGCCGACGAATCGGGCGAGCAGTACGAGCTGGTGCGCAGCGCGCTCACGCTCATCAAGCGCGATCTCGGCCTGGACGTGGCGCGCGCGGTGGGCAGCCGTGTGATGCCGGCCTGGACCGCGCGCCTGATGCCGCGCCTGGCCGACACCGGCACCACCAGCGTGGGCGACAAGATCCGCGCCGCCGCGCGGTGGCTGCACGAGCACTGCGAGCAGCAGATCTCCGTGTCCGACGCGGCCCAGGTGGCGACCATGAGCGAGCGCAACTTCCTGCGCCGCTTCAAGCTCGAGATGGGCGTGACGCCGTCCGACTACCTGCTGCATGCGCGGCTCGACACCGCCTGCAGCTTCCTCGCCGAGACCGAGCTGCCGGTCGACAAGGTGGCGCGCCGCTGCGGCATGGGCAATGGCGACCGGCTGGCCAAGATCTTCCGCAAGCGCATGTCGATCTCGCCGACCGAGTACCGCCAGCGCAGCAAGGCCGGCATCGCCTGCGCGGGGTGAGCGCCATGCGCGCACCGCGGCAGCTGCACAGGGCGCAGCGCAGGCGGCATCGCCGCGCATGCGCGATGCCGCATCGGACAACGGGCGCCGCGCTGCGCGGCACGCCGGGAGCGCGGCTCCCGATCGAGGAGGGCAGGGAAATGTCGAAGACGCTCGTGGAAGCCGTGGCCGGGACGTTGCCGATGCAGTCGGCGCCATCCATGCAAGCGCCGGCAGCGGCGCCCGCGCAGGCGCAGGACCTGGCCGCGCGCCTGCGCATCACGCCGGTGGTGCTGGCCGGCGGCGCCGGCACGCGGCTGTGGCCGTTGTCGCGGGAGCACTTTCCCAAGCAGCTGATCGACCTGGTCGGCCCGGACTCGCTGCTGCAGGCCACCGTGCGGCGCATGCAGGGCTTCTCCGGCCGGCACCCGGTGGACGCCACCGCCATCATCGTGTGCGGCGACGAGCATCGCTTCGTCACCGCCGAGCAGCTGCAGGCCGGCGGCATGCAGGGCCGGCTGGTGGTGGAGCCGGCGCGCCGCAACACCGCGCCCGCGCTGACGCTGGCCGCCACGCTGGCGCGCGCCGACGGCGCCGACGCGATCCTGGTGGTGATGCCCGCCGATCACGCCATCCCCGACACCGGCGCCTTCCACCGCGCGCTGGCGCTGGCCGCCAGCCACGCGGAGCAGGGCGCCATCGTCACGCTCGGCGTGCCGCCCACGCGGCCCGACACCGGCTACGGCTACATCAAGCTCGGCGAGCCGATGGCCGACGGCGTGCGCCACATGGAGCGCTTCGTCGAAAAGCCGGCGCTGGAGCTGGCCGCGCAGTACGTGGCCAGCGGCAACTACTGGTGGAACAGCGGCATCTTCGTGGTGCGCGCCTCGGTCTGGCTCAAGGCCATCGAATCGCTGCACCCGGCCATCCACGAAATGTGCGTCGCCGCGGCCGCCGAGGGCGAGCAGGACGGCCAGTTCTTCCGGCCGTGCGCGCGGCAGTTCCTGCTGAGCCCCTCGGACTCGATCGACTACGCCGTGATGGAGCGGCTCGACTGCGGCGACGCACCCTGCCGCGGCGTGGTGGTGCCGCTCGAGGCGGGCTGGTCCGACCTCGGCTCGTGGGACGCGGTGTGGGACGCGATGGACAAGGACACCGCCGGCAACGCCGCGCGCGGGCGCGTGGTGTTCGAGGGCGCGCACTCCAGCTACGTGCATTCCGACGGCCGCCTGGTGGCCTGCGTGGGCACCAGCAACATCGTGGTGGTCGAGACCGCCGACGCGGTGCTGGTGGTGGACCGCTCGCACGTGCAGGACGTCAAGGACGTGGTGGCGCGCATGAAGATCCAGCACGCGCCGGAAGCCGACGCCCACCGCAAGGTGCGGCGCCCGTGGGGCTTCTACGACTCCATCGAGCACGGCGACCGCTTCCAGGTCAAGCGCATCGTGGTGCAGCCCGGCGCGCGCCTGTCGCTGCAGCTGCATCACCACCGCGCCGAGCACTGGGTGGTGGTCAGCGGCACCGCGCTGGTGGTGCGCGGCGAGGAGAAGTTCCTGCTCAGCGAAAACCAGTCCACCTTCATCCCGCTGGGCGTGCTCCACCGGCTGGAAAACCCCGGGAAGCTGCCGCTGGAGATCATCGAGGTGCAGTCCGGCGGCTATCTCGGCGAGGACGACATCGTGCGCGTGGACGACACCTACGGGCGCTGCGCCTGACGCGGCGCGCACGGGCGGGGGCGCCGCGGGGAGGCGGCGGAAGAACGGGCGGCAAGACGTGGCGCGGGCGTGGTCCCGAGCCGTGGCGGGAAGGCATCGGGAGAGGGGAAATGCTGAAGATCGAAGGCTTGCTGGCGCGCCTGCTGGACGTCGCGCTGGTGTTCGCGGGCGCCGCCATCGCTTCGCACATCCGCTTCGACGAGATGGCGCAGCGCACCTTCTACGACGTTTTCCTCGCCTTGTCGGTGGCCTTCACGCTGGCGCTGTTCCCGGCCTTCGGCATCTACGAGTCGTGGCGCGGGCGCTCCAAGTTCGGGCTGGCCGGCCACCTCGCGCTGGCGTGGCTGCTGGTGCAGCTGTGCGGCATCATGGTGCTGTTCTCGCTGCACCACGCCGCCACCGTGTCGCGGTTGTGGTTCGTCTACTGGACGGCTGCCACCGGCGCGCTGCTGATCCTCTCGCGCCTGCTCACGCACGGCGTGCTGGGGCAGATGCGCAGCGCCGGCATGAACCTGCACAAGGTCGCGGTGGTGGGCTGCGGCGCGCACTGCAGCGCGGTGATCCGCCGCAGCGCGGCGGCGCCGGCCTCGGGCTTTCGCGTGGTGGCGGCGTTCAACGTGGCGCCGGCGGTGGGCAGCCTCAACGTGAAGGTGCCCACCTTCGAGGACCGCGCCGCGTTCCACCGCTACATCCGCTCGCAGGACATCCATGAAGTGTGGCTGGCGCTGCCGCTGTCGGAGGAGCGCACCATCCTGGAGTTCGTGGCGGAGTTCCGCGAGGAACTGGTCAACGTGCGCTTCATGCCGGACCTGCGCAGCCTGGCGCTGTTCGACAGCGGCACCATCAGCCTGATCGGCATGCCCGCCATCAACCTGGTGGCCTCGCCGCTGTCCGACAGCGCGCTGCGGCAGAAGGACGTGTTCGACCGCCTGTTCGCCGCCGCCGCGCTGGTCGGGCTGTCGCCGCTGCTGCTGGCCATCGCCATCGCGGTCAAGCTCTCGTCGCCGGGGCCGGTGCTGTTCAAGCAGAAGCGCAAGAGCACCGACGGCCGCATCTTCACCATCTACAAGTTCCGCTCGATGCGCGCGCACGTGGAGGCCACGGGCGTGGTCACGCAGGCCACCCGCGACGACCCGCGCATCACGCGCGTGGGCGCCTTCCTGCGCCGCACCAGCCTGGACGAGCTGCCGCAGTTCTTCAACGTGCTGCGCGGCGACATGTCGGTGGTGGGCCCGCGCCCGCACGCCATCGAGCACGACGACCAGTACCAGAAGCTGGTGAGCGGCTATATCCACCGCTACCGCGTCAAGCCCGGCATCACCGGCTGGGCCCAGGTCAACGGCTTTCGCGGCGAGACCGACCGCATCGAGAAGATGGAAGGCCGCATCGCCTGCGACCTGTACTACCTCGGCAACTGGTCGTTCGCGCTGGACATGCGCATCATCGCGGCCACCGTGGCCAAGGGGCTGATCCACCGCAACGCGTACTGACACAGAGGGGACCGGGGACTGCGCTGGCGCAGCCCCCGGCGGGAAGCAATCGCCATCAGGGAGTCGCTTGTTATGGCTGCCAAGTTCGATACCCAGTACACCGACGTCTCCAGCGCCACGGAGCTTCGCCTGTCCGACTACCTCGTCACGCTGCTGGAGAACTGGCGCATGATCGCGGCGGTCACGCTGGTCGCGCTGCTGGCGGGCACCGCCTTCGCGCTGCTGCAAAGCCCGGTCTACCGCGCCGACGCGCTGATCCAGGTCGAGGACAGCAAGGGCAACCCCAACAACCAGAACCAGAATTCGCTGCAGACGCTGTCGTCGATCTTCGACTCCAAGTCCACCGCGGCGGCCGAGACCGAGCTGCTGCGCTCGCGGCTGGTGGTGGAAGAGGCGGTGCGCAAGCTGCATCTGGACATCGCCGCCGGGCCGCGCTACTTCCCGGTGGTCGGGCGCTGGCTGGCGTCGCTCAACGACGGCATGGCGGCGCCCACCACGCTGCTGGGCCTGTCCGACTACGCCTGGGGCGCCGAGTCGATCACGGTGTCGTCGTTCGAGACGCCGCAGAAGTTCTACGGCAAGCGCTTCGTGCTGGTGTCCGACGGCGAGCGCAGCTTCACCGTGCGCGACCCCGAGGGCAAGGCCGTGCTGCAGGGGCGCGTGGGCGAGGAAGCCAGCGCCGCCACGCCGCTGGGCCCGGTCAGCGTGCGCGTGGACGAGCTGGCCGGGCGCAAGGGCTCGCAGTTCGAGCTGGTGCGCTATTCCACCGTGGGCACCGTGGAGCGCGTGCAGCGCGCGCTTTCGGTGGGCGAGCTGGCGCTGCAGTCCGGCATCATCCGCGCCAGCATCGAAGGGCCCAGCGCCAAGCTCACCGCCGACATCATCAACACCATCGCGCGCCAGTTCGTGCAGCAGGACATCGGCCGCCGCTCGGCCGAGGCCGAGCACACGCTGGCCTTCCTCGACCAGCAGTTGCCGGCGCTGCGCAAGCAGGTGGACCAGGCCGAGGAGCGCTACAACGCCTTCCGCAACCGCCAGGGCACCGTCAACCTGGGCGAGGAAAGCCGGCTGCTGCTGCAGCAGATCGTCGACAACAAGGCCTCGCTCGACAAGCTGACCACGCGCCTGGCCGAGGTGCGCACGCTCTATACCGACGAGAACCCGGCGGTGAGCGCGATCACCGCGCAGATCGCCACGCTGACCGCGCAGCAGGGCGCGCTCAAGCGCCGCGTCTCGGTGCTGCCCGACACCGAGCAGACCGCGGTGCGGCTCGAGCGCGACGTGCGCGTCAACACCGAGCTGTACACCAACCTGCTCAACAACGCCCAGCAACTGCGCGTGATCAAGGCCGGGCAGGTGGGCAACGTGCGCGTGGTGGACTTCGCCGAGCCGGCCGACGAGCCGGTGCGCCCGCAGCGCGCCGTGCTGGTGCTCATCAGCGGCGGCGTGGGGCTGGTGCTGGGCGCGCTGCTGGCGCTCCTGCGCAAGGGGCTGTGGGGCGGCGTGGAGAACCCGCAGGAGCTCGAGCGGATGCTGGGCGTGCCGGTGTGCGCGGTGGTGCCGCGCAGCCGCACCCAGTTGCGCCTGCAGCGCGAGCTGCGCCTGGGCCGCAGCCGCCAGAGCGTGCTGGCCGCGCGCGCGCCGGACGACATCGCGGTGGAAGGCGTGCGCAGCCTGCGCACCAGCCTGCAGGGCGCGCTGGCCAGCGCCAGGAACAACGTGGTGATGCTCACCGGCGCCAGCCAGGACGCGGGCAAGTCGTTCATGTCGGTCAACCTGGCCGCGCTGGTGGCCACCGGACGCAAGCGCGTGCTGCTGATCGACGGCGACATGCGCCGCGGCGAGGTCCACTCGCATTTCGGCCTGCCGCAGGTGCCGGGCCTGTCGGACGCGCTGATGGGCACCGACATCGAATCGGCGGTCACGCATGACGTGCTGCCGGGGCTGGACGTGCTGCCGCGCGGCACGCTGCCGGGCGACCCGGCCGAGCTGCTGATGGGCGACCGCCTGGACTCCCTGCTCGACTGCTTCAAGCAGCGCTACGACATGGTCATCATCGACACGCCGCCCGTGCTCGCCGTGACCGACGCCGCGCTGCTGGGCCGGCACGCCGGCACCACGCTGCTGGTGGTGCGGCACGGCCGCCATTCCGCCAACGAGGTGGCCGAGACCGCGCGGCGCCTGAACAACGGCAGCGTGCTGCTGCAGGGCGTGCTGCTGACCGACGTGCCCAAGCCGCCGCTGCAGCTGCGCTCGAGCTACGGCGGCTACTACGGCTACCAGGGCGGCGCGCGCTAGCCGGCCGCCTCTCCCTCGCACCCGCCCCACCAACACCAACGCACGGCAGGAGAAACGCAATGTCGCACAAGGTTGCTCTGATCACAGGCATCACCGGACAGGATGGCTCCTATCTCGCGGAGCTGCTGCTGGAAAAGGGATACGAGGTGCACGGCGTGAAGCGCCGCACGTCGCTGTTCAACACCGACCGCATCGACCATCTCTACCGCGAGCCGCACGACCCCGACCGGCGCCTGTTCCTGCATCACGGCGACCTGACCGACGCGGCCAGCATGCTGCGCGTGATCCAGCAGGTGCTGCCCGACGAGATCTACAACCTGGCGGCGCAGAGCCACGTGGCGGTGTCGTTCGAGGAACCCGAGTACACCGCCAACGCCGACGGCCTCGGCACGCTGCGCCTGCTCGAGGCCATCCGCATCCTCGGGCTGGAGAAGAAGACGCGCTTCTACCAGGCCTCCACCTCCGAGCTGTACGGCCTGGTGCAGGAGATTCCGCAGAAGGAGACCACGCCGTTCTATCCGCGCAGCCCCTACGCGGTGGCCAAGCTCTACGCCTACTGGATCACGGTCAACTACCGCGAGGCCTACGGCATGTACGCCTGCAACGGCATCCTGTTCAACCACGAAAGCCCGGTGCGCGGCGAGACCTTCGTCACGCGCAAGATCACGCGCGCGATCTCGCGCATCGCCGTCGGGCTGCAGGACGAGTTCTACCTGGGCAACCTGTCGGCGCTGCGCGACTGGGGCCACGCGCGCGACTACGTCGAGATGCAGTGGCTGATGCTGCAGCAGGAAAAGCCCGAGGACTTCGTCATCGCCACCGGCGTGCAGTACAGCGTGCGCGAGTTCGTGCAGTGCGCCGCGGCCGAGCTCGGCGTGACGGTGCGTTTCGAAGGCACGGGCGTGGACGAGGTGGGCGTGGTCGAGCGCGTGCAGGGCAAGGAGACCCGCCTGTCGCCGGGCAAGGTGATCGTGCGCGTGGATCCCAAGTACTTCCGCCCGACCGAGGTGGAGACGCTGCTCGGCGATCCGTCCAAGGCCCACGACAAGCTCGGCTGGTCGCCCGCCACGCCGTTCTCCAGGCTGGTCAAGGAGATGGTGCGGGCCGACTTCCAGATCGCCCGGCGCGACGCGCTGGTGACGCTGGCCGGCTTCCAGGCGCTGGAACACCACGAGTAGGGCCGATCCGCAAGCGAAACGACCATCGAGCATCGAGAGCCATGAAAAAAGACGCCGTCATCTATATCGCCGGGCACAACGGCATGGTGGGCTCCGCGCTGCTGCGCCGGCTGCGCGCCGCGGGATACCGCAACCTCGTCACGCGCAGCCGCGCCGAGCTGGACCTGACCGACCAGGGCGCGGTGCACCGCTTCTTCGCCGACGAGGGCATCGACGTGGTGCTGCTGGCCGCGGCGCGCGTCGGCGGCATCCTCGCCAACGCGCTGCGGCCGGTCAACTTCCTCTACGAGAACCTGGCGATCGAGACCAACGTGATCCACGCCGCCTACCAGGCCGGCGTGGGCCGGCTGGTGTTCTTCGGCTCGTCGTGCATCTATCCGCGCGACTGCCCGCAGCCGATCCGCGAGGAATACCTGCTGAGCGGGCCGCTGGAGCGCACCAACGAGGCCTACGCCATCGCCAAGATCGCCGGGCTGAAGCTGTGCGAGGCCTACAACCGGCAGTACGGCACGCGCTACGTCTCGCTGATGCCGACCAACCTGTACGGCCCCAACGACAACTACGACCTGGCCACCAGCCACGTGCTGCCGGCGCTGGTCAGCAAGGCCTACACCGCGGTCAAGGAGGGCGCGCCGAGCCTGCAGGTCTGGGGCACCGGCACGCCGCGGCGCGAATTCCTCCACGTCGACGACCTCGCCGCGGCGACGCTGTTCGTGCTCGAGCGCGGCGTGGCCGAAGGCGTGTTCAACGTGGGCACCGGCGCCGACCTGCCGATCCGCGAGCTGGCCGAGCGCATCTGCCGCGTGGCGGGTTTTCGCGGCGGCCTGGTGTTCGACGCCGCGAAGCCGGACGGCACGCCGAGCAAGCGGCTCGACGTGTCGCGCCTCGCGCAGCTTGGCTGGCAGCCCGCGATCGGCCTCGACCAAGGCCTCGAAGCCGTCTACCGGGAGTACGCGGCGCGCAGGGATGGCGTGATGCCCGGGGGTGCGCCGGCCGAGGCCGGCGCACAGGCAAGCGCCGTCATCGAGTGACGAGATAAAGGAGCGAATCATGGCAGCTTCAGTGACCATATTCCACAACGTCGTCTGGTCGCGCCACAAGGGCGCCGTGCTGTCGGCGCTGTACAGCCAGTCGGCGGCCAGCCCGATCCGCTACACGATGGTGCAGATCGCGGAGACCGAGTACTACCGCGTGGGCTTCTCCGACGTCGACTACTCGTTCCACAAGTACCCGATGCACCAGCTCTACGCCGGCTGCTACGAGGACGTGCCGCGCTGGAAGATGACCGCGCGCCTGACCTGGGAGGTGATCAAGGCCAGGAGCGAGCTGGTGGTGCTGCCCGGCTACCACCGGCCCGAATACTGGGCCATGCTGCTGGCCTGCATCGTCACCGGCAAGCGGCGCGCGGTGTTCTGCGACTCCACCGGGCACGACCGGCCGCGGCGCATGGTGACGTCGATTCCCAAGCGGCTGTTCTTCTCGCTGTGCCACGGCTATTTCGGCTTCGGCGAGCGCAGCCGCGAATACCTGATGTCGCTCGGCGCGCGGCCCGAGCGCATCTTCACGCCATGCCAGGCGGCCGCCATGCCGGCCACGTACCAGCCCGAGCAGGTGGTGCGCCAGCGGCTGAGCCACCGCGCCGACGGCAAGCCGGTGTTCCTCTACGTGGGCCGGCTGTCCGAGGAAAAGGGGCTCGATACCCTGCTGGTCGCCTTCGCCGGGCTGCGCGGGCAGCTGCCCGCGGCGACGCTGCGCATGGTCGGCACCGGCCCGCTGGCCGGCACGCTGCGCCAGATGGCGGCCAGCCTCGGCATCGAGGACGCGGTGGAGCTGGTCGGCAGCAAGCAGGACGAGGAGCTGTCGCAGGAGTACTACCGCGCGCTGTGCATGGTGCTGCCGAGCTACAGCGAGCCGTGGGGCCTGGTGGTCAACGAGGCGCTCAGCCACGGCTGTCCGACGGTGGCCAGCGACATCTGCGGCTGCGTGCCCGAGCTGGTGCTGGAAGGCGAGACCGGCTTCGCGGTGCCGGTGCGCGACGCCGCCGCGCTGCAGGCCGGCATGGCGCGCGCGGTGGCGGCCTTCGCCGATACCCAGGCCACCGCCGAGCGCTGCCTGGCCGTGATCCGGCGCTTCGATCCCGCCAGCGCGGCATCGAACATCGCGCGCGGCTGCGCGGCGATGCTCAGCGAGCCGGACCTGCGCCAGCACGCCGGCGGCGTGCAGACCTGAAGCGCCGGCGGCATCCCGGCCCCAGGGCCACGCGCGCAAATTCGATGGAGCGACCCGTGAGAATCCTCGTCTGCGGACAGAACTACGCACCGGAGCTGACCGGAACCGGCAAGTACACGGCCGAGATGGCCGAGGCGCTGGCGGCCGCCGGCCACGAGGTCCGCGTGGTCTGCGCGCCGCCCTACTACCCGGACTGGCGCGTCGGCGAAGGCTATTCGGCCACGCGCTACAGCCGCGAGTGGCGCGGCGGGGTGCGGGTCTACCGCGCCCCGCTGTGGGTGCCGCGCCGGCCCACCGGCGCCACGCGCCTGCTGCACCTGGCCAGCTTCGCGCTGGGCGCGCTGCCCGCGCTGGCGGCGCAGGCCGCGTGGCGCCCGCACGCCGTCATCGCGGTGGCGCCCAGCCTGATGAGCGTGCCGGCGGCGCTGGCGCTGGCGCGCCTGGCCGGCGCCAGGAGCTGGCTGCACGTGCAGGACTACGAGGTCGACGCCGCCTTCGGACTGGGCCTGCTGCGGCGCCCGTGGCTGCGGCGCGCGGCGCTGGCAGTGGAGCGCTTCCTGATGCGCCGCTTCGACGTGGTGTCCACCATCTCGGAAAAGATGGCCGAGCACGCCGCGCGCAAGGGCGTGAGCGCCGCGCGCGTGTTCCGCCTGCCGAACTGGGTCGACACCGCGGCGATCTTTCCGCTCGGGCGGCCCAGCGCCTATCGCGGGGAGCTCGGCATCGCGCCCGGGCAGATCGTGGTGCTGTACGCCGGCAACATGGGCGAGAAGCAGGGCCTGGAAGTGCTGGTGTGCGCGGTGGCGGCGCTGGCCGGCCATGCCGGCATCACCTTCGTGTTCTGCGGCACCGGCCCGGCGCGCCCCATGCTCGAGACCTACTGCGCGGGCCTGGAGAACTGCCGCTTCCTGCCGCTGCAGCCGGCCGACCGCCTCAACGAGCTGCTCAACCTCGCGGATATCCACGTGCTGCCGCAGCGCGGCGACGCGGCCGACCTCGTGATGCCGTCCAAGCTCACCGGCATGCTGGCCAGCGGCCGACCGACCGTGGCGATGGCCAATGCCGGCACCGAGCTGTTCGCCGCGGTGGCGGGGCGCGGCGTGGCGGTGCCGCCCGACGACATCGATGCGCTCGCCACCGCCATCAAGACGCTGGCCGCGGACGCCGCGCGCCGCGCCGGGCTGGGCGCGGCGGCGCGCGCCTATGCCGAGGCCACGCTGTCCTCCGGCGCCGTGCTCGCGCGCCTCGACGCGCGGCTGCGCGCGCTGTGCGGCGAGGGCCCGGAGCAGCCGCAGGCGGCGGACGCGCGCGGCGCGGAAGACCTGGCGGCGCACGCGCTGCGGCCGGGCAAGACGGAGTAGCGCCGCAACACACGTAGGGAACGGGCAAAGGACAAGGGGAGAGCGGAGGAACAGGCAAGCCGGGCTGGACGGGTACAAGAACAGTTGGGGGAAAAGCAAGATGTCCGCTACACAACAGGCAGCGCTGCCCGCGGGCAGCGGCATGGCCGCGCCATGCGCGGGCCGGCCGGCGCCCCGGCGCCCGCCCCCCCCCCCGGCCCCCCCCCGCGG
>NZ_JBYTEL010000005.1:74006-96281 GCF_058789195.1 Cupriavidus sp. FW216-B1 | reverse complement strand
GGGGCTGGGGCATGGGCGGGCCTGGGGGGGGCCGGCCGGCGCGGGGGCGCGCGCGCGCCGCGCGGGCCCGCCGCGGCTGACGGAGGGCTGCCGCCATGCGCAACCGCTTCGCACCGCTGTGGATCTGGCTGATGCTGTATCCGCTCGCGCTCGACTTCAAGAGCGTGGACGAGAACGGCACGCGGATCCTGCAGATCCTGCTGACGGTGCCCGCCGTCGGCGCGGCCGCGGCGCTGGCGCTGATCGCGCCGCGCTTCACCGGGCGCACCCAACTGAGCCGGCTGGCGATGGCGGCGCTGCTGCTGACGGTGCCGGGCAGCCTGGTGGCCCAGCTCGTGCAGGGCAACGACCTCGGCAACTACCTGCGCGTGCTGCTGCCGTTCCTGCTGCTGCTGCTCGGCTACCTGGCGGCGCGCCATCCGTGGCCGGAGGACCGGCTGGCGTACATCGAGGGCGTCATGTTCAACGCGGTGGCGGTGTCGCTGCTATTTACCTTCGCCTATGGCATGGCGGTCGGCGGCGGGCTGGAGAACGTGCGCTTTCGCATCGTCTCGCCGGCCTTCCTGGTGCTGCAGGGCGTGCTGCTGCATGAGTTCGTCATCGCGCGGCGGGTGACGAAGATGAACCTGCTGCTGTTCATCGTCAGCGTGGTGATCGAGATGCTGAGCGTGACGCGCAGCCTGCTGGTCGGCACGGCCCTGCTGTTCCTGTTCGCGACCTGGCTCAGCGCGCCGTCGATCCGGCACCTGATGCGCGCGGCGCTGCGCGCCACGGTCATCACGGCCACGCTCGCGGGCGGCACCGCGCTGATCGGCTCGGCGCTGTTCCCGAGCGTCGCCGCGCACTGGACGCAGCGCCTCGCCGCGGCCAAGGCGACCGAGTCCGGCATCGACCCGACCACCGCCACGCGCCTGGCCGAGCTCAAGGACCAGTACGACCAGGTCACGCAGAACAAGACCTCGCTGCTGGTCGGCAAGGGCTACGGGCACTACTACCGCTATTCGCCGGCCTACCTGCCGGCGCTCACAGGGCAGATGACCGAGAAGGAGTTCTACGCCATCAACGAATGGACGGCCGGGCACAACTTCTGGGTCTACCAGTTGTTCGCCGGCGGCCTGCTGTTCGGCATCGCCCTGCCGGCGATCGTGCTGTACGCGCTGTACCGCGGCAGCGTGGCCTACCGGCACTGGCGCCGCGTGGCGCCGGACGCGCCGTACCTGGCCGTGCTCGGGCGCGCGCTGCTGGTGCTGGCCTCGCTGCCGGCTGCCTCGATCGGCGGCAATCCGCTCGGGCCGCGCTTCTCGGGCCTGCTGTACGGCGTGGCGCTGGGCCTGCTGGTGGCCACGCATGCGCGCCTGCTGCGCGCCGAGGCCCGCGGCAGGCAGGAAGCGCCGGCTGCCGAGGCTGCCGGGCCGGTCGCGCCGGCGTGGCCGCCGCTGCCCGGCGGCGCCTACCCGCATCCGCTGCCGCTGCCGGCGCCGGCGGTGGTCGCGGCAGCCGCGGCGGACCCGGCCGCGCAGGTGCCGCGCCTGCGCCATCAACCGAGCGGGGCGTCCACATGAAGATCCTCCATGTACTGGCGTCGGTCGATCCGCGCGGCGGCGGTCCGGTGGAAAGCGTGCGCCAGGGCAGCGCCCAGCTGCTGGCGCTGGGCCACAAGGTCGAGGTGCTGTCGCTCGACGCGCCGGACGCGCCCGGCGTGGCCGGCTTCACGCTGCCGCTGCACGCGCTCGGGCCGGCGCGCGGCTTCTATCACTACTCGCCGCGGCTGGTGCCGTGGCTGCGCGCGCACGCGCGCGAGTTCGACGCGGTGATCGTCAACGGCCTGTGGCAATACCACGGCTTCGGGACCTGGCGCGCGCTGCGCAAGCTGGACGTGCCCTACTACGTCTACCCGCACGGCATGCTCGACCCGTGGTTCAAGCGCGCCTATCCGCTCAAGCACCTGAAGAAATGGCTGTACTGGCCGTGGGCGGAATACCGCGTGCTGCGCGACGCGCGGGCGGTGCTGTTTACCGCCGAGGAAGAGCGCCGCCTGGCCGCCCGGTCGTTCTGGCTGTACCGGGCGCGCGCGCGCGTGGTCAGCTTCGGCACGCAGGCACCGCCGCCGGAAGACGCGCCCGGCGTGCCGCCGCGCGAGCGCTTCCTGGCCGCGCATCCCGAGCTGCGCGGCAAGCGCATCGTGCTGTTCCTCGGCCGCATCCACGAGAAAAAAGGCTGCGACCTGCTGATCGAGGCGTTCGGCCGCGCCGCCGCGCGCTATCCCGACGCGCACCTGGTGATGGCCGGCCCCGACGGCGCGGGCTGGGGCGAACGGCTGCGCGCGCAGGCGGCGGCGGCCGGCATCGGCGCGCGCGTGAGCTGGCCCGGCATGCTCGACGGCCCGATGAAATGGGGCGCGTTCCGCGCCAGCGACGTGTTCGTGCTGCCTTCGCACCAGGAGAACTTCGGCATCGCGGTGGCCGAGGCGATGGCGTGCGGCGTGCCGGTGCTGATCTCCGACAAGGTGAACATCTGGCGCGAGGTCGAGGGCGACGGCGCCGGCCTGGCCGCGCCGGACACGGCGCAGGGCACGGAAGCGCTGCTGCGCTGCTGGTTCGCCCTGGGTGAGCGCGAGCGCGGCGCCATGCGCGCGTGCGCGCAGGCCAGCTTCGCGCGGCGCTTCTCGGTCGAGGGCATGGCCGGCGACCTGCTGCGCGTGCTGCAGGCCGAGCCGCCCGCGCACGAGCATGGCCGCAAGCCGGCGCAGGAGGCCGCGCGCGCGGTGCCGGTGCCGGGCTGGCGCGCCGGCGACGGCTGACGCCGGCGCGGAAGAACAGGCGAGGGGAGGCGAGGGCGGGCGCGCTTGGCCGCCGTTGGCGCAATGTTGGCGAACGCCGGCGAGCACGCCGTAGGAAGATGGATCGACAGCGAAGGGGTTGCCGCCGGGCCGCGCGTCCGGCGAGCGGGGAGCAGGCCATGTTCATCGACACAAGAAAACTGCAGGACGACACCGTCGTGCACAGCACCGTCTGCATCATCGGTGCCGGCGTGGCCGGCATCACGCTGGCGCTGGAGATGGACCGCCTGGGCATCGATGCCTGCCTGCTGGAAAGCGGCGGCTACAGCGCCGACGACGACACCCGCGACCTCTACCGCGGCGAGAACACCGGCCTGCCCTACGCCTTCGCCGACGGCTGCCGCAGCCGCTATCTCGGCGGCAGCAGCAACTGCTGGGGCGGCTGGTGCCGGCCGCTGGACCCGTGGGACCTGGAGCGGCGCAGCTGGGTCGCGCACAGCGGCTGGCCGTTCGGGCTCGACGAGCTCACGCCGTTCTACGAGCGCACCCACGCGCTGCTCAAGCTCGGGCCCAACAATTTCGACCCGGCCTACTGGGAGGCTTCCATCCGGCGCCACGACGTGCGGCGCCTGCCGCTCACCGGCGGGCACATCCGCGACACCATCTCGCAGTTCAGCCCGCCGGCGCGCTTCGGCAAGCTGTACCGCCCGCAACTGGAGAAGTCGCAGCGCGTCAAGGTCTACCTGTACGCCAACGTGGTCAACATCGACGCCAACGCGGATGCTTCGTCGGTCACGCGGGTGTCGGTGGCCACGCTCAGCGGGCGGCGCCTCAAGGTGGCGGCGCGGCTGTTCGTGCTGGCCACCGGCGGCATCGAGAACGCGCGCCTGCTGCTGGCCTCGAACGGCGTGCAGGCGGCCGGGCTGGGCAACGGCGCCGACCTCGTGGGGCGCTATTTCATGGACCATCCGCGCCTGATGTCCGGCAGCGTGCGCTTCAGCAGGGCGTGGGAGCGCAACAAGCTGTACGACATCAAATACCACTACCAGAACGCGGCGGTCAAAGCCCACGGCACGCACGTGTCCTCGCAGTTCGCGCTCAAGCCGGCGGTGCTGGAGCGCGAGGGGCTGCTCAATTCGCGCGTGTGGTTCTTCTCGCTGTTCTACGGCGAGGGCAGCCGCGGCGCGGAGGCGCTGATCCGCGCCAAGCAGGCGCTGCTGAAGAAGGAGCAGCCCGGGCGCAAGGTCAGCCGCGACCTGCTGACGATGGCCGCGCACCCGATCGACACCGTGGGCTTCGGGCTGACGCGGCTGCTGCAGCCGCGCTCGCTGATCACCGGCGTCAAGATGCAGGCCATCGTGGAAGCGGAGCCCGATCCGCACAGCCGCGTGACGCTGTGCGACCAGCGCGACCGGCTCGGCCTGCCGCGCGTGCGCGTGCACTGGCGCGTGGGCAGCCTGGTGCAGCGCACCTTCGACCGCACCTTCGCGCTGCTGGCCGACGAGCTGCAGCGCAGCGGCGTGGCGCAGGTCACGCTCGATCCGCCCACCGAGGGGCAGCCGTGGCCGGCCTCGCTCGAAGGGACGTGGCACCACATGGGCACCACGCGCATGCACGATTCGCCAAGATCGGGCGTGGTGGACCGCAACTGCCGCGTGCACGGCCTGGCCAACCTCTACGTGGCGGGCAGCTCGGTGTTCCCGACCGTGGGCGCGAACTTCCCCACCATCACCATCGCCGCGCTGTCGCTGCGGCTGGGCGAGCATATCGCGCGCGAGGTCGCCATGCCGGGCGCGACGTACAAGAGCGACGCGGAGGCGCCGCGCAAGGCACCCGCGGCCGTGCCGGAGGAGAGCCTGGCGCTCGCGGCGGCGGCCATCGCGCCGGCCGGGCCCGGGCTGATGCCGATGCCGAAGGAGTAGCCGGGCGTCACTTGACGCAGCGGCAGGTGACAGGCGTGACGGTGTTGCCAGCAATCACGAACGCAGCCGCGGCGGGCCGGCATTGGCGCAGATCTTGCGGCATGCGTGGCGCGGCGCCGGCCGGCGCCGCGCGCGGGCGGCCACGAGAGCGGCCACGAGAGCGGCCACGAGAGCGGCCACGAGAGCGGCCAGGAGAGCGGCCAGGAGAGCGGCCAGGATTGGCGGAGGGAACGACTATGTACGGCCAGCGACTGTCTCCGGACGTGAACTTGCTGCTGCGCGGCCTGCCGCGCGAAGACTGGGGCGCGCTCTCCGACTACGTCGAGCTGGTGCGCATGCGCCCGGGGCAGTTGCTCTGCGATACCGGCCAGCACACCAACCACGTCTACTTCCCGACCACCGCGGTGGTGTCGATGCTGTCCTTCCTCGAGGACGGCACCGCCATCGAGATCGCCACCGTGGGCAGCGAGGGCATGGTCGGCATCCCGGTGGTCACGGGCGGGCAGGCCATGCCGTTCCGCTTCGAGGTGCAGACCCCGGGCTACGGCTTCCGCCTGAGCTCGGTGCGGCTGCGGCAGGAACTGCTGCGCTCGCCGGCCACGCTGCGCGCGGCGCTGCTGTACGTGCAGGCGCTGATGACGCAGATCGCGCAGACCGCGGTGTGCAACCGCTACCACTCGCTGAGCCAGCAGGTGTGCCGCTGGCTGCTGCTGACCGCCGACCGCCTGTGCTCCAACGAGATCGCCATCACCCAGCAGGTGATCGCCGCGCGCCTGGGCGTGCGCCGCGAAGGGGTGACGGAGGCCGCCGGCAAGCTCGCCGACCTGGGCCTGATCCATTACAGCCGGGGCCACATCACGCTGATCGACCGGCGCCGGCTGGAGCTGCACGCCTGCGAATGCTATGGCCTGGTCACGCGCGAGTACGGGCGCCTGCTGTCCGGGCGGCCCGCCGAGCTGTGCCTGCTCGACGGCGGCGGCCGGGCACGGCCCGGCTCCGCCGGCGCGCATCCGTCGCATTCAGCCCATTCAGGGAGCTGCCTGTGAATACCTTCACCCAAGCCGGCCCCGCGCCGGCATTCCGGGCGCCGGCCGCGGCCGTGCGCCGCGGCATGGCCCGCGCATGGCACGACCATGCCGGGATGATCGCCGGCGCCACCGCCGGCGCGGCGCTGTGCGGCGCGATCTATGCGTGGTCGCTGCCCGCGGTCTACCAGGCCGACGTGCTGGTGCGGCCCGAGGCGCGGCCCGAGGCGGGCAAGGGAAGCGGCCCGGGCGGCCAGTCCGCCGCGCCGCCCGCCGGCGAGCTGCGCCCGGACGCGCTGACCAGCCGCGCGGTGCTCACGCCGGTGGTGCGCGAGTCCCGGCTCGACATCGTCGCGGCGCCGCGCGTGGTGCCGCTCATCGGGCCGCTGTGGGCGCGCTTCGCCGGCGCCGCCGACGGCGCGCCGCTGGCGCCGCCGGCGGGCCTGGACGCGCTGTCCGGTTATGCCTGGGGCGGCGAGCGCATCGACGTGCTGGCGCTGAACGTGCCCGAGGCCCTGCTCAACCAGCCGCTCACGCTGGTGGCGCTCGGCGACGGCGAGTTCCGCCTGGAGCGCGCCGACGGCGCCACGCTGCTCGCCGGCAAGGCCGGCGACGTGGTGCGCGGCGAAGGCGTGTCGATGAAGCTGGCGCGGCTGGACGCGCGCGCGGGCACGCGCTTCACGCTGACGCGGCGCGACCCGGTCACGGCCTACGACCTGCTGGTGCGCGGGCTCATGGTGGAAGCGCAGCCGGGCACGGCCGGCACGGTCGCGGGCACGGCCGGCGCCGCGCCGCAGGCGGTGCGCATCGCCTGGCGCGACGGCGATCCCGCGCGCGCCGCCGCCGTGGTCAACGCGGTGGCGCACTCGATCTCCGACACCGAGGTCGGCCAGCGGCGCGAGCAGGCCGACCAGCAGCTCGACTTCATCACCGGCGAGCTGCCGCGCGTGAAGGCGCAGCTCGAGCAGGCCGAGGCCGCGCTCGCGCGCTACCGCGCCCGCGCCGGCTCGATGCAGCCCACCGAGGAATCGAAGTCGTACCTGAGCGGCAGCATCGACTACCAGAAGCAGATCTCCGCGCTGCGCATCGAGCGCGCGCGCCTGCTGCGCAAGTACACCACCGAAAGCCAGGAAGTGCAGGCCGTCGACGACCAGCTCCAGCAGCTCGCCAGCGACCGCCGCAACCTGGAGACGCAGCGCAAGGGCCTGACCGAGGCCGAGCGCGAATCGGCCTCGCTGACGCGCGACGTGAAGGTGGCCGAGGACACCTACATGGCCCTGCGCCGCCAGGCGCAGGCGCTGGCGCTGGCGCAGTCCGACCGCACCAGCGACGTGCGGCTGGTGGACTTCGCCGTGGCCCCGGCGCTGCCGGTCGGCCCGCAGCGGGGCCTGCTGACCGCGCTGGCGGCCTTGCTGGGCCTGCTGGCCAGCGCCGCGCTGGCGGTCTACAAGGGGCGCGCGCGCCAGGGCATGGACAGCGCGCCGGAGATCGAGAGCACGCTGGCGCTGCCGATGGTGGGCGAGGTGGTGTTCAGCCCCGAGCAGGCCGAGCTCGAGCGCCGCAGCCAGGCGTCGCCGCGCTCGCTGATCGCGCCCACGCTGCTGGCCGGCGAGCGGGCCCAGGCCATGTGCCTGCCGTCGGGCGTGGACGGCGCGCGCGCGGCGCTGCGCGGCGCGGTCTCGCCGGCCACGATGCAGCCGGAGGCGGCCGGCGAGCCGCCGCCCGCGCTGCACGACCGCTACCTGCTGGCGCGGCAATACCCGCACGCGCCGGCTGTGGAAGGGCTGCGCACGCTGCGCGCGGCGCTGCATTTCGCCATGGAGGGCGCGGCCAACCACATCGTCGCCGTCACCAGCGCGTCGGCGGGCGCCGGCAAGACCTTCGGCGCGGTCAACCTGGCGGTGCTGGCAGCCGAGGCCGGCATGCGCGTGCTGCTGGTCGACGGCGACCTGCGCCGCGCCCGCGTGGCCGGACAGTTCGGGCTGGAGGGCATGCCGGGGCTGGCCGACCTGCTGTGCGGCACGCTGGCCCTGCACGATGCGATCCGGCCCACCGCGGTGCCCGGCCTGTGGCTGCTCGCCGCCGGCACGCGGCCGGTGAACCCGTCCGAGCTGCTGATGCTGCCGGCGCTGCGCGAGCTGCTGCTGACCTGCGACGCCGGCTTCGACCTGATCCTGGTGGATACGCCGCCGATCCTGGCGGTGGCGGACGCGGCGCTGGTGGGGCGCCTGGCCGGCTCCACGCTGCTGTTCGTGCGCGCCGACTGCACGCCGCAGGAGAAGGTGAGCGAGGCCCTCAAGCAGCTCGAGCGCGCGCGCGCCAACGTGATCGGCGGGGTGCTCAACGGCCTGCAGCTGCGCCGCAGCAACCGCGAGCGCTGCGGCGAGACCACCAGCTACCTGCGCGCCACGCCGCTCGAAGACCCCGGCACGCCCGGCTGGCGGATCTGCTGAGCGCCGCCTCGCCGGCGCCGCGCGCGAACCCGTGAGCCCTCGAACTCACTGTGTGCCGGGGTTCGCGCGGACCGCCTCGCGCCGCGCTCCGGCGGCCGCGTCCGTGCCCGCACGTGCGCGGGACGGCACGTTCCGCGCGTAGCACGATGAAATGTTTGTGACAACCCTCAATTGAGGCCTTCCGGCAGCCGTTATGCGGTGGAACAGTCCACGGCATTCATGGTGAAATGCATCGAATAAAGCCGGATAGCCGGTCAGTCGTCACCGGCCGTGGTCTTCGGCCCCGATGCGGGCAAGGAGGGGACAAATGAATCTGTTGAAAGCGCTCTGGTGGTGCCCGTTGTCCCTGATGGCGACGATCACCGTGCCCCTGCCCGATCCCGGTTTCGAGATGCAGGCCGCGCCCGCGGCCCCCGGCGACCACGTCGGCCCCGGCCAGCCGTGGCGCGCCGGGGTCGATACCGATGCCGGCGCCGCGCAGCGCCACCCGCGCGGGCAGGCCTGAGGCCGCCGCCGCGGGTTAAGGCAGGCTGCCCTCGCCCGCGGCATCCGCGGGCTTGCCGCCGGCGTGCGGCCGCGTCTGGCCGAGCAGGCCGGTGGAGGTGGCGTAGCTGAACAGGTCCATGTCGCCGCGCAGGCCCAGCTTGCGCATGGCCGACATCTTCTGCGTGCTGATGGTCTTGATGCTGCGGCCGAGGTTGGCCGCGATCTGGCTGACCGACATGCCGGTCAGGTACAGGCGGATGACGCTGATCTCGCGCGGGCTGAGCGCACCGAAGCGCACGCGCGGATCCACCTGCATGCCGGCGCTGTCCTGCAGCGCCTGGATGGTCGGCGACAGGTAGCGGCGCCCGACCAGCATCTGGCCCAGCGCGGTCGCGATATGCGACGCATCGTCGAGCTTGCTCACCACCGACAGCCGCTCGAACCGCGCCAGCTTGCCGATCTGGCCGGGGTTGTCCATCATCGTCACGACCAGGATCCAGAGCTCGGGATAGTGGCTGCGCACGAGTTCGAGCATGTGCATGCCGTCGCCGTGGGCACCCCCCGGCATGACGAAATCGGTCAGCAGGATGTCGCACGGACGCCGGCTCAGCACCGTGAGCAGTTCGGTGGAGTTGCGGGCGACGCCAGCGATCTCCACGCTGTCGAACTGTGCCAGCAGGCCGCGCAGGCCCAGCAGCATGACGGGATGGTCGTCGGCGATGACGATTAGGGTTTTGGAGGACATAGCATCGGCCTGCATGGGCTCATATCCGGGAAGACGGTGCGCGGGCACGCGGGGATCGTGGTGGGCACGGCGGCGCGGGGCGCCGGCAAGGACATCGGCTTCAGACTTTATCCCCGACGGCGCGGCGGCGGTTTGCGAAATTTCGGCAAATCGCCGTAGCTCGCGGCTTTCGCGGCGGGCGCGCCGGCTGCGCATGGCATGCCGCGGCGCCGTTTCGCATGGCGCGCCGCGTTTTTTCCGCCAACCCCCGCTGAAACTTCCGCATCGCGGCCGCGGGCGCGGCGGCCATGCGCCGGACGGCTCGCCGGGGCGCTGTCGGCCACCTTCCGGCCATCCCCCGGTCCCCGCCCGCGCGCCGTCGGGGAAGTGCATATTCCGCAGCGCCGCAACGCTTTTGGGAAATTTCCGACATTTTGTGCAGACAATTCCCGGCGCCCGTGGCGTAATTTCATAACATAATCCGCGCTTCACCCGCAAAATCACGGTAAGGCGCCGGAGGCGGGCGGAGCGTGAGCAGTCGGAGAATGAGCTGTCTTTGGGAATCTTGGGGAGAACGCGCGTGGCAACGATCCTGATCGTCGACGATCATCCGGCATTGCGCCTGGTGATCAAGACACAGTTGTCGCAAGTGCTGGGGGTCAGCAACATCCTGGAAGCGGACAATGGCCAGGCGGCCATCGAGGCCGTGCGGCAGTTCGAGCCCGACCTCGCCATCCTGGACCTGGACATCCCGCGCATCAGCGGCCTCGACGTGATTCCCCGGCTCAAGCTGCTGCACCCGCCGATCCGCATCCTCGTGATCTCCGGCCAGGACCAGGCCACCTTCGCGCCGCGCGCGCGGCAGGCCGGCGCGCAGGGCTTCGTGAGCAAGATGCAGGACATGAAGGAGATCGTGCGCTGCGTCGAGGCGGTGATGGCCGGCTACACCGTGTTCCCCGAGATGCGCCACGAGCGCGACCTGCCGCCGGTGTCGCAGCGCGCCGACGAGGAGCGGCTCATGCTGCTGTCGGACAAGGAGATCGTGATCCTGCAGATGCTCGTGCGCGGCCTGTCCAACAAGGCCATCGGCGAGCTGCTGTTCATCAGCAACAAGACGGTGAGCAGCCACAAGACCCGCATCATGGGCAAGCTGCAGGTCAACTCGCTGGTGGACCTGGTCGACTTCGCGCGGCGCTGCCGGCTCTCGCCGGGGCAGTGACGCCATGACCGCGCGGCGGCGCGGCGGCGCCGGCCTCTAGTCAGTCTTCGGGCCGTTCCTCGGCCATCTCCGCCGCGGTCTTGCCCGCCGCCACCTCCGCCACTTCCACCGCCTGCGCGCCGGCGCCGAGATAACCGCGCAGCGTGCGCTCCAGCACCGCCAGCCCGACCGGCTTGACGATCACCGCGTTCATGCCCGCGGCCAGCGCGCGCCGGTGGTCCTCGGCCTGGCCGCTGGCGGTGCAGCCGATGATCGGGACCCGGCTGGCGGCGTCGTGCCGCGCGCGCACCGCGCTGGCCAGGCCGAAGCCGTCCATCACCGGCATCATGCAGTCGCAGATCACCAGGTCCGGCGACTCCCGCAGGATCGCCTGCAGGCCCAGCGCGCCGTCTTCCGCCGTGCACGAGGCAATGCCGAGCCGCTGCAGCTGGCGCACCAGCAGCAGGCGGTTGGGCGCGTGGTCGTCCACCACCAGGACGCGCCGGCCCGGCGGGAACGGCGCGAAGCCGCCGCGCGGCCCGGGCGGGGCCGCCAGCGCCGGCGCCGCGGCGCACACCGGCAGCTCCAGCCGCACCCGGATCCGCGTGCCCTGGCCGGGCTCGCTCTCCAGCGTGACCTGCCCGCCCATCTTGCGCACCAGGTTGTGCGAGATCGACAGGCCCAGCCCGGTGCCGCCGATGTTGGGGCGGCCGGCGGACTCCACCTGGGCGAACGGGCGGAACAGCTTGCCGATGGCCTCGGCCGGGATGCCGATGCCGCTGTCCTCGATGACGATCTCCAGCGCCTGCCGCGCTTCGCGCACGGCCTCGCCATGCAGGCGGATGCGCACGCCGCCGCGCTCGGTGAAGCGGATCGCGTTGGAGACGAAATTGCCGATGACCTGGCGGATGCGCAGCATGTCCACCATGTGCGCGGGCGCGACTGCCGCGTCCGCGTCCAGCGTCAGCGCCAGCCCTTTCTGCGACGCCACCGGGCGGAACATGCGCGCCACCTCCTGCAGGCCGTCGCGCAGGCTCGCCGCGCGCGGCTGCAGCGTGAACTGCCCGGCTTCCATCTTGGACAGGTCGAGGATGTCGTCGAGCAGCGACAGCAGCGAGGTCGCGGCGCTGTGCGCGGTGCCGAGCTGCTCGCGGTCGTGCTCGCCGCGGCGGCGCGTGAGCATCAGTTCCAGCATGCCGAGGATGGCGTTCATCGGCGTGCGGATCTCATGGCTGATCGAGGCCAGGAAGGTGGACTTGGCGCGGTTCGCGGCCTCCGCGCGGTCCTTGGCGCCGGCCAGCTCGGCCAGCATCTGCTCGCGCTCGGTCACGTCGATCCAGCCGCCCACGATGCCGGCGGTGCCGCCGTCGGCGCGGCGCAGCTGCGTCACCCAGCTGGTGACGCTGCGCGCCACGCCGTCGACCATCAGGCGGCGGTCCGCGGCGAAGGGCTGGCCGGTGTCCAGCACGCGCCGGTAGATGTCCATCTGCTCCTGCGAGCCGATATCGGGCTTGATCACGGCGCGCGCATAGGCCGGCGCGGTGCCGCGCAGCACTTCGCGCGAGGTGCCGAGCGCCGCCTCGTAGGCGCGGTTGCAGGTGATCATGCGCAGCGCGCTGTCGCGCAGGAAGATCGGCTGCGGGATGCCGTCCAGCACCGTGGCCTGGAACGCGAGCTGGTCCAGCAGGGCGTGCTCGGCCGCGCTGCGCTGCGTGACCTGGCGCCGCAGCGACGTCACCCAGCCCAGGAACAGCGCGCTCACCACCAGCGGCACGGCCGCGCCGGCGATCAGCCACGGCAGCAGCTGGCGCCAGGCCAGCACCGGCACGCCGGCCTGGGTCCATTGCGCGCGCATGGCGCCGAGGTCGTCGCGCGAGATGCTGAGCAGGGCCTTGTTGAGGATGGCCAGCAGCTCCGGGTGCTGCCGGGTCACGCCGAGGCCGACCTCGAGCGGCATGCCGCCCGTCGCCGCGGCGATGCGCAGCCGGCCCGCGTAGGCGCGCTTGAGCATGTAGTCGGCCATGAAGGCGCTGGCGATGGTGGCGTCCGCCTTGCCCGCGGCCACCATGCGGAACGCTTCCTCGTAGGTGCCGGTCTCGCGCCGGCTGACCGGGTAGCTGGCGCCCACCAGTTCCTGGATGCCGTTGAACGGCGGTCCCGCGACGACCTTGCCGGCGAGGTCGGCCACGCTGTGGATGCTGTCGTCGCCGGCCTGCGCGACCACCACCCAGTTGCCCGAGTAGTACGGCGCGCTCACCGGCAGGCTGCCGGTGCCGGCGTCCGGATGGTTGATCGGCAGGATCGGCACGACGTCCAGCGCGCCGCTGTCGAGGTCGGCGCTGGCCGTCGCCGCGGTGGCCGGCCAGTACGGCACGAAACGCAGTCCGGTGCGCTGCCCGACCAGTTGCAGCACCTGCTCGGTCAGCCCTTCGAGCTGCTGGCCGGCGCCGATGAACTGGAACGGCACGAGATCGCGCGAAGCCAGGTAGCGCACGTCGCGGTGGCGCGCCAGCCAGGCGCTTTCCGCGGCGGACAGGTTGAGCTTGTCGGCGAGGTGGAATTCGAGCGAGCCGGGCACCCAGGCATTGTCGATCTGGCGCTGCAGCGCCGCCGGCAGGCCGGCCAGCGCGCGCTCGACGAGGCTGCCCAGGGCGGGGTCGGCGACGGCGAAGCGCACGCCCTCCGGGGTGATCGGCGCGAAGTTGCGCGCGGTCAGTTCGCCGTAGCTGTACTGGTCGATCAGGTAGCTGGCCGCGGCGGCGCTGGTGACCATCACGAAGTCCGCCTTGCGCACCAGTTCGTCGAGCGCGCCTAGCAGGTTGTCGAACGCGCGCAGCGGCGCGTCCGGGTAGGCCTGCTCCAGCGCGGCGGGCGAGACCTCGCCGCGCAGGTAGCCGATGGCGCGCGTCGCCTCGTTGTGGCGGCTGTCGCGGCGCGAGATGACCTCGACCAGGCGGTGCGCGCGGTAGGGCGCGGTGCGCAGGCCGCCGGGCTGGCCGTCCAGCACGGTGGTGACGAGGTCGACCGCGCCCTGGTCGAGCGCGCGCCGCGCGGCCTGCGGCGACGGGTAGCGCATGACGCGCAGCGGCACGCCCATGCGCGCGGCGAGCACGGCGAGATAGTCGGCCGAGATCCCGCGGTATTCCCCTTCCAGGTCGACCAGGTCGAACGGCGGCAGGTAGTTGCCCGCCACGCCGACCCGCAGGCCGGCGCCGGCGCGGCGCCAGGCGGCCAGCGCCGGGCTGTCCGGCAGCGGCGCCGCCCACTGCGCGCCGCCCGCGGCCGGCGAGGGCGCCAGGCGAAGCTGCAGGCTGAAGGGGGCGGCGGGCGGCATGGCGGTGGCCGGGGCCGGATCCGCCTGCGCGGGCAGGCACAGCGCCAGCAGCGACGCCGCGAGGCAGCGGGCCAGGCGGCGCGGCTGCCACGTGGCCGGCAGATGCGTTCCCCGAGGCGGCAGACTATTGGCGGAGCATGGGGGAAAACAGCGGCACATAAGGCATTTCTCGTCAAAGGCAGGGGGGCCGGCAGGAACTGGGTGAGCTGCCGGGGCCTGGAGGAGGCCGCTGGATCGGGGGCGGCAATTGTGACAAATGTAAAGGCCGCCTTGGGCAGTTGCGTTGCGAAATATCCGAAATAGATGTCGGCCCTTTCCGGTGCTGGGGTACGCCATTGCCTAGGACGCGCGGCCTGGGAAGGGCAGGTGCTTTCCCCGTGCCTCGGCTCCGGCGCCGGCCTCGTTCCGGCGGGCCGTTGGCGAAAATGGCTTGCGTTGTGGCGCTTTGCGCGGTGACGGAGGAATCGGAAGCGGTCCGAGGACGGTGCTTTCGGCGGTATGCCGTGGCGATGTTTTGCGGCATTCCGATATTCGGAAATTCGAATGAAAAATCAAATTCACCTGTCACGGAATTGACATGGGAGATGCGACAAGCATTTCGAATATCAGATGTAAATATTGGTTATTGGGTAATTCCCGGCCATTGCACATAATTCCCAGCAACCGGTGGACGGCCTTCGCCGCGCGCGTGCCCGCGGGCCGCCTGCGGCCAACGGCCAGAGCACGAAGAGACGAGCGGGCGGAAGCACGAAAGGGCGGAAAGACCCGCGCGTCCCGGCACCGGACCCACCACAAACGCCACGCAGGAGGGGAGCCCGTGGACCGATTCGCGCGCCGCACCGAATTCAAGTCGCTGACCGTGCAGGACCTGCTCGAAGCGCGGGACCGCTATCACGTCCACATCGCCAACCTGCCGCACGTGGTGGGCACCGCGGTGGGCCGCTACCGCATCCGCAAGGACGACGACAACGCCAGCGATCCGCGGCTGAGCCACCGCCCGCCGGGCGCGGGCGCCCCGCCCAGGACGCTCGAGAACAGCGTCATCCGGGACTGGTCGTGGCCCGCGGTGCTGGTGTTCGTGGATACGTGGGTCGGGCTCGACACGCTCAGCCGGCATCCGGAGGCCATCGTCCCGCCCCGGCTGTACCTGCCGGACGGGCGCGTGGTGCCCACCTGCGTGGTGCTGGCCTCGCGGCGGCAGGCCGACCTGTCCGCCGGCGCCGGCCTGTCCTTTCCGACCGGTCTCGTCGGCGGCGGTTATCCGATCTTCCGCGACGCGCAGGGCACCACCCTGCGCGGCACCATCGGCGGCATCGTGTCCGACGGCGCGTATTCCTACGCGCTGACCAGCAGCCACGTGGCCGGCGATGCCGGCGAGCGCCTCTACACCTACGACCGCGGCGGCAAGCGCCAGCTCGGCACCGCCGAGGGCCGCATGGCGGGCAAGTACCCGCTGTCCGACCTCTATCCCGGCTTCGCGGGCGTGCAGACGCTGGTCACGCTGGATGCCGGGCTGGTGCTGATCGACGACATCCAGTCGTGGACCTGCCAGGTGCTCGGCGTCGGGCGCATCGGGGCGCCGCTCGACATCAACGCCAACACGCTCAGCCTCGACATCATCGGCTGCCCGGTGTTCGCCCGTGCGGCCGGCGCGGACAAGGGCGGCGCGCGCGGCGAGATACAGGGGCTGTTCTTCCGTTATGCCACGCTCGGCGGCACGGACCACGTGGCCGAGCTGCTGATCGGGCCGCGGGCCGGCGCCGCCTCGGTGGACACGCGCCCGGGCGATTCCGGCAGCCTGTGGTTCTGGGACGAAGCCGCGGACGCGCTGGCGCTCGGCGACGGCAAGGCCGGGGAGGAGGGACCGGGCGCGGAGGACGGGCAGGGCGGGAACGCGCGCACGCGGGCATACCGCCCGGTCGGCATCCAGTGGGGCGGGCAGGGCTTCTTCGGTGCCGGCGCGCAGCCGGTGGAGTTCGCGCTGGCCAGCACGCTGAGCGCGGTATGCCGCCAGCTCGACGTCGAGATCGTGCGCGACTGGAACGTCGGGCACAGCCAGTACTGGGGCAAGGTCGGCCACTACAAGATCGGCTACGCGGCCTGCTTCATGGCCGGCGCGCCGGAGCTGGCCACGCTGCTCGCCGCGAACGCGCAGCGCATCTCGGTGAGCGACGAGGACGTCAGCGCCGGCAACCTGCCCGGCGCGAGCGACCGCACCGCCTTCGTCGCGCTGGCCGACGTGCCGGACCTGGTGTGGCGCTACACGCGCAAGATGGACGAGGCCAACCACTTCGCGGACATGGACCAGCCCGGCGAGGGCGAATTCGCCGGGCAGACGCTGCTCGCGCTGTGGGCGGCGGACAAGACCTCGCGCACGGCGCAGGCCTGGACCCGCTTCTACGATGCCCTGGCGCCGTCCCCGGCCGACAAGCACCGCGGGGCGCTGCCGTTCCGCGTCAGGCAGCTCTACGAGGCGATGGTCGGCTTCGCCGGCGACGGCGACGTGGCGGGCTACGTCGCCGTCGCCGGCGTGCTGGCCCACTACATCGGCGACGGCTGCCAGCCGCTGCACGTCTCCGAGCTGCACCACGGGCATCCGGGCCACCCGGAGGAGGAAAAGGTCCATTCGGTCTACGAGACCGCGATGCTGGACGCGAACGCGCCCGACCTGGTCGCGCGCATGGCGCGGCAGGCCAGGGGCAAGCGCGTGAAGAAGCGCTTCACCGGCGGCGACGCCGCGGCCGACGCCGTGGTCCAGCTCATGCGGCGCACGATCGCCGCGCTGCCGCCCGAGACGGTGGTGGACTGCTACCTCAGGAACAAGGGGCGCGGCCAGCTCGACGCCATGTGGGCGGAACTCGGCGAGGCGACGATCGCCCGGATGGTCGACGGCGCGCTGACGCTGGCGACCGTCTGGGAGTCCGCGTGGGAGGAGGGCGGCGGCGGGAAGATCGCCAAGTCGCGCCTCAAGGCCGTTCCCAAGGACACGCTAATGCGCCTCTACAACGACCGCGGCTTTGTCGAGTCGCGGTGGCTCAAGGACATGTAGCGCCCGCTTCGCCTCTCCTCGCTTCCCCTCGCTTCCCCTCACCCGGGCGCCCGCCCGGGCGCCTCCCTTCCCTCCCGCATCGCTTCCCCCGCCTCCCCGGTCCGCCGGACCGCCGGACCGCGCCGAAGACGCGCCGTCCCGGCCCGTTCGCGCGCCGCTTTCGGCGCGATAGGTCCGTGCTATGGCGTGTCGATAGTAATTTGCAATCGCCGTATTTGTGACGATAAATTGTACAAATAAAGACCGTCCCCCCAGAATCGGGTCTTCGCTGCAACACGCGGCCATCCACCCCCAAGCCACCCAGGAGCCCTACCCATGCTGCAATCCCGTGAAGGTCAACGCGTCCCCAACGTCTCGTTCCGCGTCCGCGAAAACAATGAATGGAAGACGGTGACCACCGCTGACCTGTTCGAGGGCAAGACCATCGCCCTGTTCTCGCTGCCCGGCGCGTTCACCCCGACCTGTTCGTCGACCCACCTGCCGCGCTACAACGAGCTGGCCCCGGTCTTCGCCAGGCACGGCGTGGACGCGATCCTGTGCGTCTCGGTCAACGACACCTTCGTGATGAACGAATGGGCCAAGGACCAGGAATCGGAAAACATCGTCATGATCCCCGACGGCAACGGCGAGTTCACCGAAGGCATGGGCATGCTGGTCGACAAGACCGACCTCGGCTTCGGCAAGCGCAGCTGGCGCTATTCGATGCTGGTCAAGGACGGCGTGGTCGAGAAGATGTTCATCGAGCCGGAAGAGCCGGGCGACCCGTTCAAGGTCTCGGACGCCGACACCATGCTGGGCTACATCGCCCCGGACGCCAGGAAGCCCGACCAGGTCGTGGTCTTCTCCAAGGTGGGCTGCTCGTTCTGCGCCAAGGCCAAGCAGATGCTGTCCGACAACGGCTACGAGTACATCGACGTGCCGCTCGAGCACAAGGTCCGCGGCAAGGTGCTGGGCGCCGTGTCCGGCAACATGACCGCGCCGCAGATCTTCATCAACGGCAGCCTGGTCGGCGGCGCCGAGGCGCTCGAGGCCTACCTCGCGCGCTGAGCGCGCCGGGCGTCCGCGCACGCCCCACGTTTCCAGTTTGACGCTTCACCGCCGCAAGGGCGCGGCACGCCGAGTGCCGCGCCCCCAGTCGGCGGACCCGATGGCGGCACCGGCTGCCGCCATCGGGTCCGCTGATTGAAGCAGACTCCACCAGGAAAGACATCGTCATGACCACCACGCAGAGCGAGCAGACCGTGCAGACCATCCACACCGACGTGGCCGTGATCGGCGCCGGCACCGCCGGCCTGGCCGCGTACCGCGCCGCGCGCGCCGCCGGCAAGCGCGCCGTCATCATCGAAGGCGGCCCCTACGGCACCACCTGTGCCCGCGTGGGCTGCATGCCCTCCAAGCTGCTGATCGCGGCGGCCGAGGCCGCGCACGAGCTGCGCCACACCGCGCCGTTCGGCGTGCACGTGGACGGCGCCATCCGCGTCGACGGCCGCGAGGTGATGGACCGCGTCAAGCGCGAGCGCGACCGCTTCGTCGGCTTCGTGGTGCGCAGCGTGGACGGCATCCCCGCCGAGGACAAGATCCGCGGCTACGCCCGCTTCATCGACAACACCGTGCTGGCGGTGGACGGCCACACCACGGTGCGCGCCAGCCGCGTGGTGATCGCCACCGGCTCCAGCCCGATGGTGCCGCCGCCGCTCAAGGCGTTCGGCGACCGCCTGGTGGTCAACGACGACGTGTTCGCGTGGGACGACCTGCCGCGCCGCGTGGCGGTGTTCGGTCCCGGCGTGATCGGCCTCGAGCTGGGCCAGGCCCTGTCGCGCCTGGGTGTGCACGTGCGCGTGTTCGGCCTGCGCGGCGGCGTCGGCCCGCTCACCGATCCGGCCATCAAGGCCAACGCCGTGGCCAGCTTCAGCCAGGAGTTCTACATCGATCCCGATGCGGCGCTGGGCGAGATGCGGCGCGACGGCGACGAGGTGGTGATCAGCTTCACCGACCTCGACGGCAACCCGGTCACGGAGCGCTTCGACTACGCGCTGGCCGCCACCGGCCGCGTGCCCAACGTGCGCAACCTGGGGCTGGAGAACAGCGGCCTCGAGCTCGACTGGCGCGGCGTGCCGGTGTTCGACCCGGCCACGCTGCAATGTGGCACGGCGCCGGTGTTCATCGCCGGCGACGCCAACGACGTGCTGCCGCTGCTGCACGAAGCGGCCGATGAAGGCAAGGCCGCCGGCGAGAACGCCGCCGCCTATCCCGCGGTGCGCCCGCTGGCGCGCCGCGCGCCGATCGGCGTGGTGTTCTCCGACCCGCAGATCGCGATGGTGGGCCAGCGCCACGCGGACCTCGCGCCGGACAGCTTCGTCACCGGCGAGGTCAGCTTCGAGGACCAGGGCCGCAGCCGCGTGATGCTGAAGAACCGCGGGCTGATGCACGTCTATGCCGACAAGCGCAGCGGGCGCTTCCTCGGCGCCGAATGGACCGGCCCGCGCGCCGAGAACATCGCGCACCTGCTGGCCTGGGCTTACCAGCAGGCGCTCACCGTGGAGCAGATGCTGGCCATGCCGTACTACCACCCGGTGGTGGAAGAGGGCCTGCGCACCGCGCTGCGCGACGCGGCGGCGAAGCTCGCCGCCTAGCCGGCCGCCGCCGATGTCTGCCTCCCGCTGCCCGCCGCCCGATGCCCGCCGCGCGGGTTTGCCGGTGCCCGCCCGCGTGGCCGGGGCGGCGCGCCGGCCACGCGGGCACGCGCTCACTTCGGCGCCGTTTTCCCGCGCGCGCCCGGCGCGGCATCGCATGGCGCGAGCGCCCTTCACATTCCTTGACGCGCGTGTCCGTTCCAGAGTAGGCGGGCCGCCGGCGAAGCCGCCGCGCGGCAGTTGCCCGTTTTGTGGGCAGTCCGATGGGGTCCGCCTGCCAGCGCCGTTTGCGGAGCTTGTCGACAGTGTTATCCACACAAAGTGTGGATAACAGGGAGCGGCCGGGCGCCGGGCGAAAGTCGGAATATGTGAAATCTTAAGGAATTGTCAATAGCGGCAGCCGGCATCGGTACTCGATGCCGGCAACCGGTGCCCGCGGTCAGGGCAGGCAGGCCAGCCGCATCGGCAGCTCGCCGCCCGCGTAGACGGCGCGGATCTCGTGCGTGCCGGGCGGCACGTCGAACGGCCGGGTCAGGGTGCCGGTGGTGATCACGGCGCCGCGGCGCAAGGTGATGCCGCGCTCGGCCGCATGCGCCAGCAGCGCCTGCAATGCTTCGAGCGGATAGATGGCGTCGTCGCCGGCCAGCGGCAGCGCGCGCACCTCGCCGTCGAGCGTCACGCTGGCGCTGGCGCGCACGTCCTCCATGCGCTCGGCGTCGATGCGCGGGCCCAGCACCAGCGCGTGGAAGCCCACGTTGTCGCCGGCAAAGGCCGGCATGCCGACCGCGCCGCGGTCCTCGTAGCGCGACAGCACGACCTCGAAGGCGACCTGCGCGCTGTCGACGAGCGCCGCCAGCGTGGCCGGCGCGAGCGCTTCCGCCTGCGGCGGCACGTCGCGCGCGAGCCGTACCGCGATCTCGAATTCGATGGTGGCCACGGCGCCCGCGGGAACCGTCACGGTGCCGCCCGCGTCCAGGCAGCGCGAGGCGCCGACCTGGCCCGCCAGCGGGCGCGACAGCCCCGCGCGCCGCATGGCGCTGGCGCTGCCCACGCCCAGCTTCCAGCCCGCCACCGGATCGCCGAGGGCGGCGATGAAGCGGTCCTGCACGTCATAGCCCTCGGCCAGCGTGGCGGGCTTGGCCGCGGCGGGCAGGTCGCGCATTTGCGCACCGCGCTGGCAGGCATCGGCCAGCAGTGCGGCTGCCGCGCCGGGATTGAAGTTCGCGCTCACAGAGTCTTCCTGTCGTTGATGTCGTTTGATGTGGTCGATGTCGTTGCGTTGCGCTCCCGCCGGCGCGGGCCGCGCGCTCAGAGGCGGTGCCGCTCCGAGGTGCGCGCCACGATCGACGCCCCCGCGATCAGCTCCTTGAGCAGGGCCTGCGAGGCCAGCCCGCTGGTGCGGTAGGGATCGAGCTCGCCGTGCGCGGAGTATTTCAGGATGGTCGCCATGTTGACCTTGCCCGTGTTGACCAGGCCCATCGCCCAGCCGGCGAACTCGCGCGCGAGGATCTCCTCGTAGTGCAGCAGCACCACGTCCTCATGGCGCGCGTCGCGCGCGATCAGCCGATACAGGCGCGAGACCTCGTTGCGTCCGCCTTCGAGCGCCTGCATGAAGATGCCGTTGCCGTAGCACAGCACGCCGGTGATGCCGTGCTTCGGGTTGTTGGCGACGCTGGTGGCGACGATGTCGTCGACCAGCGCGGGATAGGCCGGCTGGCATGCGCGGCTGGCATAGAGCAGGCGTACGAGCATGATGTCTCCCGTGGTGTCGGTGGTCGGGTCGGTGGCGCGCGCGGCCCGGGCTAGTCCCGGTGCCGGCCCAGCAGGGTCAGGAACTCGCGGCGCAGGCTGTCGTCCTTGAGGAAGGAGCCGCGCATCACGCTGTTGGTCATCTTGGCGTCGGTGTCGCGCACGCCGCGCCAGTGCATGCAGAAGTGCTCGGCCTCCATGACGATGGCCAGCCCGTCCGGGCTCATCTTCTCCTGCAGCAGGTCGGCCACCTGGGTCACGGCCTCCTCCTGGATCTGCGGGCGGCACATGATCCATTCGGCCAGGCGCGCGTACTTCGACAGCCCGATCAGGTTCGAATGCTGGTTGGGCATGACGCCCACCCACAGCTTGCCGATGATCGGGCACAGGTGGTGCGAGCACGCGCTGCGCACGCGCAGCGGGCCCACGATCATCAGCTCGTTGATGCGCTCGGCGTTGGGGAACTCGGTGACGTTGGGCTGGCTGACGTAGCGCCCCGCGAAGATTTCCTTCAGGTACATCTTGGCCACGCGGCGCGCGGTCTCGCGCGTGTTGTGGTCGCTCTCGGTGTCGATCACGAGGCTGCGCAGCACGTCTTCCATGCGCGACTGCACTTCCTCCTGCAGCGCGTCGAGCTCGCCCGGCTCGATGTACGCCGCGATGTTGTCGTTGGCGTGGAAGCGTTCGCGCGCCGCCTGCAGGCGCGACCGTATGCGGGACGACACGCTGTCTGCCGCCTCGTCGCGTTGCGGCGGAGATGCCTGGTGGTCGGATTCCATATCGTGCGGTGGTGATCGAAGGTGAAGGACGGGCGCCGCGCGGTCTCGCGCGGCGCCGGCAAGGCCATATCCTACGCCTGTCTCTTCTCCACATCTCCGAGCCCACGAGACCTTACCGCACATCTGGGGGGGGGGGGGTTGGGT
>NZ_JBYTEL010000005.1:84-73996 GCF_058789195.1 Cupriavidus sp. FW216-B1 | reverse complement strand
CTGTTCCGCGCGCTGGGGTACCCCGCGCGCAACAGCGCGCGGCGGGGCGGCGGCGCCGCACGGCAAACGAGGGCGGCGCGGGGCCGGGCGCGCGCCGCGCTAGAGCGCGGCCTGCATCACCGTGGCGCAGGACGGGCAGGCCTCGCGCAGCGAGATGGCGTCGCGCAGTTCCTGCGGCATGCAGGCGCGCTCGATCCGCTCGAAGCCCAGCCGCGCGAAATAGCCGGCCGCGGTGGTGGTCTGCAGCACCACCGACTGCGCGCCGCGCGTGCGCGCCTCGGCCAGCATCGCGGCCACCAGCAGTTCGCCGAGCCCGGCCGAGCGCGCGCGCCCGGCCACGGCCACCGAGCGCAGCACCGCCACCTGCCCGTGATTCTCCACGCCGGCGCAGCCAAGCAGGCCCGCGTTGTCGCGGACCACCAGAAAGTTGCCGATCTGGCTCGCCACGCCGTCGAGCGGCAGGCCGCAGGCCGCCAGCAGATCCAGCACGTCCTGGCAATCCTTTTCCGTTGCATTGTGCGGGCGCATCATGCCCTCCTGTACTTCGGGCTGTCCTCCCTATCTTAAATTCAGACCACTCTCATCGTGCCTAGGGAAACTTCTTAAGTAGATTCGCGTATCGCGTTTTCGCCACCCGCGTGTGGCGGGGTGTCCCGCCGCGCCACCGGGGCGGGGCCGCGCGCGTGCCGCCGCGTGCCCTGCGCAGCCCGCGCGCGGTCGGGGCCGGTGCAAATCCGCTACCATTGCCCGCAGGCAGGACGCCCCGCGCGCACCCGGCGCGCCCGCGTCCGCCAGGGAACCCGCCGCGGTTCCGGGGAGCGACCCGCATGACCTCACCATCCCCTTCGCTGCTGCGCGCGCGCCGCGCGGGCGCCTTGACGACCGGCGAGCTGGGCAGGCGCGCGGCCCGCTCGCCCGACTACGCGGCGGAGTGCGTGGCGCTGCGCCGCCTTGCGCGCGCGCTGGTGTCCTCCGACCTTGCGCTGCTGCAATCGCTGGCCGATTCTGCGCTGCAACTATGCGGCGCGGGCAGCGCCGGCATCAGCCTGCCCGAGACCGAGGGCGACGGCACCGCGGCGCTGCGCTGGACCGCCACCGCGGGCCTCGCCGCCGCCGTGGCCGGCCATGCCGTGCCCTGCGACGACAGCCCCTCCGGCATCACGCTGGAGCTGGGCAGCGCGCAGCTGTTCGCTTATCCGCAGCGGTATTTTTCTTGCCTGCCCGCGCTCGCGCCGGAGATGGTCGAGGAGCTGGTCGTGCCGATTCCCGGCGACGGCGAGCCGTGGGGCACCATCTGGGTCGCGGCCCACGCGCCGGGGCGCCGTTTCGACGAGGAAGACGGCCGGCTGCTGGACAGCCTCGCCAGCTTCGCCGGCGCGGTGCTGAGCATGTCGCGCAGCAAGGATGCCGCCATCGCCGAGGCGGCGCAGGCCAAGGCCGCGCGCGAGGCGCTGCAACTGTCGGACACGCGCAAGGACGAGTTCCTCGCCATGCTCGGGCACGAGCTGCGCAATCCCATCGCCGCCATCGACAGCGCGATCAAGGCCGGCCGCCGGCTCGCGGCGCAGCAGCAGTCCGCGGCCGGCATGCTCGACATCGCCGAGCGCCAGATGCGCCAGCTCAAGCGGCTCACCGACGACCTGCTCGACGCCTCGCGCATCAAGCAGGGCAAGATTCCGATCGTGCGCACCCGGGCCGGCATGCAGGACATCGTGGCCGACGCGCTGGCCGCGGTGGCGGCCGACATCGAATGGCACGGCAACGTGCTCACGACCGACCTGCCCGATGCGCCGGTGACGGTCCATGCCGACGCGGCGCGGCTCACGCAGGTCGTGACCAACCTCTTGTCCAACGCGATCCGGTACACGCCGCGCGGCGGCGCGATAGACCTGTCGGTGCGGGTCGAGCCGGCGGAGGCAGCGGCAGAGACGGCAGAGACGGCAGAGACGGAGGACGCGCAGGCCGGGGCCGCCGGCTGCTTCGACATGCTGGTGATCACCGTCAAGGACAACGGCATCGGCATCGAGCCGGCCGACCTGCCCAACGTGCTCGACATGTTCAGCCAGTTCGCGGGCGACGCCCACGGCGGCGGGCTCGGCGTGGGGCTGGCGATCGTCAAGCGCATGGTCGAGCTGCACCACGGCACGGTCGCCGTGCGCAGCGAAGGCAAGGGGCTCGGCACCGAGGTGCAGGCGCGGCTGCCGGTGGTGTGCGCGGCCGCGGCCGGGGTGCCCGCCGCGCGCGGCGCGCTGGCGCCGCTGCGCATCCTGCTGGTCGACGACAACGCCGAAGGCCTGAGCGCGCTGGGCACGCTGCTCGAGCTCGACGGCCACGAGGTCAGGCTGGCGGTCAGCGGCGAGGACGCGCTCGCCATCGCGGCCGGCTGCGCGCCCGGGCTCGCGCCCGACCTCGCGCTGATCGACATCGGCCTGCCCGGCATGGACGGCTTCGCGCTCGCGCGGCGCCTGCGCGAGCTGCCGGCGTTCGCGCGCACGCGGCTGATCGCGCTGAGCGGCTACGCCTCGGAGGCCGACCGCGCCCGCGGCGCGGCGGCCGGCTTCGATTTCCACCTGGCCAAGCCGCTCGCGATGGAAGCGCTGGCGGACCTGCTGGGCCAGCCCTGACCTTGATGCGGGCGCGGGCGATGGCCTGTAGGACACCCGCCGCCGCGAATCAGCCATCGCCCTACGGCAGTGCCGTGGCGGCCTCTCCATACTGAAGGCACGCCCACATCACCTGCTGCCGATGCTTGCTTATCTTCTGCTCACCCTGGCAGGCCTCGGGATCATCGCCATCATCATCTGCCTGACGAAATGATCCCGCCGCGGTCCTGACCGTCCGTCACCACAGCAGGCAGGCCAGCGCGGGCACCAGCGCCACCGGCATCACCAGCGCGCCCAGGCGCAGGAATTGCCCCGCGCCCACGTTCTGGCCCTCGCGCCGCAGCGCGGTCAGCCACAGCAGCGTGGCCAGCGAGCCGGTGACGGACAGGTTGGGCCCAAGGTCGATGCCGATCAGCACCGCGCTGGCGACGCCGGTGCCGGCATGGCCCGCCGCCAGCGCGGACGAGGCGATCAGCCCGGCCGGCAGGTTGTTGACCACGTTGGCGGCCAGCGCCACCACCGCGCCCGGCAGCCACGTGCCGGCCGCGGGCGCGTGCCGCGCCAGCGCCTGCATGGTGGCCGCCAGTTGCGCGATCACGCCGGTCTTCTCCAGCCCCGCCACCAGCACGAACAGGCCCGCCACCAGCGGCAGCACGCCCCAGGAAATCTCGCGCAGCGCCGGCATGCACAGGGCGGGCCGGCGCGCGCACACCAGCGCCAGCGTGGCCACGCCGGCCAGGCAGGTCGGCCAGCCGAGATCGGCGCCGAGCAGCGACGCGGCCAGCAGCACCACGCCCATGACCACGATGCCGGCCGCGGTGAGCCGGGCCTCGGGCGACAGCGGCGGCACCGGCACCTCGGTGGCGATGCGCTCGGCGAGCGCGTGGCGCTGGGTCCAGTACAAGGCGGCGAAGGTGGCGGCGATCGCCAGCGCCGAGGGCAGCGCGAAGCGCGCCAGCCAGCCCGCGAGCGTGGGCATGTGCTCGCCGAACACCACCAGGTTGGCGGGGTTCGAGACCGGCAGCACGAAGCTCGCGGCATTGGCGATGAAGGCGCAGCTGTACAGGTAGGGCAGCGGGTGCCTGACGCGCGCGGCGCGCGTGGCCGCGAGCACGGCGGGCGTGAGCACCACCGCGGTGGCGTCGTTCGACATGAACACCGTGACCAGCGTGCCGATGCCATAGACCAGCACGAACAGGCGCCGCGCCGAGCCGCGCGCGCTGCGCACCGCGAGCGCCGCCACGTGGTCGAACAGCCCGGTCTTGCGCGCCAGTTCGGCCGCCAGCATCATGCCGCCCAGGAACAGGTAGACGTCGTAGCCGCGCGCCACGGCGGCCAGCGCGTCGGGCACGGCCAGCAGGCCGGTCACGCACAGCAGCAGCGCGCCGGCCACGGCCCAGAAGGCCTCGGGCAGGCGGAACGGCCGCGTGATCACGCCGACCGTGGCCGCGGCGGCCACGGCCCAGATCAGCAGGCCGTTGTAGGGGGACAGGCTTGTCGGCATCGAAGAGGGGCGAGCGGGGCGGTGTGGCCGGCGGCGTGGGCGCGCGGCGGGGCGGTGGTCAGGTGCTCGGCTGCGGCGCGCGCGGCGCGGTCGCCGCCGGCGTGGCCGGCGAGGCGGCCTTGAGCGGGTCGGCGGGCGCGCCGAAGGGCGTTCCGGGCACGCCGGGCGCGGCCATGCCGTCCTGCTGCGCGTCGGCGGCGGGGTCCGGCGCCGACGCGGGCGGCGGGAAGCCGAGCGAGGCGATGCCGTGGCTGCCGTCGGCGTATTCCGGATAGAGCCAGTCGTCGCCGCTGCGCACCAGGTCGGCGGGCGTGGCGAGCGCTTCCTCGGGCTGGCCGGCGAGGCGGCCCTCCATGTACGAGGCCCAGATCGGCAGCGCCGTGGTGGCGCCGAATTCGTGGCGGCCCAGCGTGCGGTTGTCGTCGAAGCCCATCCACGCCACCGTGACGACGCCGGCCGCGTAGCCGGCGAACCAGCCGTCCACCGAGTCGTTGGTGGTGCCGGTCTTGCCCGCCACGTCGGCGCGGTGCAGGTAGCGCTGCAGGCCGGCGCCGGTGCCGCTGGTCACGACGCTGCGCAGCAGGTTGTTCATGACGTAGGCGTTGCGCGCGGGGATCACGCGGCGCGGCTGCGGCTCGCTGGCCGCGCTGAACAGCACGTTGCCGGTGCCGTCGCTGATGCGGTCGATCAGGTAGGGCTCGGTGCGGTAGCCCTCGCTGGCGAACACGCCGTAGGCGGCGGCCAGCCGCAGCGGCGTGGTGGTGCCGGTGCCCAGCGCCATCGGCAGATAGCGCGGCAACTGCTGCTCGGCGAAGCCGAACTTGCCGGCGTAGTCCACCGCGTAGGGAATGCCGATGGCCTGCAGCGTGCGGATGGCCGGCAGGTTGCGCGACTCGGCCAGCGCCTGGCGCAGGCTCACCGCGCCGAGGAACCTGCCGTCGTCGTTGCCGGGCTGCCAGCGCGACGACGCATCGAGCGGCGCGTCGTTGATGATGGTGTTGGACGACAGGCCGCGCTCGAGCGCGGCCGAATAGATGAACGGCTTGAAGGTCGAGCCCGGCTGGCGCTCGGCCTGGGTGGCGTGGTTGAAGCGGCTGGTGCCGAAGTCGGCGCCGCCGATCATGGCCTCGATGGCGCCGGTCCTGCTGTCGAGCGAGACCAGCGCGGCCTGCGGCGGCTGCGCGCCGGCGTGGCGCCGGCCGTACTGGTCGAGGCCGGCGTGCACGGCCTCGTAGGCCAGGCTCTGGCGCACCGACGACACCGTGGTGTAGACGTTCAGCCCGCGCGTGTAGGCCTCGTCGCCGAAGCGCTCGTAGGCAAGCTGGCGCGCCAGCTCGGCCACGTACTCGGCGTGGCCGTCGAAGCGGCCGTTGCGCCCGCCCGTCACCTGCAGCGTTTCCTGGCGGGCCGCCTGATATTGCTCGTGCGTGATCATGCCCAGCGCCTGCATGCGCCCGAGTACGTACTGCTGGCGCAGCTTGGCGCGCTGGAAGTTGGCCACCGGGTTCATGGTCGAGGGCGCCTTGGGCAGGCCCGCGAGCATCGCCGTCTCGGCTAGCGAGAGCGCGTCCAGCGGCTTGCCGAAATACGCCTGCGCGGCGCTGCCGAAGCCGTAGGCATGCTCGCCCAGGTAGACCTGGTTCATGTACAGCTCGAGGATGCGGTCCTTGGGCAGCGAATGGTCGATCTTCCAGGCCAGCAGGATCTCGTACCACTTGCGCGACAGCGTCTTCTCGCGCGAGAGGTAGAAGTTGCGCGCCACCTGCATGGTGATGGTGGAGGCGCCCTGCGCGTAGCCCTCGCCGATGTTGGCCAGCGCGGCGCGGAAGATGCCGGGGATGTCCACGCCGGCATGCTGGTAGAACTGGTCGTCCTCGGCCGCCAGCAGCGCGCCCGACATCAGGCGCGGCATGCGCTCGAGCGGGACGAAATCGCGGTGCTCGGTGCCGAATTCGCCGATCAGGACGTTGTCGCTGGTGAAGATGCGCAGCGGCAGGTCGGGACGGTAGTCGCGCAGGGCGTCGACGTCGGGAAGCTGGCGCAGGCTCACCACGGCGGCGAACCCGGCAAGCAGGGTGGAGGCGGCGGCCAGCGCCAAAGTGGCGATGGCTGCCTTTGCTACGACTCGTTTCATGCGCGCATTCTACCTTGGCGCCCACGCCGGCATGCCGCGCAGGTCCGGGGCTTCGTCGTCGTCGGCCGCCGGCGGCGCCGGGCGCTCGCCCGGCAGGCCCACCTGCTGCGCGAATGCCGCCAGCGCCCGCCAGGTCTCGGCCCGCTCGATGATGGTGAAATGATCGGTGCCCGGCACCGTTTCCTGTGCCACCGGCATCGGCCACGCGGCCATCAGGCGCTCCGAGCAGGCGTGCGGCACCACGTCGTCGCTTTCGGCCAGCAGCACCTTGGTGCTCTGCACCACCTTCTTGCAATGGGAGATGGAATCGAAGTGGTGGCGCATCAATTGCCGCAGCGGCACCAGCGGAAAGCGCTTGCGCACGATCTCCAGCAGCGAATCGTAGGGCGTGATCAGCTGCAGGCTTTCGAAATCCTGCAGGTCCGCAAGCTGGATGGCCACGCCGGTGCCCAGGCTGCGCCCGACCACATGCACGCGCGTGCCGGGAAAGACGCGGCGCAGGTGCAGCAGGAACTGGCTCGCGTCGGCCACGGCGGCGGCCTCGGACGGCGCGCCGTCCGAATGGCCCACGCCGCGGTAGTCCAGCGTGGCGAAGCCCACCCCCGGCGGCAGCCACGCCAGGTATTGCATGGTGACGAGGACGTCCTCGCCGCGCCCGGGCAGGTAGAACAGCAGGTCGCGCGCGGTTTCGCGCGCGGCTTCGCGTGCGGTTTCCTGCGCCATTTCCTGCGCCATTTCCCGCGCCAGCGTCCGCTCGCCGTCCGGCGCCGGTGGCGCGCCGTACACATAGCCGCGCAGCAGGCCGCCGGGCACCTCGTGCGAATAGGCGGCGACGCCGGCGGGCAGCGCGCGCGGCGGCCGGCGGCGCGCGTCGAACAGCAGCCGGCCCTGGTTCACCGTGAGATAGGTCCAGTAGAAGGTGAAGCCGCCCGCCGTGAGCAGGGCGGCGGCGAGCGTTTTGCGGGAAAGGGATGACGACATGCTCGGTTCGCGAAATTATCCGGCGCCGCCGGGGGACGGCGCGCAGGCCCGCGGCATTGCGCGCGGCCACGGCTTCGACCGGGCCTGGCCCCGCCGAGTTCTTGCGCGCCCGGTTCCCGCGCGTCTTCTTGTACGATACGGCCACACATCAACGGCGGCCCGTGCGGCCGCGCACGGAGCCAGTCCCATGAGCGAGCAGAACGACCCGGCCCAGGCCGGCCAGAAACGCACCGAGGAAGCGCAGGCGATGGAGCGCGTGGTCGGCGCCACGCGGCAGGTGCAGGTGGCCTTCACGGCGCTGCAAGGGCAGTTCCCGCCACAAGGCACCGGCAATCCCTCCAAGATGGCGCTGACCACCTTCGACGCCGCGCTGCAGGCGCTCGAAGACGCGCAGGCCGCGTTCGACGACCTGCTCAACGACCTGCTCGACGGCAAGCGCTAGCCCGGCTCAGTGCGCCGGGTAGGACGCGACTTCGATCAGGTTGCCGTCCGGATCGCGACAGTAGACCGACGTCATCGGCCCCAGCGCGCCGGTGCGGTGCACCGGCCCGGCCTCCACCGGCACGTGGTGTGCCAGCCAGTGCGCGATCACGCTCTCGGGCGAATTGCGCGTGATGAAGCACAGGTCGTCGCTGCCGGAGGTGGGACGCGCGCCGGTGAACCACGCCACGGTGTCGGTGCCGAGCGGGCGCAGGTTGATCTTCTGCTGGCCGAAGCGCAGCGAGACCCGCTTGCCGGTGCGCGAGTCGAAATCCTCGCGCGTCATGCCGAGCACGCTCTCGTACCACGCGGCGCTGGCCTCGACGTCCTTCACGTTAAGGACGATGTGGTCGAAGCGGTCTATCACGATGCTCATCATGTGCCTCTCGAAAGCGCGCGCGCCACGGGCGCGGCGGTAGCGGGGAAAGCACGTACTTTACACCCGGCCCGCAGCCGGCGCCGGCGCGCTGGCCCGGCCCCGGCCGCTTGTGATAAGGTTTCGCGGCAAGGCTGCCATGCGCGCCAGTCGCGCGCATCGAGACGGCCAGACCCGGCCAGGCCGGGATCCAGAACAGGAGACCAGCCGCCATGAGCAGCCCGCTTGCCCGCCACGCCGCGACACCATCCGACGACCAGGAGCGCGCCTCCCTGCTGGCCCGCGCGCACGCGCGCTCGCTCGGCTTCGGCCTCGAAGCCGCCCACGCGGGGGATTTCCATCCGCTGCCGCAGCGCGCGCTGCACGAACTGGTCGACGCCAGCCAGATGCTGTACAAGCACGCGCTGCCGGTGATGGAAACGCTTCATGCGCAGATCGCCGGCACCGACAGCATGGTGCTGCTCACCGACAGCGGCGGCGTGATCCTGCACAGCCTCGGCGACAGCGAGTTCGCCGAGCGCGCCCGGCGCGTGGCGCTGGCGCCGGGCGTGTCGTGGGCGGAGTCGAGCAAGGGCACCAACGCCATCGGCACCGCGCTGGCCGAGGCCCGCCCCGCCGTGGTCCACGCCGGCGAGCATTTCCTGCGCGCCAACCGGCTGCTGACCTGCTCGTGCGCGCCCATCGCCGGGCCCCACGGCGAGATCCTCGGCGCGCTCGACGTCAGCGGCGACCACCGCGGCTTCCACAAACACACGATGGCGCTGGTGCGGATGTCGGCGCAGATGATCGAGAACCACCTGTTCGCCACGCATTTCACCGAAGGCGCGCTGGTGCGCTTCCATGCCAGGCCGGAGTTCGTCGGCACGCTGTTCGAAGGCATGGCCGCGTTCGCGCCCGACGGCACCTTCCTCGCCGCCAACCGCAGCGGGCTGTTCCAGCTCGGGCTGTCGCCGGGCATGCTGGACCGGCAGGACTTCGCCACGCTGTTCGGCATGCCGCTCGGCGCCGCGCTGCAGCGCGGCGGCGCGGACAGCGGGCAACTGCTCACCCTCACGCTGCCGAGCCGCGTGCACGTGTTCGCGCGCACCGCGCCGCTGCTGCCCGCGCGCCGCGCGGCGCCGCCGGCCGCGCCGCCGCGCCAGGCCTCGCCGCTGGCCGCGCTGGACACCGGCGACGCGCGCATGGCCGCCGTGCTGCAGCGCGTGGAGAAGGTGCGCGGGCGCGACATCCCGATCCTGATCCTCGGCCGCACCGGCACCGGCAAGGAATGGCTGGCGCGCGCCATCCACCGCGCCTCGCCGCGCGGCGAGGCGCCGTTCGTGGCGGTCAACTGCGCGTCGATTCCCGAATCGCTGATCGAGGCGGAACTGTTCGGCTACGAGGACGGCGCCTTCACCGGCGCGCGCCGGCGCGGCAGCCCCGGCAAGCTGGTGCAGGCGCACGGCGGCACGCTGTTCCTCGACGAGATCGGCGACATGCCGCTGGCGCAGCAGGTGCGGCTCATGCGCGTGCTGCAGGAGCGCGCGGTCACGCCGCTGGGTGCCGCGCGCGCGGTCCCGGTGGACCTGCGCATTATCTGCGCCACCCACCGCGACCTGCGCGCGATGATCGCCGCCGGCACCTTCCGCGAAGACCTCTACTACCGCATCAACGCGCTGGCTGTCACGCTGCCGGCGCTGCGCGAGCGCACCGACCTGCCGGTGCTGGTGGCGCGCATCCTGGCGCAGCAGCTCGCGCCGTGCGAGGCCGCGCACGGCGGCGGCGCGCATCCGCTGCGCGTGTCGGGCGAGGTGATGGCGCGCTTCCAGCGCCATCCGTGGCCGGGCAACCTGCGGCAGATGGTCAACGTGCTGCGCACCGCCGCGATCATGGCCGAAGGCGAGGACGAGATCGGGCTGGCGCATCTGCCGGAGGATTTCCTCGACGAGCCGGGCGCGGCTGCCCCGCTCGCCACGCCCTCCGCGTCTTCCGTGCCATGCGGCGCGGCCGCCCCGCTGCGCGATGCCGAGGCCGGCCTGATCCGCCAGGCGCTGGCCCGGCATGCCGGCAACGTCAGCCTGGCCGCGCGCGAGCTTGGGGTGTCGCGCAACACCATCTACCGAAGGCTGAAGCAGGGCGGCTAGGATCCTCGGCAAGATCCTGGCCCGGAAGCGGGTTTTTCTTCGGACTGGCGGCCATCGCGTCCGTCGCCCGGATTGCGGGTACGCCGCCGGCCATCAGCCGCCCGTCAGCCGGCCGCCACCTCGCCGAGCACCGCGTCCAGCGTGTCCGCCAGCAGGTCCGCCTGCGCGGCGCTGAACACCATCGGCGGCCGGATCTTGAGGATGCTGGCGTGCGGGCCGGTGGTGCCGACCAGCACGCCGCGCCGCCGCAGTTCGTTGACGACGCGCGCGGCCAGCGTGGTGGCGGGCGTCTTGCGCGCGTCCGCGACCAGCTCCACGCCGACGAACAGCCCCGCGCCGCGCACTTCGCCGACCGGCGCATGGCGCCGCGCGAGCTGGCGCAGCCGGCCGCGCAGGTGCTCGCCCACGCGCCGCACGCTGGCGCCCAGCTGCTCGCGCTCGATCACGTCCAGCACCGCCATGCCCGCCGCCACCGCCACCGGGTTGCCGCCGAAGGTGTTGAAGTAGCGGCACCGGCGGCCGAACGCGGCCAGCACCTCGGGGCGCGCGGCCAGGCCGGCCAGCGGGTGGCCGTTGCCCATCGGCTTGCCCACGGTGACGATGTCGGGCACCAGGCCGTGGCGCTGGAAGCCCCAGAAATGATCGCCGGTGCGGCCCAGCCCGGGCTGCACCTCGTCGGCGATGAAGATGCCGCCGGCGGCGCGCACGGCCGCCACGGCCTCGGCCAGGAAGCCGGGCGGGTCGGTGAAGATGCCGTCGCTGGAGAACACCGTGTCGACCAGCAGGGCGGCGGGGCGCATGCCGTGGGCGCGCAGGTCCCCGATGGCCGCGCGCACGCCGTCGGCGAAGGCCGCGCCGATCTGCCCGGGCGTGCCGCGGTAGCTGTCCGGCGCGGGCACCGTGCGCACGCGCTCGCCCAGCGTGACGTACTGCCCGAGCGAGGGCGACGCCTCGGCGAGCGCCTCGGTCACGCCGTGATAGGCGAAGCGCGTGACGATCAGCCCTTCGTGGCCGGTGTGGGCGCGCGCGATGCGCATGGCCAGGTCGTTGGCCTCGCTGCCGGTGCAGGTGAACATGGCGTGGCCGAGCGCGTCCGGCATGGTGGACAGCAGGCGCTCGGCGTAGTCGAGGATGCCGTCGTGCAGGTAGCGCGTGTGCGTGTTCAGCACGGCCGCCTGGCGCGCGATGGCTTCCACCACGTGCGGATGGCAGTGGCCGACCGCGGCCACGTTGTTGTAGGCGTCCAGGTAGCGCCGGCCCGCGGCGTCGTACAGCCAGGCGCCTTCGCCGCGCACCACGTGCAGCGGCTCCTCGTAGAACAGGCGGTAGGCCGGCCCGAGCACGCGCGCGCGGCGTGCCAGCAGGGCGGCGGTGCCGGGGTCGGCCGGGGCGGTGGTCATCTCGTTCCTTGTCGGTTGCGTGGTGTGCGCATTCACGCCATGCCGCAGGCGCGGCGCAGCGCCGCGCGGGCCTGCGCGGCGCCGATGGCATCGCAGGCCGCCAGCCGCGCCCACGACACCGCGTTGTTGCGCAGCAGGTAGTCGGCGTTGTCCGGCTGGCGCGCGGCGCGCCAGCCGCTGATGGCCACCACCATGACCAGGCGCGCCTGCACCAGGTCGAACAGCACGTCGATCTCCTCCGCGCGCAGCGGCAGCACCGCGTGGTAGGCGGCGACGAAGCCGGCCAGCGTGGCCAGCGTGTCGGCGGCGGGATCGACTTGGTAGGCGGCGGCCACGGCCAGGTCGTCGACCAGCGGCGCGTGCACCATGTCGCCGAAGTCGAGGATGCCGGCGATGCGGTCGTGGTCGTGCGGGTCGACCAGCAGGTTGTAGATGTTGAAGTCGTTGTGGATGGGCTGGGCGCGCAGCGCGGGCAGGCGCGGCTTGACCTGCGCGTCGAAGCGGTCGAGCGCGCGCAGGGCCAGCGCGCGCCGCGCCGGATCGGCCACGCTGCCGAGCAGGCCGCGCACGCGGTCGGCGCGCTGGATGTCCCACGGCAGCGCCAGCGCGCCGGCGGGGTGGCGGAACTCGCGCAGCGCCAGGTCCAGCCGCGCCAGCATGCGCGCCAGCGCGCGCGCCTGCTCCGGCGAGCGCCGCGCCTTGGGCAGCGGCAGGCCCGGCAGGTAGCTGAACAGGCGCACCACGCGGGCCTCGCCGGCCGGCGCCTCGGCCAGGAAGGAAGGGGCGCCGTCGCGCGTCGGCACGATGCGCTGCACCGGCAGCGCCGGGTCGGCGCGCGCCACGTGCAGCAGGGCCTGGGTCTGGAAATCCGCCACCAGCGGGGTTTCCGCCGGGTGGGAGATCTTGAGCATGTAGCGCGCGGGCTCGCCCGCGCCGGCCGGCGTCTCCAGCAGGAAGTTGCGGTCGCGCTCGCCGGTGAGCGCGCTCAGGCTGCCGGCCAGCCCGTAGTGCCGCGCCAGCAGCGCGCGCGCCCACGCCAGCGGCGCCTCGGGCGAGCCCGCTTCGAGCACGCCGGTTTCCGGTACGCCGGCTTCGGGCAGCGCGGCCGCCGCCGCGCTCATGCCGCCCCCGCGAAGCCGCGCAGCGCGCTCGACAGGTTGGGGCCGAGGTCGTCGGACAGGTAGCCGCCTTCCTGCACCAGCACGGTGGGCAGGCCGAGCCGGGCGATCTCGGCGGTGATGCGGGCGAAGCCCGGCGTGGTCACGGCGAGCGCCTGGTACGGGTCGCGCTCGTGCGCGTCCAGCCCCAGCGCCACCACCAGCGCGCCGGGCGCGTAGGCGCGGATGGTGGCGCAGGCCTCGGCCAGCGCGGCCAGGTAGGCGTCGTCGCCGGTGCCGCGCGCCAGCGGCAGGTTGAGGTTGTAGCCCAGCCCCTCGCCTTCGCCGCGCTCGTGCGCGTGGCCGGTGAAGAACGGCGTGAACAGGCGCGGGTCGCCGTGCAGCGACACCGTCAGCACGTCGCTGCGGCGGTAGAAGATGCCCTGCGTGCCGTTGCCGTGGTGCATGTCGATGTCGAGGATGGCCACGCGCGCGTGGAACTGGCGCAGGTGCTGGGCGGCGATGGCGCAGTTGTTCAGGTAGCAGAAGCCGTTGGCGCGGTCGACGTAGGCATGGTGGCCGGGCGGGCGGCACAGCGCGTAGGCGGCGCGCTCGCCGTCGGCCACCAGCTGGGCGGCGTGGGCCGCGGCGTTGGCCGCGCCGGTGGCGGCGCGCCAGGTGTCGGGGCCGATCGAGCAGGCGGTGTCGCCCATGTGGAAGCCGGCCTGGCCGACCACGCTGTCCGGATAGGTGCAGGGCTGGCCCGGAAACGGGTGGATGTTGGGCAGCACCTCCTCGGAGGCGTCGGGCAATTGCCGCCAGCGCGCGTAGGCGGTTTCCAGGAAACGCAGGTATTCGGGCGTGTGGACCGCCGCGCGCGGGCCGGCGCCGAGGTCGGGCGGCGCGATCACTTCGTGGCCGTCGGCGCGCGCGGCCGCCAGCAGGCGCAGCGCGCGCTCGGGCTGCTCGTTGCTGCGCTGCATGCGGCCGCGCACGATGAAGGCGCGCGGATCGTGCGCCAGGTGATGATCGCTGTAGACGACTTTCATGGGGTTGGCTCCATCTGCGGCGCCTCGGCGGCGCCCTGCTTTTGCATGAACACGGCCCGCACGCGCACGCGGGCATCCTCGATGTGCAGGCGCAGCGCCGCCGTCGCGGCGGCTTCGTCGCGCCGCGCCAGCGCCTCGACGATCGGGCGGTGGGTCTCGGCCACGGCCCTGGGATCGTGGTAGACGCTGTCGATCAGCGCCACGATCATGCGGATCTCGGTCTGCATGTGCGAGAACATGCGGTGCAGGTAGGCGTTGCCGGACAGCTCGCAGATCGCGGTATGGAAGGCCAGGTCGCGCGCCACGCGCTCGATCTGCGGCAGCGAATCGGCCTCCTGCACCATGCGCTCGACCATCTCGCCGAGCAGCTGCAGGCCGGCCTCGGGCGCGTGGCGGCAGGCCAGTTGCGCGGCCATCGTCTCCAGGTTCAGGCGCACCGCGAACAGGTCGTCGATCTCGCGCGCGGTCACGGTGCGCACGGCAAAGCCGTGGCGCGGGCGCGAGACCAGCACGCCCTGGCGTTCCAGCCGGCGCGCGGCCTCGCGCACCGGCGCGCGGCTGACGTTCATGCGGCGCGCGATGTCGGCCTCGACGATGCGGCTGCCGGGCGGCAGGCGGCCTTCCACGATGGCCTGGGTGAGCTGGGCTTCCACCGCCGCCACCAGGTCGGAGACTTCGATGGAGGCGAACGGCGAGGCCGGCTCCTGCGGCGGGGTCGACGGCTTGGTCATGATCTCGATCCTTCGGTGCCCGGCATGGCCACGCCGCCGGCGGGCCGGCCGCGCCAGGCCAGATAGCCGCCCGACAGCACGATCAGCACGATGCCGCCCAGCGCCACGGTGTCGGGCGCGCGCTGGAAGACGAAGGTGCTGATCAGCACGGCGAGCAGCAGTTGAAAATAGTTGAGCGGCGCCAGCGTGGAGGCCGACACGCGGCGGAACGCGGCCAGCAGCAGCATCTGCGCCGCGCCGCTGCAGGCGCCGCCGGCGATCATCAGCAGCAGCTCGCCGGCCGGCGGCAGGGTCGCGGGCAACAGCAGCAGCGCCGGCACGCCGGTTGCCAGCAGGCAGATCAGCGCGGTCCATGCGTACATGGTGGCGCCCGCCACCTGGCCGGCCAGTTGCCGCGTCAGCAGCTGGAACAGCGCGTAGCACACGGCCGACACGATCATCAGCGCGGTGCCCAGCGCGGGCAGGTCGCTGCCCGGGCGCACGATCAGCAGCATGCCGGCGAAGCCCGCCAGCACCGCGCCCCACTGCGCGCGCCCGACGTGCTCGCCGAGCAGCGCCGGCGACAGCGCCACCATCATCAGCGGCGCGGTGAAGTAGATCGCGGTGGCCTCGGCCAGCGGCATCTGCACCAGCGCCGCCATGAAGCAGGTGGCGACGATGGCCAGCGCCAGCCCGCGCGCCAGCAGCCGCCACCGGCACGGCGTGCGCCACAGCCGCAGGTCGCCCTGGCGCAGCAGCCACGCGAGCGCGATGGCGCTGACGCTGAGGTAGCGCGCCAGGTTCATCAGCGACGGCGGGTTGCCACGCATCAGCATCCACTTGCAGAAGGCGTCGTAGGTGGCGAACGCCACCAGCGCGCAGAAGAACAGCGCGATGCCGTCGCGGCGCGCGCGGGCCGGGCAAGCCGGCAGCGCGCCGGCGGCGCCCGGTGCCGGGGCGGTGGCGGCGGTGGCGGGGGTGGGCATCAGCGCGGGGCCAGGCGCGGGCACGTCATGCCGCGCTCCCGCCGTGCCCATGCTCGCGCTCGAAGGCCGTCATGGCCTGGTCGAAGCGCGCGAACAGCTCGTCGAGCTGCGCGGCGGTGATGATCAGCGGCGGGCAGAAGGCGATGGTGTCGCCCATCGCGCGCACGATCAGGCCGGCTTCCTGCGCCAGTTGCGCCAGCCGCGCGCCGGCCTTGCGGGCCGGGTCGAAGGCGCGGCGCGCGGCCGGGTCCTCGGCCAGCTCGATGGCACCGATCAGGCCCACGCCGCGCGCCTCGCCCACCAGCGGCCGTCCGGCGTAGCCGCGCAGCAATTGCTGGAAGCGCGGCGCGAGCTCGCGCACGTGCGCGAGCAGGTGCTCTTCCTCGTAGACCCGCAGCGTTTCCAGCGCCACCGCGGCGGCGACCGGATGGCCGGAATAGGTGAAGCCGTGCCCGAAGGTGCCGATCCTGCCGCTGTTGGCGGCCAGCGCCTCGTGCACGGATTCCGTGACCATCACCGCCGAGATCGGCATGTAGCCCGAGGAAAGCGCCTTGGCGCAGGTCAGGATGTCGGGCCGCATGCCGAACGTGGTGGAGCCGAACATCTCGCCGGTGCGGCAGAAGCCGCAGATCACCTCGTCGGCGATCAGCAGCACGTCGTGCCGGCGCAGCACCGCCTGGATCTCCTCGAAGTAGGTGGCCGGCGGCACGATCACGCCGCCCGCGCCCATCACCGGCTCGGCGATGAAGGCGCCCACCGTCTCCGGCCCTTCGGCCAGGATCAGCGCCTCGAGCTCCCGCGCCAGCCGGCGCGCGAAGTCCTGCTCGCTCTCGCCGGGCGCGCCCTCGCGGTAGTGGTGCGGGCAGGCCGTGCGCAGGATGCGGTCGATGGGCAGGTCGAAATCGCGGTGGTTGGCCTGCAGCCCGCTCAGGCTGGCCGCGGCCACGGTCACGCCGTGGTAGGCGTTGCGGCGCGCGATGATCTTCTTCTTGGCCGGCTTGCCGATGGCGTTGTGGTAGTACCAGACCAGCTTGGCGGCGGTGTCGTTGGCCTCCGAGCCGGAGTTGGCGAAGAACACCTTGGACATCGGCACCGGCGCCAGCGACAGCAGTTTTTCCGCCAGCAGGATGGCGGGCGGATTCGAGCGGTGGTTGAAGGTGTGGTAGTAGGGCAGCGTGCGCATGGCCGCCACGCCGGCTTCGACCACGCGCGCGTGGCTGAAGCCGAGCGACGCGCACCACAGGCCGGACATGCCCTCCAGGTAGCGGCGGCCCTGGTCGTCCTCGACGTAGACGCCGTCGCCGCGGGCGATCACGAGCGGCCCCACGTCGGGGTGGGCGGCGAGATTGGTGAAGGGGTGCAGGTGCGCGGCGATGTCGCTGGCGGCAAGGCCGGCGTGCGGGGGCAGGGCGACGTTCATGTCAGGTGGGGTCCGGGGTCGGCGTTGGTATCGGTATCGGTATCGGGAGATCGGTGGCGGCGCGTCTCAGTAGCCCAGCTGCGGGTCCACCGCCATCGCCGGGCGCTGGCCGCGCCGCAGCTGCGCCAGGTTGTCCAGGGTCTGGCGCGCGATGGCGGCGGCTTCGGTGCGCGCGGCGATGTGCGGCGTCACCACCACGCGCGGATGATGCCAGAACGGATGGCCGGCGGGCAGCGGTTCCTGCGCGAAGGCATCCAGCGTGGCCGCGCCCAGCGTGCCGTCGTCCAGCGCGCGCAGCAGGTCGGCTTCGACCAGGTGGCTGCCGCGGCCGACGTTGACCACGTGCGCGCCGCGCGGCAGCCGGGCGAACACCGCGGCGTTGAGGAAGCCCTGCGTCTGCGCGGTCAGCGGCAGCAGGCACACCAGCGTGTCGCAGCCGGCCAGGAAGGCGTCGAGCCCGTCCGGGCCGTGGAAGGACTCGACGCCGGCCGGCAGGCCGGCCTTGGGGCCGCGGCTCCAGCCGCGCACGCCGTAGCCCACCGCCAGCAGCGCCCGCGCGCAGGCCACGCCGAGCGTGCCCAGCCCGGCGATGCCGACGCGGTGGCGCGCCGGCGGCACGATGGGCTGCTCCTGCCACCGCCGCGCGGCGGCGCTGTCCAGGTAGGCGCCCATCGCGCGCTGCCGGTGGATCACCGCCCAGGTCACGTAGGCCGTCATGGTGCCGGCCATGTCGGTATCGACGATGCGGCACAGCGCCGGTTCGCGCGGCAGCTCGGGGTCGGTGTGGAAGTGGTCGATGCCGGCGCCGAGCGACTGCACCAGGCGCAGGCGCGGCATGGCGGCAAGCACGCCGGGCGGCGGATACCAGCACACCGCGGCCTCGATCTCGCCGAGCGCGCCGAGGCTCTCCGGCGTGCTGCCCAGGCGCAGGTCCACCCCGGGCAGCAGCGCGCGGAAGGCCGCGGCCAGGTAGTGCATGTCGAGCACGCTGCTGAGCAGGGCGATGCAGGGCGGCTTGCCGGCGCCGCCGGCCGCGATCTCCGTCGGCTGCGCGCTCATGCGTAGCCTCCCGCGCCGCTGGCGCGCAGGCCGCCCGGCGCGAAACCGTCGGCGGCGGCGGGTATCGGCATGGCTGGCGGCGCCGGCTGCGCGGCCGGCGCGGCCTCGCGCGCCAGGCGCGGGATGGCCTCGATCAGCTTGCGCGTGTAGGCGTGCGCCGGCGCGTCGAGCACGCGCGCGGTGGCGCCGTATTCGACCACCTCGCCGCGCTGCATCACGGCGATCTGGTCGCACATCTGCGCGGCCACGCGCAGGTCGTGGGTGATGAAGACCATCGCCAGCTGGAACTGCTCGCGCACCTGGGCGAACAGTTCCAGCACCTGCGCCTGCACCGAGACGTCGAGCGCGGAAACCGGCTCGTCCGCCACCAGCAGCTCCGGCTGCATGGCCAGCGCGCGCGCGATGCCGATGCGCTGGCGCTGGCCGCCGGAGAACTCGTGCGGGTAGCGCTCGGCGGCCTCGGGCCCCAGGCCCACCAGCTTGAGCAGCGCCAGCGTGCGCGCGTGCGCCTCGGCGCGCGGCACGCCCTGGGCGATGGGGCCGGAGGCGATGGCCGCGCCGATGCGGTGGCGCGGGTTGAGCGAGGCGTAGGGATCCTGGAACACCATCTGGATCTTGCCGCCCGAGCGCTGCAGCAGGCCGCTGCCCTGCGACAGGTTGCGCCCGTTGAAGAGGATGCGGCCGCTGTCGAACGGCGCCAGGCCGACGATGCAGCGGCCCAGCGTGGACTTGCCCGAGCCGGATTCGCCCACCAGCCCCAGCGTCTGCCCGCGCAGCAGCTCCAGGTTGATGTTGCGCGCGGCGGGCACTTCGCGCGGGGGCCTGAACAGGCCGCCGCCGCTGCGGTAGGTCTTGCACAGGTCCTGCACCTGCAGCACGCGGTGGAATTCGGCGCCGTCCCCGGGCGCGCGCGCCTGGCCGCCCGGGATGGCGGCCAGCAGCTTGCGCGTGTAGGCGTGCCGCGGCGCGCCCAGTACCTGCGCGGCCGGGCCGGCCTCGACGATGGTGCCGGTCTGCATCACCGCCACCTGGTCGGCGATCTCGGACACCACGCCGAAATCGTGGGTGATGAACAGCACCGCCATGCCGCGCTTGCGCTGCAGCTCGCGGATCAGCTGCAGGATCTGCGCCTGGGTGGTGACGTCGAGCGCGGTGGTGGGCTCGTCGGCGATCAGCAGGCGCGGCTGCAGCGCCATCGCGCAGGCGATCATCACGCGCTGGCGCTGGCCGCCGGACAGGCGGAACGGGAAGCTGTCGTAGAGCAGCCCGGGATCGGGCAGGCCCACGTCGGCCAGCGCGCCGACGATGCGCCGGCGCTTCTCGGCGGCGCCCAGGCTCTGGTGCGCGTCGAACACCTCGGCGATCTGCTCGCCGATGCGCATGACCGGGTTGAGCGCGGTCATGGGCTCCTGGAACACCATGCCGATCTGCTGGCCGCGCAGCTCGCGCAGGGCCGGCTCGCCGAGCTGCAGCAGGTCGCGCCCCCCGAACAGGATGCGGCCGGCCACCGGCTCCACGTGCGGGCGCGGCAGCAGGCCCATCACCGCGTTGGCGATCATCGACTTGCCCGAGCCGGATTCGCCCACCACGCACAGGGTCTGGCCCGCGTGCAGGGTCAGCGAGGCATCGGTGACGGCCAGCGCGCGGTCGCCGCCGGCCGGCAGGCGGATGCTGAGGTTCTGGATGTCGAGCACCGGGCTCGCGGCGGCGCCGTTCATCGTCCCCTCCCGCCCAGGCGCGTGTTGAGCGCGTCGTTGAGGCCCTCGCCGACCATGTTCAGCGCCAGCACCGTCAGCAGGATGGCCAGGCCCGGGAACACCGCCATCCACCAGGCCTGGCGCAGCACCGTGCGCGCCGAGCCCACCATGTAGCCCCAGCTCATGTGGTTGGGGTCGCCCAGGCCGAGGAAGCTCAGGCTCGATTCCAGCAGGATCGCCGTGGCCACCATCAGCGAGGCCATCACCACGATGGGCGAGGCGGCGTTGGGCAGGATCTGCGCCACGATGATGCGCAGCGTCGACTGCCCCGCCAGTTGCGCCGCGGCGACGAAATCGCGCTGGCGCAGCGATAGGAACTCGCTGCGCACCAGGCGCGCCACCGGCGGCCACGACACGATGGCGATGGCGCTGACGATGGAGGCGACGGACGGCTCGAAGATGGCCACCAGCACCAGTGCCAGCGCGAAGCTCGGCACCGCCTGGAACAGCTCGGTGAAGCGCATCAGCGCGGCGTCGATCCAGCCGCCGAAATAGCCGGCGATGGCGCCCAGCGTCACGCCGATCGCCAGCGAGACCACGGTCGAGACCACGCCGATCAGCAGCGAGATGCGCGCGCCGTGGATCACGCCGGCCAGGATGTCGCGGCCCATCGTGTCGGTGCCGAGCGCGAAGCCGGCTTCCTGCATGGGATGGAGGAAGGGCTGCTGCACCATGTCCCACGGATCGTGGCCGGCCAGCAGCGGGCCGAACAGCGCCAGCACCGCGATGCACGCCATCACCAGCAGGCCGAGCAGGGCCGCCTTGTTGCGGCAGAAGCGCCGCCAGAATGTGTTTTTCATTGCATCTCGATCCGTGGGTCGACCAGGGTGTAGACGAAATCCGTGATCAGGTTGAACACGACCGCCATCGCGGCGGTGACCAGGAAGCAGCCCAGCAGCAGGTTGTAGTCGCGCTGCAGCAGCGCGTCGAACATCAGGCGGCCGATGCCGGGCCAGGCGAACACGGTCTCGGTCAGCACCGCGCCGCCGATCATGCCGCCGGCCTGGATGCCGGCCAGCGTCACCACCGGCAGCAGCGCGTTGCGCAGGATGTGCGCGCGCTGGATCCGTCCCGGGCGCACGCCCTTGGCGCGCGCGGTCTTGACGAAGTCCATCTGCGCCACTTCCAGCATCGAGGCGCGCGTCATGCGCGCGTACACGGCCATGTAGAACAGCGCCAGCGTCAGCGCGGGCAGTACCAGGTGCGCGGCAACGTCAGCCACGCGCGCCAGCCCGTGCAGGTCGGCGCCCACGGTGAAGTAGCCGAAGCCGGGCAGCCATTCGAGCTGCACCGAGAACAGCAGCACCGCCATCATCGCCAGCCAGTACAGCGGCGTGGCGTAGAACACCAGGGCGAAGGTGGTGATGGCGCTGTCGGTCCAGCTGCCGGCGCGCCGGCTGGCCCACGCCCCCAGCGCCACGCCGAACAGCACCGAGAGCAGGAAGGCGCTGCCGGTCAGCAGCAGCGTGGCCGGCAGGCGGTCCAGGATCAGCTTCAGCACCGGCTGCTGCTGGCGGTAGCTGTAGCCCAGGTCCAGCTGCGCCACGTGCAGCAGGTAGTTGCCGAGCTGCTGCGGCAGCGGCTGGTCCAGGCCGAACTGCGCGCGCAGCTGCGCCACGAACTGCGGGTCGGAGGCGCCGGCCTCGCCGGCCATGACCGAGACCGGATCGCCGGGCGCGGCGCGGATCAGCAGGAAATTGACGGTGGCGATCACCAGGATGGCGAGCACGCCCTGGACCACCCGGTTGAGCATGCGCTGGGTACGACTCATGGCTTCCCCCTCGAACAGGAACGCGCCGCCATCACGCCAGCCAGGCGCGGCCGAGGCCGTCGTTCAGGCCGATGCCGGAATTGATCGGGTTGTTGACGCGGCTGCGGTACAGCGTGGGGAAGTTCAGCTCGTGCATCCACACCACCGGCATTTCGTCGAGCAGGATCTTCTGCACGTCGCGGTAGAGCGCCGCGCGCCGGGCCGGGTCCATCTCGCGCGCGCCGGCCTGGAACAGCTCGTCCACGCGGGCGTTGCGGTAGCCCTCCACGTTGTTGAAGGGCGAGCCCTGGGCGATGTTGTCCGAGGTGTAGTTGCGCGCCACGCCCAGCGCGGGGTCGCCGTACTGGTAGACGTAGGTGAAGGCGAGGTCGTAGTCCCACTTGTTGAGGCGCTCGCCCCAGCCGGCCACGTCGGTCGGCGTCATCTCGATCTTGACGCCGGCCTGCAGCAGGTTCTGCCGGACGATCTCCGCCGAGCGGGTCCAGGTCTCGCCGTAGGGCAGCGGCAGCAGGCGCAGCGCCTCGCCCTTGTAGCCCGACTCGGCCAGCAGCGCCTTGGCCCTGGCGAGGTCGCGCGGGTATTTGGCGACGTCGGTGCTGTAGTACTTGATGTGGCTGTTGAAGGGGCCGGTGGCGGTCCTGGCGTAGCCCTGCCAGGCCACCTTGGCGATGGCGTCGCGGTCGATGGCGAAGGCCAGCGCCTGGCGGAACTTGACGTTGTCCATCGGCGCGCGGCGGTTGTTGACCCACAGCCACGAGTGCGGCGCGAAGAACTCCCAGCCCTTGGTGGTGACCTGCACGCCGGGCAGCTTGGCCAGCCGCGCCACGTCGAAGTATTCCACCGCGCCGCCCGGCACCAGGTCCACCTTGCCGGACTCGAACGCCGCCGCGCGCGCGGCCGCGTCGGGGATCACGTGGAAATAGACCGAGTCCACCAGCGGCACGTCGGGCAGGTGATAGTGCTCGTTGCGCACCAGCTGGATGTAGGAGCCGCGCACCCACTCCTTGAACTTGAGCGGGCCGGTGCCGATCGGGGTGGCATTGGCCGAGTTGGTCAGGAAATCGGTTCCCTCGTAGATGTGCTTCGGCACCATCGGCATCGAGCCCACCTCGAAGATGCCGAGGAAGGGGCCGAACGGGTACTTGAGCTTGAACTCCACCGTGTACGGGTCCACCGCGCGGATGGTTTCCACCGCGGCCAGGTTGGCGCGCAGGCGGGCGTGGGTCTTGCGCAGGAACACGTCGGCGGAGAACACCACGTCGGCGGCGGTAAACGGCTTGCCGTCGTGCCAGGTCACGTTGCGCTTGAGCTTGAAGGTGTACAGCGTGCCGGCCGGGTTGACCGTCCAGGACGTGGCCAGCGCCGGCTGCGGGTCCAGCTTCTCGTCGTAGCGCAGCAGGCCCTCGTAGATATTGCCGGAGATCAGCTGGGTCGGGCCGTTCTGGGTGATGCCGATCATCAGCCCGGACGGCTCGGGCTGCACCAGCGCGTTGATCACGCCTCCCTTCTTGCCCTGCGCAAGCACGTGCAAGGGCACGCCCGCGAGCGACAGCCCCGCGGTGGCAACACCCATCTTGATCAGTTGGCGACGATTCATGGCGAGACTCTCCTGGGGCTAGGGATGTGTGGGTCAGGCAAGAAGGGAAAAACGGGGCGAAGCGCCGGCGCCGGGTCGCCGGCGTTCAGCCGCTGGTGTCCAGCCGCTGGCGCTCAGTCGCGGAACGAAGGCGCGGCGGCCGGCTCCAGCCGGCGCAGCAGCGCGCGCCATTCGCGCGCGTAGGGATCGGGCGCGCCCGGCAGGCGGTTGGTGTCGCCGCTTTCGTACTGGCGCGCGGTCTTTTCGCGGACCGCCTCGGGCACCGGGTATTCCGGCTGCCCGCTGGACTGGATCGCCACCTGCACGCGGCAGGCGCGCTCCAGGTTGTGCATCAGGATGAAGGCCTCCGCCACGCTGCGGCCCAGCGTGAGCAGGCCGTGGTTGCGCAGGATCAGCGCGCGCTTGTCCGGGCCGAGGTCGGCCACCAGGCGCTCGCGCTCGTCGAGGTCCAGCGCGATGCCCTCGAAGTCGTGATAGGCCACGCGCTCGTGGAACTGTAGCGCCCACTGGTTCGACGGCTTGAGGCCGCACGCCAGCGAGGACACCGCCACGCCCGCCACCGTGTGGGTGTGCAGCACGCAGGCCGCGTCGTGGCGCGCGGCATGCACCGCGCTGTGGATGGTGAAGCCGGCGGGGTTGACGTCGCAGCCCGGCGGCGCGCTGACGATGCGGCCCTCCAGGTCGATGCACACCAGCGACGACGCCGTGATGTCGCGGAACAGCGTGCCGAACGGATTGATCAGGAAACGGTCCTCGGTGCCGGGCACGCGCGCCGAGATGTGGGTGTAGATGCTGTCGTCCATGCCGTACAGCGCGACCAGGCGGTAGGCGGCGGCGAGATCCTCGCGCACGCGCTGTTCCGCCGCGGAAATGGTCGCAGCCGCGGCCTGGATGTGGAGGGAGGGGACCGTGTTGCCCATGTTTTCTGTCCTTTGGCTAGGCGTGGATAGGCGCCATCGGTGGCGCGCTGATCTGGTTGCCAACTGTCGACAGCCGGCAGTCGTCGCCGATACGCAAAGTTCAGGCCATGCCGGCCGGAACTCGGGCAAGGTGCCGCGAGCCGGTGGCAACTGTTTGATTTATCGGGGATTTACTCGAGCGGGGCGGGCGGCATGCACGCGCGTGGGGCGGCGCGCGCATGCCCGAGGCTGGCGCGCGGCGGCATGCCGGGCCCGGCATTGGGGAGCGATGCACGAGAGATGCGCCGGTCGGGATGCACCGATTGGTGCGTGGGCACGCTAGTTCCTGGCGAACAGCCGGCACGGCGCTTCGGCAAAGCACCGTATGCGCGGCTGCACGCGCAGCAGGGCGCGCACGTCGCCGTCGATGGCGTCCATGAAATGCTGCACGACCTCCGCCGGCCGCGAGGGGCCTTCGCGGAAGTTCGCCTCCACATGGACTCCCGCGCCGTGGGGTTCGGCGAGCAAGGGCACCGCCATGACCTGCACCAGTTCCGGCCTGGCCTTGAGCGTGGCGGCGCAGTGGCCGGCCACCCGGGCGACGAGCGCGTCGATGGCGGCCGGGTCCCGCGGCATCGATCCCGGTCCGATGAAGACCTTGACGATCGGCATGAGCGGCTGTTCGTATGGATGGCGTGCCGCCGCGACGGCGCGGCACGCCCGCCCCGTCAGTCGAGCCGGATGTTCGCCGCCGTGACGATGCGGCCGTACTTCTGCAGCTCGGCCTGCATGAACTGCCCCAGCTGCCTGGGCGTGCCCTCCTGCGGTTCGGCGCCAAGGTCCTGGATTGCCGCCTTGACCTTGGGCATCTGGTTGATGCGTATCAGTTGGGCATTCAACTTGTCGACGATGGCCTGCGGCGTTCCGGCAGGCGCGAGCAACGCGGCCCAGGTCGAGCCTTCGAAACCCGGATAGCCCTTTTCGGCCACGGTCGGCACGTCCGGCAGCCAGGGGATGCGCTTCGCGCCGCTGACGGCCAGCGCCTTGATCTTGCCGCTCTTGAGGAGCGGCAGCGTGACCGGCGTGCTGTCGAACATGACCTGAACCCTGCCGCCCATCAGATCGGTCATCGCCGCCGAGGCGCCCTTGTACGGCACGTGGGAAATGGTCAGGCCGGCCTTGTCCTTCAGCATTTCCATCACCAGGTGGTTGGTGATGCCGTTGCCGCCCGAGGCGTAATTCAGGCGAGGGCCCTGCTCCTTGGCGATGCGGATGAATTCCTCGAAGGTGTTGGCCGGGAAGTCATTGTTCGCGACCAGCACCTGCGGCACCCGGATCACCAGGCCGATGGGCTCCAGGTCCTTGATCGGGTCGTACTTCAGCGTGTTCTTGTAGATCCAGGGGCTGATGGTCAGCGGGCCGCTGGAGCTCATCAGCAGCGTGTAGCCGTCCGGCGCGGCCTCCGCCACCGCGCGCGCGGCGATGGTCGCGCCGGCGCCGGGGCGGTTCTCCACCACGAAGCCCTGCCCCAGCGCCTGGCCCAGATGTTCCGCATAGATGCGGGCAATGATGTCGGTGGTCTGTCCGGCGGGGAAGCCCACCAGGATGCGTACCGGCTTGTCCGGGTAGCCCTTGCCGTCTGCGCCGGCAAGGGCGGCTCCGCAGGCCAGTGACAGGCACAGCGAGGTCACGGCGATCAGCTTCTTTCTTAATGTCTTCATGTCTCCATCCTCCTGTTGCGGCGGCGGCTGCGCCACTTTTAAGAGCGCCGCTCATTCTGACTCTACAAGCAGGTCATGAATCGTTTCATTGTCTTTGTCGCTGCGTCGCGGCGATGCCATCGGCTGCGTCTTTTCGATCGCACAAGAACCACGTTTTGCGCATCTTCATTGGCGACAAAAGAAACGTTTCATTTGAGAATTATGGCTATCTGCCAGTAGGCGTCAACCAAGGGCTAACCCTTAAGGTCGATTCGTCGTGGGAGGTCGGAGTCCCGATTCTCTCAATAATCTATTGTTTTTAAATGAGTTTATCTTGGTGGCGTGGAAGTCTGTCGATGTTACCCTGGTTGTCTCGCGCCAAGTTGATCTGGTTTCATCGCTTGCGACGAACTTATCATCTTGCTAGTATTGAATCGTTTCAACAAGATGCGGTGTGCCTCGTGAAACGGCCAACACCAGCCGCACCACCCGGACGAGGCGATCCCGGCTGGGCCACTGCCGGGCACGGCAGTGAAACGAATCAACATATCGACAAGGCGAGCGAAGATGACTGAACTGTCGGGAGTCGAGGGCATGGCGGATGGCCAGCCACTCAAGGGCGTCACCGTGGTGGAGTTGTGCCACAGCATCGCGGGGCCGTACGGCGCCAGCATTCTGGCGCAGCTGGGCGCAGAAGTGATCAAGGTCGAGAACCCGGCCAAGGGCGACGATGCGCGCGCCTGGGGGCCGCCGGACTGGTGCGGTTCATCGAGCGTGTTCCAGGCGATGAACCGCGACAAACTCGGAACGACCCTGAATCTCAAGGATGACGCGGAGTGCGCGCGCCTCAAGGCCTTCATTTTCGACAAGGCCGACGTCGTGCTGCAAAGCCTGCGCCCCGGCGCCGCCGAAGCGCTCGGCCTCGGTGCGCAGGCGCTGCGCGGCGTCAAGCCGGAACTGATCTACTGCAACCTCGGCGCGTTCGGCACGCGCGGCCCCCTGCGCGAAAAGCCCGGCTACGACCCGTTGATGCAGGCGCGCGGCGGGCTGATGAGCGTGACGGGGGAAGACGGCCGCGAGCCGGTGCGCGTGGGCTGCTCGATCATCGACATGGGTACTGGCATGTGGGCGGCGATGGGCATCGTGTCCGCGCTGTATCGCCGCGCGGTCAGCGGGCAGGGATGCGTGGTGGATACCTCGCTGTTCGAAAGCAGCATCGCGTGGATGACGGTGCATCTGACCGGCTACATGGCGTCGGGCGAGATCAGGCGGCCGATGGGCTCTGGCCTGGTCGAGATCGTGCCGCACCAGGCCTTCCGCACGCAAGACGGCTACATCATGGTCGCGGCCGGCAACGACTCGCTGTTCCGCAAGCTCGCCGCCGCGATGGGATGCCCCGAGCTGGCAAGCGATCTGCGCTACGCCACCAACAATGGGCGCGTGGCGAACCGCGACGGTTTGCTGCCGGTTCTGCAGGGTCTCTTCGCCGGCCGTTCGACCGCCGAATGGGAGGCAACGCTTGACAACGCGGGCGTGCCGGCCGCGCCGCTGCAGAAGGTCGACCAGGTGCTGAGCGACGCGCAGACGCAAGCCATGCAGATGATCCAGTCCGTGCCGGGCTCGGAGATGACGCTGGTTGGCCTGCCGCTGTCGTTCGACGGCACACGCCCGCCATGCCGCTCGGCACCGCCGCGCATGGGCCAGCACAACGCGGTGTTTGCCGAGGCGGATGCCGCCGTCGAACCGAAAATCGCCGCAGGAGCGCAGGCATGAACCAGTTGATAAATGCACCTCTCGAGACGCTGAAGCTGTCGCAATTGGCCGGGCCTGTCGTCCAGGTCAGCATCAATCGCCCGGAAGCGGCCAATGCGATCAACACGCGCATGGGCGAGGAGCTGACCGACGTATTCACTCGCCTGGCGGCTGGCCGGGAGCAGGTCCGCGCCATCGTGCTGACCGCCGAGGGCGACCGCCATTTTTGCGCCGGCGGCGACCTGAAAGAGCGAAATGGCATGACCGACGCCGACTTCCTGCGCCAGCACGCCATCTATGAGCGCATGGTGCTGGCCATCATGGATTGTCCGGTGCCCGTCATCGCCGCGGTCAATGGCGCCGCGTTCGCGGGCGGCTGCGAACTGGCGCTGGCCTGCGATTTCGTCTACGCCGGCGACAACGCCAGGTTCGCGCTGACCGAAACCAGCCTCGGCATCATGCCTGGCTGCGGCGGCACGCAGAACCTGGCGCGTGCCGTCGGCACACGCCGCGCGAAGGAACTGATTCTCGGCGCCATGCCATTTTCGGCGCAAGACGCCTGCGAATGGGGGCTGGTCAACAAGATCTGCCCGGACCACTCGGTCAAGCAGGAAGCCGCGCACATCGCGCAGCGCATCGCCGCCAATGCGCCGCTGTCGGTCTACCAGGCCAAGCGCGCGATCGACCACGGCGCGCGCATGGATTCGCGCACGGCCATGTTCTTCGAGGTAGAGGCCTACAACCGGCTGGTGCCGACAGCCGACCGGCTGGAAGGCATCGCCGCCTTCAACGAAAAGCGCAAGCCGGTATTCACCGGACGATAAGCATGCGCGGCGCAGACAAAGGAGATGCCATGAGCGACAAGGTGACGATTCGGGAAGTTGGATTGCGCGACGGCTTGCAGATCGTCAAGGGATTCATGCCTACCGACACGAAGCTGGCATGGATCGCGGCGGAGCACGCCGCGGGCGTGACGGAGATCGAGGTGTGCTCGTTCGTGCCGCCGAGACTGATTCCGCAGTTCGCCGACGCCGAGGCCGTGGTGAACGGCGCGCTCGCGCTGCCCGGCCTCGCGGCTACCGCGCTGATTCCCAACCTGAAGGGGGCAGAGCGCGGCCTCGCCCTTGGCGTGCACAAGCTCAACTACGTCATGTCGGTCAGCGAGCGCCACAACCTCGCCAACGTGCGGCGCTCGACGCAGGAATCGCTGGACGACTTCCGGCGCATCGTCGCGCTGGTGCGCGACAGTCAGGTGCCGCGTCGTCCCAAGGTGGTTGGGGGCTTGTCGACGGCGTTTGGCTGCACGCTCGAAGGGCGCGTGTCGGAAGCGCGGGTGGTCGAACTGGCGGTCGCGCTCGTCAGGGCCGGCGCCGATGAGCTGACCATCGCCGATACCGTCGGCTACGGCGATCCCGCCGGCGTGCGCCGCGTCTTCAAGGCGGTGCTGGACAACGTCGGCGACATTCCCGTGGCCGCGCATTTCCACGATACGCGCGGGCTGGGCATCGCCAATGCGCTGGCCGCGGCCGACACCGGCATCCGCGCGTTCGATGCCTCGCTGGCGGGCCTGGGCGGCTGCCCCCATGCGCCCGGCGCGACCGGCAACGTGGTCACGGAAGACCTCGCTTTCCTGTTCGAGTCGATGGGGCTGGCCACGGGAATCGACCTGAACCAGCTCTTGCAGGTGCGCAAGATCATCGAAGCCTCGCTGCCCGACGAGCCGCTCAGCGGCGGCCTGGCGCGCGCCGGCTTGCCGCGCGGCTTCGGCGGCCACGCGCTGGCGGCATGACGGAGGCCGCCATGCTGACGCTGGAAATCGGCCGCTTCGCGCACGAGTTTGGCTGGGATGCCATTCCGGACAAGGTGCGACGCCAGATCACGAGTGCCTTCATCGATACCACGGCCACAATGGTGGCTGGCCGTACCGAACCCGTCACCGCGGTGCTGCTCCATCACCTTGCCGATGAGCTGGCACTGGCGGGGCATTCTTCGCTGCTGTTCGGGGACCGCCATGTGCCGGCGCAGTACGCCGCGCTGGTCAATGGCACCGCCGCCCACGCGCTCGACTACGACGATGTCGCGCTGTCCGGCCATCCCAGCACCGTCCTGGTGCCGGCGCTGGTCGCGCAGGGCCAGCACATCGGCGCGTCGGGCCCGGACCTGATCCGGGCCTATCTCGTCGGCTATGAAACCTGGGCCGAACTGGTATCGCGCGATGCCGATCCGCATCATGCCAAGGGCTGGCATCCGACCGGGGTATTCGGCACCGTCGCCGCCGCCGCGGCGCTGGGCGCGCTCGAGCGTCTCGACCCGGCCATCGTGGCGCATGCGGTCGCCCTGGCCGCCAGCATGGCCGCCGGGCTGGTGGGCAATTTCGGCACCATGACCAAGCCGTTTCATGCGGGACGGGCGGCGCAGGCCGGCATCGAGGCCGTGCGTCTGGCCAGATGCGGAATGACCGCCGCCCTCGACGTGCTCGACCGCGGCAACGGCTACCTGATGGCGATCTCGCCGAACGGGCGCGTGCGCATGGATCCGGTGGCCGCGCCGCTCGGTACCACGCTGCGCTTCCTCGAAAACGGACTGAGCGTCAAGAACTACCCGGTCTGCTATTTCGCCCACCGGATCATCGACGGCGTGCTGGACCTGCGGGCGCAGGCCGGCCTGCAGGCGAGCGAGGTCGCGCACGTGAAGCTCGTCATCGGCGATGTGCAGGCCGGCATGCTGCGCAACCACCAGCCGCGCAGCGCACTGGAAGCCAAGTTCAGCGCCGAGTTCGGCGTCGCCGCGGCAATGGTTGCGGGGCGCGTCGACCTGTCGGTGCTGAACGATGCGTTCGTCGGCCGCGACGACGTGCGGGCGCTGATGGCGCGCGTCGAGGTGGAGACCACCGAGGCCCAGTGTCCGGTCGAGCCGGTGTTCGCGCCCAACGACTACGTGACCATCGGGACCCGGGACGGGCGCGTGCTCGACAGCGGCCCGATCCGTTTCCCGCGCGGCAATGCGCTGAACCCGCTGCCCGCGGCGGCGCTCAGGGAAAAGTTCATCAACTGCCTGGCGGGCGCGCCGGAACTGGATGCGCCGGCCATCTTCGCGCGCCTGTCGGCGCTGGAATCGCTGCCGGACCTGGCGGGCGTGTTCTGCGCGCCGGCCGCGGCGGGACGCTGACGCATGCCGACGCATGTGCCGACAGCCATGCCGGCCACCATCGACGGCCACCAACAACTCCAGAGAGACATCATGACATCCGACATCAATTGCAGCGTTGCCCTGGGCGAGGACTACAGCGACTTGCGCGACGCGGTGCGCCGGCTGTGCGGCGATTTCCCGGGCGCGTACTGGCGAGAGCTGGAAAAGACCGACGACTATCCCACGGCCTTCATCTCGGCGCTGACGGAGGCCGGCTTCCTGGCCGCACTGATACCGGAGCAGTACGGTGGCGCCGGCCTGCCGCTGCGTGCCGCGGCGGCCATCCTGGAGGAGATCAATGCGTCCGGCTGCGTCGCAAGCCAGGGCCATGCCCAGATGTACATCATGGGCACGCTGCTGCGCCACGGCAGCGAGGCGCAGAAATCGCACTACCTGCCGAAGATCGCCAGCGGCGCGCTGCGCCTGCAGGCCTTTGGCGTGACCGAGCCGACCACGGGCTCGGATACCACCAGCCTGAAGACCACCGCCACGCGCAAAGGGGATGTTTACGTCATTAACGGCCAGAAGGTGTGGACCTCGCGCGCGCTGCATTCCGACCTGATGCTGCTGCTGGCGCGGACCACGCCGCTGGCCGAGGTGAAGAAGAAGACCGAGGGGCTGTCGGTGTTCCTGGTCGACATCAAGGCCGGCCTGGGCAGGGGGCTGGAGTTGCGCCACATCGACGCCATGATCAATCACGGCGCTACGGAAGTGTTCTTCGACAACCTCGAGATTCCCGCCGAGAGCCTCATCGGCCAGGAAGGCAGCGGGTTCCGCTACATCCTCGACGGCATGAACGCGGAGCGCATCCTGGTCGGCACCGAAGCGCTGGGCGACGGCCGCTGGTGCCTCAGGAAAGCCGTCGAATATGCCGGCGAGCGCAAGGTGTTCGGGCACAGCATCGGCAAGAACCAGGGCGTGCAGTTCCCGCTGGCGCGCTGCCATGTCGAACTGGAGTCGGCGGACATGATGTGCCGGCGCGCGGCGGCCCTGTTCGACGCCGGCGCCGACTGCGGAGAAGCCGCCAATATCGCCAAGCTCGTGGCTTCGGAGGCGGCGTTCCATGCGGCCGACGTGGCGATGCAGACGCTGGGCGGCTTCTCCTTCGCCAAGGAATACGACCTGGAGCGCAAATGGCGCGAGACACGGCTGTATCAGATCGCGCCGATCTCCACCAACATGATCCTGGGCTATGTCGGGCAGCACGTGCTGGGCATGGAGCGCTCCTACTGAGCCGGCGCGGCATCTCAAATCACAAACCAGAAGGTCAACATGAAACTTGTACGTTACGGCGCGCCTGGACAAGAACTGCCGGGCATCATCGACGAGGCGGGCGTGCTGCGCTCACTGTCTCCGCTTGTCGCCGACATCACCGCCGCCATCATCGCGCCGGCCGGCCAGCGCATGCTGCGAGCGCTCGACCTGAGCCGGCTGCCGGCGGTGGCGGGATCGCCGCGCCTTGGCGTGCCGGTGGCCGGAATCCGGCAGATCGTCGCCGTTGGCCTGAACTATCGGCAGCATGCCGAAGAAGCGAAGATGGCCATCCCGGCCGAGCCGATGCTGTTCAGCAAGGCGATCAGTTCGCTGTCGGGCCCCGGCGACGACATCCTGGTGCGGGCGGGATCGCAGAAGACCGACTGGGAAGTCGAGCTTGGCATCGTCATCGGGACCGAAGCGGAATGTGTCAGCGAGGCCAATGCGCTCTCCCACGTGGCGGGCTACTGCAACGTCAACGATGTATCGGAGCGCGCCTGGCAGCTGGAGAAGGGTGGCCAGTTCTTCAAGGGCAAGAGCGCGCGGTCGTTTTGCCCCGTCGGTCCCTGGCTGGCGACCGCCGACGAGATCCGGTGGCCGCAGGAGCTGGCGCTGTCGCTGTCCGTCAACGGCAAGGTGATGCAGGCGGGCAATACCGCGGACATGATTTTCGGCGTGCCGCAACTGGTGAGCTACATCTCGCACTACATGACGCTGATGCCGGGCGACCTGATCATCAGCGGCACGCCGGCCGGAGTGGGGCTGGGCATGGTGCCGCCGCAATTCCTCCGCGCGGGCGACACCGTCACGCACAGCATCACCGGGCTGGGCGAGCAGCACCACAACGTGGTGCCGTATTAGACGGCGGGTCCGCAATAGCGGACCCGCGGTGGAAATGCCTGGCCGGCTGACGATATCAGTACAATCTGTCGATTGAATCGATGCAAGGGACAGGTGTGAAATCAGTCACCATTCGGGATGTCGCAAGAGAGGCGGGGGTGTCCGTCGGCACGGCTTCGCGCGTCATCAACGAGGCGAGCAATGTCGAGCCGGAAAACCGCGTGCGCGTGCGTGCCGCCATCGAGAAGCTGGGGTTCGTGCCGAACCGGGCCGCGCAAAGCATGCGCAATGGTTCCAACCGGGAAATCGGCATCATTGTGCGCGACATCACCATCCCGGTGCTGGCCGGTTTCGTCAAGGCGGCGCAAAGCGTGTTCGACCAGGCCGGCTATGTCCTGCTGATCAGCAGCGCGGAGAACGAGAAGAGCCGCGAGCTGGAGCTCCTGAGCCTTCTGCGCCGGCGCCGCGTGGATGGCCTGATCATGACTACCGCTTCGCAGGTGGATGCCCAGCTGGCCAGCGCGCGCGAGCATCTCGGGTTTCCGGTGGTGCTGTTCGACCGCGATATCGCCAACGCCGCCGATTGCGTGCTGATCGACCATGCCGAAGGGATGCGCCAGGCCGTGAGTCATTTGTTGAGCCTCGGGCATCGGCGCATCCTGCTGGTCACTGGCGATCTGGAAACCTATCCGGCCCAGTCCCGCATTCAGGGCTACCGGCAGGCGCACCAGGCTGCCGGCATTCCGGTCGACGAGGCGCTCATACACGCTGGCAGCTTCGAGTCCAGCTCGGCGTTCGTCGAAACCGCCTCCATGCTCGGCATGACGAACCGCCCCAGCGCCGTGATCGCGGGCGGCATCGGCATGCTGCCCGGCGTCATGAAGGCCGTTCGGGCACACAGCCTGCGCATCCCGGAGGACATCTCGGTGATCGGCAATGGCGATTCGGATCTTGCCGTGCTGGCAAGCCCCGCGATAACGGTAATCAAGTGGGACTACAGCGAACTCGGGCGCACCAGCGCGCGCATGATCCTCGATCGCATCGCCAGCCGCGCCGTGCCGGCGCAGCGGCGCATTCTGTTTCCGACCGAACTGGTGATACGCGGTTCCTGCGCCGCGCCGCTGGCCAATGCATAGCGGCGCGGCGCAGGCGGCGGCTCAGTCTTCGTGCTCCAGCCGCGCCGCCTCCTCGTCGCTGAACAATTCCGAGCGCGTCAGGAAGCGCAGGCCGGTCGGCCCTTCCAGCGAGAACATGCCGCCGGAGCCGGGCACGGCGTCGATCACCAGCCGCGTGTGCTGCCAGTACTCGAACTGCGCGCGCGTCATGTAGAACGGTACGCCGCCGATCTCGCCCAGGCGGACGTCGGCCTCGCCGAGGATCAGCTCGCCGGCCGGGTAGCACATCGGCGCGCTGCCGTCGCAGCAGCCGCCGGACTGGTGGAACATCAGCTCGCCGTGCTGCGCGCGCAGGTGCTCGATCAGCGCCAGCGCGGCGGGCGTGGCGACCACGCGCCGCACGGCGCCGGTGGGGATGGCTTCGGACATGGGGGCGCTCCTTGCCGGGTCGGGATGCTCAGCTTGCGGCGAAGTCCATCACCACGCGGCCTTCGATGTCGCCGGCGCGCATGCGCGTGAAGATGTCGTTGATCTTCTCCAGCGGCGCGGTGGAGACCGTGGCCTTGACCGCGCCGTGCGCGGCGAAGTCCAGCGATTCCTGCAGGTCGCTGCGGGTGCCGACGATGGAGCCGCGGATGGTGATGCCCTTGAGCACCACGTCGAAGATCGGCGTGGGGAAGTCGCCCGGCGGCAGGCCGTTGAGGGCGATCGTGCCGCCGCGCCGCACCATGCCGATGGCCTGGCCGAATGCCTTGGGCGACACCGCCGTCACCAGCGCGCCGTGGGCGCCGCCGATTTCCTTCTGCAGGTAGGCCACCGGATCGGTGGTGCGCGCGTTGACGGTGACTTCGGCGCCGAGCTTGCGCGCCAGCTCGAGCTTCTTGTCGTCGATGTCCACGGCCGCCACGCGCATGCCCATCGCGCGCGCGTACTGCACGGCCACGTGGCCGAGGCCGCCGATGCCGGAGATGACCACCCACTGGCCCGGGCGCGTCTCGGTGACTTTCAGGCCCTTGTAGACGGTCACGCCGGCGCACAGGATCGGCGCGATCTCGACGAAGTCCACGCTGTCGGGCAGCAGGCCGACGTAGTTGGGGTCGGCCACCACGTATTCGCCGTAGCCGCCGTTGACGGAGTAGCCGGTGTTCTGCTGCTTCTCGCACAGCGTTTCCCAGCCTTGCAGGCAGTGCTCGCAATAGCCGCAGGCGCTGTACAGCCACGGCACGCCGACGCGGTCGCCTTCCTTGACGCGTGTGACGCCCGCGCCCACGGCGGAGACGTAGCCCACGCCTTCGTGGCCGGGAATGAAGGGCAGGGTGGGTTTGACGGGCCAGTCGCCTTCGGCGGCGTGCAGGTCGGTGTGGCAGACGCCGGAGGCTGCGATCTTGACCTGGATCTGTCCGCGGCCGGGCTCGGGCACGGGGACTTCATCGATCGTGAGCGGGGCGCCGAATTCGCGCACCACGGCGGCTTTCATCATCGCTGTCATATGTCGACTCCTGAAGCTGATTCGGTTGGCGGTCGCGCCCGCCGCGCGGCGGGCGCCGATCCGATCATGCGCGCGCGGGCCGCGCTGCACCAGCGGTGCCGCGCGCGCATTCTTGCGCTGGATCAAAAGAAGCCGAGAGCGTTGGGGCTGTAGCTGACCAGCAGGTTCTTGGTCTGCTGGTAGTGGTCGAGCATCATGCGGTGGTTCTCGCGCCCGATGCCGGACTGCTTGTAGCCGCCGAAGGCCGCGTGTGCCGGATACGCGTGGTAGCAGTTGGTCCACACGCGCCCGGCCTGGATGCCGCGGCCCATGCGGAACGCGCGCGCGCCGTCGCGGCTCCACACGCCGGCGCCGAGGCCGTAGAGCGTGTCGTTGGCGATCTCCAGCGCCTCGTCCTCGTCCTTGAAGGTGGTCACCGCGACCACCGGGCCGAAGATTTCCTCCTGGAAGATGCGCATCTTGTTGTGGCCGGCGAAGACCGTGGGCTTGACGTAGTAGCCGGTGGACAGGTCGCCGCCCAGCGCGTTGCGCTCGCCGCCGATCAGGCATTGCGCGCCTTCCTGCTTGCCCAGGTCGAGGTAGGAGAGGATCTTCTCCAGCTGCTCCTGCGACGCCTGCGCGCCGATCATGGTGCTCTTGTCGAGCGGGTGGCCCTGCTTGATCGCCGCCACGCGCTTGAGCGCGCGCTCCATGAAGCGCTCGTAGATGGATTCCTGGACCAGCGCGCGCGACGGGCAGGTGCAGACTTCGCCCTGGTTCAGCGCGAACATGGCGAAGCCTTCGAGCGCCTTGTCGAAGAAAGCGTCGTCGGCGGCCATCACGTCTTCGAAGAAGATGTTGGGCGACTTGCCGCCCAGCTCCAGCGTCACCGGGATGATGTTCTGCGAGGCGTACTGCATGATGAGCCGCCCGGTGGTGGTCTCGCCGGTGAAGGCGATCTTGTTGATGCGCGGGCTGGACGCCAGCGGCTTGCCCGCTTCCAGGCCGAAGCCGTTGACCACGTTGAGCACGCCCGGCGGCAGCAGGTCGCCGATCAGTTCCATCAGCACCAGGATCGAGGCCGGGGTCTGCTCGGCCGGCTTGAGCACCACGCAGTTGCCGGCGGCCAGCGCCGGCGCCAGCTTCCAGGTGGCCATCAGCAGCGGGAAGTTCCACGGGATGATCTGGCCGACCACGCCGAGCGGCTCGTGGAAGTGATAGGCCACGGTGTCGTGGTCGATCTCGGAGATGCCGCCTTCCTGCGCGCGGATGCAGCCGGCGAAGTAGCGGAAGTGGTCCACCGCCAGCGGCAGGTCGGCCGCGGTCGTTTCGCGGATGGGCTTGCCGTTGTCGATGGTCTCGGCCACCGCCAGCGTGACGAGGTTGGCCTCGATGCGGTCGGCGATGCGGTTCAGGATGTTGGCGCGCTCGGTGGTGGAGGTGCGGCCCCACGCGGTCTTGGCGCGGTGGGCGGCGTCGAGCGCGGCGTCGATGTCCTTCTGGTTGGAGCGCGGCACGCGCGTAAACGGCTTGCCGGTGACGGGCGTGATCGCCTCGAAGTACTGGCCGTCGGCCGGGGCCACCCAGGCGCCGCCGATATAGTTCTCGTACTGGTCCTTGTAGGGGTTCGCAACGCCCAGCTGGGCGATTTCCGCCATGTCCATGTCTCGCTCCGTTCTTTGATGTGGTCCGCTGTCGGGCGACAGCCGCCGTGCGGCGATGCCGCGCGCACGCCGCCTTATCCGCAAGAGGCATGCCCGCGGCGGGCGGCGGCGTGGCAGGGGCGTGGCAGGGGCGTGGCGGCGCCACGCGGCGCGCAGATGCGGGCGCCCGCCGGGCGACGCGGCGCGCGCGGGTGTGTCAATCTGGAACAGCGCGTGCGCCAGCGTGACACGCCGGTGTCACAGGCGCGGGTTAGCTGCCGCTGGCGTGGATCAGGAACTCGCGCAGCGCGTCGGCCGGCTTGTCGAGCGCGCGGCCGGGCTGCCACAGCAGGCCCACTTCCATGTCCGGCACGCCGTCGGCGATCGGCCGCGCCTCGATCTGGCGGCCTTCGAGCGACCACGGCCGGTACACCATGTCGGACAGCACGGTCACGCCGAAGCCATGCGCCACCAGCCCGCGCAGCGCCTCCATCGAACTGGTGCGGAACGCGACCGATGGCGCCAGCCGCTTGCTGCGCCAGTAGCGCAGGGTGGCGCGCTCGCTCTCGTCCACGGTGATCTGGATGTACGGATGGGCCGCGATGTCCTTGAGCGTGAGGCGCGGCAGCGCCAGCAGCGGATGCGAAGGCGAGGCCCACAACTGCCGCCGCGAGCGGATCAGCGTGTGATGGGCGAAGCGCTGCAGCTTCTCGATATTGGACAGCAGGCAGATGCCCAGCTCGATCTCGCCGTTCAGCACGCCCTGCTCGATGCCGGGGCGGTCCATGTCGTGCAGGTCGAAGTCGATGTCCGGGTAGTTGCTGCGAAAGCGTGCCAGCAGTCCCGGCAGCAGGTAGCCCAGCACGGTGTACGACGCCGCCAGCCGCACCGTGCCGGCGAGGTTGTGCGCCTGGAAGCGCGGCTCGCGCAGGGTGTCCTGCACCGCGTCGAGGATGTCGCGCGCGCGCTGATGCAGGCGATGGCCTTCGGCGGTGAGCGCCACGCCGTGCGGCAGGCGGTCGAACAGGCGCACGCCGAGCTGCTGCTCCAGCATCAGCACGGCGTTGGTGATGGCCGACTGCGACACGTGCTGGGCGGTGGCCGCCATCGAGAACTGCCCGGTCTCGGCCGCCGCGGCGAAGTAGCGGAACTGCCGCAGCGTGATTTCCTTGGCAAGGCGCGGCGCGCCGTCCTGTCTGCTGCTGCGTTCCTTCGGCATGGCTGCGCTCCCGATGGGTCACAGGGTTAACGCGTATTATCTGTCTCGCGCATACCTGTTCTCTGATTTTTTGATTTTACGATAACGGGCCGCCTTCCTACACTCAGCGCAGCCCCCACAGAGCGCAGAACGGAGACCGCATCGATGAATGCCCCCCTATCCCCCGCCCAGCAAGCCGAACTGGCGTCCCTGGAAACGGTTTCGCTGGACGACAAATACACGCTGGAGAAGGGCCGGGTCTACCTGAGCGGCACCCAGGCGCTGGTGCGCCTGCCCATGCTGCAGAAGGCGCGCGACCGCGCCGCCGGCCTGAATACCGCCGGCTTCATCTCCGGCTACCGCGGCTCGCCGCTGGGCGGCGTGGACCAGGCGCTGTGGAAGGCCAAGGCGCACCTGGCCGCCAGCGACGTGGTGTTCCAGCCCGGCGTCAACGAAGACCTCGCCGCCACCGCGGTGTGGGGCTCGCAGCAGGTCAACCTGTTTCCCGGCGCCACCCGCGACGGCGTGTTCGCCATGTGGTACGGCAAGGGCCCGGGCGTGGACCGCTCCATCGACGTGCTCAAGCACGCCAACTCGGCCGGCTCGGCCAGGCACGGCGGCGTGCTGCTGCTGGCCGGCGACGACCACGCCGCCAAGTCCTCCACCGTGGCGCACCAGTCCGAGCACGTGCTGATGGCCGCGGGCATCCCGGTGCTGTACCCGTCGGACGTGCAGGAATACCTCGACTACGGCCTGCACGGCTGGGCCATGAGCCGCTATTCCGGCCTGTGGGTGTCGATGAAGTGCGTGACCGACGTGGTGGAGTCCAGCGCCTCGGTGGAGATCGATCCCGAGCGCGTGCGGATCAAGCTGCCGGAAGACGTCGCCATGCCGCCGGACGGCCTCAACATCCGCTGGCCCGACCCGCCGCTGGTGCAGGAAGCACGCCTGCTGGACCACAAGTGGTACGCGGCGCTGGCCTACGTGCGCGCCAACAAGCTCAACCGCGTGGTGCTCGATTCGCCCGACGCGCGCTTCGGCATCATGACCGCCGGCAAGGCCTACCTCGACGTGCGCCAGGCGCTCGCCGACCTGGGCCTGGACGACGACACCTGCCGCCGCGTCGGCATCCGCGTGTTCAAGGTGGGCTGCGTGTGGCCGCTCGACGCGCAGGGCGCGCGCGAGTTCGCCACCGGCTTGGAAGAGATCCTGGTGGTGGAGGAGAAGCGCCAGATCCTCGAATACGCGCTCAAGGAAGAACTCTACAACTGGCGCGACGACGTGCGCCCCAAGATCTACGGCAAGTTCGACGAGCGCGGCAACCACGGCGGCGAATGGTCGTTGCCGCGCGGCGACTGGCTGCTGCCGGCGCACTATGAACTGTCGCCGGCGCTGATCGCCAAGGCCATCGCCACCCGCCTGGAAAAGCGCGACCTGCCGGCCGACGTGCGCGCGCGCATCGCCGCGCGCGTGGCGCTGATCGAGGCCAAGGAGCGCGAGGCCGCGCGCCCGCACATCGCGGTCGAGCGCAAGCCGTGGTTCTGCTCGGGCTGCCCGCACAACACCTCGACGCGCGTGCCGGAAGGCTCGCGCGCGATGGCCGGCATCGGCTGCCACTACATGACGCTGTGGATGGACCGCAATACCGACACCTTCAGCCAGATGGGCGGCGAGGGCGTGGCGTGGACCGGCCAGATGCACTTCACCGGCGAGAAGCACGTGTTCGTCAACCTCGGCGACGGCACCTACTTCCACTCCGGTCTGCTGGCCGTGCGCGCGTCGATCGCGGCCAGGGCCAACATCACCTACAAGATCCTGTTCAACGACGCCGTGGCCATGACCGGCGGCCAGCCGGTCGACGGCGTGCTGACGGTGCCGCAGATCGCCCACCAGGTGCTGGCCGAAGGCGCCAGCAGGATCGTGGTCGTGACCGACGAGCCGGAAAAATACGGCGACGGCGCCATGCTGCCCGCCGGCGTGACCGTGCATCACCGCGACCGGCTCGACGAGATCCAGTTGCAGTTGCGCGATACCGCCGGCGTCACCGTGCTGATCTACGACCAGACCTGCGCCACCGAGAAGCGCCGCCGCCGCAAGCGCGGCACCTATCCCGACCCGGCGAAGCGCGCCTTCATCAACGACGCGGTGTGCGAAGGCTGCGGCGACTGCTCGGTCAAGTCCAACTGCCTGTCGGTGGAGCCGCTGGAGACGGAGTTCGGCACCAAGCGGCAGATCAACCAGTCGTCGTGCAACAAGGACTTCTCCTGCGTCAACGGCTTCTGCCCGAGCTTCGTCACCGCCGAAGGCGCGCAGCTCAGGAAGCCGGCCGCCGCGGCCGGCAAGGGTGCCGATGTCGATTTTTCGGCGCTGCCGCTGCCGGTGCTGCCGGCGCTCGAGCGCGCCTACGGCGTGCTGGTCACGGGCGTGGGCGGCACCGGCGTGGTCACGATCGGCGGCCTGCTCGGCATGGCCGCGCACCTGGAGAACAAGGGCGTGACCGTGCTCGACATGGCCGGCCTCGCGCAGAAGGGCGGCGCCGTGATCAGCCACGTGCAGATCGCGCCGACGCCGGCCGCGCTGCACGCCACCCGCATCGCGATGGGCGAGGCACGGCTGGTGATCGGCTGCGACGCCATCGTCTCGGCCTCGGCCGAGGTCCTGTCCAAGACCCGGCCCGGCGTGACGGCCGCCGCCATCAACAGCGCCAACACGCCCACGGCGGAGTTCATCCACAACCCCAGGTGGCAATTCCCGGGCGCCTCGGCCGAGCAGGACCTGCGCGCCAGCGTCGGCGACGCCTGCGCGTTCATCGACGCCAACGCCTGGGCCGTGACGCTGCTGGCCGACTCGATCTACTCCAACCCGCTGCTGCTCGGCTTTGCGTGGCAGAAAGGCTGGATTCCGCTGCGCCGCGAAAGCCTGGCGCGCGCGATCGTGCTCAACGGCGTGTCGGTAGAAAAGAACCAGCTTGCGTTCGACTGGGGCCGCTACCTCGCCCATCACGGCGAAGCCGCATTGGGCGCGCTGCTCAGGCCGGCGGCGCGCGCGCAGGTGGTGTCAATGCCGGAAACGCTCGACGGCGTGATCCGCCAGCGCGAAACGATGCTCACCGCCTACCAGAACGCCGCCTATGCCGCGCGCTACAGCGCCGTGGTGGCGCGCGTGCGCGGCGCGGAGAAAGCGCTCGGCGCCGGCGGCCGCCTGCCGCTGACCGAGGCGGTGGCGCGCAACCTCGCCAAGTTGATGGCCTACAAGGACGAATACGAGGTCGCGCGCCTGTACGCCGACCCGGCCTTCCTCGACAAGCTGCGCGCCCGGTTCGAAGGCGAGCCGGGCCGCGACTACCAGCTCGGCTTCCACCTCGCGCCGCCGCTGCTGGCCAGGCGCGATGCCAGGGGCCATCTGGTCAAGCGCCGCTTTGGCCCGGCCACGCTCGGCGTGTTCCGCCTGCTGGCGCGCGCCCGCGGCCTGCGCGGCACCGTGTTCGACGTGTTCGGCAAGACCGCCGAGCGCCGCGCCGAGCGCAGGCTGATCGAGGACTACATCGGGATGGTGGACGAGTTCTGCGCCACGCTCGACGCCGCGCGGCTCGATACGGCCGTGGCGCTGGCCGGCCTGCCGGACGACATCCGCGGCTTCGGGCACGTCAAGGAAGCCAGCATGGAGAAGGCGGCGGTGCTGCGCGGGCAGTTGCTGGCGCGGTATCGGGAGGGTGGGGCGCGGGTGGCGGCTTGAGTTTTTTTTGAACCGTTGGCTTCGCTTGAGGTGGCGCCTAGCTAAACCGCCCCTCTCCCCGGCCCTCTCCCCGTGAGGGGAGAGGGAGGACACCTTGCTTGAGCTAGCTCTCGCGGCGTGGGTCCATTCGCGGGCTTCGTCAATCGCTCGGGGTTTGCTCCCCTCTCCCGCCCGCGGGAGAGGGGCCGGGGGAGAGGGCCGGCGCCCGCAAACAGCGCCACCGCTCAAACCACCCCAGCCCGATCACTCACCGCGGCTGCAGCACAATCACCGCCATCCCCGCAATCGCCACCGCCACGCCGGCCAGGTCCCACGGCGTGGGCCGCACGCCGTCGACCAGCCACAGCCACGCGATCGCCACCGCGATATAGACCCCGCCATACGCCGCGTAGACGCGCCCGGACGCATCCGGATGCAGCGTCAGCAGCCACGCGAACAGCGCCAGCGACAGCGCGCCCGGCACCAGCACCCAGGCGCTGGCGTTCTGGCGCAGCCACAGGTAGGGCAGGTAGCAGCCGAGGATTTCCGCGCAGGCGGTGATCAGGTAAAGGCCGAAGATCTTCACGCCGCGGGTTCCTCCGCCTGCGCGGCGGCGGGCGCTTTCCTGGCCCGCCTGCGCGTCTTGCTGCTGCCGAGCTCGCCGCCCTGGTAAGGCACCCGCCCCGACGGCACCACCGCGGAGGCCAGTTCCACGTGGCCTTCCTGGTCGTCGAAGAACATGTGCGCGCCGAAGGCCTGCAGCACCTGGTCCTTGGGCAGGCCGCCGAGGAAGAAGGCTTCGTCGATGCTGACGTTCCAGGCGCGCAGCGTGTGCACCACGCGCGTGTGGGCGGGGCTGTTGCGCGCGGTCACGATGGCGATGCGCACCGGGCTCTCGCCGGGCGGGAAATGCGCCTGGATCTGGGCCAGGCGCAGCAGCAGCTTGGCGAACGGGCCTTCGGCCAGGGCCTTGTGGCGATGGCGCTTTTCGTTCTTGATGAAGGCCTCCAGCCCCTTTTCCTTGTAGATCCGCTCGGACTCGGGCGAGAACAGCACGGCGTCGCCGTCGAAGGCGATGCGGATCTGCCCGGGCGGGGCGCGGTAGGCGGCGGGCGCGTCGTACAACTGCGCCGCGGCCACGCCGCCGTCGATGGCGGCCTGCACGTCGGCGGCTTCGCGCGACAGGAACAGGTCGACCTTGAAGGCCTTGAGGTAGCGCGCGATCGGCGCGCCGCCGGTGAAGGCCGCGCGCGTGATGTCGAGCCGGTGCGTTTCGATGGCGTTGAAAGCGCGCAGCCCGGTGTCGGGCGAATTGCGCGAGATCACCACCACCTCCACCGGGCGCAGGTCCGGGATCAGGCTGTTGAGCCCGAGCAGGGCCTCCACCAGCGGGAAGGCGGTGCCCGGCAGCAGCGGCTGGTCCTCGTTCTCGCGCTGGTAGGCGGCGTAGGCCGCCACGCCCTGGGATTGATAGATGCCGTTCTCGTGCTCGAGGTCGAACAACGCCCGGGACGAGATGCCGATGACGAGTTTGTCGGTGAGATCGTAGGCCATGAGCGCGAGTATAAGGGCATCGAGGCGGGGCACCGAGGCAGCGCATTGCGACAGGGCACCGGGTCCGCGCCGGGTCCGCTGTTTACAAACTTTGACACTTTCCCGCTTGGCCGCGGCACCCCGCGCGGGTATCCTCGCCCGCATTTGCGAATGCGCCGGCCGACGTGCCGGTCAACGTGCCGGTCCGCTGCTGCCATGAATCGTCCCGATCTTCCCCTGCATGCCTTGCGTGGCGTGGCCGTGCTGTCCGCCGCCGCGCTGTGCCTGTCCACCGCGGGCTGCAGCTCCCTGCTCAACGAGGGCACGGCCGCCGGCGCGGGCATTGCCGGCGCCGCGGTGGCCGGCGCGGTGACCGACAACGCCGCTGTCGCCACCGGCATCGGCCTGGGCGTGCAGGCCGGCGCGAAGGCGGCCCTGCAATACAGCCAGCGGCGCGTGCATGCCGCCGCGCAGGACCGCATCGCCCAGGCCGCCGGCGGCCTCGCGGTGGACGCGGTGGCCGACTGGAAGACCGACCACGCGGTGCCGCTGGAGCCGGCCGAGCATGGCCGCGTCACCGTCAGCCGCGAGATCGGCGGCAAGTCGCTGCCGTGCAAGGAGATCCTGTTCTCGGTGGACGAGGACGGCAAGCCGAGCGCCTTCTATATCGCGGCGATCTGCCGCGACGGCCAGAACTGGAAGTGGGCCACCGCCGAGCCGGCCACCGAGCGCTGGGGCTCGCTGCAATGAGCGGCCGCCGGCGGCCGCGCATCCTGGTCTCCGCGCCGGCCTCCGCCCTGGCCGCGCTGCTGGCCGCGGCGCTGGCCAGCGGCTGCGCCTCGGTGGGCGACCTGACTGGCGCGGTGGCCGGCGTGGCCACCGGCGCCATCACCGGCAACCCGGCCATCGGTGCCAGCGTGGGCATCGGCGTGGCCGCGGCGGCGGATGCCGGCGCCAAGTACGTGTTCCGCAACTGGCAGCGCGCCGAGCAGGACAGCATCGCCGCCACCATCGGCGCCATGCCGGTGGACGAGCAGCAGCGCTGGGAAATCCGCCATGCCATTCCCTACGGCAACCAGCACGGCTGGGTGCGCGTGGTGCGCGTCATCCGCACGCCGCTGGCCGAGTGCCGCGAGGCGCTGTTCTCGGTGGACGACGACGGCAAGCGGCAGCGCAGCTGGTTCCTGACCACGGCCTGCAGGCAGCCCGGCGGCTGGAAGTGGGCGGCGGCCGAGCCGGCGGTGCCGCGCTGGGGCAACCTGCAATAGCCGGTCGCCACCGGCCGGTGGCCGGCGCCGCGCTGGCCTGACGCGCGCGCGCCGCGGCACGTCGTTCCGGCATTTCTCCGCTTCACGGCACAGACACGCCGCCGCCGCGCCACTTCGCGGCACGTTCCGCTGCGCGCGGCCCGCCGGCTGCCCGAATTCGGCAGCTTCTGCGGCACCCCTCTCCCTACAATGAATTCCTGCCCGCGCGGCCCCCGGACCTTGCCGGAAAGGCGGTCCGCGCCCCGGGGCGACGCGGCGCCATCGATGCCGCCGCCCGCCACGCAACCCCACGGAGACAGCCATGCACGCGCAGCACCAAGCCGCCGCCGGCGACCTTGCCCACGGCGAGGACACCGATCACGAAGAAACCCGCGAATGGCTCGATGCGCTGGCCGGCGTGGTGCGCGCCGGCGGCGCGCCGCGCGCGCGTTTCCTGCTCGAGCGGCTGGCCGAGCATGCCAGCCATCTCGGCCTGGGCCACCGCGCGCATCCGTACTCCGCCTACCAGAACACCATCGGCGTGGCCGAGCAGCCGCGCTATCCCGGCGACCTCGACATGGAGCAGCGCCTGACCTCGATCATCCGCTGGAACGCGCTGGCGATGGTGGTGCGCGCCAACAAGGCCTACGGCGAGCTCGGCGGGCACCTGTCCAGCTATGCCTCGGCGGCGGAAATCTTCGAAGTGGGCTTCAACCATTTCTTCCGCGCCGACGAGGGCGGGCGCAAGGGCGACCTGGTCTACTTCCAGCCGCACTCGGCGCCGGGTGTCTACGCGCGCGCCTTCCTCGAAGGCCGGCTGTCCGAGAGCCAGCTCGCCAACTACCGGCAGGAGGTGGCCGGCGGCGGCCTGTGCTCCTATCCCCATCCGTGGCTGATGCCGGATTTCTGGCAGTTCCCGACCGGCTCGATGGGCATCGGCCCCATCAGCGCGATCTACCAGGCGCGCTTCCTGCGCTATCTCGCGCATCGCGGCATCGCCGAGACCGCCGGGCGCCGCGTGTGGGGCGTGTTCGGCGACGGCGAGATGGACGAGCCCGAATCGCTGGCCGCGCTGTCGCTGGCCGCGCGCGAGCAGCTCGACAACCTGACCTTCGTCGTCAACTGCAACCTGCAGCGGCTGGACGGCCCGGTGCGCGGCAACGGCCAGGTCATCAACGAGCTGGAGGCGCTGTTCGCCGGCGCCGGCTGGAACGTGGTCAAGGTGGTGTGGGGCTCGGAGTGGGACACGCTGTTCGCGCGCGACACCAGCCACGCGCTGCTGCGCCGCTTCGCCGCGATGGTCGATGGCGAGTACCAGAACCTCGGCGCCAGGGACGGCGACTACAACCTCGCCAACTTCTTCAACCGCGACCCCGAGCTCAAGGCGCTGGCCGCCGGCATGAGCAGCGCCGACATCGACGCGCTGCGCCGCGGCGGCCACGACTTCCGCAAGCTCCACGCGGCCTTCCGCGCCGCGCAGGAGCATACGGGCGCGCCCACCGTGATCCTGGCCAAGACCAAGAAGGGCTTCGGCATGGGCGAGGCTGGCGAATCGCGCATGACCGCGCACCAGCAGAAGAAGCTCGACGTGGACGCGCTGCGCGCCTTCCGCGACCGCTTCAAGCTGCCGCTGGACGATGCCGCGGTGGAGGCGCTGCGCTTCTACAAGCCCGCCGAGGACAGCGCCGAGATGGCCTACCTGCATGCGCGCCGCCGCGCGCTGGGCGGCTACCTGCCGGCGCGCAGCCGCCACGCCGACGCGCTGCGCATGCCGGACCTGATGCAGTACGCGCGCTTCGCGCTGGAGCCGGACGCGCGCGCGGTCTCCACCACCACCGCGGTGGTGCGGCTGTTCACCAACCTCATCAAGGACCGCGAAGTCGGCCCGCGCGTGGTGCCCATCGTGGCCGACGAGGCGCGCACCTTCGGCATGGCCAACCTGTTCCGCCAGATCGGCATCTACTCGCCGGCCGGCCAGCTCTACGAGCCGGAGGACGCCGGCTCGATGCTGTACTACAAGGAAAGCCGGCAAGGCCAGCTGCTCGAGGAAGGCATCACCGAGGCCGGCGCGCTGGCGTCCTGGACCGCGGCGGCCACCTCGTACAGCGTGAATGGCGTGGCCATGCTGCCGTTCTACATCTACTACTCGATGTTCGGCTTCCAGCGCGTGGGCGACCTGATCTGGGCCGCGGCCGACCAGCGCGCCCGCGGCTTCCTGATCGGCGCCACCGCCGGGCGCACCACGCTGGCCGGCGAAGGCCTGCAGCACCAGGACGGCACCAGCCAGCTGATTGCCTCCACCGTGCCGAACTGCCGCGCCTACGACCCCGCCTTCGCCAGCGAGGCCGCCGTCATCATCGACCACGGCGCGCGCCGCATGCTCGAAGACCAGCACGACGAGTTCTACTACCTCACCGTCAACAACGAGAACTACGCGCAGGCGCCGCTGCCGGCCGATGCGCGCGAAGGCGTCATCAAGGGCATGTACCGCTTCGGCACGCGCGGCCCGGGCGAGGGCGCCGCCGCGGTCAGGCTGCTCGGCGCCGGCGCCATCCTGCGCGAGGTCATCGCGGCGGCGGAACTGCTGGCCGAAGACTGGGGCATCCGGTCCGAGATCTGGAGCGTGACCAGCTTCTCCGAACTGGCGCGCGACGCGCGCGAGTGCGAGCGCGGCGGCCTGTTCGCGGCCGGCGGCGAGGCCCGCAGCTACGTGCAGCGCTGCCTGCCCGGCACCACGCCGGTGGTGGCCGCGACCGACTACGTGCGGGCCTGCGCGCAACTGATCGCCTCCTATGTGCAGGCGCCGTTCACCGCGCTGGGCACCGACGGCTTCGGGCGCAGCGACACGCGCGACGCGCTGCGCGGCTTCTTCGAGGTCGACCGGCATCACGTGGCGCTCGCCGCGCTGCGCGCGGTGTCGCCGGCCCTGCATGCGCAGGCGCTGGCGCGCTACGGCGCGGGCGGCGGCCAGGACGCGCCCTGGCTGCGCTAGGCCAGGCCACGTGCCTGGCCCGCTCAGTCCGCGCCGGCCTCGGCGCGGAAATGCTCGATCGACTGCCCGGCGTTGACGGCGCGCTGCAGCCAGTGCGGCATCGCGCCGTGGCCGTCCCAGGTCTGGCCGTCGGCATTGCGGTAGTGCTTCTGTTCTCTCTTTGGCGGCGGCTTGGTGGTCCGGATCGTGGTCCGGATCGGGGCCGGGATCGCGGCCGGAAAGCAGCCGGCAGCGGCCAGCGCATCGATGGTCAGGCCATATGCGGCCATGCGCTCGCGCACCCAGATGATGGCCGAGAGGCGTTCGATTTCGACGGACATGCGGGGGACCGGGAGTTGGACGACGACAACGTGGCGATGCGGCTCAACTGCCGCGCTGGTCGGCCGCGCCGGCCTGTTCCGGCTGCGGCCTGACGGCGGCCGGCTCGCTGGCGGCGTCGCTCTGCAGGACCCGTCGCTGGGCGCGCTGCTCGGCCCGCTTGGCCGCGCGGCCCTTTTCGATGACGGCGAAGTCCGGGCCGGCCAGTGCCGCGAGCGAGCATGCGAGTGCCGCCAGGCCGGCGGCCATCAAGGTCAGATTTTTCACGAGCGTTGCCTGTTCGGTGTGATTGCGGTCGGGTTGCGGAGCAACGCCGTGCGCCGGCGGCGCAACGGGGCGCGCATGCCGTCGCGAGGAAAAAAACGGGGAGCGGGCCCTGGGCCGCTCCCCGCGGCTGGAGATAGCTCAGCCGTCAGAAGTGTGGCCGCACTGGAGCAAAGGAGAAGCACGCGGCCACAGAGCCACCTGTCTACCCGGATATCCATCCGGCGCGGGCCGGCGCCGGTGCCGGGCGCCGCCGGCAAACGGGCCTGCCGTCGTTCGCGCCGCCGGCAAGGGCGGCGTGGCCCGAGGCATGGGCCGCGGCGGCGCGGAACGCTGTGGCGGGCGCCACGGCTGCCAGGGCGATACCTCGGGTCTTCATGATGCGTCATCTCCAGGGGCGGCGGCGTGGCGGCGTCCGGTCCGACCGGCTCTTGGGCCTGTCTTGAACCTGACGAATCACGCTGGAACGACGGCAGTGTATGCCTGCGCGATGAATTCGAATAACGATATAAAACTATGTGTACCAGTCGTTTTTTTCATGGGGAAAAAACGCCATGCGCGACGCGGGATGACGGACATTTACGTCCCTGCAGCGGCATGTTCCTTGCCGGCGAGCCGCTGCCACACCACGGCGGTGCGGTACGCCAGGCCCGGCAAGAGAAGGAACCCATCCGATGAAAACACACGTCCGATTCTGCGTCGCCACAGTCCTGACGGCATTGAGCGCCGGCCCCGCCGCCGCGTGGGCGCAGGACCAGCCGCAGCAGGCGGCGGCCGAGGCCGGCCAGCAGCCCGCGCAGGAAGCGCAGGAAGCGCCGGCGCCGGCACTGCAGCCGGCGATCGCGAGCACGTTGAGCGCGGCCCCCGTGCGCATCGACGCGGGCGCGCTCGGGCCGCTCTACGTGGGCGGCGTGCTGAGCGGGCTCGGGCTGGCGCAGAGCCACGCCGTGCCGGCGGACCGCAGCCGGCAGTTCGACCTCGGCAACGCCCAGGTCTTCGTCAACAAGGCCGATGGCCTGCTGCAGTTCTTCGTCCAGGCCGGCTACTACTCGACGCCGGTGCTCGGCGTACCGTACCTGCGCACCTCGGATGCCACGCCGGCCTTGTTCAGCCCGCTGGCCCAGGGCTATCTCAAGATCGCCCCCACCGACACGCTGTCGGTGATGGTCGGTAAGCTGCCCACGCTGATCGGGGCGGAGAGCACCTTCTCGTTCCAGAACATGAACATCCAGCGCGGCCTGCTGTGGAACCAGGAGAACGCGGTGAACCGCGGCATCCAGGTCAACTACGCCGCCGGCCCGCTGACGCTTTCCGCATCGGTGAACGACGGCTTCTACTCGAAGCGCTATAGCTGGATCTCGGGGCTGGCCAGCTACGCACTGGACAGCAGCAGCACCATCACGTTCAGCGCCGGCGCCAACACCGGCCACACCGACGTATCGACGACCGCGACGCCGCTGTACCAGAACAACCAGCAGATCTACAACCTGATCTACACGCGCACCCGCGGCGCATGGACCTTCCAGCCCTATCTGCAGTACACGCGCGTGCCCAGGCTGCCCGAGTACGGCACCAGCGAGGCGGCCTCGACCTACGGCGGCGCGCTGCTGATGAGCTACGACTTCGGCGCCGACGCCACGCCCGCCGGGCTGCGGCTGCCGGGGTTCAAGCTGCCGGTGCGGCTGGAGTACATCGCCTCGACCGGCACCGCGGCGGGCGGCGCGCCCAATCTCCTGTACGGCGCGGGCAGCGAGGCGTGGTCGGTCACGCTGACCCCGACGTACCAGTACAAGCGCTTCTTCGTGCGTACCGAGTTCGCCTACGTGGGCGCGCGCCGGACCGCGCCGGGCGCGGCCTTCGGCACCGACGGCAACCGCCGCGCGCAGGTGCGCGGCCTGTGCGAGATCGGCGTGCTGCTCTAGTCCGCCTCGGGGACGTTGCCGGAGGTCGGCGCCATGCGCGCGGGCCGCCCCGCTTCCGCGCCGAAGTATCGCTTGAGCGCCAGCAGCCTTGCCTCGAACAGATGCCACGTGGCAAGGCTGATCAGCATGCACGCCAGCAGGGAAACCAGCACGAAGCACAGGTAGCCGGCCGAGAACACGCTGCCCTCGTCCGGCAGCAGTTGCAGCCGCGAGCGGAACAGCCAAGCCACGGCATACAGCACCGGCGGGTGGAACACGTAGAGCGAATAGCTGTATTTCCCGAACGTGGTCAGCACGCGGTGGCCGAGGAACCGGTTCAGCCGCGCATCGGGCGGCAGCAGCAGCGTGGCCGCGATCAGCAGCGCGGCGCTGGCGCCGATGATGCTGAAGCCCAGCGTCTGCAGCGCCAGCCCGTTGCGCCGCAGCCCGCCGTCGAGCACGTCGACCAGCGCCGCGCCAGCGAATGCCAGCACCGCGAGCGCGCCCAGCACCTGCCGCGCGCTGGGCAGCGGCGCCCGGCAGCGCGCATACGACGCCACCAGCGCGCCCCACAGGAGCGGGTCGACGTGGGTGAGCGTGGACACGTAGATTGCCATCTGGTCCCAGCCGCGCGCGATCAGGGCCAGCCTGAGCAGCGGCGACGCCGCGCACAGGGCCAGCGACAGCAGCGCCACGCGCCGGGCCGGGCACAGGAACACCACCAGCGGCCAGGCCAGGTAGAACTGCTCCTCGATGGCGAGCGACCACAGTTGCGTCACCGGCACCGGCGAGCCCTGCGGCAGCCTGGCGAAATACCAGTTCTGCAGATAGCTCCAGAACCACGCCTGCGCGCGATGGAGGTCCGCATAGGCCTGCCCGGGCTGGTAGATGTCGGCCAGGAATGGCCGCAGGACCAGAAAGAACAGAACCAGGAAGAAGTAGTACAGCGGGAAGATCCGCAGCGTGCGCCTGGCGTAGAAATTGACGAAGTAGCGCGGCGCGCCTTTCGCGTCGAGCAGGATGCCGGTGATCAGGAAGCCGGACAGCGCGAAGAAGACGTCCACGCCGATCCAGCCCGACACCAGCAGCTTGAGCGCGAGATGGCCGATGGTTCCGCTGTCGCCGAGCGCGGCCGGCACCACCGAGTGGTGGAAGAAGACCAGCAGGATGGCGATGCCGCGTATGCCGTCGAGCGGGCGCAGGTGGCCGCGCGCGAGGCGGCTTGCGGGCGCTGCCCGCGGGCCCGCGGTCGTGGCGCCGTTGCGCCGTGCGCCGCGCGGCTGTGAACGGGGATACTCGCTGCGCATTGACGCCCCATCCAGGTTTCCCGTATCGGCACGAGTGTACCGGCGTCCCCTAGGCATCGTCCGCCAAGTTCAACGCACGGCGCGCCGCGCCGCGTGGGCGGCACGGCGCGCCGTGCGCAAGGCGTCATGCGCCGATGCGTGGCATCGGGCCGGCCGCGCGCGGCGGCCGGGCAGCTTCGCGCGTGAGCGGGCTCAGCTCTTGGAGCCGTCCGCGCCGGCCTGCGGCGCGGCCGTGCTACGGGCGGGCGCGGCCTGCTGGCCGATGGTGTCCCGCGCCGGCACGGCAGCCACTTCGTGCTTGTAGACCACGCCGCGCGGCGTCACCGACGCCTGGGTGGTGGTGGCGGTGGTGGCCACGGGCTGGCTGACGGCGGCATGCTGCTGGGCGCGCTTGGCCTCGCGGGCCTTCTCGATGACGGCGAAATCCGGGCCGGCGAGGGCCGACAGCGAGCAGGAGAGTGCCATCAGGCCGGCACCGGCGAGAGCGATCTTTTTCATGATGTGTTTGTCCGGGGTAGTCGAGCCGCTGCGCGGCGCGCCGCATGCGGTGGAGGGGGCGGGCGGGCTCGTAAAAGTCAGGGGGCGACGGGTCTGCCGCCCCCTGCGGCTAGTGAATCATCAGCCGGGAAAGAAGCGGCCGCGCGCGAGCAGGGAGGGAGGTGCGCGGTCACTGGGTTCTGCATGATGGTTCGTCTTCACGGACGAGCACGGCGGCACCGGATGGTTCCGGGCCTGCATGCCGCGCCCGATGGAAAGCAGTGTAGGCCCGGGCCGGTAATTCCAGAAGCGATTTAAAACTATGAGATGAAGTCGTTTTTTTCATGGGTGCCGGCGGGCGGGCGCGCGATCCGGCTGGCCACAGGACGTGGCGCGGATGCCGCCGCTCAGGCGCCCAGCACTTCCTCGCACACCGCGAACCACGCGCGCGCCGCGTGGGACAGGTAGCGCCCCGGCGACCAGATGTGCGCCAGCGTCCAGTCCATCGCCGGCTCGGACAGGCGCGCCACGGCGAGCTTGTCGTCGAGCTGGAGCCGCGCCAGCAGCGGCTGCGGCAGGAAGGTGGTGCCCAGGCCCGCGGCCGCCATCGAGGCGAGGAAGTCCCAGTGCCCGCTCTGCGCCACGATGCGCGGCTCGAAGCGGGCCTCCATGAAGGCCACGCGCAGCTTGCGCGTGAGCGAGAATTCGTCGGTCAGCAGCAGCAGCGGCTCGTCGCGCAGCGCCGCGAGGCTGACGGTCTTGTTCTTGGCCCAGCTGGCCTTGCGCGGCCCCGCCACCCAGACCGGGTACTTGGCGAACTCGCGCGTGGCCAGCGCCAGCCCGCTGTCGCCGGGCAGCACGGTCGCGCCCACTTCCAGCTCGCCGCTGGCCACCTGCTGCTCCACCATGTGGCCGCCGTGCTCGGCCATGCTCAGCTCCAGGTTGGGGTAGCGCTGGCGGAAGGCGCTCACGGCGGGCGTGAAGAACAGGTTGGCCATCGGCGGTATGCCCACCGTGAGCTGCCCGCGCCCCAGCGACGACAGGTCGGCCACTTCCAGCGTGAGCCGGTGCACCACGCCGAGCGCCTCCTGTCCGCGCTCGTAGACCACGCGCCCCACGTCGGTCAGCCGCACCTGCTTGCCCTCGCGGATCAGCAGCGGCTGGCCGACTTCATCCTCCAGCTGGCGCACCATCTTGCTGATGGTGGACTGGGTGACGTATAGAGAGGTCGCGGCCTGGGTAAAGCTCTGCAGGCGCACGGTCTCGACGTAGTAGCGCAGGGCACGGATATCGATGGGCACGGGGGGCGTCCTGTTACCGGAGGGTGGGGGCTGGGGTTCGCATGAAAAAAGCGAATATGAAGGGTAATTTTAAATCATGTTCGGAATGACCGCCAGTTGGCTACACTTGCATCCCACTGCAGTTACTACAGGTTTGCGTCCCCATGGCATGGCCGAGCGCACGGCAATGGCTCTTTTCGCTCAAAGCGTTTGCCGCTTCGATGCTCGCGCTCTATATCGCGCTGGCGCTGGGTCTGCCCCGCCCTTACTGGGCGATGGCGACCGTCTATTTCGTCTCCCACCCGCTGACCGGGGCCACGCGCTCGAAGGCCGCGTACCGGGTGGCGGGCACGCTGCTTGGCGCCACCGGCGCGGTGGCGACCGTGCCGCCGCTGGTCAACGAGCCGGTGCTGCTGATGGCGGCCATCGCGCTGTGGACCGGCGCCTTGCTCTATTTCTCGCTGCTGCAGCGCACGCCGCGCAGCTATGTGTTCCTGCTGGCCGCCTACACGCTGCCGATCGTGGCGCTGCCCGCGGTCAGCGAGCCGGCCCAGGTCTTTCCCATCGCGGTGGCGCGCATCGAGGAGATCGTGGTCGGCATCGTGTGCGCCGGGATGGTCGGCTCGATCGTGTTCCCGGCCAAGGTGGCGCCCGCGCTGCGCGCGCGCTCGGCCACCTGGCTGGCCGACGCGGCGCTGTGGGCCTCGGACATGCTCTCGCCCGAGCCCGACGCCAACGTCGCGCGCCATGACAGCCGGCACCGGCTGGCCGCCGACATCCTCGCGCTCGACCAGCTGATCGCGCAGCTTTCCTACGACACCGAAAGCACCGACACCCTGCGCCATGCGCGCGCGCTGCGCGAGCGCATGACCATGCTGCTGCCGGTGCTGTCCTCGCTGGGCGGGCTGCTGCATGCCCTGCGCTGTCATGCGCAGGGCATGCCGGAACAACTGGCGCGCCACATGGCGGACATGCGCGCGTGGATCGACGGCGGCTTCACCGGCCCGTCGCCGGTGCTCGAGCCGGCCGCCGCGCCGTGGCGCGCCTACGGCAAGGCGCCCGGCTGGCATGCCGGGCTGGTGGCCACCGCCAACGACCACCTGCGCACGCTCGCGGCGCTGTGCGAAGACTGTCAGGCGCTGCAACGCTGCATCGGCGACCAGGCCGGCAACGGCGCCGCGCCCGCGCCCGCGCTGCGCTACCGCGCCGGCGCGGCCGGCCGCGCGCACCACCACGACCACGGCATGCTGCTGTACTACGCCTGCTCGACCAGCCTCGCGGTGTTCTGCGCGGGCCTGCTGTGGATCGCCTCGGGCTGGGAGGACGGCGCCGGCGCCGTGGTGGTGGCCACCATCGCCAGTTGCTTCTTCGCCACCGTGGAGGAGCCGCGGCCGGTGGCGCGCGCGTTCATGCGCTGGAGCGTGGTGTGCTTCCTGGTGTCGTGCTTCTACCTGTTCCTGGTGGTGCCGCAGGCCCACAACTTCGAGACGCTGGTGGGCATGCTGGCGGTGCCGTACATGGGCATCGGCCTGCTGATCTCGCGTCCGGGCTTCAACCTGATCGCCATGCTGCTGTCGGTCAACACGGCCTCGTTCGGCAATTTCCAGAGCCTCTACGACGCCAACTTCCTCGGCACCTTCAACACCAGCCTGGCCAGCGTGGGCGGCATGCTGTTCGCGCCGCTGTGGTTCATGGCCACGCGCCCGTTCGGCGCGCGCGTGGCGGTGCACCGGCTGATCCGCGCAAGCTGGAAGGACCTGGCGCAGGCCGCTACGCGCGGCGAGGCGCCGCAGCAGGGCAAGCTCGGCGCGCGCATGCTGGACCGCCTCGGCCAGCTGGTGCCGCGCCTGGCGGCCAGCGACGACAAGCTGTCCTCGGATGGCTTCGCCGAACTGCAGGTCGGCTTCGGCGCGCTGGCGCTGCAACGCAACCTGGGCGCGCTGCGCCCGCCCGCGCGGCGCGCGGTCACGCGCGTGCTCAACGGCGCCGCCGGGCACTACCGCGCGCGCCTGAAGGCCGGCCACGCGATGGCGCCGCCCGAGGCGCTGTCCGCGCGCATCGACAAGGCCATGCACGAAGTGGCCGCGCAGGCCGACGACACCGCCGGCCACGCGGTGCGCGACACGCTGGCCGCGCTGTTCGTGCTGCAGGTCACGCTTTACCACGCGCAGCCGCATCCGGCCGCGGCCGCGCCGCTGCCTCACATTCCCGCGCCGGCGCCGGCCGCCGCGCGCGCGCAGACCGCATGCTGAACGCCGAGCTCGACCTGTACGGCGTGTTCGTGCCCATGCTGCTGGCGCTGATGCTGCTCGCCTTCGCCATGACCGCCAGCCTGCGCGCGCTGCTGGCGCGCCTGGGCTTCTACCGGCTGGTCTGGCACCGTTCCCTGTTCAATCTCGCCCTCTACCTGATCGTGCTCGGTGGCGTGGTCGCCCTGGCCCGCTCGCTGCAATCATGAAATTCAAGATCCGTTTGCTGGTTCCCGTGGTCCTGACCCTGCTGGCCGCGGTGGCGGCGCTGTTCGTCGTCAGGCATCTGTGGGATTACTACACCGTGGCGCCGTGGACGCGCGACGGCCACGTGCGCGCCGACGTGGTGCAGGTCGCGCCCGACGTGTCGGGCCTGGTCACGCAGGTGCTGGTCAAGGACAACCAGCGCGTGCGGCGCGGCCAGGTGCTGTTCGTGATCGACCAGGACCGCTACCGGCTGGCGCTGCAGCAGGCCCAGGCCAGCGCCGCCGCGCTGCGCGCGACGCTGGCGCAGGCGCGCCGCGAGGCCGCGCGCAACCACGCGCTCAACGAGGTGGTCGCCACCGAGGTGGTGGAAGAAGGGCAGGCCCGCGTGCAGCAGGGCGAAGCCGCGCTGGCGCAGGCCGAGGCCGAGGTCGGCGTGGCGCGCCTGAACCTGGCGCGCACCAGCGTCACCAGCCCGGTGGACGGCATGCTCAACGACCGCCTGCCGCGCCTGGGCGACTACGTCAGCACCGGCCGCCCGGTGCTGTCGATGGTCGACGCGGACTCGTTCCACGTGGAAGGGTACTTCGAGGAAACCAAGCTGCACCGCATCCATATCGGCAGCGCGGTCTCGGTGCGCATCATGGGCGAGCGCACCACGCTGCACGGCCACGTGCAGAGCATCGCCGCCGGCATCGAGGACCGCGACCGCAGCGCCGGCGCCAACCTGCTGCCCAACGTCAACCCGACCTTCAACTGGGTGCGGCTGGCGCAGCGCATCCCGGTGCGCATCGTGCTCGACGCCGTGCCGGCGGACGTGCAGCTGGTGTCGGGCCGCACCGCCACGGTGTCGGTGGCGGAGCCGCGCCAGATGGTGGCCGCGCGGCGCGCCGACGCGTCCGTCGAGGCCATCGATGCCATCGCGGCCAGCGAGGCGGCGCGATGAACCGGCTCGCCCTGGCCGTGCTGCCGGCGCTGGCGCCGCTGCTGTTCGCCTGCACCACGGTCGGCCCCGACTACAAGGTGCCGGAGCACGCGGCGGTGCGCGCGCCCGAGGCCAACGGCCCGCTGCTCGGCACGCAGGACGCGGCCGTCTCGGTGGCGCCGGTGCCGGATGACTGGTGGCGGCTCTACGACGACCCCAAGCTCAACCGGCTCGTGCAGGAAGCGCTCACCGCCAACACCAGCCTGCGCGTGGCCGCCGCCAACCTGCGGCGCGCGGTGGCGGTCTATCACGAGGTGGAAGCCGAGAACCTGCCGCAGGCCGCGTTCTCGGCCAAGGCCGAGCGCGCGCAGGTGGCCGGCGAGAGTTTCCTCATCAAGGAGAAGATTCCCGTCTTCAGCCTTGGCGACTTCGGCTTCTCGGTGTCCTACCTGGTGGACTTCTTCGGCAAGCTCGCGCGCGCCGACGAGGCCGCGCTGGCCAGCGCCGAAGCCAGCCAGGCCGCGCTCGACATGGCGCGCGTGGGCGTGGTGGCGCAGACCGTGCGCGCCTACGTGCAGGGCTGCGCGGCCACGCACGAGCTGGAGGTTGCCGAGCACCAGCTCGCGCTGCAGGAGCGCGGCGCGGAAATCGCCGGCAAGCTGGTCGCCGCCGGCCGCGGCCAGCCCGCCGACCTGCTGCGCGCGCGCTCGCAGGCCGAGACCCTGCGCGCCGCGCTGCCGCGCTTCAAGGCCGAGAAAGAGGGCGCGGCCTACCGGCTGGCGGTGATGCTGGGCAAGCCGCCCGCCGCGCTGGCCGAGGATGCGTTCGCCTGCGAGGAGGAGCCGCGGCTGCGCCAGGCGCTGCCGGTGGGCGACGGCGCCGCGCTGCTCAAGCGCCGGCCCGACGTGCGCCAGGCCGAGCGCGAGCTCGCCGCGGCCACCGCCAGGATCGGCGTGGCCACGGCCGATCTCTATCCGTCGATCCGCCTCGGTGCCTCGGCCGGGCTGAGCGGCCTCATGGGCGATCTCGGCACCGGGCCCACGGCGCGCTGGGGCATCGGCCCGCTGGTCACATGGAACCTGCCCACCAACGGCGTGCGGCCGCGCATCCATGCGATGGAGGCGGGCGCCGACGCCGCGCTGGCGCAGTTCGACGGCGTGGTGCTCAAGGCCTTGCAGGAAACCCAGGGCGCGCTGAGCGAGTACACGCGCGAGCTGGAGCGCAACCAGTCGCTGCGCGTGGCGCGCGACGATGCGCGCGAGGCCGCGCATCAGCATCGCCAGTTGTACCGGGCCGGGCGCACGCCGTACCTGTCCAGCCTCGACGCCGACCGCACGCTGGCCGCGTCGGAGGCGGCGCTGGCCGCGTCGGACAGCCAGGTGGCGCTCGACCAGATCAACCTGTTCCTGGCGCTCGGCGGCGGCTGGCAGAACAGCCCGCAGGTGGCGCGGCGCGATGGCGCCGGCCACGCCGACGGGCACGACTAGCGCCGCGCGCCTTCCTTCCGATTCCCTTGCGCACCCTCTCCCGTTCGCGGGCGAGGGCGCGCGCGCGTCCGTGTCCGGCGCGTGCGCCGATGCGGCGGATTCCCGCGCCCGCGCTGGCCGGCAGGCATGTCGGGCTGTTCCCGGCGCCTCGTTGCCACTGTGAAAATTTCGACTGAAAACCAGAATTTTAATTCATCACAGGAATGCTTCGCGATGGCTACACTGCTGTCTGTGCCGGCGCCCCCAACTGTGCCGGTGCAAGCAAAAAGGCGAAACAGACGACATGCGGGACGCAAGACTCCGCCTATCCCGCTCCACCACAAGTGGAAAGTGCCGCCCCAATCTGGAATCCAGCAGCAATCATGAACAAGAAGCTCTTCACGACCCTCGTTTCCGCAGCAGCATTCGGCCTTTGCGTCATGGCATCGACGCAGGCCAACGCACAGGGTCCGAAAGACAGCGTCAACGCCGGTGACAAGTACGGCTACAACCTCCATAACGGCAAGCGCGATCCGTTCACCGACGGTGCGCGCGTCAACGACCGCCGCAACCCGTTTACCGACGGCGCGCGGGTCAATGACCGCCGCGATGCGTTCACCGACGGCGCTCACGGCGCCACGGCACTCGACCTCGCCGGCCGCGACCTGACCGGCGTGTCGGCGGCGCCGGCCTACAGCGGCGACACCAGCGGCGCCAGCGCCTGACGGCGCTGGTCGGCCCGACCGCGGGAGCCCTCCACCCGCGGCCGGGCCGGCCGATGCGGATTTTCTTGCAGCGTCCGCATCCCCCGCATCACCCGCATCCCCTTCACGGCGCGCATCCGCCGCCCGCCGGTTCCGGCCAGCAGATTCCCCTCCCCGCCAAGCCTCCCGCCGTTGCACTGCGCCGGCCCTGCGACCGGCCCTACGGCGCTTTCACCGCGATCACCATCCACGACACCCCGAAGCGGTCGGCGCACATGCCGAAGCGCTCGGCGAAGAAGGTCTCGCCCGCCGGCATCAGCACCTGGCCGCCCTCGGCCAGCGCGTTGAAGACGCGGTCCACGGCGGCCGCGTCGGGCACCGTGACCGATAGCGAGAAGCCCTGGAAACTGGGCTTGCCGCCGCAGCGCCCGTCGGACATCATCACCGTGGTCTCGCTGATGCGCAGGGACATGTGCATCACCTTTTCCCCGTCGATGGGGCCGGGCGCGCAGCCCTCCGGCGCGGCCGACTGTTGCGGCGGCGCTTCCTTGAAACGCATCAGCATCTCGACCTGCGCGTTCAGCACGCGCTTGTAGAACTCCGCCGCTTCCTCGCAGCGGCCCTCGAAGAACAGATAGGGTTGAACCAGCATCGTCTCGTCTCCTTGCGGGATGTCCCGCGGTGGCGCATGCGCGACTTGCCGCAGCGCTGTGCAGGCCGCGCGGGCGGCCACCATCCCAGCATAGTCCGCAAGGTTGACGCCGCCGTGTCGCGGCGCCCGTTTTTCGCGCGCGGCGCCCGGTGCGCATCCCGCCGGCGAGCAGGGAGCGGCGCGGCATCGACGTTAGAATGCCGCTCTCGTTCCCTCGTGCTGCGGAGTTGCCGTGCTGGCTGAACAACGACAAAAATTCATCCTCGACCAGCTTGCCGCCAGCGGCGCGCTGGCGATCAGCGAGCTGGTCAGCGAGCTCGACGTCTCGCGCGAGACCATCCGGCGCGACCTCAACGCGCTCGCCGCGCGCGGCCTGCTGATCCTCACGCACGGCGGGGCGCTGTCGCCCGAGCGGGCCGAGCCCGACGCCCAGACCCGCGCCGCGGTCAATGCCGAAGGCAAGCGCGCCATCGGCATGCGCGCGGCGGAACTGGTGCCCGACGGCGCCTCCGTGATCCTCGACTACGGCACCACCACCCACACGGTGGCGCAGGCGCTGCACGGCCACCGCAACCTCGTGGTCTACACCAACGACATCGCCATCGCGCTGCTGCTGGGCCGGCGCAACGGCAACCGCGTGGTGTTGCTGGGCGGCGAGCTGCAGGAGAACGAAGACGCCACGCACGGCTGGGACGCCATCGAGCAGTTGTCGCGCTATCACGCCGATTTCGCCTTCGTCGGCACCGGCGGCATCACGGCCGAAGGGCAGATGAGCGACTTCTCGCGCGCCGCCGCGGAACTGCGCGGGCGCATGCTGCTGGCCGCCAGCGTGGCCTGCGTGGTGGCCGACCACACCAAGTTCGGCCGCCATGCCGGCGTGCTGGTCAAGCATTTCGACAAGGCCGCCTACCTGATCTCCGACATGGCGCCCGAGCCATCCATTGCCGCCGCGCTGAACGCGCGCGGCCCGGCGCTGCGCCTCGCCTGAGGCGCGCCGCGCCGCTCTCCGGCTCGATTTCCGGCCTGGCTTCCGGCGCGCATCCGATGCGAATCCGGCGAGCGGCGGTGTCCGCCAGCGCGGCCGTTGATCGCACGGAAAAAGCGGCCGGTTCCGCTCTCCGGGTGGCGTTTCGTCATCGTTTGCCGCCGCCCGCATGCCTGCCAAGGCACAGCGGATGCTAAGCTTCCGCCTTGTAGATACATTCAGGATCACACATGAATGTATCTTCATGTCCGCGGCGGTGCCGCCCCTGAATGTCCCCGGGGCACGCCGCGGCATCTTCCGGCACGCCGGCGGGCACGTATCCGCGGCGGCCGTCCCGACCGAAGCTTCAGCACACAACCCGATACGAAGAGACACCCGTGAGACCTGCCTCCCTCGAAACCTTCCTGGCCGGCGTTGCCCGGCGCGATCCCGACCAGCCCGAATTCCTCCAGGCCGTGAAGGAAGTCATGATGACGCTGTGGCCGTTCGTCGAACAGCATCCGCGCTACGGCGAGCAGGCCCTGCTCGAGCGGCTGGTCGAGCCCGAGCGTGTGATCCAGTTCCGCGTGGCGTGGACCGACGACCGCGGCCACGTGCAGGTCAACCGCGCGTTCCGCGTGCAGCACAGCTCCGCCATCGGCCCCTACAAGGGCGGCATGCGCCTGCATCCCACCGTCAACCTGTCGGTGCTCAAGTTCCTCGGCTTCGAGCAGACCCTCAAGAACGCGCTCACCACGCTGCCGATGGGCGGCGGCAAGGGCGGCTCCGACTTCGATCCCAAGGGCAAGTCCGACGGCGAGGTCATGCGCTTCTGCCAGGCACTGATGACCGAACTGCACCGCCATCTCGGCCCCGACACCGACGTGCCCGCCGGCGACATCGGCGTGGGCGCGCGCGAGGTCGGCTTCATGGCCGGCATGATGAAGAAGCTCTCCAACCACGCCGCCTGCGTGTTCACCGGCAAGGGCTTGTCCTTCGGCGGCAGCCTGATGCGGCCCGAAGCCACCGGCTACGGCACGGTGTACTTCGCGCAGGAAATGCTGCACCGGCGCGGGCGCGGCCTCGACGGCCTGCGCGTGCTGATCTCCGGCGCGGGCAACGTGGCGCAGTTCGCCGCCGAGAAAGCCATCGAGCTCGGCGCCAAGGTGCTCACCGTGTCCGACTCCGGCGGCGTGTTGCACTATCCCAGGGGCATGGACCGCGCGCAGCTCGCCGCGCTGATGGCCTTCAAGAATGAAACGCGCGGCCGCCTGGCCGATTTCGCCGCCGCGCACGACCTGCACTTCGAAGCCGGCCGCACGCCGTGGCACGTGCCCGCCGACGTGGCGCTGCCGTGCGCCACCCAGAACGAGCTCGACGGCGCCGACGCCGAACGCCTGCTGGCCAACGGCGTGTTCTGCGTGGCCGAAGGCGCCAACATGCCATCCACGCTCGACGCCGTCGACCGCTTCCTGGCCGCGCGCATCCTGTACGCGCCGGGCAAGGCCAGCAACGCCGGCGGCGTGGCCACCTCGGGCCTGGAGATGTCGCAGAACGCCATGCGCCTGGCGTGGCACCACGCTGAAGTCGACGAAAAACTGCACGCCATCATGAAGGACATCCACGGCAACTGCATCCACTACGGGCAGAAGGCGGACGGTTATGTCAACTACGTGGAAGGCGCCAACGTGGCCGGGTTCGTGAAGGTGGCCGATGCGATGCTGGCGCAGGGGGTGGTGTAGCGGCTGGCCATGATGGCAGGCGGGCCCGGATGCTTCGCGGGCTAAAGATATCCGGCCCATGTCCGATACATTGATGTGTGCCGCTGCATGACGGCCATGCCGCGGCGTGCCTCTTTCATCAATACGAAAACAAGAATCCAATGTCCAAGAACATCAAAATCAATGGAGCAGTCACCCGGGTCATGGTTTACGGCTTTGCCGTGGCGGCATTGATGGGCTGCGCGCTCGGGCGCGACGTGGTGGCCGTCAAGGCGCCCAGCGCCGACAATCCGGCAACGGGCAAGGCAGTGCGCATCGAGGCCGTGCTGGATAACCGCAAGTTCGAAGCCGCGCCGTCCAGCCCGGACATTCCGTCTCTCGACGACGCCGAGGACAACGGCCAGGACAGCAAGGCGCGCGCGATCGGGCGCAAGCGCAATGGCTATGGCAAGGCGCTGGGGGACGTGGTCCTGCCCGAAGGGCAGACCGTATCCGGCCTGACCGAGGCGGCGCTCGCCACGGCCTTCAAGGAGTCCGGCTACATCGTGGCAAGCAAGGGCGACGCCAACTACGATGCGGCCGCGCCGGTCAGCGCGCGCATCAACGAATTCTGGGCCTGGTTCAAGCCGGGATTCTGGTCGGTGACTACCAGCCAGAAATCGGAGGTGGAACTGGAAGGCAACGTGGGCCCGCTCGCCGGCAAGCAGGTGATCAAGGCCACGGTGTCGGAGTCCAGGCAGGTGGTGACTGTCGATGACTGGCGCGACATCGTCGAGAAAGGGCTGCGGGCCATCACGGACCAGACCAAGCAACTGCTGGCACGCTGAGCGGCCATCTCCGCATCTCCGCGGCGCAGGAAAACTCAAAGATCGAGCTGCAACGACATGGAGCCGCTACCCTCGTCGCCCGCCGCCGGCACCGCGCAGCAGATCAGCGCTTCCCCGTCCGACACCTCGAATTCCGGCGTGCCGGCGTAGGCCACCGCGCCCTGCACGATGCGTGTGCGGCAGGTGCCGCAACTGCCGTTGCGGCAGCCGAACTCGGGTGCGAGTCCGCGCTGTTCGGCCAGTTCGAGCAGCGAGCCGGCGGCGGGCGACCAGCGCGCTTCCTTGCCGGAGCGGGTGAAGACCACCGGCACCGGCGCCGTGGCGGGCCTGGCGGTGGGCGCGGCGGCGGGCTGGGCGGCGGGCTGGGCGGCGTTGTCGCGGCGGCGGCGCAGCGCGGCGGGGCCGAAGGCTTCGGCGTGGATGCGGTCGTCGGCCACGTTGAGCGCGCGCAGGCCGTCGTAGAGGGACTGCATGAACGGGCCGGGGCCGCACAGGTAGAAGTCGTAGTCGCCGAAGGGCAGGTGGCGCTGGAGCATGGCGATGTCGATGCGGCCGGCTTCGTCGAAGTCCTGCTGCGGCTCGGCGTCGCGCGGGTCGCTGAGCACGCGCACGTATTGCACGGCGCCCTGGGCGCTGTCGGCCAGCGCGCCCAGTTCGCGCGCGAAGGCGCGTTCGGGCAGCGTGCGCGCGGCATGGAAGAAGTAGGCCGGGCGCGTGCGGCGGGTGCGCAGTCCTTCGTGGACGAGGTGGCGCAGCATGGCCAGCATGGGCGTGACGCCGATGCCGGCGGCCAGCAGCACGGCGGGGCGCGGCGCGGCCGCGTCGATGGTGAACGTGCCGGCGGGCGCGCGCGCTTGCACGATGTCGCCGACCTTGACGTGGTCGTGCAGGTGCTGCGACACCGTGCCTTCGCGCTTGACGCTGATGCGGTAGACGCCGTCGGCCGGCGCCGACGACAGCGTATAGGTCCGGATCGCCGGCGCGGGCGGCGAGCCGGCCGTCACGCGGATCGGCAGGTACTGGCCGGCGCGGTGCGGCAGCAGCCCGGCGCCGTCGGCGGGTTCGAGGTGGAGCGAGCGGATGCCCATGCTTTCCTCGACCAGCCGCGTCACGCGGAACGGGCGCCACGTATCGGCCAGCGGACGCGCGCGCAGGCGCTCGGCGGCTTCGCGCCAGTCGCCGGTGAGCTCGACCGAGGGCGACGTGCCTTCGGGCTCGGGCGTCCAGCGCAGCGGCAGCGCGTCTTCGCGCCGCACCACGCTGGCCGGCATGAAGCGCCACAGGCGCTCGGCGCCCTGGAACGCGGCGATTTCCGGCGAGTCCAGGATGACCTGCGCCGAGCCGGTCATCTGCAGGAGTTCGCCGCTGGCGAAGTCCGCGAACACCAGCCCCGCGCGCGGGTTGGCCATGAAGTTGCCGAGCGTGTTGAAGAACAGGTTGCCGGAGAAATCCGGGATGGTCATGCCGCCGTCCTCGTCCAGCCGCACGAAGCCCGGCTTGCCGCCGCGATGGGATACGTCCACCTGGCGCGTGCCGTCGGGCAGGTCCACGTACGAGGCCACGAAGAAGGTATCGGCGCCGGCCACCAGCGCGCGGGCGCGCGCGTCCAGCCCGCTCATGCGCTGCGGCTGCGCGGCGCCCGGCGCGGCGGGGTCGCGCGTGAAGGCATAGTTGCGCTGCTGGATGTATTGCGGGCAGTTGCCGAAGCTCTGTCCCACCATGATCTCGAACACCGCGGCGTCCGCCGCCGGCGCGTCGCGCCGGATGGTGCCGTTGAGGCGGTTGCGGCGCCGCGTCAGCAGGTCGATGCCGAGCAGGCCGACGGCGTCGCCATGCTCCATGCCGCGCTCGGCGGGGTCGGCCGCCTCGCGCGGCAGGCGCGCGGCGAGCGCCTTGTCGTGCGGGGAATGCAGGAAGCCCGGCCTGCCCGCGCGCAGCGTGGCCCACACGTCGCCGTTCGGGTCCACCGCGCCGAGCACCACCACCGGCAACTGCGCGAAGAACTGGCGGTGCTGCTCCGGCATGTGGTCGCGCACGAAGCGCGCGCCGAGTTCCTCCATCTTGCGCGCCACCCCGGCGCGCTCCTGCAGCGTGCGTTCGCCCGCATGCCAGGGCAGCGGCGGGACCTGTGTCGGCGCGAGGGGCGAGGGCTGGGACATGATGGCGATCTCCGGAATGCGGCGCGGCCGCGGTGAGAACGATGGCGCGATGGCGCGGTGGTCAGGTGCTCAGGCGGCCAGTCCGGCCGGCGTCTGCTGGAAGGCGACGAAGCCGGGCAGCGCCTCGACGCGCGCGAGCCACGCATTGACGTTGGCATACGGCGCGAGGTCGACGAAGCCTTCGGGCGCGCGCGCGATGTAGCCGTAGAGCGCCACGTCGGCCAGCGTGGGATGGTCCGCCGCCAGCCACGGCGAGGCGGCCAGCGCATCGTCCACGCGCTTGAGCACGACGTGGGCGCGCGCGATGACTTCCTCCGCGTTCAGCGGCGCGCCGAACACCGTGATCAGGCGCGCGGCGGCGGGGCCGTAGGCGATCTCGCCGGCGGCGACCGACAGCCATTTCTGCACCGCCGCGGCGCCGGCGGGCGAGGCTGGCAGCCACGCGGTCTTGCCCAGGCTGGTGGCCAGGTAGACCAGGATCGCGTTGGAGTCCGAGACCACGTTGTCGCCGTCGACCAGCACGGGCACCTGGCCGAACGGGTTGAGCTTCAGGAACGCGGGTTCCTTGTGCGCGCGCTTGGCCAGGTCGACGTGGATGAACTCGGCATCCGCGCCGATCAGCGACAGGAACAGGCGGACACGGTGCGAGTGGCCGGAGAGCGGGTGGTGGTAGACCTTCATGGCTGGCATTCCTTGGGCAAGTGTGAGGGGGAATCGCCGCAGGCCGCGCGCCGGGCCGCGGTGGCCGCCGGCGTCTTGCCTGAGTGCGTGAAGGCATATTAGGAGCGCCGCCGCGCGGGAAAAACGGCGCCGGCGAGAAAGGACTCTTCTCGCTGGCCCAATAATGGGCGGCGTGGCGGGCGGTGTGCGGAGGGCGTGAAGCGGCGCGCCGGGCGCCGCGCTTCAGCGCAGCGAGGGATCGGCGCGCAGCGTGTCGATGGCCATGTCGAGGAAGGCGCGCACCTTGCGCGTGGCATGGCGGCCTTCCCGGTGGATGACGTTGATGGGCAGGGCCGGCGGCTCGAACTCGCGCAGCACCACCTGCAGCGTGCCGGCGCGCAGGTGGCCGGCGATCTGGTACGACAGCAGCCGCACGATGCCGAAGCCGGCCGCCGCCGCGACGATGGCCGACTCGTTGGTCGAGGTGGTCAGGCGCGGCTGCAGGCGCGTGACCACCTGGCTGCCGCCGGCGTCGAAGCGCCACTCGGGCGAGGCCGAGACCGCGCTGGCCACGATGACCGTGTGCCGCGCGAGATCCTCCGGCGCCTGCGGCACGCCATGCCGCTCGAGATAGGCGGGCGCCGCGCACACCACGCGCCGCACGCGCCCGACCGGCGCCGCCTGCAGCGACGAGTCCGGCAGCTCGCCGATGCGGATGCCCACGTCGATGCCTTCCTCGACCAGGTTGACGGTGCGGTCGAGCAGCAGGCAGGTGGCGTCCACGTCCGGGTAGCGCTGCAGGTACGCGGTGACGATCGGCATGGCGTAGGCCGCGCCGAACAGCACCGGCGCGGTGATGGTGAGCTGCCCGCGCGGCTCCGCGTGGGAGCCGGCGGCCAGCAGTTCGGCGTCGTCGATCTCGCCGAGGATGCGCCGGCAGTTCTCGAAGTAGGCCGAGCCGGTGTCGGTCAGCCGCACCAGCCGCGTGGTGCGGGTCAGCAGGCGCACCGCGAGATGCGCCTCGAGTTCGTTGACGATGCGGCTCACCACCGACGGCGAGACGTCGAGCTTGTTCGCGGCGGCGGTGAAGCCGCCGGTCTCCACCACGGTGACGAAGGTCTTCATGGCTTGCAGTCGGTCCACCCCTCGCTCTCCCCGTTCCGTGCGCCCGGCGGCGCTTCGTGGCGGAGTATAGCGCCGGTGCCGGCGCCGGCGCGGCCGGCGTTCAGCCCACGGCCAGCACGATATTGCCCACGCCCAGGTTGGATTCCATGCGCCGGTGCGCGTCGGCGGCGTCGGCCAGCGCAAACACGCTGTCCACCACGGGCGCGAGGCCGCCCGTGCCGAAGCGGTGCAGCCACTGCCCGGCAAAGCGCTGCGTCATGGCGCGCTTGGCCTCCGGCGTGCGCGACTTCATCACCGTGCCGATGATCTGCAGGTGGCCGTACAGCAGCCGCTCCAGCGGCAGCGCCGCGCCCTCGGTGCCGCCCAGCAGGCCCACCTGCACCAGCCGGCCGCCGTCGGCCAGCGCGCGCACGTTGCGCTCCAGGTAGGGCGCGCCGATGAAGTCCACCACCACGTCGACGCCGCGCCCGTCCGTGGCCCGCGCGACCGCCGCGGCGAAATCCTCCGTCTTGTAGTCGATGGCCACGTCGGCGCCGAGCGCGCGCACGCGCTCGAGCTTGCCCGCGCCGGCGGTGGCGAAGACCGTCGCGCCGGCGGCGCGCGCAAGCTGCACCGCCGCCGAGCCGACGCCGCCTGCCGCCGCGTGGATCAGCACCGTGTCGCCGGCCTGCGCGCGGCCCAGGTGGAACAGCGCCTCGTGCGCGGTGACGAAGACCTCGGGGATGGCCGCGGCCTCCGCGTAGCCCATGCCGTCGGGGATGCGCATGGCCATGCGGTGGTCGATGCGGGCCAGTTCGGCATAGCCGCCGCCGCCCACGACGCCCATCACGCGGTCGCCCGGCGCGAAGCCGCGCACCTCCGCGCCCATGCCGATCACTTCGCCGGCGATCTCCAGCCCCATGATGTCCGAGTCGCCGAAGTGCTCGCGGCCGTAGCCGCCGCGCCGCTGGATCACGTCGACGCGGTTCACGCCGGCGGCGTGGTTGCGCACCAGCAGGTCGTGCGGGCGCAGCGCCGGCGCGGGCACGGTCTCCAGGCGCAGCACGTCGGCTTCGCCGAAGTCGCGGAAGGTGATGGCGTTCATGGTGTTGGTCTTGTTCATGTGTGTGGTGCCCGGTTCCGGGCTGCGTGGTTGGATGGACCGAGTATAGGTTTGCGCGCTGATGTATTTGTGCTGCATTATTCCGCTCGCTAAATGCAAATTTGCATCACACGGGAGCGGCTTTCCATGAACTGGGACGACACGCGGATCTTTCTCGCGGTACAGCGCGAGCGCACCTTGCGGCGCGCCGCGCGCACGCTGGAGCTCGACCAGGCCACGGTCGGCCGGCGCCTCGCGGCGCTGGAGCGGGCGCTCGGCGCCACGCTGTTCCTGCGCACTTCCGATGGCTACGCGCTCACGCCGGCCGGCGAGGCGGTGCTGCGCTCGGCGCTGAAGATGGAGCAGTCGGCGCACGAGCTGCTGCGGCAGGCGCAGGGCGCGGACACGCGGCTCGAGGGCGAGGTGCGCGTGACCACCACGGACTCGCTGGCGCTGGCGTTCCTGATCCCCGCCATCGGGCGCCTGCACGCGGCGCATCCTGACGTGAAGATCCTGCTCGACACCTCCACCAACGTGCTCAACCTGGCGCGGCGCGAGGCGGACATCGCCGTGCGCACCATGAAGCCCGAGAACCCCGACCTGGTGGCGCGCCGGCTGGCGCGCTGGCCGGTCGGGCTCTATGCCGCGCCGGCCTATCTCGAGCGGCACGGCGAGCCGGTGCCCGGCACCGCGTTCGCCGGGCACGACCTGGTGGTCTACCAGCCGCTGATGGCGGGCAACCGCGCGCCCACGCTGGCCGGCGAGCCGATCCACGGCGGGCGCATCGTGGCCGGCATGTATTCGAGCCTGATGCTGCGCAACGCCATCAAGGCCGGCATCGCCATCGGCGAAGTGCCGGTCCACCTGGGCGAGCGCGACGGGCTGGTGCGCGTGTGGCCCGGCAGCACGCGCGCCCAGCATTACGAGGTCTGGCTCGTCACGCACCAGGACCTGCGCCACACGGCGCGCGTGCGGGCGATGATCGACGAGATCGTGCGCGCGTTCGAGAGCCCGGAGGAGGCGGTCTGGTAGGTGGTCTGGCAGGCGGCCGGAGACGCGGCCTGAACGGGCGGGCGGCCCGCGCGTCGCGGGCAGCGGCGGTATGATCTGCGCTCGGCGCCCGCCGCGGATGACGCCGGCCCGAGCGCATTCCCCCAATGCACCGCGAAGAACAGGAGATCGCCATGACCCGTCCCGCCGCCGAGAAGCGCGCCGCCTTCCGCGCCCTGCACCAGCAGGGCTGCTTCGTGCTGCCCAATCCGTGGGACGTGGGCAGCGCGCGCATGCTGCAGCACCTGGGCTTTGCCGCGCTGGCCTCGACCAGTTCGGGCCTGGCGTGGTCGCTGGGCCGCGCCGACAACGCGGTCGGCCGCGACGACGTGCTGCGCCACCTGGGCGCGCTGTGCGCGGGCGTGGACCTGCCCGTCAACGCCGATTTCGAATCCGGCTTCGCGCACGCGCCGGAAGGCGTGGCGGGCAATGTGCGCCTGGCCATCGAGACCGGCGTGGCCGGCCTGTCCATCGAGGATCTCGATGCGCGCAGCGGCGCGCTGTACGACAAGGCGCTCGCGGTCGAGCGCATCCGCGCCGCGCGCGCGGCCATCGACGCCTCGGGCGAGGACGTGCTGCTGGTTGCCCGCACCGAAGGCATGCTGGCCGATCCCGCCGCGCTGGCGCCCGCCATCGACAGGCTGGTCGCCTTCGCCGAAGCCGGCGCCGACTGCCTCTACGCGCCGGGCGTGGTGGCCAGGGCCGACATCGAGGCAATGGTGCGCGCTGTCGCGCCCCGGCCGCTCAACGTGCTGATGATGCGGCCCGGCATGAGCGTGGCCGAGCTGGCCGGCCTCGGCGTGCGGCGCATCAGCGTGGGCGGCGGCCTCGCGCGCGCGGCCTGGGCCGGCATGCTGGCCGCCGCCGAGCAGCTCAAGGCGGGTTCGTTCGACGGGCTGGGCAAGGCGCTGCCGTCGCGGCAGCTCAACGACGTGTTCGGCAGTTTCCCGTGAGTCCCGTGAGTCTCTCTAGCCCTCGACGCTGCCGGCCAGCGCCGCCTTGGCGAAGTCGATGAAGACGCGCAGCTTCTTCGGCATGCCGGTCCGGTTGTAGTAATAGAGATAGAGGCCGGCGCGCGGGATCCAGCCGTCCAGCACGCTCACCAGCCGCCCGGCCTGGAGGTGCGGCTCGGCGATGCTGTGCTGGAGGTAGCCGAAGCCGAAGCCGTCCAGCGTGGACTGCAGCAGCAGCCCGCTGTCATTGGTGGCGATGCGCCCGGTCACGGCCATGCGCAGCTTCTCGTCGCCTTTCTCGAACTCCCAGCGGTACAGCGCGCCGTTGTCGGCGCTGCGGTAGTTGACGCACTCGTGCGCGAGCAGGTCGCGCGGATGGCGCGGCCGCGGCCGGGACTGCAGGTACGCCGGCGCGGCGACCACGCAGAAGCGCATCTGCGTGACCAGCGGCACCACCACCATGTCTTCCTCCAGCACGTTGTCGTAGCGGATGCCCGCGTCGAAGCCGCGGCCGACGATGTCCACCAGGCTGTTGTCCGCGATCACGTCGACGTTGATGTCGGGGTAGGCGGTGAGGAAGTCCTTCAGCACCGGCTCGATCACGCGCGGGATGGCGGAGTGGGGCACGTTCAGGCGGAGGGTGCCCATCGAGCGGCTGGAGGCGCCGGCCACGTCGTGCATTGCCAGCTCCAGCTCCTGCAGCAGCGGAGCGATGCGCGTGAGAAACTTGGCGCCGGCCTCGGTCAGGCTGACGCTGCGCGTGGTGCGGTTGAGCAGGCGGGCGCCGAGGCGCTCCTCGATCTTGCGCACCGTGTAGCTGACCGACGTGACCGGGATGCCCAGCGCGCGCGCGGCGGCGCTGAAGCTCTGTTCCTGCGCCACCCGGGCGAAAACCGACAAGGCCTGGAAATCAGCATGGTTCATTGTGCAATTTTCCTGCAAAGTCCTTTTGGATTATCTTCCTTCTTGATACGGTTCGCAACGTCCATACTCCGATGTGCCGGAGCCGCCCGCGGTGGCGGCTCCATGCAGGCAACCGCATTTCAAGCAAACCATCTGGAGAAGTGATGAAAACCTGGTTCATTACGGGCGTGAGCACCGGTTTCGGACGTGCGCTGGCGCAAGCCGTCATCGCGCAGGGCGACAAGGTCGCGGGCACGCTGCGCAACGAAGCGCAGCGCGCCGAGTTCGCCGCGCTGGCCAAGGGCCAGTCCTTCGGCTACATCCTCGACGTGCGCGACGACGCGGCGATCCCCGGCGTGGTGGCGCAGGTCGAGCGCGAGGCCGGCCCCATCGACGTGCTGGTCAACAACGCCGGCTACGGCTACGAAAGCAGCATCGAGGAAGCCCCGCCGGCCGACGTGCGCGCGCAGTTCGACGTCAACGTCTTCGGCGCGCTGAGCGTGGCGCAGGCGGTGCTGCCCTACATGCGCCAGCGCCGCCGCGGCCATGTCCTGAACGTGACCTCGATGGGCGGGCTGATGACCTTCCCCGGCGTCGGCATCTACAACGCCAGCAAGTTCGCGCTCGAAGGCATCAACGAAGCGCTGGCCAAGGAAGTGAACGGATTCGGCATCAAGGTGACGGCCATCGAGCCGGGCGCGTTCCGCACCGACTGGGCCGGCCGCTCGATGCAGCGCACCGCGTCGGAGATCGAGGACTACGCCACCATGCTCGCGCCGCAGCGCGCCGCGCGCGCGGCCCGCTCGGGCAAGCAGCCCGGCGACCCCGCCAAGGCCGCGCAGGCCATCCTGCGGGTGGTGGCCGCCGAAGACCCGCCGGTGCACCTGCTGCTGGGCACCGACGCGCTCGGCTTCGTGCGCGAGAAGCTCAAGGAGCTGAACGCGGAAATCGACAAGTGGGAACACCTCACCGTGAGCACCGACTTCACCGAGTGAGCGGTTCGGCGCGCAGGGCAATGAACGAAGCCGTCAGATACGCCCACGCCGTCAGCGCTAGCCCAAGCAAGGTGTTCTTCCTCTCCCCTCACGGGGAGAGGGGCGGTTTGACTAGGAGCCACATCAAGCGGGGCCAGCGGTGTGGTCCAGCACAGAGGCCACGAACGAAGCCAATGGTGATGTCCAGCCCGGCTGCATTCGCCAGCCCCCGCCCTCTCCCCCGGCCCCTCTTTCCCGGCCCCTCTCCCACTTCGCGGCAGAGGGGAGCAAACCGCCGGTCGGCAGCCTCTGGCCGCCGGCCTACGCCAGCCCCTTGTTCGGATTGACCAGGAATTTCTCCCCGGTGGCGCGCTTGTTGTAGACCGCGATCTGCTTCAGGTCGAGCACCTCGGCCAGCGAGATTTCGCGCGCGTAGTGGCTGGCGAAGGTCGTCTTCAGTTCCGCCACCACGCGCGCCTTGAGCGCGTTCGCCGCTTCCGGGCCGATCTTCTGCAGGAACGGGAACACCAGCCAGCCGCCCATGCTCCACGCCATGCCGAAATTGCGGACGAACTCGGTCGGGCTGGGGTCCAGGCTGCCGTAGAGGTAGACCTGCTTGTGCGTCGACGAGCCATAGCGGCTGTAGGCGCGCGCGTTCCTGCTCAAGGCCGCTTCCATCGCGCCCAGGATCTGCCCGGCCAGCTTGCCGCCGCCGGTGGCGTCGAAGGCGATGGTCGCGCCGGTGGCGGCGATCGCCTCGGTCAGGTCCTGCGTGAAGGTCGGCGACGACATGTCGCACACATGGGCCGCGCCGAGCGACCTGAGCAGGTCCGCCTGTTCCTGCCGGCGCACGATGTTCACCAGGCCGATGCCGTCCTTCTGGCAGATCTTGTTGAGCATCTGGCCCAGGTTGGACGCGGCGGCGGTATGCACCAGCGCCTTGTGTCCCTCGCGCCGCATGGTCTCGGTCATGCCGAGCGCGGTCAGCGGATTGATGAACGACGAGGCGCCGTCCGCGGGCGTGGCGTCCGGCGGCAGCGCCAGGCTCTGCGCCACCGGCACGCAGCGGTACTGCGCGTACATCGCGCCGCCCAGCACCGCCACCGTCTTGCCGAGCAGCGCCTGCGCCGCGGCCGACGCACCGGCCGCCACCACCACGCCCGCGCCTTCGTTGCCGACCGGCATGGCGTCGTCGAGCCGGCCGGCCATGCTCTTCATCGCGCCCTCGGGCACGCGCGCGCTCACCACTGGCCGCTCCCGCGTGCCGCCGGCCTTCGCCGTGCTCATGTCGGCCGCGCCGAACAGCAGGCCGAGGTCCGACGGATTGAGCGGCGAGGCCTCGATGCGGACCAGCACTTCGTCGGGACCCGGCGCGGGCACGTCGACGCTGGCGAGGGACAGTTCGAGTTCGCCGCTGGCCTTGATCAGCGAGCGGAGCTGGAGGGCGGTGCGTGGGATGTCGGCTGGCATGCGGGGTCTCCTGGTTGGCTGGGCGCGGCGAGCGGCGGCCGCGGAGCCGGCGCCCGTTTCGCGATGCGCCATCCTACTGCAAGATCGGAAACCGGGTCGGCGGGCTTGCGGCCGGCGCCGGCATGCGGGTTTGCGCGGCGGCAGGAGAAAGAACGGCGCCGCGAACGCGGCGCCGGGGGGCGGCAGGCTGGTGCCGCGGAAGAGACAGCGTTGGCGCTTGTCGAGGAGGGCGGCGCCGGCTTCGCGGTGGCGCCTGCCCTTTTCCCCGATCCCTCTCCCGCGCGCGGAAGAGGGGAGACCACAAGTGTTACGGGCGGCTCCCTGTGGTCTCTTGCCGTCTTCTGCTTATCGCCTGTTGTTGACCAGTCCGCCGAGCAGGCCGCCGGCCGGGGCGTTGTTGCTGCCCGCGGTGCCGCCCGCTGCGCCGGTCAGGCCGGAGACCAGGCTGGTGACGGGGGCCAGCACGCCGGACAGCGGGTTGTTGCCGCCCGCCGCGCCGCCCACGGCGCCGGTCACGCCGGACACCACGCTGGTGACGGGCGTCAGCACGCCCGCCAGCGGACCGCCGCCGCTCCCGCCACCGCCCACGGCGCCGGTCAGGCCGCCGACCGTGTTGTTGAGCAGGGTCGTGACCGGCGCCAGCAGGCCCGCCGCGCCGCCGGTGCCGCCGCGGCCCCGCCGCGGCGG